>VXOR01000093.1 GCA_009840005.1 Gemmatimonadota bacterium
TCGTAACAAGGTAGCCGTACCGGAAGGTGCGGCTGGATCACCTCCTTTCTAAGGGGATTATTGGGAGTTTTAGACTCCTGACATTATCTGCCTAGGTCAATGTTTTTACTCTTTGACCTGTCCTCATGTGCGTTATTCGATTTTCGGGGGTATAGCTCAGGTGGTTAGAGCGCACGCCTGATAAGCGTGAGGTCGGTGGTTCAATTCCACCTACCCCCACCATTCAGGCTTTTGCTCTTTGACAATCGAATACAGGTTCACATCAGTAATAATCTAAGGTTTACCGAGTGGAAGCGCGTTATGTGCTTACTACTCGAGACACCGCGATGCATTACCTCTAGTAGTGTTGTGACAGTGATTTTTGGTCAAGCTACAAAGGGCGTACGGTGGATGCCTTGGCACGAGAAGGCGATGAAGGACGTGATAAGCTGCGATAAGCCTCGGGGAGGTGCAAATAACTTTTGATCCGGGGATTTCCGAATGGGGCAACCTAGTGCAGGTCATGCTGCACTACCCTCGGATGAACACATAGTCCGAGTGGAGCAAACGGGGGGAACTGAACCATCTAAGTACCCCTAGGAATAGAAAGCAACCGCGATTCCCCTAGTAGTGGCGAACGAACGGGGAACAGCCCAAACTGCCTGTATGTTAAAGCCTACACGCGTTGTACAGGTGGGGTTGTGGGGCGTCATTCGACAAGGGTGCTGACTTGTCGGGAAGTTACCAATCGACACCATAGTCGAAGTGTTCTGGAAAGTTCTACCACAGAAGGTGATAGTCCTGTAGGCGAAATGGTAGTCGACTTCCCTATGACGTTCCCGAGTACCACGGGGCACGGGAAACCCTGTGGGAAGCTGGGGAGACCACTCTCCAAGGCTAAATACTCTCTCGTGACCGATAGCGCACTAGTACCGGTGAGGGAAAGGTGAAAAGTACTCCGAGAAGGAGAGTGAAATAGTACCTGAAACCGTACGCTTACAAGCAGTCGGAGGGGGCTTGTCCCCTGACGGCGTGCCTTTTGCATAATGAGCCGACGAGTTACTTGTATGCAGCAAGGTTAATTCACTCAGTGAAGGAGCCGTAGCGAAAGCGAGTCTGAATAGGGCGTTCAGTTGCATGCAGTAGACCCGAAGCCAGGTGATCTACCCATGGCCAGGATGAAACGGGAGTAAAATCTCGTGGAGGTCCGAACCGCCGAACGTTGAAAAGTTCTCGGATGAGCTGTGGGTAGGGGTGAAAGGCCAATCAAACCTGGAGATAGCTGGTTCTCCCCGAAATAGCTTTAGGGCTAGCCTCTTGTAAAAGAGTCGTGGAGGTAGAGCACTGGATCGGCTAGGGGGCTTACCCGCTTACCAAACCGAACCAAACTCCGAATGCCATTGACTTGTTGCAAGGGAGTCAGCGTGCGAGGGATAAACTCCGTACGCGAGAGGGAAACAACCCAGATCGCCAGCTAAGGTCCCTAAGTGTAAGCTAAGTGATCAAAAGGATGTGAGATTGCTGAGACAGCTAGGATGTTGGCTTAGAAACAGCCACCATTTAAAGAGTACGTAATAGTTCACTAGTCAAGTGATCTCGCGCCGACAATGTACCGGGGCTAAGCTTACCACCGAAGCTGCGGACTTCGCACTTCGTTCGCGAAGTGCGGATTGGTAGGGGAGCGTTCCATAGTAGGCCGAAGGTGAACCGCAAGGTTCGCTGGACGAGATGGAAGTGATTATGTCGGCATGAGTAGCGATAAAGCGGGTGAGAATCCCGCTCACCGAAAATCTAAGGTTTCCTGGGCTAGGCTCGTCCTCCTGGGGTTAGTCGGGACCTAAGCTGAGGCCGAAAGGCGTAGGCGATGGAAAACAGGCTAAATATTCCTGTACCACTTACAGAGCGTTCGAGCTATGGGGTGACGCAGAAGTGAAAGGTCAGCCAGCGACTGGAAATGCTGGTCTAAGCTCGTAGGGGGGCCAACTAGGTAAATCCGGATGGCCGCTAACCCCGAGAAGCGATGGGGAGCCGTCTAACGGCATAAACTGACCCTAATCATGCTGCCTAGAAAAACCTCTATGTGAGTTCTGTAGGTGCCCGTACCGCAAACCAACACAGGTAGATGAGGAGAGTATCCAAAGGTGCGCGAGTGAACCCTCGTTAAGGAATTCGGCAAAATGATCCCGTAACTTCGGAAGATGGGATGCCCTCAGTAGGTGAAGCCCCTCGCGGGTGGAGCCCAAAGGGGCCGCAGAGAAACGGGCTGGGCGACTGTTTACCAAAAACACAGGTCTCTGCTAAGCCGCAAGGCTATGTATAGGGACTGACACGTGCCCGGTGCTGGTAAGTTAAGAGGATTAGTTAGCTCCTTCGGGAGCGAAGCTTTGAATCGAAGCTCCAGTAAACGGCGGTCGTAACTATAACGATCCTAAGGTAGCGAAATTCCTCGTCGGCTAAAAACCGACCTGCACGAATCGTGTAACGACTTGGCCACTGTCTCAACGAGGGACTCGGTGAAATTGTAGTTCCGGTGAAGATGCCGGATACCCGCGGCAGGACAGAAAGACCCCGTGAACCTTTACTACAGCTTGGTATTGGATTTTGGCACTGCACGTGTAGGATAGGTGGGAGGCTATGAAACGGGAACGCCAGTTTTCGTGGAGCCGACCTTGAAATACCACCCTTGCCTTGTTAAAGTTCTAACCTTGATCCTTTGATCAGGACCGGAGACAGTGCCAAGTGGGTAGTTTAACTGGGGCGGTTGCCTCCTAAAGAGTAACGGAGGCGCCCAATGGTTCCCTCAGCGCGGTCGGTAATCGCGCGTAGAGTGTAAAGGCATACAGGGAGCTTAACTGCAAGACCTACAAGTCGAGCAGGTGCGAAAGCAGGGCTTAGTGATCCGACGGTTGCGTGTGGAAGCGCCGAAGCTCAACGGATAAAAGGTACTCCGGGGATAACAGGCTTATTGCCCCCAAGCGCCCATAGCGACGGGGCAGTTTGGCACCTCGATGTCGGCTCAGCGTATCCTGGGGCTGGAGAAGGTCCCAAGGGTTTGGCTGTTCGCCAATTAAAACGCTACGCGAGCTGGGTTCAGAACGTCGTGAGACAGTTCGGTCCCTATCCGCCGTGGGTGTAGGATATTTGAGGAGATCTGACCCTAGTACGAGAGGACCGGGTTGGACGAACCTCTGGTCTACCAGTTGTTCCGCCAGGAGCACCGCTGGGTAGCTACGTTCGGAAGGGATAAACGCTGAAAGCATCTAAGCGTCAAGCCCACTTCAAAACTAGATATCCCGTAGGGTTAACCTACCTAAAGGCCCCTCGTAGACTACGAGGTTGATAGGTTGCAGGTGGAAGCGCAGCAATGCGTGAAGCCGAACAATACTAATTGGCCGTGCGGCTTGACCATTTACTATCGCAGCAATACTGGAGTTGTGCATTGCTTTTGATGTGGGCCTGTATTCGGTTGTTGAAGAGAATTTGATTTTTCCGGTGGTTATAGCGGAGGGGAAACACCTCTTCCCATTCCGAACAGAGCCGTTAAGCCCTCTTGCGCCGATGGTACTGCTGGGGTCGCCTAGTGGGAGAGTAGGACGCTGCCGGATTTTTCAAAAGCCCATCCCTTTGGGGGTGGGCTTTTTTTTGTCTATGGAAAATACCTTGACAACGCCAAGGTAGGCCAATTAATTAAGCACTTCTCTTAATTCAGGAGGAGTCAAATTGAGCGAACAAACGAGGAATTTCTCTCTGTGTGGCCATAGCGGCGCAGGTAAAACAGCGCTGTCTGAGGCCATGTTATTCAACATGGGCGTCGTGAATCGCTTGGGACGCATTGATGACGGGACGACGACATCGGATTACGATTCGGCCGAGATTGAGCGCCAGATTTCGCTCAAGGTCTCTTTGCTGAATGGCCAGTGGCAGGATCATCACCTCAATATAATTGATACGCCGGGGTATGCAGATTTTATCTCCGAGGCCAAGGCGGCACTGCGCGTGTCCGACGCGATGGTCACTGTCGTCGATTCGGTTACCGGGATAGAGATCGGCACTGAGCGGACTTGGAATTTCGCTGCCGATTACAATTTGCCCCGGGTATTATTCATCAATAAGATGGACCGCGCCGATGCAGACGCCGATCAGGTCTTAGAAATGCTTCAAGAGCGTTTTGGACGCCAAGTCGTGCCTTTGCAAATGGCGGTAAATCCCGGCGAGGGATTCAACCAGATTGTCGATCTGGTTGCGATGAGAGCCTATGCATACCAGGATGGCAAAGCCACAGAAGGAGACATACCTGACGAGGTCCAGAGCCGCGCCGAAGAGTTGCGCGAGCAATTGGTAGAATCTATCGCCGAGACCGACGAAGAGCTGATGGAGAAGTATTTCAGCGAGGGCGAACTGACCACAGAAGATATAGTTGCTGGTTTGCGTCAGGCCGTGTTAGGGCGCGAAATTTTTCCAGTCTTTTTTGGAGATGCTTACAACAACGTCGGCATTGATCGGCTGCTGGACGCCTTGGTGCAGTATGGGCCGTCGCCGGTCGAAGCGGCAGGACTCAGATTCCAGGATGGCGAGGAACAGGAAGTTGAGCTTGAAGGTACCGCTACTGCGCCCTTGGCTGCTTTGGTGTTCAAGACCTTGGCCGAGCAGCACGTAGGTGAGCTTTCTCTGCTACGCCTTTTCTCTGGAGCGATCAAGCCCGGCGACGAAGTGGCCAACTCAAGCAAGCGCACCGCCGAGCGCATTGGCCAGATTTATCACCTCAACGGCAATAAGCGGACCGAAGTCGCAAGTGCCGAGGCTGGCGATATCGTCGCCTTAGTCAAGCTCAAGAACACCCATACGACCGATACGCTTTGCGCCAAGGGCGCGTCGCTGCAACTTCCGGGCATTGCATTTCCAGAGCCGCTAATTCGCGTGGCTATTCACGCCAAGGAGCAGGGCGGCGAGGATCGCGTCTCCACGGGGATTGCTCAGTTGCACGAGGAAGATCCGAGCTTCATCATGAAATACGACGGTGAGGTCCGCCAAACGATCCTGCTGACCCAAGGAGAGTTGCATCTGGAAACTATCGTTAGCCGCCTGAAAGGGCGATTTGGCGTGGAGATTGAGATGGAGGTGCCGCGGATTCCCTATCGAGAAACGATCCGCGGCAACGCTGATGCGCAATATCGGCACAAGAAGCAGTCGGGCGGACGGGGACAGTTTGGCGAGGTGTTTATACGCATTGCCCCTAAAGGGCGTGGTGAAGGTTTTAAGTTTCTCAATGAGGTCGTCGGCGGCAATATCCCAAGTAACTTCATCCCTGCGGTGGAAAAGGGGGTCGTCGAGACGCTGAGCGAGGGGCCAGTAGCCGGTTACCAAGTCATTGATGTGGCTGTTACTGTGTACGACGGTAAGCACCACCCGGTAGATTCGGATGAAGTTTCTTTTAAGTTGGCCGGCTCCCACGCCTTCAAGGATGCCTTCATCAAAGCCAAGCCAGTCCTGCTAGAGCCTATTTACCAGCTAGAGATTACGGTGCCCGAGGAATTTATGGGCGACGTAATGGGAGACCTCTCGTCGCGGCGAGGTCGAATCAGCGGCATGGACGCGGACGGCCATTTTCAGGTCATCCACGCTGAGGCACCCTTAGCCGAAATAGACCGTTATGCCACATTGCTGCGCTCCATGACGCAGGGCAAGGGATTCCATGCACAGCGATTCGACCGCTACGAGGAAGTTCCCGGAGATATCATGGCTAAAGTCATCGAGAACTCGCAAAAAAATAAGGGTAAAGAAGCGGCCTGAGCGATTTGCTTTTACCCGTTGTGAAGGGCGGTCGGCCAAGCGGTCGGCGGCCCTTTGCTTTTGGATTGCGCGGGTTTTTTTATCTTAATACTATCATAGAAAACAGTCGATTTTCTCCGAACGGTGCTTCTGCTTTGAGTAGTGAGAGTGCGGGCGGGGATTGGTAAGGAGATACAGCCGATGTCTGGCCACTCCAAATGGAGTACAATCAAGCGCAAAAAAGGTGCCAACGACGCCAAGCGCGGCAAAATTTTTACAAAGTTGATCCGCGAGATTTCAGTGGCGGCCCGCAGCGGAGGTGATGAGGGGGCCAATCCAAGTCTGCGCATGGCAGTCCAGAATGCCAAAGCGGCCAATATGCCCGCGGCAACCATTGAGCGCGCCATACGCCGCGGCACTGGCGACGAGCCGGGAGCGATATACGAGGAGGGACTCTTTGAAGGCTATGGACCTGGTGGGGTGGCCATCATCGTCGAAACTCTATCGGACAACCGCAACCGCACGGTTTCGGAAATCCGCCACATATTTACTAAATACAACGGCAACCTCGCAGAGAGTGGGGCGGTAGCTTGGATGTTTGAACACAAGGGCGTCGTTGAAGTGGACAAGGCCAATGTTTCCGAAGACGACCTCCTATTGGCGATTGTAGATGCCGGAGGTGAGGATATCCAAGATAGCGACCAAGTCCACGAAGTAACGACTCCAGTTGCCGACTTGGAGCCGGTTAAAAAGGCACTAGAAGACAACGGCATTGCCTTCGCCCAAGCGACGTTGGCTTGGATGCCCAAACGCGAAACCATGCTCGAAGTACAAGGCGAAGAGGCCGAGAAAATTATCCGCCTCCTCGAATCATTGGAGGATCTAGACGACGTACAGAAGGTCTTTTCCAATTTCGATCTCCGCGAAGACGAGCTCGAAAAACTCATGGCTCAGGCCTAGTAGGGATTCGCTTTGCTTGTCCTTGGAGTAGATCCTAGCAGCACGAGCACGGGCTACGGCTTCGTCGAATACAGCAAGCGCAAGGCTCGCTATGTTGACTGCGGTTGTATTCGCCCTAAGGAAGATGCGTTTGAGGATCGGCTGGTGTACATGTTCGATGAGATGACGCGGCTCATCGGCAAATACGCCCCAGATGAGGGCGCGATCGAAACTACTTTTTTTGGCAAGGACGCCACCGCGGCGGCCAAGCTGGGCCAAGCGCGAGGTTGTCTGATCATCGCCATGCGCAAAGCCGACTTGCCCATTGCCCACTATACGCCGACGATGGTTAAAAAATCAGTGACCGGAAATGGCCAAGCCACCAAGCAGCAGGTACAATTCATGGTAACCCGCAGTTTGGGTCTGAAGGAACGGCCCAAGCCTCTTGATGCATCAGACGCCTTGGCTATCGCGCTATGCCACACCCAGCAGTCCGGCCAGGTTTTAAGCGAGGGCCGAGGACAGCGCAAGCCCGAGATAGAGGCCTTGCTCAGCCGCATGGTCCGGCGTTAGGTATATCCGTGATAACACACCTGCGCGGCACACTCCTATCCAAATCACCTACCTATGCCGTCGTCGACGTCGGGGGCGTAGGGTACGGCTTGG
Source organism: Gemmatimonadota bacterium (assembly GCA_009840005.1). Next base: position 7,354 of record VXOR01000093.1, read on the forward strand.
CCATATCCCTGATAACGTTCGACCAACTGCCCCCAGCTTCCGAGGCGGTCCATTTGACTACCTATCTCTATGTGCGCGAAGACCGCATGGAGCTTTTCGGCTTCGCCGATGAGAAAGAGCGGGAGGTCTTCGAGTTGCTGATCGGCGTTTCGGGCATTGGCCCTCATTCGGCGTTGACCGTGCTGTCGGGCATGACCCTGCGCGATTTGCAGGAGGCCATCTTAGAGGAGCGCGTAACCGAACTGACGGCGATCAAGGGCATTGGTCGCAAGACTGCGGAACGCTTGGTGCTCGACCTAAAGGACAAGGTCCACTTGAGTGCCCCGGCGACCGGCGAAGCGGCCTCGGAGGCCAAACCTGGCGCAACCGACGAAGCGGCAAAGGCTCTGATGACGTTGGGATACGCAGCGCCTGCCGCGCGCCAAGCGGTCCGCAAGGCCGTCGAAAAGCACGGTACCGACCTGAGTGTGCAACAGCTAATCAAACTGGCTCTCAAGGAACGCTGAAGGCGTGGCTATGGACCATCGACCCATAGATCCTAGTGGCGGAGACGACGACCTTCAGTTCGACAATACGCTACGTCCTCAGTCCCTGGCCGAGATGCTCGGCCAGGAGAAGACCAAGCAGCAGCTTGGCATTGCCATTGAAGCCGCTCGGCAGCGTGGCGAAGCCATGGATCACGTGCTGCTATACGGTCCGCCCGGTCTGGGCAAGACGACGCTTGCCTACGTGATCGCCAAAGAGCTAGGCGTTGAAATCTATCCCACGTCAGGGCCATTGCTCGAGCGTCCGAGCGACTTGGCTGGTATGCTCACGACCATGGAGCCGCGTGACGTGCTCTTCATCGACGAGATTCACCGCGTCAACCGCGTGGTCGAAGAATACCTGTACTCGGCGATGGAGGACTTCAAAATCGATATCATCATCGACCAAGGTCCGGCGGCCCGCTCGGTCAGCGTACCATTGGAGCCTTTTACCTTAATCGGGGCTACTACGCGCCAAGGCTTGTTGACTTCGCCAATGCGCGCGCGCTTTGGGCTTATTGCCCACCTCGACTACTACTCGGTTGCCGAACTTGCCGCGATCGTCAAGCGCGACGCTCGCCTGCTGAATTTATCGGTCTCAGAGTCGGGCGCGATGGAAGTTGCCCGTCGCTCTCGCGGCACGGCGCGGATTGCCAAGCGCTGGCTGCGCCGTGCGCGGGATTTTGCCCAAGTAGAAGGAGAAGGCGAAATCGATGCCGAGGTGGTGCAAAAGGCACTCATCATCCAAGATGTCGATGAGATGGGGCTCGACAAGATGGATATCACGTTGCTACGGGCCATTATTGAAAAGTTCAACGGCGGCCCGGTCGGCCTGAGCAATCTGGCGGCCACAATCGGCGAGGAGGCCGAGACAATCGAGGAAGTGGTCGAGCCGTATTTGATCAAAGAAGGGTTTATTAAGCGCACCCCCAAGGGCCGCGTGGCCATGCCGCGAGCTTGGGAGCGCCTTGGCCTCAAGCCACCGCCAAGCGCCGGCGAGCAATTGGAGTTGCTGTGAGCGTGCGCGGCTGCGGCGTGATTCTGGCATTGGATACGGCCACCCCGGTTGGCAGCGTGGCGCTCTGCGCGGCAGCAGGGATCATCGTCAACCGTTATTTCGATGTAGGATTGCAGCATTCACAGCGGCTGTTCAGTGAGATGGAGGCAGCACTAGAGGCTACAGACATGGATGTCGGGGAAGTACGGGCCGTAGCCGTCGCGATTGGGCCGGGGTCGTTTACTGGCCTGCGGATCGGGTTGAGTGCAGCTAAGGGCTTGTGTTTGGCTGCGGACAAGGATTTAGTGCCTGTTCCAACGCTGGAAGCACTGGCTGCTCGTCTGCCCTTTGCCCACGTGCCTATTTGTACTGTCCTCGACGCGCACAAGCGCGAGGTCTATGCTGCGCTCTACGACACGGCGACGGGCGTTCCGGTCGAACTGGTACCGCCCCGGGCCATCGCGCCAGCACAGTTGGCTCAAGAGCGAGTCAACGAGCCGACGATTTACACCGGGGACGGGGCCACGGCCTATCGCGAGCTGTTGGCGGGCAACCCAGCCGCGCAATTTGCCCCCCTGTCCTGCGCTCGTCCCGACGCCGGAACTATTGGCTGGCTGGCGCTATCCAAGCTGGAGAAAGGCCAAACTGCGGACCTGGCCTCAGTGGAACCCGATTACTTGCGCTCGCCCGATGCTCGTCCCCTAGCGCGGGCATGAGCGGCGAGAGTCGCTTCGTTTCGTTAGGGCCGATCCACCTACATCGCGTGATGGAGATTGAGCAAGGCTCTTTCGCCAATCCGTGGAGCGAGGCCGATTTTTATTACCTACTTGCCGATAGAGATGCCCTGTGTTTGGGGCTTTTGCACTACGGCGAGCTGATCGGCTATGCGATGGGTTATTTCGCCGACCGCGATTTTCACCTCGCCAATCTCGCGGTAGATTCGGCATATCGGAACCGGGGGCGGGGTGGGCAGTTGTTGGGGCAGATGTTGCGCGTGGCCGCAGAGCAGGGCGCTAGCTGTTGTGCGCTCGAAGTGCGTTCGGCAAATCGGGCCGCGCGGGCGTTCTACTGCAAGGCAGGGTTCCGGGTCGTAGGGCGGCGGGCGGCGTACTACAGCAATCCCCCGGACGACGCCGTTTTAATGGAATGCAACATAGAGATTTTGTAATTTATTTATTATACTCTAACTTTTTCTAGCACAAGCCGAAGCCCATAACAGTGGAAGAGGGACGCGATGGCTGAAGTAATTCTGAAGAATGTTCGCAAAGTGTACGACAAAGAAGTGGTGGCGGTAGATGACGCCGATATCGAGATCAAGGACAAGGAATTCGTGGTGCTCGTCGGCCCCTCGGGCTGCGGCAAGTCCACGACGCTGCGAATGATCGCCGGGCTTGAGGAAATCACCGCCGGAGAGATTTCGATAGATGGGACGATCGTCAACGATGTGCCCCCCAAAGACCGCGACATCGCCATGGTATTTCAGAATTATGCACTCTATCCGCACATGAGCGTCTATCAAAACATGGCTTTTGGGCTTAAGCTGCGGAAATATCCCAAAGACGAGATTGAGACACGGGTGCAAGAAGCAGCCGATATACTCGGTATCCAAGACCTGCTAGAGCGCAAGCCTAAGGCGCTTTCGGGTGGTCAGCGCCAGCGCGTGGCAGTGGGACGCGCCATCGTCCGCAAGCCCAAGGTATTTCTCTTTGACGAACCGCTCTCCAACCTCGACGCCAAGCTGAGGGTGCAGATGCGCACCGAGATCAGCAAGTTGCACACCCGCCTAGGGGCCACCATGGTGTACGTGACGCACGACCAAGTCGAGGCCATGACCATGGGAGACCGCATCGTGGTCATGCGCGACGGCCTCATTCAGCAGATCGACAAGCCCCTCCATCTCTACAACAAACCCGTCAACCAATTCGTCGCTGGCTTTATCGGCAGCCCCTCCATGAACTTCATCCGCGGCACGCTGACCTCCAATGGCAGCGGTCTAGTCTTCGACGAAGGAAATGTGCAACTCTCTCTGCCCGCCGGCCACGGCGACCAGCTAGGCAGCTACGTGGGGCAGGAAGTGACGCTGGGCATCCGCCCGGAAGACATTCACGACCCGGATACTATTGGCCGCAATGTCGAGACCGTCGAAATTGCGGCCAAGGTCGAAGTGGTCGAACCGATGGGCAATGAGGTCTTTCTCAATCTGACCACCGGCAAGACCGCTTTTGTCGCCCGCGTTGATCCGCTACACATGCCGCAAGTTGACCAAACGGTACGGTTGGCCGTCGAAATCGACAAAGCCCACTTTTTTGCTCTGGACAACCAAGCGAGCTTGTTGCAGAAATAAGGATTGGCTTGGACAGCACGGGCGGCACCTCGCACTCTGAGGAGTTTAGTGATCTGGCCCGTCGAGATCGGGCTGGGGCCGTGGCCGCAGCGTGGCTCGAATCGGGCCGCATCCCCCATGCGGTTCTCATCTGCGGGGCCGAGGGAACCGGCAAACGACGCTTTGCGCTCGCGTGGGCGCAGGCCCTGTTGTGCACGGACAGTGGTCCTTCCGCCTGCAATCGTTGCCCGAGCTGTCGCAAGGTCGCTTCGTTCATACATCCCGATCTCCACACCGCATTGCCACTACCTCCTCGCCGAGGCAAGCAGCGGCTTGCGCTGGCGGACTTGCGCGAGTCCATAGTGGAGTACGTTCACGACGCGGGTGCAGCTATCCCCGGCAATGCCAATATCGCGGTGGAGCACCTGCGCCAGTTGCAAAGAGAGTTGGCGTTTGCGCCGACGGAATCCCAGCGCAAGGTCGGCCTGATCTTCGCCGCCGAGCGAATGCACCCGGCAGGTGCCAATTCGCTGCTCAAGCTTTTGGAGGAGCCACCGCCCCGGGCCGTCATCGCGCTGGTTTCGGCGGCACCAGAGCGCGTTTTGCCCACCGTGCTCTCGCGCTGCCAGCGCATGATTTTGAGTCCCTTAGATGCAGCGACCTTGCGGGCGCAGCTCGAACAAGAGGGCGTGACTGGAGAGCGTTTGGAACTGGCTGTGCGCATGGGGGCTGGCTCGTTGCAGCAGGCCAAAGAGGTGGCTGCCGGGGCGTTTGACGGAACGAGGCGGCTAGTTGAGTCGTTTCTCAGTGGTGGCTCGGAGCAGCGGGACGAGGTCTATTGGAGCGTCCTTGCGGAGTTGGGGGGGGATCGGGGACAATTAGAGCGTTTTTTGCAAGTCTGTGTCCTCTATCTGCGGGATCTTTTCCTGTTGGCGCACGGCCAAGGCGCGTCCGTCGTCCAAGTAGATCGGCGTCCTTATTTGGAAAACCTGCTAGAGAGAATAGACGCGGCCCGAGTCGCCTTGGAAATCGACCGGGTGGCCGAGGCCCTAGGGCACAATGCCAATCCGCAGTTGGTGCTGACCGACCTGTGGCGCGGCTTGCGCCGAGGAGGAACAGCCCGGATGCCCCCACCCGACCCCAGCTTGGTGAGGGCGCGACGGTGATAAACGCCCACCGACCGCGGTTGCGCTTTGCCCAGCATTTCCTCGTCGCCCGGGGTGTCATAGAGGCCATTGCTGGGCTAGTGCGCCCAGCCGCTGGCGAGGTGGTGGTCGAGATTGGCCCGGGCCGAGGCGCGTTGACTGAAGTGCTGCTCGCCGGGGTGGATCGCCTAGTGGCCGTGGAAATTGACCGCGACTTGGTGGCCTTGCTGCGCACACGCCAAGATGAGCATAAGTTGCGCTTGATTGAAGGAGATATTCTGCAAGTCGATCTCGGGGAAGTCTTGCGGGACGCGGGCGGGTGCCGCCTGCTGATCGTCGGCAATCTTCCCTACAACATCACCGCTCCGCTAATTTTTCACCTTCTCGCTCACGCCGATTGTATCAGTCGTGCCATCGTCATGGTCCAACGCGAAGTAGCTCGGCGCTTGGTCGCCAGCCCCGGTTCAAAGGATTATAGCTTGTTGTCGGTGCTAGTGGCCATGCGCGCCGAAGTGGAGATGCGCTTGCAGGTGGAACGCGATTGCTTCCGGCCCGTGCCGGCCGTGGATTCGTCCGTAGTCGAGTTGCGCTTTGCTCCCAAGCCACGCTACGCAGTACAGGATGTGGACTGCTTCGACCGCTTGGTGCGCCGAGCCTTTGGCCAGCGGCGCAAGATGCTGCGCAATTCGCTCCTCGGCCTCAATCCCGAGGGCGGGCGGCCTTGGCTAGAAGCACTGGGCCAGCAGGCGGGGATCGAACTAACGCGCCGCCCAGAGGAATTGTCGCTAGCGGAATTCATCCGGCTGAGCGACGCCTGCTCGCATTTGGGAAAGGATAGGCCGTGAAGCCGTTCTTGTGGCACGCGGGTTGGCTTGTGTTGGTCGCATGGACGGCGGCCGATGCACAGTACTCGCTCAACTTCAGCCGCTCCAGTTCCCGAACCTCTTGGAACCATTCGTTTCCTAGCTGGAGTTACTCGACGCCTGTGCGGTTCTCGGCGGTGGGGGACTCGACCTCCAAGCTGACGATTAACGCATCGGCCAGTATGGGGTTTAGCCTCGATGATCGCAGCACCGGCAAGAGTTGGCAGGACAATGCCTCGGGCCGATCTTCGGTCAACTATCCCATTCTCGGCCCAAAGGCCACCATCAGCCTCGGTGCCAGCATGAGCACGCGCAACGTAACGCTGCACAAGCAGAAGACGCGCAGCCAGTCCTTTAACTTTGGATTTAGGTCTAAGCCGTTGAGTAGCGGTCCATTCAAGAGCCTGAGTGCCAACCTGACTCCGAGCCTAATCACGGCCACCCGCGCTAGTCGCGCCAGCCTCGACAGCACCATCAAGGAGACCGGGATCCGCTACAATGCTTCGCTGCGGGTCTCGCCCGACATTGAGATTGCGGACAAGAAGCTGAGCAACTCGATTTCGCTGAGCAAAACAGATGATACGCTCGAGCACAACAAGGATCGCAGCGAGCGGCTGAGCGGCAATGTGAGCTATACTTTTCCCGGCGACGTGCGCGTCGGCCTGAGTATGTCTGAAAACCGCTCTCAGAGGGGCCTCTCGCGCCGCGCCATCAGCGAGGCTACCGTCAGTGAGGCTGTGGTGCGCGACACAGTGGTCAGCGCCGAACTAGCGGAAACGCGCGGCACTAGCTTTTCCTCCAACGTGGAGTTTGATCTGGGGCGCTTTAAAATAAAAAACCGCGCCTCGTACAGTCAGAACGAACACACCAACACCGCCAACGCGATCCAGGACTTAGACAACCGCTTCTTTGGCAAGGATCGCCTCGGCGAGAACTTTAGCTGGGACGCGTCCCTTTCGGGCAAGCTGGTCGAGAAGCTGGTTCTCAACACCAGTGTCCGCTTCAGAGGCAGCGACGTGCGCCGGCTGGCAGTGCGGGTGCTCGATACCAGCATTTGCGATAGCCACTTCACGCGCTCGGCGGATGGAACGTGCCGCGATCCAAGCTCCGACGAGATCAATCGCAATTTTTTTCTCAATGGCTCTCTCAACTGGCCCCTAGCCGATGGGCACTCGCTGCGGTTGGCGACCTTTGGCGAGATCAAACGCTCGGAAAACCCAGGGGATCGCAAGCAGGACCGCGACACCTTCAACAACAGCGTGAGCCTCAGCTATGACGGCACCCTGCGCTCGGGAGCCAAGCTCAGCGTTGATCTCAAAAATAGCTTCTTGCATCGCGTGAACTTGCACGCCACCCGCGCTGTAGATAACTCGCGCAACCGCGACATTTCGCTCAATATCGGCACCAATTACGAGCGCTTGGGCACGTCCTTTTCGCACCGATTCAGCGTCTCCGCGCGGCGCATCATTTACGATTTTGATCGCCAAGTCAATCGCCGCGAGTCGTCGCGCAAAAGCAATATCCGCCGCGGCTGGAGCATGGCGCACTCGCTGCGGCGCAAGGTACTCGACGACCTTGCGCTCAATGCGCGTTACAACTATTCGGCCAACGATGACGGCACCTTGATTTTGGAAAACGGTGCCCAGATTGTCGAAGAGGAAAACGCCAGATACACTCTTCAATTCGGCATGACCTACTCGCCCAGTACTGACTACTCGGCCGGCGCAACCTACACCTATAAGCTCGATCGCCAGTGGGATTACGAATACTCCACGCTTGCTCAGTCGCGTTCCCTCAACCGCCGCAACAAACACCGGACTCTGGCGGCGAACTTTAACTACAATCCGGTCGGCAGCGACAACAAGCTCAGCTTGCGCGGCAGCCGCAGTCGCCAGCGCAGCGGCACGTTTAACAGCTTGAATGTAAGATATACGCGAACGTTGTAATCGCTTAATACTGGTAACGGTTTCGCCGTGGTGTTACCTTAATTACTCGCATACTTGCCCAAGGAGATTTTCTACATGCCCCTGCCTAAATGCGATAAAATCTGGTTCAATGGCCAATTGGTTGATTGGGACGACGCCAAAATCCACGTGCTCTCCCACGTAGTACATTACGGTTCGAGTGTCTTTGAAGGCATTCGCTGTTACAAGACCGCGAAAGGATCGGCCGTGTTCCGCCTCGACGAGCACGTCAACAGGTTATTTGATTCCGCCAAAATCTACCGCATGGATATTCCCTATACGCGGGAGGAAATCAAAGATGCCATCCTCGAGACAATTCGCGTCAATCAGCTCGCGGCCTGCTATATTCGCCCGGTTGTCTTCCGCGGTTATGAGAACTTGGGAGTTGATCCGATGGGGTGTCCGGTTGACGTAGTGATCGCCGTGTGGGAGTGGGGAGAGTACCTCGGAGAAGCGGCGCTCAAAAACGGCGTTTCGGTCTGCACCTCGTCGTGGAACCGCATGGCCCCGAATACGTTTCCCGCCTTGGCCAAGGCCGGCGGCAACTACCTCAACTCGCAGCTCGTGCGGATCGAAGCCAATGCCAACGGCTATGACGAGGGTATTGTCTTGGGCACGGATGGGTTGGTGAGCGAGGGCAGCGGCGAGAATATCTTTGTCATCAAAAACGGCTCGATCTACACGCCCGAGTCGTGTTTTGCCATCCTGCCGGGCATTACCCGCCACACCGCCATTACCCTGATACGCGATCTCGGGATGCGGGTCGAGCAGCGCGGTATTCCGCGCGAGTTCCTCTACATCGCCGACGAAGTGTTTTTCACCGGCACGGCCGCCGAAATCACGCCGATTCGCGCCATAGACCAAGTGCAGATCGGCTGTGGCAAGTGCGGGCCGATCACCGCGCAGATCCAAGACGCCTTTTTCGCGGTAGTCCGCGTCGGAGTTGAGGACCGGCACGGATGGTTGACTTTCGTGTGATGGGTTCGGTCTAGCTGGTTAGTACAAAGGGGAGAATATGCCGAAAGTTAGAATGTCCGTAGTGGCCGTTTGGTTGGGTGTCTGCATCGGCGGTCATGCCGCTGCTGAAGAGGAATCATGGGAAGTAGTGCAGGAAATTCTCATGAGTACCAAGGATATCGTCGTGCTCGACGGTATTGAGAAGGTGCCGCTGCGCTACGAGAGCGGAGAAGAGCCGACCTATGGCGACTGGATGGTGCGCCACTTGTTGTCCGACCCAGAGAAACTCAACCCGTACACCTCCAACGACGCCGGTGCCAGCACGGTCTTGAGTTACGTATTTGAAAGCCTGCTCGAAGCCGACTCGGATCCGCCCTACGCGTTGCGAGGGCTGGTCGCCAAAGGCTACCCGGAGATTTCCGCGGACAAGCTCACCTATACGTTTGAGTTGCGCGACGGGGTTTACTTCTCAGACGGCAAGCCGCTGACGGCGGCGGACGTCGTCTTCAGCATGAAGGTCATCCACAATCACCAAGTGCTAGCGCCGCATCTGCGCAACTACTACGCCGCGGTCGAAGCGGTACAACAGGTAGGGGCGAACAAGGTTAGCTTCCTGTGCGACAAGCCCTATTTCCGCAACGATTTGATGTTGGGTTTACTCAGTATCCTACCTAAGCATTTTTACGATCCGGAGGGTTTGCTGGATCCGGTCGAGGTCGAGAGTTTGGTGGATGGTTCTTGGGAGGAAGGGCCGCACAAAGAGCGAATCGAGCGTTTTGCCGAACAATTCAATCAAAATTTCAACCGCAAGGTACTAGGCTCGGGGCCGTACATAATTGAAGATCCAGAGCGCGACTTGGTCACCCAGCAGAAAGTTGTGCTGACGCGGAATGAAAACTACTGGGGTCGGGATGTGGAAGGGCTGCTGCCGTCTGGCTTTGTCGATAAGATCGTCTTTAACATCATCAACAATACCGACGCGGCATTCATCGAGTTGACCAACGGCAACCTCGACTACCACGCGCTGCGCCCGTTGGAATTTAAGGAAAAGAGTTGGTCGGAAGACTTCAGCCGCCGTTTCCTCAAAGGCGTTAGCTACGCCGGTGGATATATGTACATCGGCTGGAACAACAAACATCTAATTTTTGGCGACAAGCAGGTGCGCCAAGCCATGACTCATTTGACCGACCGCGAGGGCATGGTCGAAAACATCATGTTCGGCCTAGCCGAGACGGTGGAGGGGCCGATCCACAAGTTCCGCCCCGAATACAACCACGATCTCGCGTCGTACACCTATGATCCCGACCGCGCCCTCGATCTGCTGGCGGAAGCTGGCTGGGAGGACGCCGACGAGGACGGCATTCTCGATAAGACCATCGACGGGGAGCTAGTGCCATTTAGCTTTGAGATTTTGATCAATTCGGGCAACCAGACCCGCAAAGACATCGCCCTAACTTTGCAATACGAGTTGCAGGATATTGGCATTGACTGCCAAGTGCGCGAGTTAGACTGGTCGATTTTTTTGCAAAAGGTCCGCGGCAAGGATTTTGACGCCATGGTGCTAGGCTGGACCGGTAATGTGCAGTTCGCGCCCGACGGTTACCAGATCTGGCATTCCTCCCAGACTGTAGAAAACGGCTCCAACGCGATAAGCTTCATCAACGCCGAGGTCGATCAAATTTTGGAGGACTACCGCCGCGAGTTCGATATGGAGAGGCGCATCGCACTCTACCAGCGCTTCCAAGAAATCCTGCACGAGGAACAGCCCTATACCTTCCTGTGGAAGCCGCGTACGGCCCGAGCCTACAGCCGCCGCTTCAGTGGCGTCACTTGGTATCCCCCCGGCGTCCGCTTGCAAGACTGGTGGGTCGCGCAGGAAGTGCAGATGTACTAATAGGGCGCGTCTGTGTCCTCCGCAGATGCCCTCCGCTGGGAGAGCCACCCCCTGCGCCGGGAGCGGCCGGCAAAGTCGATACTGCTAGTCGCGCTCATCATCGCTTCCTCAGCGGCCGCAGCTTTCGGTTTTGAGCATTGGTTTTACGGGGTGTTTTCACTCGGAGCATTGACCGCTTCGCTGTCGCGCTATTTCTTTCCTACGCACTATGCGCTCGACGGTGAAGGCGTCAGCAGCCAACATCTCGGCCTTAAACAGCGCCGTTCTTGGGCGGAATTCCGTCGAGTAGATGAGCATCGGGACGGCATTTTTTTGCGTCCGTCCGCCCGCCCGGGTCGGCTGGATTCTTTTCGCGGCGTTTTTTTGCGCTTTGAGCAAAACCGCGAAGAAGTTGCGCGTTTCGTCCGATACCATGTTCCAAATCAATAGCTTAAAAGCGCGGTGGCGACACGCTTTTGCCCTCGAAGACCCAGAGGCAGGTTGGTCTGAGGACGAGCGCGTGCTGGCCGAGCGGCTGGCCGAGTTTATCGTGCGTCGCCGCATGGGAGCGGCTGCGTCTATGGCGTTGGAGGCTTGCCGACCTCTCAACTTTTTGGGCAGCCAAGCCCTGACCTTTTTGGCTCCGTTTGCGACGCTGGTTTTTTCGCGTGAAGAGTACGAGCGATTTACGCGTATGTTGGAGCGACGCCAATCTATAGACCTACTCGCAGAGGCCATTGCCCAGCGCGAAAGCCAAAAGCATGGATGACCTCAACGTAGTTATCGCCACGGACTGCGGCAGTACGACAACCAAGGCGATCCTGATCGAAAAGAAGGACGAAGGGTATCGCCAGACCTTTCGCGGCGAGGCCCCAACCACGGTTGAAGCCCCTTTTGAGGACGTCACCCGGGGGGTGCTCAACGCCATTCAAGAGGTCGAGGAGCTCTCCGGACGGCAGATCCTCAATGGCGAGCGGATTATCACGCCGGCAGACGGCAATGTCGGGGTCGATATATACATCTCGACGAGTAGTGCTGGCGGCGGGTTGCAGATGGTGGTGGCCGGCGTGGTGCTGGCGATGACCGGCGAAAGCGCGCAGCGCTGTGCTCTAGGTGCTGGAGCGATCGTCATGGACGCGCTCGCTGCCAATGACGGGCGCTTGCCGCACGAAAAAATAGAGCGCATCCGCCAATTGCGCCCCGATATGGTGTTACTGTCGGGCGGCACGGATGGCGGCACCGTCAGCCATGTGGTCGAGTTGGCCGAATTCATCAGCGCGGCCGATCCCAAGCCCCGCTTTGGTGCAGGCTTTAAGTTGCCGGTTATTTTTGCGGGCAATGAGGACGCACGCGAGGAAGTTGAAAATGCGCTGGGAGGGAAGATGGCCCTAACCGTTACTGAGAATATCCGCCCCGTGCTCGAAGAGGAAAATCTGGACCCGGCGCGGCACGTCATTCACGATCTCTTCCTCGAACACGTCATGGCGCAAGCTCCTGGCTACCGCAAGCTGATGGACTGGACCAGCGCGCCGATTATGCCGACGCCCGGGGCGGTAGGCGAGATCATGCAGACCATTGCCCGCCAGCAGGGGATCAACGTCGTCGGCGTGGATATCGGCGGGGCGACGACCGATGTGTTCAGCGTCTTCGACGACGTGTTCAACCGTACGGTCAGTGCCAATCTCGGCATGTCCTATAGCGTCTCCAACGTGCTGGCCGAGGCCGGCCTCGACCACATCATGCGCTGGGTTCCTTTTGACATTGAGGAGGCCGACCTACGCGACCGGATCAAGAACAAGATGATCCGCCCGACGACCATCCCGCAGCTCATGCAGGAGTTGCAAGTTGAGCAAGCCATTGCCCGCGAGGCCCTGCGCTTGGCCTTTGACCAGCATCGGGCGTTGGCGGTGGGATTGAAGGGGGTGCAGAGCAAGCGCACGCTGGCCGATGTCTTTGAGCAGGGTGCCACCGGCGAGAGTTTAGTCGAGATGATGGCGCTGGACATGCTAGTCGGCAGCGGCGGCGTGCTATCGCACGCGCCCCGCCGCGAGCAGAGTTGCGCTATGCTCATAGATGCCTTCCAGCCCGAAGGCGTCACCCGCTTGGCGGTCGATAGCATCTTCATGATGCCCCACTTAGGGGTGCTTTCGACTGTTGACGAACGGGCTGCCACCGAGGTTTTCGAGCGCGATTGCCTGATCTACTTGGGCACTTGTGTGGCCCCTGTTGGCGAGGGGAAGGACGGCGAGGTTTGCCTCCAGTACGAAATAGACCTGCCCAGCGGGCGTCAAACCGGCCAGTTGCAGATCGGCCAGCTACAGTGGATACCCTTGGCTGATGGCGAGGAGGTCGAAGTCTCGCTCCAGCCGGCGCGTCGTTGGAATGTGGGTGCCGGCCCGGGGCAAGCCCTAAATGCGCGGGTGCGCGGCGGGATCGTGGGGCTAGTGCTAGACGGCCGCGGGCGACCCATCCAGATGGCGTCAGACCAAGACCGCCGGCGTCAGATAAGCGACTGGCAGCAGGCGTTAAACCTATACGAGTAGCTCATGGCTCACGCCTATACCCCTGGACTGCGCGTGACGCAACACGCAGTCGTGCACAAAGAGCGGCGGTTGCCCCTAAAAGGCGAAGTTGTCGTTGAGCGCGGCCAAGCGGTGCGCCGAGCCCAAGTCGTGGCCCGCACCGAACTGCCGGGCGAGGTGGCGACCCTGAACTTGGTAAACCGCTTGGGTATCTCGCCGCAAGAGCTAGCTGGCTACATGCTCAAAAAGGAGGGCGACCGAGTAGAAGCCGACGAGCCGCTTGCCGAGACCAAGCCGTTTATTCGTTGGTTCAAGACCACGATTGAATCTCCGGTAAGCGGCACCGTCGAGAGCATTTCGCCGGTGACTGGGCAGGTGATACTGCGGCAAGCTCCTAGGCCGGTCGAAGTGCTGGCTTATGTCGATGGGGTCGTAGAAGAAGTCTTTGCCGAGGAGGGCGTGCGCGTCGCAGCACGAGGTGCCTATATCCAGGGCATTTTCGGCGTGGGGGGTGAGTGCTGGGGTGCGCTGCACTTGGCGGTTGATGCCCCAGACGCTACAGCCGAGTCACTGGGCCCGGAAGTTGCGGGCAAAATTGTGGTGGTCGGCAGCTTGATTAGCGCGGAGACCGTGGAACAGGCCCGGCAGGCAGGTGCCGTGGGGTTGATCGGCGGCGGCCTGCGCGACAGCGATTTGCGCGACCTGCTCGGCCGCGATTTGGGCGTGGCCATCACCGGAACCGAGCGAATCGGCCTGACCGTGGTAGCGACCGAGGGATTTGGCCGCGTCGCCATGGCGCGCAAGACCTTTGATATTCTGCAAGCGTGCGCTGGCATGGATGCGTCTATGGCCGGCGCGACGCAGATCCGCGCTGGCGTCTTGCGGCCGGAGATTATCGTTCCTGCAGTCGCTGATCAAGAGGAAGAAGAGGTGCGGCCGGGCGCGGGCGGGTTGCAGGTGGGCGATTTGTTGCGGGTGATTCGGATGCCCTATTTTGGGAGGATTGGGCGCGTCAGCGACTTGCCGACCGAGTTGTGCGCGGTGGAATCCGGGGCGCGGGTGCGGGTATTGGCCGTGGAGTTTGAAGACGGAGAACAGGCGGTAGTGCCACGGGCGAATGTGGAGCTGATCGAGGAATAAAGGCATGAGAGCAAAAAACTGGCTATCTGCATTGGTCTTGGCTTGGCCGTTGGCGAGCGCGGCGGAAAATGAGAAACAGGAGATCGACACGTTGCTGGTAAACCCGGGAATCGGCACGTTGCTGGCAGATCCTCTGCCGCCGATCGAAGAACGGGAACTCAGCGAGTTGCTGGCACAGCCTGAACCGCCGATTGAGGTCCAAGCCTTTGACACGCCCAATGACGACGGGGGCAGCATTACGCTGACTTGGCCGCGAGATCGTCAGATCAGCGAAAATGCGATGTATCAGGTCGCCATCGCGGATTCGCCCAGCGGACCTTTTCGCGTCGTGGCCGAGGTTGCGGTAACGGGGAATTTGATGTCCGAGGCACCGGCACTCTTTGGTCGTGGGGCTGATCTGGAGAATCGCCACTATGTCAATGTCGAGGAATTCGCCGGCGCGGGCGGCAAGACGCCGTTAGAAGACGGCAAGACGTATTACTTCCACATTGATGTGCGGTCGGCTGGCGGCGCAATCCGCGGCAAAGTGATCGTCAACGCCGAATCCAAAGGCAATTTTTTCAATCGCGCCAAGGTCAATAATCTGGTGCTGTGCCTCGTTTTTTCAGGGTTTATCATGGGCTACATTGGCATTGCGCGGCGGCGCGAGCTCAAGATCCGCCGCATCGCCGGGCTGGAGGCACTCGACGAGGCATTGGGGCGGGCGACCGAGATGGGCAAGCCGGTGCTTTTCATTCACGGCCTGCGCGGCATGGACTCGATATCGACCATTGCCGCGGTCAATATCTTGGGGCGGGTTGCGCGGCGCACGGCCGAATACGACACTGCGCTGCGGGTGGTGGCCCCAGACCCGGTGGTTCTATCTGTGAGTCAGGAGACGATGAAAGCCTCGTATGTCGAGGCGGGACGGCCCGATGCTTTCAATCCAGACCATGTCTTCATCGCCGGTACCGAGCAGTTTAGCTACGCTGCGGCAGTCGAGGGCATCATGGTTCGCGATCGCCCGGCAGCTCACATTATGATGGGGTACTTCTACGCTGAGTCGCTGCTATTGGCCGAGACAGGTTCGACGACCGGGGCGATCCAGATCGCTGGTACCGATGCCTTCACCCAGTTGCCGTTCTTTATTACTACCTGCGACTATACCCTGCTCGGCGAAGAGCTCTATGCAGCCAGTGCTTATCTATCGGGTGAGCCGAGAATGCTCGGCTCCCTCAAGGGCCAGGACGCCGGCAAGGCCCTTATTTTAGCCGCTTTGGTGTTGGGCGCAATCTTGGCGGCTTTAGAGCTGCCCCAGCTAACCCACTTCTTTACTCCTTATTGAGGAGGGGCCATGCCATTTTTTAGCCGGACTTTACCACTGGCCGTCGCCTTAGTCTTTGGCCTGCTAGGCATTGCCATCTACTACATACCGCACGGTAATGCACAGAGTTTTGAACAAGAAATGGCGCTCTGGGTGCGTATTGTCTTCGCGTTTTCTTATCTACTTGGACTCTACAGCCTACTCAACCTGCATTGGCAGCGGATCCGCCAGCACGTCGTCGGTTGGGGCTACAGCTTCGTTGCCATCGCCAGCTTTGTGCTGATGATGTTCTTCGTTATCTACAACGATGGGCACGGCCCCTTTGCCGCCCAGGCCGAAGCTGGGGGCTATAATTGGCTCTTCAATTACGTTCATCTGCCCTGTTCTGGGACTATGTTCTCGATCTTGGCTTTTTTTATCGCTTCGGCGGCCTACCGAACCTTCCGCGCCCGCACGCCCGAGGCCGCGCTGTTGTTGGTCGCGGCGGTGATCGTCATGCTGGGCCGGGTGCCCATTGGCCGAGAGATCTCCGAGTATTTTCCGCTGGTGAGCGAGTGGCTGATGAGCGTGCCGAACTTAGCGGCCAAGCGCGGGATTCTGCTCGGGGTGTCCCTAGGGGCCATCGCGACCTCGCTGCGGATCATCTTCGGCATTGAGCGTTCGTACTTGGGCGGTGGAGGAGACGAGTGATGCAGATTGATCGCCGCATCCTCTTCGTTTTGATGTTTATCGGAGTGGCCGTGCCGCTCTTGGTCGGGCTAGACCTGCCGATCACGCCGTCCAAGCAGGTGAGAGCGGCTTACGACCAGATCGAGCAACTTGACGCTGGGCAGGTCGTCTTAGTCTCTTTTTCCTACGGTGCCAGCACGGCTCCTGAGATGCAGCCCATGGCGCGGGCGGTTTTGCGCCACGCGTTTCGCCGCGAGCTCAAGGTTGTCGCCATCTGCCTGTGGCCTGAAGCGACCGGGTTAGCTCAAGCGGTGCTCGACAAAATGACGGCTGAATTCGACTTGGAGTACGGGGTGGATTACACCTTTATGGGCTACAAGCCGGGCAATTTTAGCGTCGTTCTCAATATGGGGCACGACGTACACGGCACCTTCCCGCAGGACAATTGGGGCGCAGATGTTGGCGATTTGGAATTGATGCGGAGTGTGCGCTCACTGAGGGATTTCGACCTCGTTTTCGACTTAGGGGCCGGGGATTCGATTGAGTTTTGGTGGATCCCCTACGGGCAGGAGAAATACGGCTTCCCTTTTGTCGCCGGCTGCACGGCAGTGATGGCACCAGACTTCTACCCATTCCTCAGTTCGGGCCAACTCGTGGGCCTGCTCGGCGGCTTGGCCGGTGCAGCCGACTACGAGGTTCTGATTGACCACCGCGATG
Organism: Gemmatimonadota bacterium; assembly: GCA_009840005.1. The sequence continues at coordinate 24,351 of VXOR01000093.1, forward strand.
AGGCGAATAAGAGCATGTCTCCCCAGTCGGTTACCCATTTGATCATTGTCGCCTTCGTGCTCTTTGGCAATATCGCCTATTTCGCCAGTCGGCGAGGCCGATTGCAACAGGAGAGCTAAGCCGTGCGCGATACGTATATTTTCCTGGGCTTGCTTTTGCTGTTTGTCGCTGTCAATATCGGCTTAGTGGCCAACGGGACCTTGGCGGCGGACTGGACGGGCTTGGGCATCATTGTTGCGGCGGGCATGACCTTGGCGCTCTATAGTTTTCTCTACAAGGATAACCCTCTTTTTAAGTTTGCCGAGCATGTTTTCGTCGGCGTGGCAGCGGCTTACATTTTCGGTCAGAATTGGTACCCGACTCTCTACGGCGAGATTATTGCCGAATGGACCAATCCGGGGGAAGGGGAGACGCCCAATTGGTGGCTTTTGGCTCCGACGGTGCTCGGGCTGTTGATGTTGACGCGCTTTTCGCTGCGCTTCGGTTGGCTGAGCCGCTATGCTTTTGCATTCTTTGTAGGGCTTACGGCTGGCCTGACGATTCCCCGCTATATTTCTTCCTTTATTTTGGCCCAAATAGAACCTACATTACAACCACTAACCGCGAGCTTGGAGGGGCTCAATTTGCTGATCGTCCTCGTGGGGGTCATCGGGGTGTTGGTTTATTTCTTTTTTTCCGTCGAGCACACCGGCACGGCGGGCCACATCTCCAAGGTGGGGATATGGTTTTTGATGGTCTCGTTTGGGGCTTCTTTTGGTTACACTATTATGGCGAGGGTCTCGCTGTTGATCGGGCGTGTGACCTTTCTCTTAGACGACTGGTTGCACCTGATGTGAGTTAGGGGCGGATGGGATAGGATACACGAGTAGTTCGCTTATCGTTACTATCGGCAATCGCGGCCCGCGAGGGCTAGGGCCCCTCGGCGGCTACGAGCCGTTGATGACAAACGCATCATGGTATGGATAAAGTCGAGCTCAAAACTACTAGGCTATATCAGCCACCCGCCTTTTGCATCATGCATAGGCACATAAACATGCTTCGTAACCTTAAGGAGGGAACTATGAAGCGAAGGAAACTCTTCTATTCGTCACTCATCATCACTACGTCTTTCTATGCGCTCCTCTTTACTGCGGAGAGAGTTGAAGCGCATGGGACGTATGTCGGGCCAACGGAATATGGGAGTTGGAGTACGGTTGGCTGCTGTGGACAAGCCGATACACGTCAGAAGAGGACCGTGAGAAGCCGATATAGGTATGATTACAACAATATAGTATACCAGCATTCGCCCCCGCAGCAGAGAGAGGACGGCCTTGTTAATCAATTGCTAGCGGGCATTGATCAATTGCTAGGCGTATTTAACATTTCGTCGGCTTTTGCAACGCCTGCACCGCCGCCTTCTGTGTCTCCCCCGGATGCACCTCGACCTTCTATGTCCCCCCCGGATGCACCGCCGCCTTCTGCGTCTCCGGATTCAGTGAATTCCGAGTCCTTGTTGGCAAGAGGTCCGTGGTTCCATTGGCACTCAGACTCGGAGTACCGCTGCACAGGGGAGCCATCATCTACCTGCCCGGATGGGTATTAGACCCGCCCTGCCCTAGAAGTACTAAGAAGCTGTTGAGTTAAAACGGAGTATCGGTGTCATTAGGCGATTTTACGGTGATTTCAGCATCCGGTGGCCCGGCAAAAAGAGGCTTATATCGCGAGAATTAGCCCTTTTCGGTAGGTTATTCCGAATAACTCAACAGATTCTTAGTCGAGATACCCCGCTTGGCAACCTATCAAGGAGGGATATATGACCAATTTTGAAGGCGTTTTTCGCGTCTTGACCGCACTGGGCGTCCTGCTCGCGCTGAGCTTGGCTCCGGCCGAAGCTAGCACGGGCGGCAAAATAGCCGGCGTCGTCAAGGATGCCGCCACCGGAGAAGGGCTACCCCATGCCAATATCGCGGTGGAGAATACCAAATTGGGGACTACAGCGGACGAAAAGGGCCGCTTTTTTATTCTTAACGTGCCAGCCGGCACCTACACCCTCAAGGCTACATACATCGGCTATGCGGATTACACCATTGAGGATGTGCGAGTTTCTGCCGACCTGACTACGAATCTCGCCGTTGAATTGACTTCTTCGGATATCCAGGTCGAGGAGGTGGTAATCCGGGCCGAGCGGCCGATCATCGACAAAACCGCCACCAATGCGGTGCGCATCGTCGATGCCGAGGACATAGAGCTTCTGCCGTTCAGAGGCGTCGGGGGCGTCATCAACCTGCAACCGGGCGTGGTATATGACGAGGGCGTGTTGCACGTGCGCGGCTCGCGCTCGGACGAGATCGGCTACTACGTCGATGGGGCCACCGTCCGCAATCCGGTCACTGGCGGAGTGGCAGTCAACCTGATCGATGAGGCCCTAGCGGAGGTCCAGCTACAGGCCGGGGGCTTCAACGCCGAATACGGCGGGGCCAACGCCGGCATCATCTTGCAGGAGTTACGCACCGGTCCTTCCAATTGGGAATTCGGGCTGCTGAGCGAGACGGACAACTTCACTTCTCCCTACGAAAAGCGCTTCGGCACGTATTCTTATGGGTATTCCACCCAAGTGTTTACGGCTGGCGGCCCGGTGGTCGGCAGTCAGAAGGTGCGAGCCTTTCTGGCCGGGCAGCGCTGGGTTCGCGACTCCCCGCCCGTCTTCTGGGAGGGCTTTGAGTTTGCCGACTTAGTCGATTCGGGTGACCGCGGCGGCCGGGTGCATTGGCGCGAGGACGCCGACGGCAACGCGATGCCAGATACAGTTGATCTAGCCGTCAGACCGGGCAACATCGACCATCGAGGCCTGCAAGCGATGACGTTCAACGGCACCCTGCTCTTTGACTTGCAGCCCTTTCAGGTGCGGGTCACGGGCCTGTATTCAGGGGAAGACCAGGAATTTAATGGGCTGCCTATTTACAGCGCCTTTAATACCGAGCGGCTGCCCGAGGCCGATCGGACTACGGGCCTACTCCATGTCAGCGGCACTCACCTCCTCAATTCAAACACCCTTTACGAACTCAACGTCAGCCTCTACAACCAAGGGCGCGAGTCCTTTGATCCGGTTTTCGGCGATGCGTTCATGCTCTATAACGACAGCCTCGCCGTCGCCCAAGCCAACCCGAATTTCACGCCGTATTCCAGTCAGGGCATCTCGCTGCGGGATTACGATCTGAACGGCTTCCCGTTTGCTAGGACGGGCGATTTGGCCTCCTCCTATGCCAAAGCTGAGGAGAGCTACTACGGAGGGGGCGGCAGCCTTATGCACCAAACTGACATCCATCAGTTCAAGGTCGGCTTCAACTATCAGTACTGGACTTCGCGCCGTTTCTCCATCAGGACCAGTGCCCTCCGTAGAGCCATCTCCACCACGTACCCCGACTTAGATGCGGTTTACGATCGGTATTACGCCGGCGACATAAGTGGCGACCAAGTGCTGGATGAATTGCTCGCCACCGCCGAGACCTTGCCCGACGGACAGGGCAGCCTTGCGGATTTTGAGACCTTGATCCGCAACAGCAGCCGCTCCGATTACTTCGGCTTCGACGCTTTTGGCCGCAAGGACCAAGGCGAAGGGCTGGAGGCACCGCGCCATCCGGTGATGGCCTCGGCCTATGTACAGGACAAGATCGAATACAATGATCTCATCGTGAACGCCGGCCTGCGCTGGGACTACTTCGATGTCGATAGCTGGCGCTTCAAGAATCCCGAAGCTCCGGCACTCAACGATACTCTCTATACGATCCGTCTCGAGTCGCTTACGAATACCCGCACGTTCAGCGAACTCAGCCCGCGACTCGGGTTCTCATTTCCGGTATCGGATCGGACAGTCTTCCACGTGCAGTACGGCCGCTTCTCGCAAATGCCAGCCATGCGCTCCATGTACGCCGGCGGGGCGCGGCTGGCCTTGGAGCTAGGCGGCCAAAATTTCATCTCCGCGCCCACGGCCTTCGACATTGAGCCGATCCGCACCACCCAATACGAGATCGGCTTTGAACGCCAATTTACCGACATGGCTTCCTTCGACATCACTGGCTTCTACCGCGACGTGAAGGGGCAGCTCCAGCTCCAGCGCCAAAACGTTTCGACTGCGGCCCAAAACGCCAGCGCGTACAACTTCCTGCAAAACGGCGACTTTGCCACCACTAAGGGGCTTGAGTTGGTCTTCAAACTGCGGCGCATCAACCGCCTACGCACCGAGTTTAACTACACCCTGTCGGACGCCCGTGGCACCGGCTCTTCGACCAATTCGGCCGTTTCCGGGGTAGAGAATAACACCAATCTGCCCACCATTATTTCGCCGCTCGACTTCAACGAGACGCATCGCGGCAACCTCTTTGTTGATTATCGCTTTGCCGACAACGATGGCGGGCCGATCCTAGAGAATCTGGGGGCCAACCTGCTGCTTTACTTTAGCAGCGGCCACAATTTCACCCTATCGAGTGGGTCCATTGGCCAGCGCGGCCCCGAAGAGGGTGGCATCCTCGCCAACGACGATCCGCGCTCGCGCAAGCCTTTAGAAAGCATCAACGCCTCTTCGACGCCTTGGACGTATGAGGTTGATCTGAAAGTGGATAAAGGCTTTGGTCTGTTCGGTGCCGATGCACAGCTTTACCTCTATGTCTATAACCTGTTCAACCGCAAAAACGTGATTAACGTGTACAGCCGCACCGGCAGTGCCGAGGACGACGGTTTCCTCACCAACCCCGATCTGAGCAGCCAAATTATTGCAGCCAGTGGCAGTGATACGTACCGGCAGCTATACGAGGCCATCAATTTGGCCAATCGGCAACACTACTGGACCACCGAAGGCGGAGACCTGTTTGGCTCGCCGCGCCAGATCCGCTTTGGGATCAAACTGGGCTTGTAAAAGGGAGGAAAACCTCATGAAAAAGTTTGTCACCTATTTGGCGACCGCCGGGCTTTTGCTCGGCGCATTCACCCCGGTCCAAAGCCGCGGACCGAGCGCGTATCGCGCCGCCAAAATTGTGCAGGAGACCTTTGGTGAGCAGGCGTTGCTCAACATCAACAACATGGCCATGTGGTTTGAGCGCAATGGCTCGTCCGGGTACAACCCGCTCACCTCCGGATCCGGGGTAACCTTTCCGCGCTCGACTGACCAAGTCATCTATCGTGATGGCCTGATTTGGGGTGGCATCGTCAAAGACGGCGATCCACAGGAACTGCGCGTCGGCGGCCAGACCTATAGAATAGGCACCGTGCCCGGCCGCATCATCAGCCAGGGCGTGGCCGAAGACCCGGCCGACCCAAGCGTCCGCATCTACCGCATTCGCCGCGATTATCAGACAGCGGACCTGCGTCTCGACGCCTCTGAGAGCTTGGGAATTGGGCTGCGCGAAGTCACCAACAGCGACGTGGAGGCCCTGCGCACTCAGTACGAGCAGGATTGGCGCGAATGGCCCTATCAGAAAGGGGCTCCTTATTACGACAACGATGGGGACGGCGAATACAACCCAGACACTGACGAGCCAGGCGTGGCTGGGGCTGACCAAGTAGCTTGGTTTGTGATTAACGACCTCGATGTAGGGGCAGCTCAAACGCTGTACGGCTCCAAGCCCGTTGGCCTTGAGGTTCAGGTACTGCTTTGGGGGTATGCCCGCACAGACGCACTGGGCGATGTAATTTTCAAGAAGTTCACGGTCATTTACAAAGGCACTAGTGCCACTCCAGATACGGCCCGCATTGAGGATATGTACTTCGCCCAGTGGTCCGACCCGGATTTGGGCGACTACGGCGACGACTTTGCCGGGGCCGACATCGGTTTAAGCCTTGGCTACGTGTACAACTCAATTAACGACGACTCGCACTACGTACCCTTTGGGCTGGCACCGCCAGCCGTGGGCTACGACTTCCTCCAAGGGCCGGTCGTTCCGGTATTCCAAGAAGACGAAAATGGCGACCCGCTGTTGGACGAGGACGGCAACTTGGTCTTGGATGAGAATTCGGAAGCCATTTTCAACTTTGGCCGGAGACCCGGTTACCGCAATTTGCCGATGACGTCCTTTGTGTACTTTGCCGCCGGCTCGGCTATTGACGACCCGGAACTTGGCGAGTACATCGGTACCGAGGAGTGGTACAATCTGCTGCGCGGTTTCCAGCCCCAGCCCGACATTGGCAACCCCGTTCCGTACACCAATCCCCTGACTGGCGACGACACCTTTTTCACCCTCGATGGTGATCCGACCAGAGCCACCGGCTGGAATGACGGTGTGCCGTTGCCTGCGGGTGACCGACGCATCGTGCTCAACACCGGCCCGTTTGAGATGGCCTTGGGCGATACCCAGGAAGTGGTGGTCGCGCTACTGGGCGGCATTTCCACCGATCGCCTGCGCAGCGTCTCCAAGCTGAAATTCAACGACCAGTTTGTACAGGACGCATACAACAGCTTCTTTGAGGTGCCCAAGCCGCCGGCCCAGCCCAATGTCCGCGTAGCCGAGCTCAATCAGGCGATCCTCTTGGATTGGGGTTGGGATGACGAGTCGATTCAGGCCACCGAAGGCGAGGGGTCGCCCGGCTTTGAGTTTGAAGGTTACAACCTCTACCAGTTGCCCTCGGCCGAAGCCACGCTTTCGCAGGGCGTCAAGGTAGCGACCTTCGACATCGAGAATGGGGTGACTACAATTCTCGGCATTGCCCTCGACGAGGAGTCGGGCGTAGTGCTTGATGTGCCCTTGCAGGTAGGCATCGACTTTGGGATCAAGCGCAATACCACGATTACTCAGGACCACATCCGCAGCGGTCCGTTGGTCAACGGCCAGCGATACTACTTTGCGGTGACGGCCTACAACCGTGCCACCGACGAAGGGGCCGCTACCACCACGCTGGAGAGCACTCCGCAGAACCTGATCTGCGTACCGCAGGAGCCGCCGCCAGGCACCCGCTATCTGAGCAAGCCTGACAGCGTGATAACCCCCGAGCACACCGCCGGTATCAGTGAGGGAGAAGTTGAGGTCGTGGTAGTCAACCCTATATTCACCACGGGCCACAACTATCAGGTCCGCTTCGGCGCGGATGAGGAGGGCCACACCGTGTGGAGCCTGATAGATGAAACCGATGGCGGCAAGACCCTCCTTGCCGACCAGTTTGAGATCGGCCCGGGCGACGAGCGAGCGGCCATCTACCTCCCGGACCACGGTTTTGAACTGATGGTCCTCGGCCCACCGCTGGCGCTTAGTGGTTGGGAGTGGGAGGGATCGGAGCGCTGGCTAACCGGTATCAACTGGGGTGGCAGTGCCCTTGGCGGCGGTGCTGACGTCGGTCCCAATTTCTTCGGCTCTTCGCTTGGCGGTGCCGACCTAAATACCGTCGAGATTCGCTTTAGTCGCACCAATACGCAAAAAGGCTACCGCTATCTGCGCGGCGGCGATCCCAATTACGGTTTTCAAGATTTTGTCGATGTGCCTTTTACCGCTTGGGAAGTAGATAGCGATCCACCGCGTCAGGTCAATATCGGCTTTGTCGAGAACGTGGGTTCCACTTCGGAAAATGGCACTTGGGATTTGGCCTCGGAAGACCCGGACCGCGGGCTCGGTGGTCGAGAGTACCTGTTTATTTTTGACAGCGACTATAGCGACACGCCACTAGCCCAATACGGCGAGGGCAAAAGCATCTTAGCCGATGCAGTTACCTTCGACATCCATGCGGCACTGTGGGTCACGCTAAGAAGTGGGGACCACGAGATGGATATGCTCGAAGACGGTCAGATTCTGAGGTTGATCCCTTACAGAGTCAACGGCCCTGACGATGTATTTTCCTTTGTCGTCCCAGGGCAAGAGGAGAACGCCGAATTACTCAAGGAGGCCATCGAGAAGATCAACGTCTTCCCCAATCCCTACCTCGGCGTCAACGCGGCGGAGACCAGCCGTTACAGCCACTTCGTGACCTTCAGCCACCTGCCGTCCAAGGCGAATATCCGCATCTTCGACATGAGCGGCACGCTGGTGCGCACGATCGAGAAGGATGACCCATCGCAGTTCACGCGCTGGGATCTGCAAAACCACAATGCACTGCCGGTGGCCAGCGGCATGTATATCGCCCATATCGAACTGCCGGATCACGGCGAAAGTCGGATCCTCAAGTTGGCCATCATCCAAGAGCAGCAGTTCCTAGAGAACTTCTAGGGGCACGGGATATCAAAGAGAGAAATAGGAGGCCATTCCATGCTTCGACACAGCTTTCGCATCTCGACGATCCTGCTGGCGCTGGTTTTTGCCTCGGCTACGGCCTTTGCCGACGGCTACGATCGCGCTGGTACGGCCGCGGCCCCGGAACTGCTGATTCCGGTTGGCGCGCGCGACATGGCCTTGGGCGGGGCCTCAATCGCCACTAGTTCCGGTTTAGAGGCTCTGCACTGGAACCCGGCGGGTCTGTCCAAGTCCGAATCCAACGCGGGCATCATGTTCTCGACGATGTCCCATCTGGCGGATACTCGCATCAACTATCTGGCTACCGGTGCCAACTTCAAGAGCCTCGGCTCGCTAGCCTTCAACATCAAGGCGCTGGATTTCGGCCAAATTCCGGTGACGACCGAGGCCAATCCAGACGGCACCGGCGCGACCTATTCGCCGACCTTCTTCACGGTGGGCCTGACCTTTGCGAGGGAACTGACTGATCGCATCGCCGTCGGGTTTACTAGCCATTATGTCGTCAATCGCATCCAGCGCGTCGAGGCCACTGCGGCCTCGTTTAGCGCCGGTCTGCAATACGCCAATTTGGGCGGGATTGCCGGCTTGGACTTGGGGGTGGCGCTCAAACACATCGGCACGCGGATGCAGTTTGGCGGTTCCGGCTTGTTGCGTCGCGGCCAGATTGACGGGCTGCGCCGCGGACCGTCCGATTACAATGTGGAGGCCAGTTCCGCAGACTTGCCCTCGACGTTTGAGCTCGGTCTGAGCTACCGCTACGAGCCTGCTGGGATGGGTGCGATCAACCTGTCCTCGGCCTTCCGGCACAACAATTTTGCCTACGACCAGTACCGGTTGGGTGCTGAATATGTGTTGAGCGATTTCTTTGCCTTGCGCGCTGGTTTCGACTACGCGCCCAACTCGGATGACGACTACATCTATGGCACCAGCTTCGGTTTTGGTCTGAATCTGGATGCCGGGACGATCAAAAATTTGCGCGTTGATTACGCCTACACTACGGTCGACTATTTCGACGCGCTCAACACCTTTACCTTTCAGTTCGGGTTCTAAATTCGACCGTGGCGCGGCGCACATCCTGTGCGCCGCGCAGTTTTTATAGGAGATTGCCAATGAAGTGCGTGGGCTGGCTGGCGGTGCTCGTCGCCGTCGCCGGATTGGGGTGTCAGAGTTCGACCATGACCGCGGCCAAGCTCTATATCAAACAGGAGCAGCCGCAAGAGGCCAAAAAGCAACTCGTCCTAGTCTTGCAGACTGAGCCAGAAAATAGCGAGGCCCACCTACTCATGGGCAAGCTCTTAGGGGACGAGGGCCGCTATGGCGAAATGGCCGAGCATCTAGCGCACGCCGAGCGCAATCCCAAGTTCCAGAGCGAGGTTGAACAAACGCGCCGCCAGTTTTGGACGCGAGAGTACAATGCCGGCGTCGTCCACGCCCAAGGCGAGGCCCCCAATTACGCGATGGCGCGGCACTCGTTTCACAACGCTACCATCATCGACGAAAGCGCGCTCGATGCTTGGCGCAACCTCGCATACGTCTATTACCAGATCGACAGCACGGATGCGGCCATTGCCACCTACCAGAAGATCGCGTCGGCAGCTCCAGAAGACGAGGACGCCTTTTTCAGCCTAGGGTCGCTCTACTTGGAAAATGACAACCTCGATGAGGCTATCCGCGCTTTGTCACAGGTGGTCAAGATCAATCCTGAAAACCTCAATGGCCTGACCAATCTCGCCATAGCCCAAGCCCAAGCCGAGGACTACGAGGGAGCCGAGGCCAATTATCGCAAGGTCATAGAGCTGAACCCCGATGATTTCAGGCCCCACTTCAACTTGGGCAACCTCTACTGGCAGCAAGAAAAGTACACCGCAGCTAAGCGGGCCTATGAACAGGTCCTACAGCTCGAACCCGGCGATGGGGACGCGCTCTACAATCTCGCCATGGTCCACTTGGCTACAGAGGATATGGATGGCGCGTTGCCGCTCTTGGAACAGCTCGCTGAACAAATGCCAGACAATGCGTTGGTGTGGCTGCATTTGGGGACGGTTTACGCCCATAAAGAATTGATTGAGGAAAGCGAGGCGGCGTATGCGCGGGCCGAGGAACTAGAGGAGTAAAGCGCCCGCGCTCCCACCATGCTGCAGTACACCATCCAGCGCATTCTGCTGGCCATCCCAACTCTCCTCGGTATCACCCTACTGACCTTCCTGATTATGCGTTTGGCACCCGGCGACCCGGTTGATCTGTTCTTGGGGGGGGCCGCTGGTGGCGAGGGGCTCTCCACCGACCAGCAGACGGACATGGAGAAGACGCGCCGGGATTTGCGCCGTCAACTTGGGCTGGACCAACCGCTACACCTCCAGTATTTGCACTGGCTTTCCAACTTGGTCTTGCGCGTGGAGGACTTGGGCGCATTCGACCGCGGAGCTTTGTTAGCCGACTCCGTGCTCGACGAGCTAGCAGACGCGGAGCGGGCCGAGTTGGCCGCGCTTGAGGGCGAGGAGCGCAAGGCGCGCTTCTTGGAGCACTTTCGCCGCCTGCGCCCCGAGCGCGTCAACGAGCTAGTCGAGTCGCCTTTCTGGCAGAGCCGCCTTTTCTCGCCAACCCAAAACTATGCGTATGCCGGGTCTGGCTTGGAACTGGTGCAGGTGGGAGACTGGCGTTTGGTGACGCTGAATTTGGGCCGCTCCTTCAAAGACCAACAACCGGTCATTGACCACATCTTCGACCGGCTGCCTATCACGCTGGAAATCAACCTCATCAGCCTAGTCTTTGCCTATCTAGTCGGCGTGCCGCTGGGCATAGTGATCGCGGTCAAGCAAAATACCGCTATCGACCGCTTGGTTACCACCGGGACCTTCATGCTGTGGTCGATGCCTTCTTTTTGGCTCGGTATGTTGTTGATCTTGTTTTTCTGCAACAAGGAATTTTTTTACTGGTTTCCAGCCTCCGGGATTCAGTCGTTGGACGCGGGGGAAGACTGGGGATTCTGGCGGCTGCTGACCGACCACGCCCACCACATGGTTTTGCCGATACTGGCTTCGACCTACGCCAGCTTCGCTGGCATTTCGCGCTATATGCGCACCAGCATGCTGGAGAATTTGCGGCTGGACTACGTGCGCACCGCCCAAGCCAAGGGGTTGCGCTACCGCGTTGTGGTGCTGCGCCATGTGCTGCGCAACTCCTTGATTCCCATCGTGACGCTGATGGCTGGGCTTTTGCCGGGAATGATCGCGGGTTCGGTGTTTATCGAGACGATCTTCACCATTCCAGGCATGGGCTTTTTGGCGTTCCAGTCGGTCATCGTGCGCGATTATCCCGTGGCCATGGCGCTCTTTACCATTGGTTCGGCCCTATCCTTGGCGGGGATCTTGGTGGCGGATATTTTGCTCAAGGTCGTGGACCCGCGCATCGACTTTGCGAGCGTGTAGATGAGCGCGGAGGCCGTTGTACAAGGGCAGTCCTACGGACAGGTCGTCTGGAGGCAGTTTAAGAAAAACAGACCCGCATTGCTCAGTCTCTTGGGCGTCGTCTTGCTGGGGATTGTGGCCGTAAGCGCCGACTTGCTGGCTGGCGACAAGCCGTACTACATGAAGTACAAGGGCGAGATCTACTTTCCGGCCTTCCGCCAATACGCAGTCTATCTGGGAGTAGCGGACTGGCCGGCAGAATTGAAGCGCCGCCGCAACTTCAAAAAGCTCAAGCTAGAGGAGGCCATCTTCCCGCCAGTGCCTTATGCCCCAGGCGAAGTTCGCTTGCGGGAGAAGTACCAGCCTCCGGGAACCGAGCACTGGCTGGGCACAGACCGCTTGGGCCGCGACGTGCTCTCGGGACTGATTCACGGCACGCGCTATGCCTTGACCATCGGCCTAGTGGCTGTGGGCATATCGCTGGCCATTGGCTTGGTTTTAGGGGCATTGGCCGGTTACTTCGGGGGCTGGATTGACCTAGCACTCTCGCGCCTTTTCGAGCTGTGGGCCGCGATCCCTAGCTTCTTCCTGATATTGACGGTCGCGGCGTTTTTTCCGCCGAGTTTGTTCTTCGTCATGATCATTATCGGCCTTACGAGTTGGGTCGGTATCGCCCGGTTGACGCGCTCGCAATTCTTGCAGGTGCGCAGCTACGATTACGTGGCCGCCGCGCGCAGCCTCGGGTACTCAAACGGGCGGATCATGTTCCGCCACATCCTGCCCAACGCCATCGGCCCGATCCTGATCCCGGCGGCCTTCGGAGTCGCAGGTGCCATCCTCGCCGAGTCGGGATTGAGCTTTTTAGGGGTAGGGATACCAGCAGAAGTGATCACTTGGGGTGCCCTGCTGGCTGGGGCGCGCAGCAACGCGGCGGCTTGGTGGTTGGTGGTCGTGCCGGGCTTGGCCATTTTTGCGACCGTGACCCTGTACAACCTGCTAGGCGACGGGCTGCGCGACGCGCTAGACCCGAAGCTGCGCGGCTCAGGCGCTGAGGAAAGCGGGTAGGGACTCGTTGGCTAGGACTTGGTCGAGGGTTTGGCGCTGGCGCAGTAGATGGAAGTCGCCATCTGTGCCGAGCAGCACTTCGCCTGCTTCCGGGAAGGAATTGTAGTTTTTGGCGGCCATGCCAGCGCAATAGGCCCCGCTGCCGCCAATAAAAACCGCATCGCCGATGCGCGGCTCGGTGAGTACGCGAGGTGCCAGTTCCTCGGGATTGCCGGATGCAGGCGTGAGAATATCCCCGCTTTCACAACAATGCCCGGCGATTAGATACTCGCCTTGGCTGCGCCCCTCTGGTGTGGCTGGGACTACGACGATGGGGTGTTGCGCTCCGTACATGCTGGGGCGCAGCACTTCGGTCATCCCGCTATCGACCTTGATGAAGGAGTAGCCCTGCCTGCCGGTATCGACTACATCGACGACGCTACAGACGATGGCACCGGCGTTGCCCACCAAGAAGGTCCCAGGTTCGATTTCCAGATGCAGTTTGCGGCCGTGCTTTTCGGCGAAGCGGTTGAATTCGTCGGCGACAGGTTGGCCGGCCTTGTGCAAGTCGGTCGATACTTCGTCGGCCATGCGCCCGATTTTGAAACCGCCGCCCATATTTACGCGCCGGACTTCGGGCAGCTTGGCGGCCACGCCGAGCGTCAGCCGGGCGCAGTGCTGCCAGACTTCTGGGTCGCTGCCCGAGCCAATATGGCTGTGCAAGCCAGTGAGTTGCAGGTTGTGTTCGGCGGCTGTTGCGAGCACTTGGTCGAGGTGTTCGTGCCAGATGCCGAAGCTCGACGAAGGGCCGCCCGTATTGGTGCGGTTGCTGTGCCCCGAGCCTAGGCCTGGGTTGATGCGCACGGAGACTTCGCGGCCCGGAAAGAGCCGACCGTAGGCTGCGAGTTGGTGCAGAGAACAGGCGTTGAAGAGGACGCCTTGGCGCACTAGATCTGCTAAATTGTCGGGTAGTTGTTGGGCCGTGAGCTGAATCTGGGCCGCAGGGACGCCAGCGCGCATGGCTCGCAGCGCTTCGTAGCCACTGCTCGCGTCGATGTGCAGGCCGGCGCGATTGAGAATGCGGATCACGCCGGCTGCCGGGCAGGCTTTCACCGCGTAGCGAACCGTCAGGCCGTGTGCATTGGGGAAGGCCAGCGCCTTTTGGGCTTGGGATTCCAGCGCCTTTTGATCATAGACAAAAGTGGGTGTGCCAAATTGGCGCTGGACGGCGCGAACTTGGTCTTCAGACAGGAGTGAAAGCCGTTCCATTAAATGACCCTAACTTGATATTTTTCAATAGAATCCGTAGGTTATGAAAACTTTTTAGTATCGCTGCTACACCCCATTTTGTCAAGCTCCTTATGGCCACTTACATCCTCGGCATTTCCGCGTTCTATCACGATAGCGCGGCCTGTTTGGTGCGCGACGGCCAGATCGTCGCCGCAGCGCAGGAGGAGCGATTTACGCGCGTTAAACACGATCCAGATTTTCCCGCTCGCGCCGTCGCCTACTGTCTGCGGGAGGGCGGTATTGAGGCCAAAGACCTGTACTGCGTGGGGTTTTACGACAAACCTCTGTTGACCTTTGAACGCCTGCTAGAGACCCATTTAGGCACGGTGCCGTTGGGTCTGCGCCTCTACTGGAAGAGCATGAGGGTATGGCTTGAAAAAAAGCTGTGGATTCCGCAGTTAATCCAAGAGCAGCTAGGCTGCGATGTACCCGTGCTGTTCAGCGACCACCACGAGTCGCATGCTGCGTCGGCCTTCTATCCGTCGCCGTATCGCGAAGCGGCGATCGCGACCTTGGATGGAGTCGGCGAGTGGACCACTACCAGCTATGGCTACGGTCGAGACGCCGAAATTCACACGCTGGCTGACCTCAAGTTTCCCCACTCGCTGGGTTTGTTCTATTCGGCCTTTACCTATTTTACGGGCTTCAAGGTCAACTCCGGCGAGTACAAGCTGATGGGGCTGGCTCCTTATGGCGAGCCAAAATACGTCGATCTAATGCTCAACGAGATAATCGACCTGAAGGACGACGGCTCCTTCAAGCTCAACACTCGTTATTTCAACTACCTATCCGGCCTGACGATGACCAGTCGGGCCATGGACAAGCTCTTCGGGGGACCGCCCCGGCGGCCAGAGACGCCGCTGACCCAGCGCGAGATGGATATTGCGCGCTCCTGTCAGGTAGTAACCGAGGAAGTCATGTTGCGCATTGCCCGCACCGTGCATCGAGAAACCAAGCTCAAAAACTTGTGCATGGCCGGTGGCGTGGCCCTCAATTGCGTCGGCAACGGTCGCATCTTGCGCGAGGGGCCCTTTGAAAACATCTGGATCCAGCCGGCGGCAGGTGATGCCGGTGGGGCCTTGGGCGTCGCGCTGGCGCTGTGGTACAACCACTTGGGCCATGATCGGGTGGCAGACGGCGAAAACGATGCGATGCAGGGGGCGCTGTTAGGGCCTGAGTACAGGGACGAAGAAATCTACCAGTGCATTGAGCAGCAGGCGGGGGTGGCGAACAAACTCGCCGAGGACGAGTTGCCGGTGCGCGTGGCCGAGCTGTTGGCTGCAGGTAACGTCGTCGGCTTTTTTCAGGGGCGGATGGAATTTGGGCCGCGTGCGCTTGGCGCCCGGTCGATTCTCGGCGACCCGCGCTCCACCCAAATGCAGTCGCTGATGAACCTCAAGATCAAATTCCGCGAGAGCTTTCGCCCCTTTGCCCCGACCGTCCTGCGCGAATGCGTCCACGAGTTCTTTGAGTTGGATGCCGACTCGCCCTACATGCTGCAAGTGGCCCCGGTTAAAGTGGGACGGCAGATTGCCATGAGCGAGGACCAGCAGCGGCTGTTCGGCATTGACAAGCTAAACGTGCCGCGCTCGGATATGCCGGCCGTCACCCACGTGGACTACTCGGCGCGGGTGCAGACGCTGCGCCGGCAAGATCACCCGCGCTACTACGACGTGATTCGCGCCTTTCAGAGCCTGACCGGATATCCAGTGGTGGTCAACACGTCCTTCAACGTGCGCGGCGAACCCATCGTCCAAAGTCCAGAAGAAGCCTATCGCTGCTTCATGCGGACGGAGATGGATTTTTTGGTCATAGGCTCTTATATCTTGGACAAGAAAGACCAGCCGCAGTGGCAGGAAGAGCTAGATTGGCAAGAGGAGTTCGAACTTGACTGAGGCCAAGAGCTACTGGGGGGTTGCAGTTCCCACACGCGGCGATTTGCGCCGCTTCGGAATCGTGCTGGCGGCATTGTTGGCCTTGCTAGGCGGCTATTTGTGGTACGTGGAAGCGGTCGGCATCGCCCAGCTTGTACACGCGGCTTCGCTGGTGTTTCTCGGGACCGGCTTGGCGCTGCCCGTGGCGCTGAAGCCGATCTATTTTCCCTACATGTGGCTGGCGAGAATCGTGGCCTTTGTCAATATCCACCTGCTTTTGGCACTGGTTTTCTACACGCTTTTTACGCTGATCGGGCTTGGCATGCGCCTTTTGGGCCGCGATCCGCTCGACCGCAAAATCGCTCCCGACGAGGAAAGTTACTGGCAGGGTCGGGCCTCTTCTCTGTTTCCCCGCGACCATTATCGCAAACGCTTTTGAAGCCTCACTAAGCCTTGCTCTTGTTTTGGGCAGCCGTTATATTTACACCCTTTGGGAGGCCCCTTAAAACGGCCTCAAATGGATTCTACGGAAGAACTTAGCTCATTCGCCGAAGACAGCTATTGGATGCGCGAGGCTCTGCACGAGGCCGAGTGCGCCGGCCATCGCGGCGAGGTACCCGTCGGTGCTGTCGTCGTCGGAGCCGGGCGGGTTTTGGGCCGAGCTGGCAACGCCATTGAAGCGGCGCAGGATCCCACGGCCCACGCAGAAATGCTGGCCTTGCGCCAAGCCGCCGCGGCACTGGGGACGCGGCGCTTGTTGGCGACGACGCTCTACGTCACTTTGGAACCTTGCGCCATGTGCGCTGGGGCCGCGGTTTTGGCTCGGGTGCCACGGCTGGTCTTCGGGGCCGCCGATCCTAAATCCGGTGCTTGCGGCTCGTTGCGCAACATTGCGGAGGATCCCCGGCTCAATCATCGCTGTCAGGTCCGCGGCGGGGTGCTAGAGCGAGAATGTGCCGAGCTGCTCAAGGGTTTTTTTGCGGCCCTGCGAGCGGCCAAGTAGATTGAGGAGAGGTGCCGGAGTGGTCGAACGGGCCGGTCTCGAAAACCGGTGTGGCTGTATGGTCACCGTGGGTTCGAATCCCACCCTCTCCGCCATTTATACAATGCTTTTGCGGAGAGATGACCGAGTGGTCGAAGGTGCACGACTGGAAATCGTGTGTAGGGTAACCCCCTACCGTGGGTTCGAATCCCACTCTCTCCGCCATAATTGATCCGGACGGGGCAGTAGCTCAGCTGGGAGAGCGCCAGGTTCGCAATCTGGAGGTCGTGGGTTCGATCCCCATCTGCTCCACCATATTTTTCGGATACCCGCTGGTGAAATGCAGAATTTTAGGTCGTGCTAGATGGGGAGATAGCGGTGCCCTGTACCCGCAATCCGCTATAGCGGGATTGAATTCCCATCCAGAGGTTTTCGCACCTCTTGTTCGACCGGAGTAAAGTGGCGCTGAAAACCGGATTCTGCGCAATCAAGAACTTCTGAACCCCGTCAGGACCGGAAGGTAGCAGCGGTAGGAATGTCTCTTGGTGTGCCGCAGAGTTGTCCGGTTGGAGCTAACTGGCTCTGGGCAGACCTGGGGGCGGGATCGAAGATGGGTGCACGGCCTTTTAATTTTTATATTTATTCCCTTCAGCTTGGCTGTGTCGAGCAACGCAAATGGCCTATCAGGTAACAGCGCGCAAGTGGCGTCCGCGCCAATTCGACGAAGTTGTCGGGCAGGAGCATATCACTGCGACCTTAAAGAGTGCTGTCCATTCCGGGCGCATCGCGCAGTGCTACCTGTTTTGTGGCCCTCGCGGCGTGGGCAAAACCACTACCGCGCGAATTCTCGCCAAGGTTCTCAACTGCGCTGACCCCCGCGACGGCAATTCCTGCGAGGCGTGCGATTCCTGCCAGAGCATCGCCGCTTCCACCAGCATGAACGTGCTGGAGATCGACGGGGCCTCCAACAACAGCGTCGATGACATCCGCGAGTTGCGCGAGGTCGTGCGCTACGCCGCGACCGCAGGCGTCTATAAGATCTACATCATCGACGAAGTTCACATGCTTTCGACTGCGGCGTTCAATGCGCTGTTGAAGACGCTGGAGGAGCCGCCGGAGCACGTGGTTTTCATCTTCGCCACCACGGAAGTGCAGTCGGTTCCCGACACCATTCTCTCGCGTTGTCAGCGCTTCAATTTTCGCCGTATCTCCGCCGGGCAGATCGCCGCTCATCTCGGCACCATTGCCCAAGCCGAGGGCATTGCGGTCGAGGAGGGAGCGCTCCATCTGTTGGCTAGCCGTGCGGATGGTGCCTTGCGCGACGCTGAGAGCCTACTCGATCAAGTGGTCTCATTGGGCGCGGAGGTGTCGCAGCAAGCTGTGGTACGAGTGTTGGGTCTCGTCGATCGCGGCCTCTACTTTGAATTGCTCGACGCCATGCGCGAAGCAGCGCCCGCCCGGGTGCTGGATATCGTCGCCCGAGTGGTTGACGAAGGGGTCGATATTGAGGAGTTCGTCTATGGCCTAGTCGAGCTTTTGCGCCACCTGCTCTTCGCCAAGATACAGGACGGGGCCGACGAGTTGGATATGGCCGAAGACGCCCGCCGCCGCTGTGGTGAGCTTGCCGCCGCTATGGCGGTCGAAGATCTGCTGCGCATGATGCAGTCGCTGTTGGATTTAGAAGCGGATATAAAGCGCTCGGTACAGCCGCGTTTCCGCGTGGAAATCGCCTTGGTGCATCTGGCGCTGATGGGTCGGTCTGTCGATGTGGGCGAACTGCTGCGCCGCTTGCAGTCGCTCGAAGGCGCTGCGCCGCGCCCGGCTGCGCCCCCGCGCCCAAGTGGTCGCAGCGAACAGACTCCGCCTCCGCTGCCAAGTGGTGGAAGCGAACAGGTCGCGCCCCCGCACCCAAGCAGTCGCAACAAACAGACTCCGCCTCTGCCCCCGGCCCAGCAACAAGTCGCTGCTCCGGCTGAGTCAGGCAATGTAGATAGTACTGCCGCACCGAGCTTTGATCAGGTGCGCACTAATTGGGCTGAGCTAGTTAATGCCGTGGGCACTACCAAGCGGTCGCTGGCCTCTTTTCTCAATGGGGCGACCTTAGACGGTCTAGAAGGCCATGTACTCAAGCTGAGCTTTGATGCCGCCCAGCGCTTTGCCATGACCCAAGTGCTCAAAGAGCGAAAAATCATAGAAGAGATGGCCGAGGCGAAATACGGGTGGCGGCTGCGCTTGGATGTCGTCGCAAAGAAAGGAGAACAACCGACCCCACAGGCGGCAAGCCAGCCGGAATCCGACCCAACCCTCCGTTCGGTGCTCGACGCTTTTGACGGCGAGTTAGTCTGAGAGATCGCATGGAACCTCTGGCCCTCGAAGATTTGATCGTCGCATTTGCCAAGCTGCCTGGTATCGGCCGCAAGACAGCGCAGCGCTTGGCGCTCTATGTGGTCAAGAGGCCACGCGAGGAAGCCGAGCTGCTCGCCAAGGCACTCGTTGCCGCCAAAGACCAGATCGAACACTGCGCCACCTGCTACAATTTCACCCAAAAGGGCGAGCCCCTATGCGAAGTCTGTCGAGATACCCGGCGCGACCAGCAGTTCATCTGCGTGGTAGCCGAAGCCAGCGACGTGTTGGCCTTTGAGATGAGTCAGTTTTACTCTGGAGCGTATCACGTGCTCGGCGGGGTGCTCTCCCCGCAGGACGGAGTGCTACCCGAAAATTTGCACATCGACTCCTTGGTCGAGCGCGTGCGCCAGCAGGGCGTCCAAGAGGTCATGCTCGCGCTCAATGCCAACGCCGAAGGCGACGCCACCGCTCACTTCATCGCCCAGCAACTCATGCCGCTGACCAAGGTGTCGAGGCTGGCGCGCGGTCTGCCGGTGGGCGCGGATTTGGACTTGGCCGACAGCGTCACTCTTTCGTTGGCCTTTGCCGGTCGGTCTTCGCTGTGAGGTAGAAATGAATCGGCGCGATATTTTTAACTTGCCCAATGGACTGACCGCGCTCAGGATCGGTTTGACGCCGCTGTTTTTGCTGCTGCTGTTCACCGATACTTGGTATTTGAAAAGCCTTGCCTTCGTCGTCTTCAGCGCGGCCTCGCTGACCGATTTCTACGATGGCAAACTAGCGCGCGCTGGCAACCAAGTAACGCCGCTGGGCCGCTTTTTGGATCCGTTGGCCGACAAGATATTGGTAACTTCGGCACTCATTGCCCTAGCGTTGAACAGAATGGTCAATTTTTGGCTGGTCTTGCCCATTGTCGGGCGCGACATCCTGATCACGGGCATGCGCCTCTACGGGATATACCGGGGCCGCCCCATGGTCACTTCGCGCTTGGCTAAGTGGAAGACCGCGGTCCAGCTTTTCACGGTTATTTTCATACTTTTTGTCATTGGCCTTGAGGAGGCGATGGGGCGCTTTGCCGCAGGCCATCTTTTTTTTCTCGACGAGCAGCTCATCCAGCTTTTGGCCAATGCGCTGTTGGCGGGGGTGCTGTTGCTGACGCTGCTGTCGGGTTTTCACTACCTGTTCCGCGCGACTTCTTCCTACAAGGAACCTTGAGCGCGGCGTAGAGGAACGCGTTTCTTCTGAACCGACTGATCGCCACGCTCTTTTTCGTCGGCTATGCCCCGTGGGCACCCGGTACGGCTGGCACCGCGTTCGTCGCCCTATTATACTGGCTGTTCGTTCCCGCTTTGGGAGTGCTGGAATGGATCGGAGTGCTTTTAGTCACCTCGGCCATAGGGGTGTACAGCGCGGGTAGGGCGGCCTTGGAATGGGGTAAGGACCCGAGGCAGGTCGTCGTTGACGAGGGGGTAGGCTTTCTCTTTGCAGTGGCATTTTTGCCCCCAAGTGCTGGGACGGTTATCGCGGGTTTTTTCGTCTTCCGCGCCTTCGATATTGTCAAGCCACCCCCAGCGCGGCAACTAGAGGCCCTGCCCGGGGGATGGGGCATTGTGGCCGACGACGTGGTCGCCGGTCTGTACAGCAACGTGGTCATTCGCTCGTCGTCGTATTTGGTCGAGTGGATGGGCTAGAACCGATACCACACTTTAATTGGGGAGATTTTCATGGCGAAAGCGAACGGACACAGCGCAGACGGCAACAAGGCCAGAGCGCTGGAACTGGCGATGTCGCAGATTGAAAAGCAGTACGGCAAGGGGTCGATTATGCGCCTCGGTGCCGAGGGTGGGGTGCAAGAGGTGGAGGCAATTTCTACCGGATCGCTGGCTGTAGATGCGGCGCTGGGCATCGGCGGTTTGCCCAAGGGGCGGATCGTCGAAATATCCGGTCCAGAGGGAGCGGGCAAGACCATGCTCTCGCTGCACGCCATCCGCGAGTCGCAAAAGCGCGGCGGCACCGCGGCCTTTATCGACGCCGAACACGCTCTCGACGTCAGCTTCGCACGGCGCATTGGCGTCGATGTGGAAAACCTAATCATATCGCAGCCGGATTCGGGCGAGCAGGCCCTCGAAATCGTCGATACCTTGGTGCGCAGCGGTGCCTTCGATATCATCGTGGTGGATTCGGTAGCCGCGCTAGTGCCCCAGGCCGAGTTGGAAGGCGATATGGGCGATTCGCACATGGGGTTGCATGCGCGGCTGATGTCCCAGGCTCTGCGCAAGTTGGCCGGCTCGATCAACCGCTCGAACACGTGTTTGATTTTTCTCAATCAGTTGCGCATGAAGATCGGCGTGATGTTCGGCAACCCAGAGACCACCACCGGCGGGCGCGCCCTGCCCTTCTATTCCTCGGTGCGCATCGACATCCGCCGCATCGCCCGCGTCAAAGACGGAGACCTCGACATTGGCAATCGCACTCGGGTCAAAGTCGTAAAAAACAAAGTGGCCCCCCCCTTTCGCGAAGCCGAATTCGACCTGATCTTTCACGGCGACCAAATCGGCATTTCTTGGGAAGGCGACCTGATTGATATCGGCGTTGCCAAAGGGCTTGTTGACAAGAGCGGAGCGTGGTTTTCCTACAATGGCGAGCGATTGGGGCAGGGGCGAGACAACGCCCGCACCTTTCTGCGCGAAAATGCAACAGTGGCCGCGGAAATAGAGCACAAGCTGCGCGTCGAGTTGGGTCTCGAAGTTGCGGTAGGACAAAATAAGACCGGCGAGGCCGACGAATAAGTGGACGACCAACTGCAAAAGGCCAAGGACGCCGCCTATCGCTATCTCAGCTATCGGACGCGGTCCGTAGCGGAGGTGCGCGACAAGCTAACGGAGAAGGATTTTGCCGTCGAGGTCGTCGCCGAGGTCATCGCTGATTTGCAGCGCCAGCAGCTTCTCAATGACCGCGAGTTTGCCCGGCGCTGGGTTGAGGCGCGGTTGCCGCGGGCTTATGGTGCGCGCAAACTAGCCCAGGATCTCAGGCACAAAGGCGTGGACGCTGGCGTCGTTGACGAGGTCCTCGCCGAGTACGCGCCAGCGCTCGATTCGAGTGAACGGACGGTCGCGTTGCTGAGCAAGCAGGCTTGGCGCTACCGGGGCTTGGCACCCGACAAGGCCAAGCGTCGGATGTTGGGTTTTTTGGCCCGGCGCGGCTGCGATCAGGAAATGGCCAGAGCAGCGGTCGAACAGGTATGGCAGGAGTTAGCTAATGAAGTCGAGGGAGATTAGGGAGGCGTTCCTCCGTTTTTTTGAAGGTAAGGACCACGTGCGCGTACCGAGCGCACCGGTCGTGCCGCAAGACGATCCCACGCTCTATTTTACCAACGCCGGCATGAATCAGTTCAAGGATGTCTTCTTGGGCTTGGGGCGGCGCGACTACACTCGGGCGGTTGATACGCAAAAGGTCATGCGAGTCTCGGGCAAGCACAACGATCTCGCCGAAGTCGGCTACAGCCCTTGGCACCACACCTTCTTTGAGATGCTGGGCAACTGGTCGTTTGGCGACTACTTCAAAAAAGAGGCCATCGAGTGGGGCTGGGAGTTGATTACCGGGCACTTTGGCTTGGAAAAGGAGCGGCTCTGGGCCACCGTCTTTGTCGGTGACGACGCGGTGGAAGCCGATGCGGAGGCCGAGGCGTTCTGGTATGAATGCACCGACCTGCTGCCGGGTCGCGTGGTGCGCCTACCGGCCAAGGAAAACTTCTGGGAAATGGGCGCGACCGGCCCCTGTGGACCTTGCTCTGAAATTCACTACTACTTGGGCGACGATCTGGCGGCGCAGGATAGCCGTATGCTCATTGACGATACGGGGGATTTGGTCGAGATCTGGAACTTGGTCTTCATCCAGTACAACCGCGACGAGACCGGGGCGCTGCAACCCCTGCCTGAGAAACACGTGGACACTGGCATGGGCTTTGAGCGGATGTGCAGCCTCTTGCAGGGGGCCGAGAACAACTACGAGACCGATGTCTTTCAGCCGCTCATCGGTCGCATAGCCGAGCTGACGGGCAAAGAGTACGGCGGCGAGCACCGCGTCCCCATGCAGGTCATCGCCGACCACGTCCGCGCGCTCTGCTTCACCATGGCCGACGGCGCGATGCCCTCCAACGAGGGCCGTGGGTACGTCCTGCGCCGCATCCTGCGCCGCGCCGTGCGCTATGCCCGCCAGCTCGATCAGCACGATCCTGTTATTCATCAGTTGGTTGGCACGTTGGGCGAAACTATGGGGCATGTCTTCCCGGAGATCGTGGCTAGGCAGGATCACATTGCCCGAGTCATCCACTCCGAGGAGGAGAGTTTTGGCAAGACTCTCGACCGCGGCTTAGACATTTTCGCACGGTTCGCTGCCAAGGGACAGATTACAGGTGGCGATGCTTTCCAACTTTACGATACCTACGGTTTTCCGTTGGACTTGACGGAACTGATGGCTCGCGAACAGGGGATCCCGTTGGTTGAGCGAGAGGAATTCGACCACGCGCTTGAAGCCCAGCGACAGCGGGCGCGTCAGGCCACCCATGCACAGTTTAGCGCCACCGAAGGTGTCGGCGATATCCTGGAGGAAGGGCATTCGCTCTTCGTCGGCTACGACGAGTTGGAAATAGACGCTCAGGTGGTACATGCCGAAGGAGGCGAGGATAGCCAAGTGTGGCTCGTGCTAGACCGGACCCCTTTCTACGCCGAGGCGGGGGGACAGGTAGGTGACCGGGGGCGAATTGAGGGCAACGATTTTGCCGTCGAGGTCGAGGATGTGAAGAAGGCTCGCGGCGGCATCGTCCACAGAGGTCGCCTAGTGGAAGGTGAGACCCAAGCGTTGACTGGTGCAGTTGACGCCCGCGTCGATCGCCAAGCGCGCATGGACGCCGAGCGCAACCACACGGCAACCCATCTGTTGCACGAATCGCTGCGGCAGACCCTCGGCGACCACGTAGGGCAGATGGGTTCGCTGGTCGCGCCGGACCGCTTGCGCTTTGACTTTTCACACTTCGCCGCGGTTGCGCCCGAGCAGTTACGCGAAATTGAGGAGCGGGTCAACGAGCAGATTCGCGCCGATCTGGAAGTGAGTGCCTTTCAAGAGGAATTGGAAAAAGCCAAGGCCATGGGGGCGCAGGCGCTCTTCGGCGAGAAATACGAGGATCAGGTCCGCGTGGTGCGGATCGGCGACTTTAGTCTTGAACTGTGCGGCGGCACCCACGTGCGCTCGACCGGCGAGATCGGCGCGTTCGATTTGTTCTCCGAAAGCGGCATTGCCGCTGGCGTCCGGCGCAGCGAGGCATTGACCGGCGAGGGAGCCGAGCGCATCGCGTATCAGCGGCGGCAGGTGTTAGCGGACTTGGGTACCCGGCTCAATGCCGCGCCCGAAGAATTGGCGAACAAAATCGAGGCGCTCTTGGGGCGCAACCGCCAGTTGGAGCGGTCCCTCGACGAATTGCGGCGTCGGGTTGCGGCGCTAGAGGCAAGCAATAATTTGAACGAGGCGCGAGAAGTACAAGGGATCAAGGTCGTGGCGCAACGCACCCAAGCCGAGGATGTGCCCAGCCTGCGGGCCATGGCCGACGGATTGCGCGAGAGCTTGGGGTCGGGGGTCGGCGTCTTGGGGGCGGATATCGGCGGCAAGGTTTCCTTTATTGCCGTTGTTACCGACGACTTGATCAAGAGCCGCGGGCTGAAGGCCGGCGACATTGTGCGTGGCGTGGCGCAGCTAGCCGGCGGCTCGGGCGGCGGCAAGCCGCACTTGGCCCAGGCGGGCGGACGCGACCCAGGCAAGCTCGACGAGGCGCTAGAGCAAGTGGCGGGCATCGTCGAGCAGCAGCTAAAATAGGCGAGCTGATTCGTGACTAGCAGTGTACTGCAACACTTACTAGACATCCGCCACCGCCGTGGCGCAGGCTACTTGCCCCTGCTAGATCCAGATCGGTTGGCTCCAGACGAGTTGGAGGCTCGCGCCCAGCTCTGCGTTGCGGCCGGGGCCGATGCGATCCTCATTGGCACGAGCCTGATGTTCTCGTCGCGCAACGCGGTCTGTTTCGAGCGCGTCCGGGCCAAGGTCGATGTGCCGGTGATCAGCTTTCCCGGAAGCTCGGGCCAAGTGGTGCCGACGGCTGATGCGATCCTCTTTCTGTCGCTAGTCAGCGGGCGCAACCCCGAGCTCTTGATCGGCGAGCACGTCAAAGCCGCTCCCTTGATCCACGAGTACGGCATTGAGACCATCCCCACCGGGTATATGCTGGTCGAATCGGGGACCTTGACATCCGTGGAATTTATGAGCGATACTCGGCCCATTCCGCGCGACAAGATCGACATCGCCATGGCCCACGCCTTGGCGGCCGAGTACTTGGGCATGAGGCTTATTTATCTAGAAACTGGCAGCGGCGCGTGCGCTTCTGTGCCCGACGAAATGGTGAGCGCGGTCGCCGATTGCGTTTCGGTGCCGGTCATCGTCGGCGGCGGCATCCGCGAACCGGGGGTGGCGCGGGCCAAGGTGGAGGCCGGTGCGGGCTTCGTGGTCACGGGCAGCGTTGTCGAAGACGATCAGCAGCGCCTGTGCGCTTTGAGCCGAGCAGTACATACAAAAGAACGACAGGAGTAAGCAATAGGCCATGGTTGAAAAGACGGCCACGATTAACAATCCACTGGGTATCCACGCGCGTCCAGCCGCGCTTTTGGTGCAGAAGGCGGCACAATTCAAGGCCGAGATTTACCTTTCTAAAGGCGACGTCGATGGGGTCAACGGCAAGAGTATCATGGGCGTGATGATGCTGGCCGCCGAGCAAGGTGCCCGAGTCGCCGTCCGGGCCGAGGGCGAGGATGAGAACGCTGCCGCCGAGGCCATGGTCTCACTGTTAGAGAGCACATTCGAGGGGCAAATTTGACCGCGACCAGCGAACATAGGGTTTTCGATGGTATATGCGTTTCTCCCGGCATTGGCATTGGCCGGGCTTTCGCATATGACAAGCAGGCCCCGGTTATCACTCGCCAGCGCGTTGCGCCGCATCTGGTTAGGAAGGAGATTGAGCGCTTTCGCAACATACTCCACCAGGCTGGGGACGAGATTCGGCGCATTCGCCGCTGGGTCGCCAGCGAGCAGGGCGAGGAACTAGCGCAGATATTCGACGCCCAACTAGCCATGCTAGAGGATCCATCCATCCTAGCGCGCACCGAGGGATTGATTCGCGAAAAGTACTATTCGGCCGAGCGGGCGTATGCCGAGGAGCTGGAGAAAGTCAAAGAGGCCTTTGGCAGCATTGAGAACGAATACCTGCGGGCGCGGGTAAGCGACATCGCAGATATCGAAAATCAAGTGTTGATGCGGTTAGCAGGGGGCGAAGTCAAAGCACTCGATTCGCTTCGCGCCAACACGATTGTCCTTGCCCACGACTTACTGCCCTCGGAGATGGTGCGCTTAGAGCGCCGCCGGATCAAAGGAGTGGTGCTCGATGCCGGCGGTGCGGCTTCGCACGCGGCCATCATCGCCCGCTCATTGCAGCTACCCACGGTCGTTGGCACTGGCGACTGTTCGCAGCAAGTGGCAGACGGCGACTTGGTGGTCGTCGATGGCAACGAAGGTCAGGTCCACCTGCGGCCCGATGCCCTCGGCGAGCGGCGCTATCGGGCGCGTCGCCAGCGTCAACTGCGGCGCGAGCGCGACCTAGAGCGGCGTCGCAACTTGCCCGCGGTTACTCAAGACGGGCAGGAAATCACATTGATGGCCAACGTCGATGTGCAGACTGAAGTACAGATGGCGCTCGACAACGGCGCCAGCGGCGTGGGCATGTACCGCACCGAGTTCTTGTATCTCAATTACCGCTTGCCCTCCGAGGAGGAGCAGTTCAAGGTCTATTCCGCCCTCGTTGAATCGCTGGCCCCGCATCCCGTGGTGATTCGCACCATGGACTTGGGAGGCGACAAGCTGTCCCACGTTTTGGAGGTTCAGCCCGAGGCCAACCCCTTCTTGGGGTGGCGCGGAATCCGCATTTGCCTCGATACCCCAGATTTGTTCAAGACGCAGCTACGCGCCCTGCTCAGGGCCGGAGCGCACGGCGAGGCGCAGATCTTGTTGCCGATGATCTCTAGCTTGAACGAACTGCGGCGCATCCGGGTGCTAGTGGAGGAAGCCAAAGACGAGTTGCGGGCGGCGGGGCAGCCCTTTGCCGAGCATTGCAAGCTGGGCATTATGGTTGAAGTGCCGTCTGTGGCCTTAATGGCCGATCACTTTGCCGGCGAAGTAGATTTTTTTAGCCTCGGCACCAACGACCTGACTCAGTACGCATTGGCTGTGGATCGCGGCATGAGCAAAGTGGCTTGGCTCTACGACCCGTTTCACCCGGCGGTCTTGCGCTTGATCAAGATGGTCGCCGACAGCGGCCAGCGCACTAACACGCCCGTGAGCATCTGCGGCGAGATGGCCGGCGACCCTTTGGCCACGACGCTCTTGCTCGGTCTCGGGCTGAATTGTCTGAGTCTAAGCCCCGGTCTCATCCCGGAGGTCAAGGAGGTCATTCGTGCTATTCACGCGGAAAAGGCGCGGGAGATCGCCAATGAATGCTTGGCCATGGACACTGGAACTGAGGTGCGCGAGCACTTGGGAGATGCCGTCGGCGAATACGTACCTTTCTGGCGTCAGAGGTATCACTGAAGGAGCTTGAGAATACACTATGTCCAAATACATGTTTACTTCCGAATCCGTGTCCGAAGGGCACCCCGACAAAGTCGCCGACCAGATTTCCGACGCCGTGCTCGACGCCATGATTGCGGAGGATTCCAACGCACGAGTGGCCTGCGAGACGCTTGTTACCACCGATCAAGTAGTAGTAGCTGGCGAGGTTAAAAGCGAGGCCCGCCTAGACATCGAAGCCCTCGTCAGGCAGGTCATCGCCGATATTGGTTACTGCGATCCCGCGCAGGGCTTTGACTTTCGCTCGTGCTCTATCCTCGTGGCCTTGGACCAGCAATCACCCGATATAGCCCAGGGCGTCAACGCGGGCGAGGGGCTGTACAAGGAAGAGGGCGCTGGCGACCAAGGCATGATGTTTGGCTATGCCTGCCGCGAAACCCCCCAGCTCATGCCGCTGCCCATTACCCTCGCGCACGCGCTGATGCAGCACCTGACGCGGCTGCGCAAAGATGAGAAAATTCCCTATCTGCGCCCGGACGCCAAGTCTCAGGTCAGCGTCGAGTAC
Organism: Gemmatimonadota bacterium; assembly: GCA_009840005.1. The sequence continues at coordinate 52,706 of VXOR01000093.1, forward strand.
GACGACGGCCAGCCCGTGCGAGTAGGAGCCGTGGTCCTCTCGACCCAACACGCCCCCGAGGCCAGTCACGCGCAGATCGAAAAAGACATGATCGAACAAGTGATAAAAGAAGTAATCCCCACCCACCTGCTCGACGCAGGTACCCAATACCACGTCAACCCCACGGGCCGTTTCGTCATCGGGGGGCCGCACGGCGACTGCGGATTGACGGGTCGCAAGATCATCGTCGATACCTACGGCGGCGCGTGCCCGCACGGCGGCGGAGCCTTTTCCGGCAAAGATCCCAGCAAGGTGGACCGCAGTGCCCACTACATGGCGCGCTACGTGGCCAAAAACGTGGTGGCTGCCCGCTTGGCCGCCCGCTGCCAAGTACAACTGGCCTATGCCATTGGCGTGGCCGCGCCCGTATCGGTGCGGGTCGATACTTTTGGCACGGGCATCGCGCCCGATGAGGAGATTGCCGCGGCCGTGGAAGAAGTCTTCAACCTAACCCCGAAGGCCATTATTGAGGCCCTACAACTCAGACGGCCCATCTACCGGAAAACCACCAACTACGGCCATTTTGGACGCGAAGAGCCGGAGTTCGTCTGGGAACGGATCGACAAAGTCGAGCCGCTACGCCGGGCCGTGGGAATCAAATAGAGCCTTGATCGGCTAGCAGATGACTGCCGTACGGTGCCGATGGCTGGGCGCACTCTTGGGGGTCGGAGCGTTGACGGGCTGCGGAGTGAATCCTCCCCAAATTCCCAGCACCAATTTCCAGATCAGCATCCCGGTTGCCGACGACCGGACAACCGTTCGGGACTTGGCCGACGAGCGCACTGGCTTCCTGAAAATCGACGATGAAGGCCTGCTCTCGGTAGATTTTACAGCGGACTTCAACCACCGCGAGGAAGTTGGCGACCGCCTTCGCGTCGCGCCCGTCTCTGCGGCCTTGGCGGTGCCGATTGGGCCGGCTGACGGTGCGATTGCCAAGACCGAGGCTCTCGCCTTTGCCGATGATCGCATCCAAATCGCGCACGCGGTCATCGCCGAGGGCGGCCTGACCCTCAAGGCGACCAACCAGACTGCGATCCCCTTACAGATCGAGTTGATCTTGGACGATGTCAAAAGGCCGGACGGCACACCCCACGCCTTTCTCATCGACGCGCTTGCCTCTGGCGAGAGCATGGTGGTGCCCTTTGACTTGGCTGGCAGTGAATTTATCCCGCAGAGTCCTATTGAAATGAGGATCTCATACCGAGTGCAGGGCGAATTTGCAGAGACCAGCGCCACTGACAAGTTGCTACTAGAAGCCGAGACCGAAGATTTGCTACTCAGCCGCATCGAAGGGGTGCTCGACGAGGTCGTCTTGTCAGTCTCCCCGATCGTCCGTGCGGTCAATTTCCCCTCGGGATTAGATCGGATCGCCTTCAGTTCGGTCGCTCTAGAGGTCGGTCTGACATCGGGCGTTGGTTTCCGCAGCCGCATTGACCTCCACATCGAGGGAACCAATAGCTATGGCGAGCGGGATTCCCTGATGATCTCCGAAGTATTCCAGCGCGGCGATCCAGACCATCCGGTGTCGTTGGCCTTGTCGCTGGCCTCCGCAGAGCTGACCGAGTTTCTCAACCTGCTGCCGACCGAGGTCGCGGTCGCGCCGACCGTGCGCATCGGCGATGGCGAATCCGCGGAAGTGATCGACTCTAGGCATTGGGTGCAGATTGACCAAGTGCGCTTTGCCTCACAGGGTCATTTTCAAATAGAAGAAGACACCCGCATTGAGTTCGATCCGATCTTTCGTCGCTTCCAGGACGACGATGCCCGCCGTCGCATCCAAGCCAGCCTCGATAGTGCCGTCGTAGTTACTGCGGTTGAAAATCACCTGCCCACCGCCATCCGCGTCAGCCTGTGGGTCGCACCGAGAACCGAGGACGTGTACGGCAACGAAGACCTATTCGCCGACAACGAGGCCAACGGCTATCTGCGGATTCCCAAGGAGGATTCCATTGCGGTGGATGCGGGCGAAGTCGGTCCCGAAGGGCAGGTTGTGGCCAGTGCATTCAGCCACCAACGGATCGCGCTCGCAGACGAAGATGTGGAGGTCTTTCTGCGAGAGGAGGGCGTCTATACGGGCATACTAGTCGAGCTGGACAAGACGCCGAGCGAGGTGGTGATGCGGGCGAGTGATTTCATCGCCGTAGAAGCTGGGGCGGTGATTTTCATGGAATTCAACGAAGACTTGGTCAAGTAGGGCACCAGTGCAAGGCAAGAGATTGATCATTCTAGCGGCCCTGTTCGTCGTCGGGGCCTACGGGCAGGTGGCTGCCGTTCCCGGCGACGCTAGCCCGCGGGCTATGGCGCTGGGCCAAGCTTATACGGCCTTGGCCCGAGGGCCGGAAGCCGTTTTCTGGAATCCGGCGAATTTAGCGCTTGCGGGCAGCCGCGGGTTTTCCTGGGACTTGCTCGGCGCGGGCCTTTGCTTGGTTGCTGAAAACAACAGTTTTTCGGTCGCCACGTACAACGCCCACTTCACGGCCGCCAACGAGAAGGTATCTCCCAACGGCAGCCCGTACTACATCAGCCCGGTGGAGAAAAAAAAGCTGCTCGCCGACATCCCAGACGCGGGCCTGCGCATGAACGGGGATATCGAGCCGACGCTCGTCGCGGGCCTCCCGCTCAATGGGGGCGTGGCTTTTGTAGTCGGGGATGTGCGCTCGGCCATTGCCGTGGGGTTTACCAGTGGGGTCGAGAGCGAGATTCCCAAGGACGTGTTAGAGCTTTTCTTTTTTGGCAACGAGTTTGCGGAGGACCGCTTGGCGGCCGGCAAGAGCGAAGGGTACGATATCAGCGACTGGAATGGGTCGGGGTGGGCCGTGGGCACGCTCAATGTCGCCGTTGCGAAGCCCGCACTGCCTGCTCGTCTTGCGCCCTATCTAAGCGAGTTCACAGTCGGCAGTACGCTCAAGCTCTCGATGGGTAGCTACGGAGAGATTATCGAATCCGGCGGCACCGGACTGGTGGCTCGAGTCGGCGGTGCTGAGGCAGATGCTTGGCTGATTGCCCAGCACGCCAAAAGGGGCGTTGGCGTTGGCATCGACATTGGCATTGCTGGCCGAAGCAAAAGCCGCAAGACGACCTTCAGCTTCAGTGCGCTCAACTTGCTCGACATGTTCTCTTGGAATGAGGGGGTACGCCAAGATTCCATTTTCCTTGCGACCAACGAACTGCGGATCTCCCGTTTCTTGGACGCGGACTCGCGGTCCATTGAGGAAGTATTCGACAACCCGGATTTCGACGGCGACGGCGATCCAGAATTCACCAAGCAGATCAGCCAAAAGCCGTTCTCGCGTTCGCTACCGGCCATGCTGCGGCTTGGGGTGGCCTATCAGGCCAAGCCCCATCTAACGATGGTTGGCAATTGGGACCAGGCGTTCAGTTCCAAGTTTGGGATGCGGACTCGACCGCGGCTGGCTGGCGGAGTCGAGTACTGGCTGGCGGACTGGTTGCCGGCCCGCATTGGCCTGTCGCTGGGTGGGCGGAGCAACAGTTCGGCGGTCGGCTTTGCTTTTGGTCCGTTTGTGGTGTCGTCCGTGCAGGTCCGCTTCTTGGAGACCAGCTTGGCCATGCGCGGTGGCCTCTTACCGGGAATAGCTAAGGGTACCGCCATTTCCGTGATGTTTTTTCGCTTGAGCCTCGTCTAGACCGTGGTCAGTGGTTAAGCTCCTCCATGCCAATACGGGAACGTTATAAATCGAGTTTGGTGAACCTCAATAAGCCAATGTCAAGAGGGTGATGTTGACGCTGAGGGCGTAGTCTTGGAAGTTCTAGCGATCAATCAGCCTGGGAGCTTTATGATTATGAAATATACGCGCATCACAGTAAACCCGGCTCAAATGGGGGGCATCCCCTGTATTCGGGGACTGCGTATCCCGGTGGCGACCGTCGTGGGGATGATCGCCGAGAATATGAGCCAACAGGAGATTCTCCAAGCCTATCCCGACCTCGAACCGGATGATATTCGCCAAGCACTGAACTATGCGGCCGAAGCAGTGCGCGAGCAGGTGTTGCCCTTGACCGGCACGGGACCTAAACACGGCCAAATTGCACTTACGAGTTGAATCCGCGGAATTTTTTTACTTTAGGTCAAGATGGTTGGTGTCGGGAGGCAAGCCGCGACCCACCTCCCCACGAACGCGGATGTCGCCTCTCGCCTATTTCCCTTTTATCGAATCGGCCAATTCCCTCGCGCATTGGCAGGCTTCGACTAGTAGTTCATACCTCTGCTCATAAACTAGCTTATAAACCTCATTGAGACTCTTTACGACCGCCCGGCCTCGTACTGTTTGACCCAGATTGTGTACCTTATAGAGATCTTTGATCTGTCTCAGGTTGGTATTGACATCACCTAAGAGTTCGTCAACCGACATGGTTGCACACTCGGGATAGATAACTGTCTTAGTTGAAGCGTTTGGCAATTTTTCAGAGGAACAAGCTCTATTGCTAGCTGACAGACTGCCATTCCTAAGGCAATGATTGTCGAAGGCTTGGCGCAGCGCATCGTGCGCGGCGATGTGCCCGAGTGGATGCAGGATCAGACGATCTTTGCGCTGGACATGGGTGCGCTGATGGCCGGGGCCAAGTACCGGGGCGAATTTGAGGAGCGGCTCAAGGCCGTGCTTGACGAAATCCGCGCCAGCGAGGGCCGCATCTTGCTCTTTATCGACGAGTTGCACACCATCGTCGGTGCTGGCAAAACCGAGGGCTCGACCGACGCGGCGGCACATTGCCCACGCAGGTTTCGACCCGGTCTATGGTGCCCGGCCACTCAAGCGCTTCTTGCAGCGCGAGATCGAAACGCGGATCGCTCGCTTGCTGGTGGCCGGCGACATGCCCGAGGGGTCGCGGGTTGAGGTGGTACTCGACGAAGGCCAATTGGCCGTGCGACACCAGCCGCTGGAAGCGGGAACCGAGATTTAGCGATTGTCGTCTCTTTTTGTGGACATTGAGAAATATCCGTATTTTCACACCCTTTTCAGAGAGGAAATACCATGCGGAAGTTGTACTGTTCCCTGTTCGTTTTAAGCCTCGCGGTGGCTGATAGCACCCAAGCCAGCGAGAACATGCAGTTCCTGCGCCAGATGAGCGACGGCTTTGCCGAACTCGCCGCGCAGGTCAAGCCCGGGGTCGTAAAAATCACCACGGAGGGCACCGAGGAGGGCTCTGTATTCAGCCTGCCGTGGGGAAGGCCCTTCCGCGTCCCCGACCAGCAGCGCCGGGGCCAGGGTTCGGGCGTGATCGCTGAATTTGACGGCCAGCAGTACATCATTACCAATAACCACGTGATTCGTCACGCCGACGACATCCGCGTAGAAGGGACGGATTCGCGCTTCTTTGCAGCCGAGGTGGTGGGCCGCGATTCGTTGAGCGATGTCGCCGTGCTGAAGATCGATGCCGACGACCTACCCACCTTGACAATGGGCGACTCAGATCAACTGCGCGAGGGCGAGTGGGTGATGGCCATAGGCCACCCCTTGGGCTTGGCTTACTCCGTGACTATGGGCACGGTCAGTGCGTTGGGGCGGGCGCGTTTCGGGCCTGAGTACGGCTCTTTTATCCAGACCGACGCCGCCATCAATATGGGCAATAGCGGCGGTGCCTTGGTCAACTTGCGCGGGGAGCTTGTGGGCATCAACACTGCCATTCACAGCAACGACGGCGGCAATATAGGCATTGGCTTTGCCATTCCGATCAACTTAGTCCAGCACGTAGCCGAACAGCTTATTGAACACGGCGAGGTGCGGCGCGGTTTCCTCGGCGTGGGCATCGGCGACTTGAAACCGCTGTTGGCCGAAGCCATGGGGCTGGACAACACCCACGGCGTGTTGATCACCAGCGTGAGCCCCGACCGAGCCGCGGATAAGGCCGGCATCAAGAGAGACGACATCGTTTTGGAAGTCGATGGCCAGCCCGTGCATAACGTGGTTGAACTGAGGAGCCGCATCGGGCGCACAGCTCCCGGCGTGGAGATCGAGTTGTTGGTGTTGCGGGACGGCAAACAGAAGCGCATTGAGATCGAGTTGGAGTCCCTGACCGAGGAGGCATTGGCTACGTCTGCCGGTGCTCGCGATTCCAACGAGGCGAGAGGGCCGTTGGGGATAAGGGTAGAGAACCTGAAAGACGAGTGGGCAGAACGCTTGGGGTACGAAGACGAGTCTGGGGTGGTGATCGTGCGAGTGGCCAGAGGCAGCGAGGCGGCGAAGCGGGGTTTGCACCGAGGGATGCTCATTCAGGAGATCAACGACGAACGGGTGGAAACTGTGGAAGATTATGAGGATGTGTTAGAAGAAATTGAGCCAGGGAGCGCGTTTATGATGCGGGTGCTGGGAGAGAGAGGGACGCGGCTGATAGGGATGCGGATGCCCGTAAATTGAGTATGCGTTCGCAAGCTATATGGCATCCGGCCGCTCTGGCCGTATATATCCGTCTCGAATTCCACCTGACCAGCGCAGCAGCCAAAGGGTTGCTGCACTGTGCTGCGAGTGGGCCGTACGAGGTGTACTTGAATGGCGAGCGCGTGGGCCGGGGCTTGGGGCCAGCGGTGGCCGCAGATTCGGTGTGGGAGGAGTTCGCGTTGGACGCTGCGCTGCGGGAGGGCGAAAATGTGCTGTTGGTCTGTGCCATCGGCTGCGGCACCGCAGACTGGTTCCGCGCCGAGGGAGAGATCGAGCGCAGCGATGGGGCCGAGCAGGTGCTATACACGGGCGAGCCTTGGCAGGTGCAGCCAGCCGATGCTTGGCAAGGTGCGGCCGGCTACGCAGCCGGGCTGGTACCGGCTGAGTGGCCCAAAGGGCAGTTTGCGGGATGGCGGAAAGCTACCGTAGTGGACGGAGTATGGCCGATATATTATTGGTCGCCGTTGCCCGCTGAGGAACGCATGGTGTGGGCGCGGGAGGTGGTGGCTTTTGGCGAGGTCGCCAGCGAGAATGCGCTCGAATGGGTCGCTTCCCCCGAGGCCATGCAGACGGCCAAATGCGTGCGGCGAGAAGCGTTCCTGACAGGCGGCAAAACCCACTCATTGGTGCAGGCAACAGACGAAGGGAGAGCCGCGTACTTGGTTTTGGACTTCGGGCGGCTGGTCCACGGATTCCCCCATCTGCGGCTGCGGGGCCGGGCCGGCGCGGTGATTGATCTAGGTTTTGCGCGGGCGGCGGGCGCAGTGGAATCGCGCTTGCGCTACGTGTGCTGCGACGGGTTGCAGGAGTGGACCGCGCCGCAATTGGCAACGTGCCGCTACCTAGTGGTGCGGATTGGATCGTGTCCAGAAGACATGGAAATAGACAGTGTCGCGCTGATGGAGCGGCGCGTAGTTGTCGAGCCGCGCGGGCGCTTTACAACCGTGGGCGAAGACTGGCAGCGGCTGTGGCAGACTGGAGAGCAGACCTTGGCCGCTAGCCGCCAAGAAGTGTACGCCCTCGGCACGGAACGGCCCACTTGGGATCAGCTCTACGTCTGGGCCATGAACGATTTGTATGTGACTGGCAGCGTGGATACAGCGCACGCCGTGCTAGCTGGCAGCAGCGTACCGTTCGGTGGGGTACAGGCCTATTTTTACGCGCTGTTGGTCGAGCTGGTGCAACGCCACGGCGCCAACCCATTCCCTACCGTATTATCGTTGTCGACCCTAGTGAGTGCCTTAAAGGAGGCCGACCACGAGTACATACTAGAGACCGCTCCTATTGCCCTGCAGGTCGGGGCTTGGCTGGCGGTCGCGGCCATGTACCGGCGCGTGGGGGACCGCCCGCACGCTGACCAATACGAGCGCATCCATCACCGAGCGCGCAAGGCATTGCAAGCTGCTTGGAACGAAGAGCAAGGGCTTTTTGCCGATCTGCCTATGTGGAGTAGAACGGATGATTGCAGCCGCTGGACGAATGCCTTGGTGCTCTACTTTGATTTGGCCAACCCTAGGCAGAAGGTGCGGGTGGCGCAGCACCTATCTGGCGACTCGGCCTCAGAAGACGATTTGTGGCAGGCGTTTTTTGTCGCCGGGGGGCTGTGGCGGGCGGGCGCAGATACGGCAGCCTTAGCTTACGTACAAAAAAAATGGGGCCGCTTATTGTCGCGCCCGGGCCGGACGTGGGGTGAGAAGGCCGGGTCGTTGGCCGCCCAGCCTGGGCCGGAGGGCTTGTTGGCGGCGCATGTGCTGGGGGTGGTGCCTAAAGCCGAGGGGATTTTAGAGATTCAGCCGCAGGTGCCTGGTCTTAAACTTACTATGAAGACAATACCAGCCTACGGAACACCCATCTGGGAGATTCGGCCGCAGGTGTCCGGCCTTGAACGCGCCGAGGGCGTCGTATCCACGCCACACGGCGATGTCGAGGTCGCTTGGGGGGCGTATGGCGGCGGCTTTTCCGCGCGCCTTTCCGTGCCGCACGACGGCGAGACGCACCTGTCCGTACCCCGCTGCGACAAGCGTTTCCCCCAAATCGAGATCAACGGCGAGACGGTTTGGCGCAACGAGAAGGCCCATCCCAACTTCCACGTTCAGGAGTTAATCAGCGAAGAGGAGCGAGTGGTGATGGTGTTGCGGCGAGCCGGGCAGTACGAAGTGTCGGTGGAGTAGCGGCAAATCCGCCGATGGACGCCGATGGACGCCGATGGACGCAGAATAGTAGCAACAAGACGATCCGCAGCTCAAATCGAGTTATCTAGGATTGCTATATGATCACAGCATCTCTCTATCACGTCGTCCATAAGTCGCCCGACGCGCCCCCCGAGGGTGCGCCGCTACTCTTGCTTTTACACGGCTATGGTGCCAATGAGGAGGATTTGCTGGGCTTGGCACCGCACTTGGATGCGCGGCTTGTTTGCGTCAGTGCCCGCGCGCCCTACGCGCTCGATTTCGGCGGTTTTGCATGGTTTAATATCGAAATCGGCGCGGAGGGGGTGCGTTTTGCTTTTGCCGAGGCCGAAGAACCGCTAGCGCAGGTCTTGTCCTTGGTGGATGCGCTGCGGCAAGAACACCGACCCGATCGCATCTTTATCGCGGGGTTCAGCCAAGGGGCGAGCATGGCGCTGGCGGCCGCGCTAAAGCGACCTCGGGACTTTGCCGGAGCCATTGCATTGAGCGGGCTGTGCTGTCCAGAGATGTTGCCAGAGAATGTGGCGGCGGTGCGGGGTCTAAAGGTTTTTATGTCGCACGGGCACTTTGATCCGGTCATTCCCATAGCCCAAGCCCGCACCTCCAGAGATCTGCTGCTGCCTCTCGGGCTAGACTTGCTGTACAAAGAATACGATATGCCCCACGCGATTGCCCCACCGTGCTTAGAGGACTTGGCCTCTTGGCTGCGGGCGCGGCTGGATACTCCCTAGAAAATTCAGGAAAGCAGGGTCTCGACCCGCCTTGGCGTGAGCCGGTGGCCGAAAAGTGGCTGCGAGCGGGTGGAGGTCGAGCGCTGCCAAGTGGCGAACAGCCCTCCGTCCGCTTCCGTCAGCACGGACACGTAGCGCGAGCAACCCGTGCCTTCCGGCGAGACGAAGAGCGGTTGGAGGTGGCTGAGGCGGTGGAGGCGTGGAAATTGGCGATCAAAGCCGTACGCCAAGCCGCCCAATTCCTCACAGGAGTAACCGCGCGGTCGGGTAACCCCTTTTGTATGGGATTTGAGCGGGTGCATGGATTCGGCTCCGTCGTAGAAGTAGAGCGAGAGCGAGGGCAAATGAGCGAACGCGCCCGTCTTGGGCACGGGCAGGCGGCAGGTGATGCGCAAGGCAGCCACATCCCAAGTTGGGCCACGGGGAAAGAAGTCGTGGCCGTGGCTTGTGCACGAGTCAGCCGCGAGCGCGGCGCGGCCCGAAGTGCTGGCAGCCCAAGTGTACGGATGGCTGCAATAGAGTAGCAGAGGTTGCCGACCGATTCCGGCTGAGAGGTTAGGGTCTTTGAGGTGCAGATAAGCTGGATCGTCGCTCGTCAGCAACGGGGCAATCGACTCCTGTGGGTCGAGCCGGTCGATGGCGGTGGCGGAGAAGGCGTCGATGCTCCAGACGCCGGTGCCCGGCTTCTGAAAAGCGGCGACGGGCCGCGGATAGAGGCGAACTTTCTCGGTGGAGACCAGCACTTGAACGCGGCGCTTGTTGAGGCGCAGCGCACTGCCCTCGATGCTGAGCACGGCCGAGCCGCAGTAGAGATCGGATTTGTCCCAAGTGCGAACCTTGGCAAAGCTCCGTCCATTGTCCGTCGAGCGAAAAATGGCTAGGGCGCGGCCTCGGGGGCCAGCAGTCAGCCCGGTGCGGCTGTCGCCGGCGTCGCGGTAGCGGCCGATGAGATAGAGGCTGCCATCGTGGGGATCGCGGACCGAATTGCCGCCGCCAAACCAGAAGCCATCGCGGTCCTTGGTCGGTTCGACGAGGCGTCGGCCGCGCTTTTGGTCGATGAGACGAGTGCCGAGGCGGATGAGCTTGCGTTCGAGCGCGGGGGGTAGCTTGTCCATAGCAGAGCCGCGCTAAGTATGACAAAAAAGACACAGAAGTGTCAAGTAAATGGCACATCGCCGTCAGGCATTCCAACCGGCCAGTTCTTGGCGGGCAATGGCTGCCATGGCGTCGAGCCAGGCCGGGTGGTCGTTGAGGCAGGGCACTAAGTGGAACTGTTGGCCGCCCCCGTGGGCAAATTGCTCGGCCCCTTCGCGGCCAATCTCGTCGAGCGTTTCGAGACAATCGGCGGTAAAGCCGGGGCAGATGGCGACTAAGCGGCGCACGCCTTGACTCCCGAGACGCGCTAGGACTTCCTCGGTATAAGGCTCTAGCCAAGGCTCTTTGCCAAAGCGCGACTGGAAGCCGCTGACCCACTCGTCGTCTGCGAGGCCAAGCGCTGTGGCTAGCTGGCGCGCGGTTTCCTCGCACTGGCGGCGGTAGGGGTCGCCTTCATCGACGTAGCGCTGGGGAATGCCGTGGCAGGTGATTAGGTAGCGGTCGGGCGTCCAACTGAGGCGGGCGACTGCTTCGGTGACCGACTGTTTGAGCGCGTTGATGTACGCAGGATGGTCGGCGTAGGGCGGGACGAAGCGCAGCGCTGGCATCTGGCGTTTGCGGTCAAAGAACCAAGGGCAGCGCCGGCCTAGGGCAGCGCGGTTGACCGCGTCGTAGATCGAGCCGGTGGTGGCGCAGGAAAACTGCGGGAACATGGGAAAGACGAGGATGCGCTCGATGCCTTCACTTTCTAAGGACTGCACGGCGCGCTCGATGCTCGGCTCGCCGTAGCGCATGCCGAGTACGACCCGGTACGACGCGCCCAAGCGCTCTTGCAGACCGCGGGTCTGCGCTTGGGAGTGGACCATGAGGGGCGAGCCTTCGTCGGTCCAGATATTGGCGTACAGGGCGGCCGAGCGCGCGGGTCGGCGAGTGAGGACAAAGAGATAGAGAATGGGATACCACCTGAGCGGGTGGAGGTCGATGACGCGCGGATCGGAGAGAAATTGGCGCAGATAGGGCCGCAGGGCGCGGGCGGTGGGCGCTTGCGGCGTGCCGAGCTGAGCGACGAGGACGCCAATTTTGGAGGAGCTAGCGGGCATAAGCGGGCGTTTGCTGGAGGGTGTGTGGCGACTTACTTTTGAGAATATAGTAATCCTACATCATTTACAAGGTGATCCGCAGATGGACGCAGATAAACGCAGAATGTATGCACGACGATCCACTGCTCAAATAGTTCAAATCATTCCGAAAAGCCCAAAGGAGAGTAGAAATGCGCAGCATTTTCGCAGGTATTGAATACGCAGGGAAAAGCACGCTGGCCACCATGCTTGGGGAGTACTATCGGCACCGCCGCGTCCCCATCCACGGCGACGATCACTTTACCCTCCCCGACGCCTCGCTCAGCCCGGAGTCGCGCAAGATTCTGGTTGGCCTGCCCAACGACATAAAGGAGCGCGGGCAGCGGATGCAGATCCACTACCACGTGGACATCATCAAAAAGTACGCTTGTCCGCTGATCGTTGGCTGGCACTTAGAGGAGGCCGTGTACACCCGCTTTTACGGCGACGACCCGAACAGCTTTTACTACCCGAACTTCCACTACGGCTTTCAGCGGCTCTACGAAACGTTGGTGCTTGAGGCCCATTTGCCCGATGTGGTGCTATTCCACGTAACGGCCTCTGACGAGGAGATCGCACGGCGGATGCAGGATAGCCCGCACGAATATCCGGTCGTGCGCGAGGAACACATTGCCGAGGTCAAAGCGCGCTTTGAGGAAGAAATCGCCGCGTCGCTATTTACCCACCAGAACCGCACCATCGTCTTGGACACTACCGGCAAGACGCCCGAGGAGTCGTTCGACGAGTTGCTTTTGAAGTCTGAGCCGCTGGTGACGATGGGCGAATTGGCCGTGCGGAATATGGCCGTGCCGGAGGGCGAGTACGAAGTGGTGTACGAGCGCGGCGTGCGCAAGACAGTGCCCAAGTAGCAAATTTTGCGCTTGCGTTAATTCTATTGAAACTTCTTTATTCGGTCCGTAGTCTAGTTGCGTACTCGGCCTGCTGCCGAGCGATTGATTGCTAATGAAAAACCTTCGACCCATAACCGCGTCTTTAGTCCTGCTGCTGGCCTTTGCCTGTAGCGGCTTGCAGGTTCTCTGCGCTCCGGTTGCAGAGGCCGCTCCCATGCCCTGTCACGTCGCCAATGCCTGCGGCGATGTGGGCCTGCAAGCGGGTTGTTGCTGTCTGCGCACCGAATCCAACAGCGCGTCTCTTCCGTTTGTCCCCCCAGCCGAGCAGCCGTCCGTCTCAACGCCCGTGGTCGGCATAGCAGCGACCACCCCGCTGCCGCCTCGCTCGTCTGCGCTGGGGTCGCTGCCCAACCGCATCCCCCAACCGCATCCCCCGCTTTTCCAACTCTACTGTTCCTTCCTGATCTGATTCTCGCCGCACTGAGTGTGTCCTAAGAAGCTGTTCGAGCTTTATAGGGCACACTCGGAAATTTCCAGACGTTTCTAAGTCTCACACTCCACTCAATTTGTGGAGGTCTGTGCGCGAATCCCGGACCTCCGCGCGGCGAGGAGTATTTGCATGGACAAAAATAAAACGGCCCTGCTGCTAGCTGGTCTGCTCGCAGGACTGGCTTGGTCGCAGGAAGAAGCAGTGCTCGATCCCCGAGCCGAACTCGCGAAGTACGTGCGCTATGCCGAACAGCACAATCCCAAGCTCAAGCAGGCTTTGGCGCGCTACAAAGCCGCCCTAGCAAAGGTGCCCTCGGCGAGCGCTTGGGTCGATCCCCGCCTGACCTACGGCTATTTCGCGCGCCCGGTGGAGACGCGCACCGGCCCGCAGGAAATGCGCTTTAGCGCGGCGCAAACCTTTCCGTGGAAGGGCAAGCTGGACCTCAAGGGACGGATCGCCCAGCAAGAGGCCGAAGTCGAAGGCCAGCGCTATGAGGCCATTCGGCGGTCGCTGATTTTTGAGGTCAAGGCCGCGTACTACGACTGCTACTTTTTGGAGCGGGCCATTGTCGTCAGCGAGGAAAACTTGCGGCTGTTGGCCCACCTAGAAGAAGTGGGTCGCACCCGCTATCGCAGTGGCACCGGCGAGCACGCCCCAGTTCTCAAGGCGCAGGTGGAATTGGGTCGCTTGGAGGACCAACTGCGCAGCCTGCGTCAGCAGCGGCGTCCAGCCGCGGCTCGGTTAAATGCAGCGCTTGGCCGCGCGGCGACCGCGCCGATAGCTGTGCCCGATTCGTTGCCCATGGCCGCGTTGGATCTAGACGAGGAGGTGCTAAAGGAGCGCTTGCAGGCTGCGAACCCGACGCTGCAAATGCGACACACGCAAGCGCGGGCGCAGTCCCTAGGCGTCGAGTTGGCCGGCAAGCAGTTCTACCCGGACCTGACGGTGAGCCTTGATTACATCCACATCGGCGACCGCGGCGAGAATCCGCTAATGGCCATGGCCACGCTCAATCTGCCCTTGTGGCGCTCGTCCTACGAGGCCGGGGAACGCGCGGCCAAGCTGAGCCATCAGGCCGCCTTGCAGGGCGTTGCGGACGAGGAAAATAGACTCGTTGCCGAGCTGGAGCTGGCCTTGTACAAGCAGCGCGACGCCCAAAGCCGCAGTGCCCTCTACCGGGACAGCTTGCTGCCCAAGGCCGAACAGGCGCTCAACGTAACGCAGCGCGCCTTTGCCGCCGACCGCAGCGATTTTCTCGCGGTCATCGACGCCCAACGCACCCTGCTGGAGTTCCAGCTAGCGTACGAACGGGCGCAGACCGACCAAGCCGTGCATTGGGCCGAGATTGAAAAGCTGGTCGGCGAACCCACGGAGGAAATTCAACGATGAAAGCAACAAAGCAAATAATAGCTACCGGCATTGTGGCGGGGATCGTCGGTTTGGTGGTGGGTTGGGGTTTGAGTGGCTCGGATACACCTAGCGGACACGCACCCGCTGCGGTCGCCGAGCAGGGCGAAACGTGGACTTGCTCGATGCACCCGCAGATCCGCCAGCCTAGGCCGGGCCAGTGTCCACTGTGCGCTATGGACCTAATCCCGGTGGCCGCGCCCGAGGTTGGCGACACTTTGGCCCCGCGCCAGTTGCGCCTCTCACCGGCCGCGCAGGAGCTTGCCAGCATCCAGACTGCGCCGGTCGAGCGCCGCTTCGCGCCGGTCGAGACGCGGATGGTTGGCAAAATTGCAGTAGATGAGACGCAAGTCCGCTCCATCACCGCTTGGGTAGCGGGCCGGATTGATCGGCTGTACGTGGACTATACGGGCGTGCGGGTCGAAAAGGGCGACCACATAGCCTATCTCTACAGCCCTGAGTTGCTGACCGCCCAAGAGGAACTGATCCAGGCCCTGCGCGCCCGCGAGCGATTGGTTAACAGCGGCACGTCCGTTGGGCAGACAGCGCAGGCGACGGTCGAGGCCGCGCGCGAAAAGCTGCGCCTGCTCGGGCTGAAGGATGAGCAAATCGAGCGCGTCGAGCGCGAGCGCCGCGCCTCCGATCACCTGACGATCTACGCGCCGACAGGCGGCGTGGTGATAGAAAAGCACCTCAGCGAGGGCGCGTACGTGCAGACCGGGACGCCGATTTACACCATTGCGGACTTGTCGCGGCTGTGGCTGGAACTGCAAGCCTACGAATCGGATATGTCTTGGATCCACTACGGTCAGGCCGTTGAATTCTCGGCTGAAGCCTATCCGGGCGAGGTGTTCAGTGGTCAAATATCCTTCGTCGATCCAGTGTTGGACGAGCGCACGCGCACGGTGCGCGTGCGGGTCAACGTGGCGAATGAGCAAGGTCGGCTGAAGCCGGGGATGTTGGTGTGGGCCGTGGCTCAAGCCGAGGTGGGAGCCCACGGGCGCGCTATGTCGCCCGCGCTCAAGGGCAAGTGGATCAGCCCGATGCACCCAGAGATCGTCCGCGCCGCGCCTGGTGCCTGCGACATTTGCGGCATGGCCTTAGTGCGCGCCGAAGAGTTGTATGACACTGGCGACGAGGCGGAGCGCGAGATGCCGCTGGTGGTGCCAGCTTCGGCACCACTGCTGACGGGCAAACGCGCCGTGGTGTACGTCGCGCTCGGAGAAGGCCTGTACGAGGGCCGCGAGGTCGTACTCGGGCCGCGGGCTGGGGATTACTACTTGGTCCGCGAGGGCCTGCGTGAGGGAGAGGAAGTGGTGGTCAACGGCGCGTTCAAAATTGACAGTGCTCTCCAGATCCGCGCCCAGCCGAGCATGATGAACGCGCCAGCGCGGGCCGACCACCGAGACGATGAGCCAAACGGCCACGCGCACAGCTCGCCGTCCGCGGTCTGGACGGCCTATTTCGCTATGCAACAGGCGTTGAGCGAGGACGATTTGCCGGAGGCGCAGGCCGCCGCCGCCGCGCTAGCGGCCCACCCGGCGTCGCAGGAGATCGGGGACGCCATCAGCAAAGCCGTCGATCTCGCCGCGGCTCGCCAAGCCTTTGCCGAGCTCTCGATGGTGCTGATTCGGGTGGCGCGGCAGGGGGGGGTCCATGCCGGGCCAGTGCATCTTTTTCACTGTCCAATGGCCTTTGACAACGAGGGGGCAGCTTGGCTGCAACAGGCGATGCAGACCCAAAATCCCTACTTCGGCGGCCAGATGTACCGCTGCGGCAGCCTGCGCGAGACCTTCGCCGGCCATGAGTAGGAGGCCACAATGGACCGCTTAATCCGCTTTTTCCTAGTCCACAAACTCGTCGTCGTGCTGATGCTCGCCGTCACCGTTGGTTGGGGCCTCAGCGTCGCCCCTTTTGCGTGGAAGCTCGATTGGCTACCGCGCGACCCGGTGCCGGTGGATGCGATCCCGGACATCGGCGAAAACCAGCAAATCGTCTTTAGCGAATGGGCCGGACGCTCGCCGCAAGACGTGGAAGATCAGGTGACCTATCCGCTGACAGTGGCGCTTTTGGGCGTGTCGGGCGTCGAGACGATCCGCAGTTCCTCGATGTTCGGCTTTTCGAGCATCTATGTGATTTTTGCCGAAGGAGTCGATTTCTATTGGTCGCGCTCCCGCATCCTTGAAAAGCTCAACAGCCTGCCGGCAGGTCTGCTGCCCGAGGGAGTACAGCCAGCCTTGGGGCCGGACGCAACGGCCTTGGGGCAGGTATTCTGGTACACGCTGGAAGGCCGCGACGAACAAGGCGCACCCACCGGCGGCTGGGACCTGCACGAGTTGCGTGGTATCCAAGACTGGCAGGTGCGCTATGCCCTGCTGGCGGCCGACGGCGTCAGTGAGGTGGCCTCTGTGGGCGGCTTTGTGCAGGAATACCAAATTGACGTCAACCCAGACGCGATGCGCGCCTACGGGGTGCGGCTCGACGAGGTTTTCCACGCGGTGCGCATGTCCAACCGAGACGTGGGTGCGCGCACCGTAGAGCTAAATCGAGCCGAGTACGTCATTCGCGGCATCGGTTTTGTCAAAGGCTTGGCCGACCTCGAAAACGCCGTTATTAAGGCGCGGGACAACGTCCCGATTTACGTCAAAAACGTCGCGCGGGTTGCACTGGGACCGGCACTGCGGCGCGGTGCGTTGGACAAGGAAGGTGCGGAGGTGGTCGGCGGCGTGGTGGTGGCGCGCTATGGTACTAATCCTCTAGCAGCCATTGAAAGCGTCAAGGCCAAGATCGCGGAAATCGCCCCGAGCCTGCCCAAGAAAACCCTGCCCGACGGGCGGGTCAGCCAGGTGCAGGTGATCCCTTTCTACGACCGATCTGGCCTAATTGAGGAGACGTTGGGCACGCTGGAGTGCGCCCTGAGCGAGGAGGTGCTGGTAACGGTGATCGTGGTGCTGGCGCTGGTGATGAATCTACGCGGGGCCATGCTGGTCTCCGGGCTGTTGCCGCTGGCCGTGCTCGCCTGCTTCGCCGCGATGAAGGTCTTTGGCATTGACGCCAACATAGTCGCCCTCTCCGGCATTGCCATCGCCATCGGCACTATGGTCGACATGGGCATAGTCATCAGCGAGAACATTCTCAAGCATCTAGAGGATGCGGACGTGGAGGACGACCGCTTGGAAGTCGTCTTCCGCGCCACGCGCGAGGTCGGCGGTGCCGTACTGACGGCCGTGCTCACCACAGTGGTGGGCTTTTTGCCCGTCTTCGCCATGCAAGGGGCCGAGGGCAAGCTCTTTGCGCCGCTGGCCTTTACTAAGACCTTCGCGCTGTTGGCCGCTGTGTGGCTGTCGCTGACAGCTTTGCCGGCCTTGGCGCACTGTGTGTTTGGCACGCGACTGGGGCGGTGGACACCCGGTCTTTGGGGGGTCTGTGGCCTTGGGGTGGCCCTCGCGCTGTCGTGGTGGGTTGGTCTGCTGCTGATAGCCATTGGAGCGTATCACCTATTCGCCGCTCGCGTACCGGAGCGGGTTCGCTTATGGGTGGCGCGGGGTGTTATAGCCGTTGCGGCTGTTGGGGTCGTCGTCGTGCTAGCGGAACACTGGTTGCCCTTGGGACCGGAAAAGGGCGGCTGGCGCAATTTTATCTTCGTCGCTGGATTGATCGGCGGCCTGTTGGCGCTTTTTCGCGCCTTGCAACATGTATTCCCCCGCGTGCTCCGGTGGTGTCTGGATCACAAGGGCTTGGCCCTGCTGTTCCCCTTGCTATTGCTGCTGGCGGGCGCGTCCGCGTGGCTGGGTTTTGCCCGCGTTTTCGGTTTTGTACCGTCCGCCCTGCGCCATTCAGCGCCCTTTGTGGCCCTCGACGAAGCCCTGCCTAGGTTGGGCAAGGAGTTTATGCCGCCCCTCGACGAAGGTTCATTCCTGTGGATGCCGACGACCATGCCCCACGCCTCCATCGGCGAGGTGCTCGACGTCCTGCAGAAGCAAAACGCGGCCATTGCGCAGATACCAGAAGTGGAGTCCGCAGTGGGGAAGTTAGGACGGGCGGAGTCGCCGCTGGATCCCGCGCCGATTTCCATGATTGAGACTGTGATCAATTATCGCGCGGAGTACCTGACCGACGAGGATGGCCGCCGCCGATTGTTTGCTTTTGACGAGTATGCCACGGATCTGTTCCGCGCGTCCGATGGCACGCCCGCGTTCGCCCCTGATGGTGAGCCCTACAAAGTGCCGGGCCGCTATATTCGCGATGAAAGTGGCCGCCTTGTACCCGCCGCCGAGGGGCGGCCTTTCCGCTTGTGGCGTCCGCCCTTGGATCCCGCGCTCAATCCGGGGCGCGCCGCTTGGCCGGGGATACAGAGCCCCGACGATATATGGGCGGAGATCACTCGGGCTGGCCAGATTCCCGGTTCTACCTCGGCACCGAAGTTGCAGCCGATTGCCGCGCGGCTCGTCATGTTGCAGAGCGGGATGCGCGCGCCCATGGGCATTGAGATCAAAGGCCCGAGTTTGGAGGCCATCGAGCGCGCTGGTTTGGAGATAGAGCGTTTGCTCAAGAAAGTGCCCTCGGTCGAGGCGGCGACCGTCAACGCCGATCGCATCGTCGGCAAGCCCTACTTGGAGATCCACATCGACCGCGAGGCCATTGCCCGCCACGGCATCGCCCTGCAGAAGGTGCAGGACGTAATTGAGATCGCCATTGGGGGCAAGCTGGTTACGACCACGGTGGAAGGCCGGGAGCGCTATCCCGTGCGGGTGCGCTACATGCGCGAATTGCGCGACAGCGTCGAGGAACTGGTGCGCATTTTGGTGCCAGCGCCGGACGGGGCGCAGATTCCCTTGGGCGAGTTGGCCGAGATTCGCTACGTGCGCGGCCCCCAAGTCATCAAGAGCGAGGATACGTTTTTGTTAGGCTATGTGCTCTTCGACAAGAAGCCGGGGTATGCGGAAGTCGATGTGGTGGAAGCGTGCCGAGAGTACTTGGCCAGCAAAAGGGCCAGCGGCGATCTGGTGCTGGAGACCGGCGTCAGCTACACCTTCGCCGGCAGCTATGAAAACCAACTGCGAGCGCAGAAAAAGCTCAACGTGCTGCTGCCGCTCGCGCTGGCGATTATTTTCCTCATTCTCTATTTCCAGTTTGGCAACGCCGCCACGGCCCTGATGGTCTTTTCCGGAGTTGCGGTGGCTTGGGCTGGCGGCTTTGCCATGCTGTGGCTCTACGGGCAGGAATGGTTTTTGAATTTCTCCGTCTTCGGCACGCAGATGCGCGACCTCTTCCACGTTCGTCCGCTGAACTTGAGCGTGGCAGTGTGGGTGGGTTTTCTCGCGCTGTTTGGCATTGCCTCGGACAACGGCGTGATCGTGGCGACGTACTTGCGCCAACTCTTCCGCGAGCAAAAGCCAGCGACCGTCGAGGCGATGCGCCGGGCTGCGCTCGCCGCTGGGGTGCGGCGCATCCGCCCCTGCCTGATGACGGCGGCCACTACGATTTTGGCGCTGATACCCGTGCTGACGGCGAGTGGACGCGGCGCAGACCTCATGCTGCCGATGGCCATTCCCACCTTCGGCGGCATGATGGCGGTGGTGCTGACCGCGCCGGTTGTGCCGGTGCTCTACTGCGCGGTCGAGGAGTGGAAGCTGCGGGTGGCGGCTTGGCGATCAGAAGAGTGACTTAGCTCTTCACGTCGCCGCCATGTCGAGCAGGCGTTCGAGTTCGCCAACAATCGCGAGTGCTGACTGGGCCATTGGAGACGGAATGTCCTTTGTTTTTTCGACGCGCTTCCGTAGTCGTTCCAAGGCCGCCCGTGCTTGGACATCGGTGGTGCTCTCTTGAAACATCTTTAAGAAATCCCGCCAATAAGACGTTTTGATGCCACAGAGTTGAACATCGTTGAGGTTTTCCATATACGAAGACATAAGGCCGGTGCGCGCTAGCCGACCAAAATTACTACCCCTATCGGCGACCGGTTTGTCGAGAATCTGATCCGACTTATTCGGATACGGTGTTGCGTTGTTCGGAATCTCGATCTTCCGATCTTGCTCCGTCTGCCGGATATGTTGCCAATGATGATTGCGATATTCCGCGGCAAACTTAGCGGACTCTACGAATGGTCCAAAGAGTATCGGAGAACCGCTGATAACATTTCCCAACACCCATGGTACAACGACGATCAAATCCTGTACGGCACAAGCCGCCGATGTGGTTTGAAACCTCAAGCTAGGCTCCGACTCTTTCGCCAATAGGTACCAGCCCTTGAGTTCGATGCCTAGTAATACCTCCGCATCCGACGACCGGCGCAATAAGATATCCGGGAACGTTTGCGCCTGTCTAACGAAACTGCAAAGGGTGTATTTTTCGTCGGGATCCCAAGTGCTCCGGATTAGGTTCAACGTGCGAACGACCTGCTCTTCAATCGTTGCCCCGAGTACGGTGTTTAGAGTGTGCAGGTCCGTCGCCATTATGCCAGAAATGTGAGTTTCTGTGCGAAAGTATATCGGTAAGCTGGCGATGGCATCACGGACATTTTCGTAGAGTTGGAAATGCTCCCACTCGGGGGTGGGAAGCTCCCTTGTGGGGTGATTCGGCGAGGTTCCGTCTGTCATAGCGATGCCAATCTATCGACCGCTGCTTTATAGAAATCGGGGTTTATCTCCGCCGCAGCGTATTTGCGATTTAGCAGATGGGAAACGACTGCGCCTGGACACAAGCCGCCGAATGGCTCCCAGACCACGTCGCCTTTCTCTGTCGAAGATCTAATGAGCAGGTCGATGAACTTCAATGGCTTTTGGCTTCCGTGCAGGCTGCGGAATTTGTACTTCATTTCGCGTCGCATCCCTTGAATGCGCTCGGAGCCGCTGACTTGCGGTTCGCGCCAAACGTTGGTAACGCCAACGTCGCATTTGAACTTTGCGCGCAGCTTGGCCCACTGGCGGCCCGATATGGGTGTGTTTTCATCCATGCTGAAATACGGGCGGCCAACCGGGGCTCCGTGTTCATTCGCATACTCGACTAATTTTACGAATGCTTCTACCGGCGGGTAGTACCAGAGATGGTCGGCGGTCAGGTATTTGCGCGTTGCCGCATTTAGTACGCCGCACGCATCGTTGGCTAGGCGGAAGGGCAAACCCGTGCGCTTCCACTCGTGGCGCAACCATTCCTGCATGGTAAGCGAATGACCGTTGGCTTGAAAACGAGCCGCTTTAACGTAATGCACGCACACCTCGGTCACCACGGGGAATTTCCTGAGCGTGCGCGTATTGGCATTGCCAGCAATGTGCCCGAGTCCTTTGTCCCAGACATTACAGCAGCGATACTCCCAACCATTAGCTATCAAGACGGGATGAACCGTGGCCCAGCCTACTTCCGTGTTCCAAAACCACAGGGTGGTCTCAGGCGTAGAACGCTTGCTCCAAGCCTCAATGTGAGGTTCGTACCATTCGGCAAGAGAATCCACGGTGTGGGCATCGCCCGGGAATCCGTCCACCCCGTAGGGGCCATCAGAGATGATGCAAATTGGTGCCGGCCAATCCGCATAGTGGTCTTCCGCACGGCCATAGCAGATAGATGCTTGTCCTCGGACATATTGCTGGTTTACTACCGTGTCCAAATGGCGTGGTGGAGCGTCCGGGAAAAGTTGGGGCTGTGTCATGTCGGCAAAAATCAATCGTCGTCTTCGCGCTCGCTGAGGAGCTCGCCGCGCTGGAGCCGCTCGGCGTTTTCCGTGGCCCAGAGGATGTTCTTCATCACCTTTTGCGCGGTGATATAGCGGGTCGCCGCCAATAGGTGGACGCGCTTTTCCTCGGGGTCGTCGCTCAAGTCGTAGTGCCGGAACGCGGCTTCGAGCACTTGGAACATGTGGAGTTCGGCGTCTTCGCGGAGCATGATGTGGGCCAAGGTGTGGCGGAGCTTGGCGACGTCGCGCCCTTCTTCGAGATACTGGCTGACGAGGATTTCGGCCTCGAAGACCTTTTGAAAATCGGCTAGTTCGCCGAGGTGCTTGAGCATGGCCTCACTGGAAGCGAAGTGCTCGTCGAGCTTCTGTCCGTGCCGTGGGACGCGGGCGGAGGGCATGTTGAGCCAGCGCAGGTAGGTGAGGAAGACCGCGCCGTGGAAAATGGCGCGCAACAGCTCCTTGCTGGCGGCGTAGTGGAAGGTGCAGTAGAGCGCGTGGGCGTAGGAATAAATGTTGGCCACGTCGTGCCAGTCGCCCTCGTTTTTGAGGTGGAAGCGCAGGGTGCGCAGTGCGCTGGCATAGGTCATGGCGCGGCAGAGCTGGGTCGGCGGCACGCCAGCGCGCAGGGCCTCTTCGACGCGGGCGAGGATGGGTTCAAAGTCGTCGCCGAGCATGACTTGGGTGAACTCGGAGACGTCGAGGGTCGCTTCGTTGCGCTGATTGTCCTCCCAAATCTCGTCTAGGCGTGTAAAGATGTTTTCTAAGTGCGGCAGACTGTCGGCCCAGCGCGAGGTTTCTTCGTGGCGGGTGCGGCTCACCAGATCGACGGCGATCGGGCGGAGGATCTCGTGTGCACCGACCCATTCCACGTAGTCGAGCGCCTCGAACATCTTGTTGGCAAAGTCGAGGGAGTGGCCGTCGCCCATGAAGTAGAAGTCCGTGGCCGCGGCGAAGACGAAATCCGCGAGGGTTTCCTTGCCGCAGTCGCGGTCGTGCAGGGTGAGCAAGATGCGCTCGGCCGCGCCGTGGTGCCGCTGATCGACAAAGGTGCGGAACCAGCGCTTGAGCGTGGCCAAGTCTTGGTCGTCATTGCTGCGGGGAAAGGGGAAGCGCTGGCGGCGCGACGAGCCGGAGGTGCGCCGCGAAATCTGGGTCAAACCGTGGACGAGAAAGAGGTTTTGATCGTCCTCGGCGATGTCGTCCCACATGTTTGCCGCGAGGGTTAGGATGGCGACGCCCGACGACCAGCCTTCGCTGGTTTTGTGTGCGCCGTAGTAAAGGCCCTGTTGAATGATTTCCTGCGGGGTGGCACCCGTCTGGCGGAGTGCGGCGACTGCTTTGGCGATGAGGAAGGAACTGCGGTCTTTGAGCCCCTGTTCGAGCGCGCGCTTGCCGCGGGCTACGAGCCGCAGGCGGGCCTCTTCTTTCTCGCCGGGTGGGATGCCGACCCATGCGTAGCCGTCGTCGCGCACTTCGATGGGGAAGGCTTTTAGGTCGTCGCCCGAAGTCAGTAGGCAGCCGCCGGTCTTTAGGTCGAATTCCCAGTGGTGCCAGTGGCAGATCAGCACTCCGTCGCGGATGCTGCCTTTGGACATCGGGTAACCCATGTGCGGACAGCGATTGTCAACGGCGTGGAAGGACCCTTCGTAGAGAAAAACTGCGAGGTGGATGCCGTCAATGGTAAAGGGCCGGCCCTCGCCGTCGGCAAATTCGCTGGCCGGTGCGAGCTGGTGATAGACGCAAGTCGCTGGATCGACGTCAATCTGCGGCCGCACTTCGCTGAGGTCGAGACGTTGAGCGGTGGACATGAGCGGTGCCTCCTGTGGAATGGGCTTTAAATATGCGCGATTTGGCGGTGTGGGGCGAGAGTTTGTATTGACTTGGAGTGCTAAACTTGGTCATGTTCTGAAGAGCGAGACATCTCACAGTGCATGACTTAGGAGAGGAGATTTTCCGTGACTTTGCGAATTTTGCTGGTAGCCGTGCTTTTTTTGGGCGGCGTAGTTGCCGATGAGGCTAACGCGCGCGGCAAGCGCGTTAGGCAGATTCCCAATGGTGCCATGATGGCCTGCAACACCTGCCATGTGAGCGGTGGTGGTTCGCCGCTCAACCCATTTGGCTTGGAGATCAACACCAACTTTCTCACCTCAGCCGGTGCATCTGGTGACGTGATTTGGGGACCAGAGTTGGCGGCGTTGGACTCCGACGGCGACGGAGCGTCCAATGGCGCGGAGTTGGGCGACCCCGAAGGTACTTGGGTGGCGGGCGAAGCCAATCCAGAAGGGGAAGCGTTTCACCCCGGCGATCCCGAGAGCACCCCGCCGCCCGCGCCGGAAGACACGGCCGTTGAGGAAACGACGTGGGGGCAGATCAAGAAACTGATTGGTGCGCTCGACTAAGGCGGATCGAATGGCTCGTCGCGGTGGTTTTTAATGCCGCCGCGACAAGCGGGTTTGCTGGCGTGGCACTAGCTATTGCATCCTCTGCGTCGCTAGCACCGTCATTTAACAGGCCGAACTAGCTGAAGTCGCCGAAACTCAGCGGCGGGTTGACTGTGATGGAGAAGAACAACACGGCGACGGCTCCTATACTGTCTTCTGCCAAGCAGGCGACCTCGACGGCCCCATCGGTGGCGGCTGTGGGTGTACCCGAAATTGTCCGCGTAGCCGCGTCAAACGATAGGCCAGCAGGCAAGCCGAAGACGCGGTATGTTACCTCGCCTTCACCGCCCGTAGCGTCCGGCATAACCAGCGCGGTAATTGCCGTTTCAGCGGTGTATGCTTGGTCTTCGACCGCCCCGGCGAAACCGAAAGCCTGTTCGCTATCTTCCTCTTCGCCAGAAGTTTCCACCAGCGTCTGGGTCGGTGTGGTTGTGGATAGTTGTTCGTCCGTCGATGTGATTGTGGATGGTTGTTCGTCCGTCGGTGTGGTTGTGGATGGTTGTTCGTCCGTCGGTGTGGTTGTGGTTCC
>VXOR01000054.1:0-35481 GCA_009840005.1 Gemmatimonadota bacterium
AAACAAACAACAGGCCAAAAACATATCGGCGATAGGATTCATGCAACAACGCCCCTTAGTGGAGGAACTTTTGCGTCCAAGCCTCCTCTCCTGATTTTACGCATTGGTCAAGCGGGGATGCCCCGTCTTGATGCAGTCTGTAATCCCATCATGGGAAATCAAATCAGTGTCGGCAATCCTAATGACCTTCAGCCCTGGAGTGCGCTCAATGTCGTTGATCGCTGACCGCACCGCCTCGACAGGACTCGCCGCTTCGCGATCAAAAACGATGAATTGAACCCCATCTGACCGACCAACGGTTCCATCGTCACAGCCATTCTCAAAGAGGGCATCGATCATAACCTCATCTTGCATGTCGGAGCCCTCGACAATCAGCGTAAAGTGGTAGGTTTGCATCTCGTATCCCTCTTACGGTTTACTCCTGTGCGGGCATTTATTCACCATGCGCAGCAAATGCCGGGCATGATTCTGAGGATTTCGAGGTGTGGACCAGACGGAATGCTGACATCCAAGACGACCGGCTTTCGCACATCGTATCACACCCCACCGATGACCAGATTTTGTCGGAGTGACTGTCCATCCTGCCGATTCTGCATTAACTAGTGCCTCTTCAATTTCCTTTTTCGGATGCCTCGCCCGCGACATATTAATACGATACAGTCATCCCAACTTATTAGCAACGTAGCGGGAACTGCTGAAGACAGCTTCTCAAGAATATTTCGCGCGAAACTCCGTCAACAAGCGCCCCGCCTGCTGCTTAGCTTGGGCTGCTGACGCCTCTTTTACATGCTCGTACCCCCGAATGCCGTCCGGCAATTCGGCGATTTCCACGGCTAGCCCATAGCTTTCTTCGGCCAGCACCGGCAAGACCTCTTCGATCAACCCGCAGTACCAGCCAATCAGTTCGCGTTCCAAGCGCCGCGCCGCCGTGCGTCCGAAGATATCGAAGGCGGTTCCGCGCAACCCCTTCAGCCGACTCAGCAGCACCAGCGCCGGACGCAGGCCCTTGCCAAAGCCGATCTTGCCCTTGAGCAAGCGCCGCATCGTAGGCGGATGCAGTTGCCGGACGATTTCCACCTCCCCGTCGAACAAGGCGCGCATCCGCTCTTCACTGCCATTGCGCGTCGCCAACCGCGCGACCTCGTATTCGTCCTTGTACGCCATCAGCTTGTACAGACCCTGCACTACGGCCCGCGTGAACTGCAAGCCGTGCGACAACCCCCGATCAACTTCCCACACTTGGCGCACAAACTCCAAGTAACTCCGAGCATAAGCGACGTCCTGATACACGCACAGCTCGGCCAGCCGCACCCCCAACTCCTTCTGCCCCTCCGCATTCAAATCCGCCAACGCAGCCAAACCCTCGTCGAGCAGCGCCCGAGCAGCCGCGTCGTGTGCCAGCCGTTCCTTCACCTCGGCCAACGTTTGGTCCGCAGACACTTGCTGAGTCCCCAACGCCCGCTCCACCCGCGCCGGATCGGCCACAGCCAAGCGCCCCCAACGGAAAGCCTGCACATTGTTTTCCACGGCTTGCCCGTTGAGCACGATGGCCTGTTCAATAGAGGCCGCTTGTAAGGGCAACACCCCGGCCTGATACGCGGCCCCCAACAGGAGCATGTTGGCAAAAATCGTATCCGAGAACAGCCGCTCAGCCAGCCAGTAGGTATCGAGGTAGATGTTGTCTTCGGCGAGCTCAGCCGAGTCGTCCTTGCTCGTGCAGCGGTCGATCAGGGTGCCCAGTTGGGCCGCGTCGGGAAAGGGCTGCGTGCGCGGGTTGCGATTCATCTCCGCATTGGTGATTTCAGCGGTACTGACAAAGGCTCGGGTGCGCTGGGGCGCGGCGTATTTGAGATTGTCCGGCTCGGCTGCCCGCAGCAGGTCAAACCCCAAGTACAGATCGACTTCCCCAGGGAAGAGGCGGTTGAACACAGGCTGCTCAGCGGCGCTTATCACAATCGGCGCTTCGACCGGCCCGCCCTTTTGCGCCAAGCCGGTATTGTTGGACAAATACACGTATTTGCCCTCCATCATGGCCGCGTACGCAATGAGATGGGAAATCGTCACCACGCCCGTCCCGCCTCGCCCCATGGCGAAGATCGCGTACGGCCGGTCCAGCGGGCACTCCGGCGGCTCTGGCAGCTCGTCCAAAGGCTCTGGGCGGCGACGGCGCAAGCGCGTGCCCTTGGCTGGCTTGACCACGGCAAAGGACGGGCACTCGCCGTCGATGCACAGCCCATCTTGCGCGCACTGGGCCTGCCGCACCTGCGTCTTGTCGCCGAACTCGGTCGTCACGCTGTAGAGCGCAGCGCAGCCTTCGGACTGGGCATAACAGTCGCCGCAGCCCTCGCAAATATCCTCGTCGATGAGCACGTATTCGTCGGGCGTCAAACCCTGGCGACGGCGGCGGCGGCCTTTCTCAGTGGCGCATTCCTTGTCGAGGATGAGCACAGTCGTCCCGGCAATTTCCCTAAATTCCTCAAGCGCTTCGGCGTGGCGCTCTAGGCTAAAAACCGCGATCCGCTCCCCATCCAAGTGGCGATAGCGCACGGGGTCCTCGCTGACGATCCCCACCTTCACTACCCCCAGCCCCAAAAGCTCCTGTACAACATCCGATACTGGCCGCTGTCCCCCAGGCGTCTGCCCACCGGTAAGCGCGACCGCCCCATTGAAAAGCAGCAGGAAGGTAATGTTCACCTCGCCTTGGACGCAGCTTTGGATCGCGCCTCGGCCGCTGTGGAAATAGCTTCCGTCGCCCAAGTATTGGTAGATGTGCTGATTGCCGTTAAAGGGTGCCCAGCCGCTGTAAATAGACCCACCAGCCCCCATCGTAGGGATGTAGAGCACGCCGGAGTCGTAGGCTTCAATCGCCCGGATGGAGGAGCAGCCAATGGCTCCCCCGGGCTTTTCGCGCAAATCGCGGAAGCTGTTGTACGGACAGCCGCCGCAGGACATGGGCGTGACGCGGGGCACGGTCGGATAGGTGCGGTCGAGCACGCGCTGCAACTCGGCGAGGCGCTCGGGGGCTGCCCCCAGACGCGGGCCGAGCTTGAGCGCCAACTCCTCGGGATCCACTTCGCCGTGCGCCGGAATCAGCGGCTGACCGTCCTCGTTCCACTGGCCGTACACGGCCTCCACATCCATTCCCCACAGCGCAGCTTTGACGCCCTCTTCGACAAAAGGCCCCGGCTCCTCGACCACGTAGATGTGCCGCAGTCCACGGGCGAATGCGCGCACGATTTCGCAGTCGAGCGGGTAGCTCACCGCAAGGAACAACACCGGCACGCGCAACCCTAAATAGTCGAGGGCCTGCCGCACATCCGCGTAGCTTTTGCCTACAGCCACGATGCCGACCCCACCGCCTGCATCCGCATCCACGATGCGATTGAGGTCGTTGGCGCGGACATACGCTTCCACCAGCGGCCATTTTTCTTCCACGAGTTGCCGCTGCATGGGCAACGCGCCCGTAGCCATGACGATCTGGTTGAAGCGCTTGGCAAATGCACGCTCGGGCAAGGCGATGTCTGGCCGCACACCGGCTAAGTCAACAGTGCTCGCGCCATCGCACACCGGCGTCGCCAGCTTGAGCGCGGTTACCACGCCAGCGTGGCGCGACAGAGCGACCGCGTGCAACCCCAAGCGAATGACGTCCTCAATGCTGGCCGGATAGAAAATCGGCACCATGCTGCTGCGCAGCACCCAATCGCTGGCCCCGGGCGAGACCGAGCTTTTGGAGCGGTGATCTTCTCCCGACAGCAAGACCATGGCGCCGCGTGCGCCAGTGCCACTGAGGTTGGCCAACCACACCTCATCGGGAATCCACATCGTGCCGTGCGCCTTGCCATACCAAAAGGCATCTATGTCCCCACTGGCCGCAAACTGGCTACCCAATACAGCGGAAGCCGCGGTTTTTTCGTTGATGCCGAACTGGTGCACCGTGCGCCCCAGCTCGTTGAGCATTTCGAGTTGGGCGACGATTTTCAGGTCCAGCCCGCCCAGCGGCGACCCCTCATAGCCGGTGAAATAGGTCTGGTTGACGTGGCCGGTGGCTTGGTCGCGCTCCTGTTTTTCGCGCACGAGGCGCACGATCGCCTCCATGCCCGTGAGAAAAACCCGGCCATCGCGCTGTAGAAATTTGTCCTGAATGTCCAGCTTCATAAGAGGCTCTTGGGCCACGCCCTCCCGTAGCTCTTGTCCGTTATTCTATATTATATATAATAGATAACGCGCCGTAGGCACACGCCAACCTTTAATCCACAACGTAGAGTTAAAATGGCCGAAACGATTGACGAACTCACCATCCAGTACGAGGAAGACGGCAAGGTCTTGCGCAAAGAAGTGGCCAAGGAAGTGCTCAGCAAAGGGGCTTGGGCGACGATTATGTACCTCTACCAAGACCTCGATCGCAAAACCGGCGAGTACGGCCCGAGCAAAATATCCATTCGCCGCTATCAGAAACGCGACGGCACCTTTTTGCAGCGCAGCAAGTTCGAGGTATCAAGCGCCACGCAAGCACGCGCGATCTGCAGCAAGATACAAGACTGGTTCCCTCCAGAATAAACGCGCCGCTTACCCTGCTCGGCTAGCGACCTTCACCTTCACGCGGTGCCAGCCTGTGCGGCCATCGTACAGATCGGCTCCAGCGTCGGTCCGCGGCTGGGAGTCCCCCTCGCTATCCGTTGCCCACGCGACGATTTCGTACTCGCCCGACGCGGGCAATTTCCATTCGTAGGCCCACGTGACCCAAATGTTGGGCAAGCGCTGGGTGGTAATCTGCGCCTCGTGCCAAGCCCGCCCGCCATTGGTGCTGACCCTCACCGATTCGACCGTGCGCTCGCCAGCCATGGCGATCCCGTGAATGATAAAAGGACTGCCTTCGACCCCGCGCAGGGTTTGCAGTACTACTGAAACGCCGCCGTTGGCCGGGTCTTTCACATCGTCCCACACCGACAGGGGTGCGTCAATCCGCGAGTTCACGGTCGCCACGGCCTCGTCCGACCACTTGAAGGGCTTGTTCTCGGGCTTGCTTTCCCAGTAGCCTAAATACTCTTCATCAATCAGCTCGATGCGGGTGATCCACTTGGGCATCTTCTGGCCGTAGTGCCCGGGGTTTATCAAGCGCAGGGGAAACCCGTGCTTGGACGGCAGCGGCTCGCCGTTCATCTCCCAAGCTAAGATCACTTCGTCGCGCAGCGCCCGCTCTAGCGGAATCGACGTGGTATAGCCATCAGAACTGTCGCTATAAAACTTGACCCGGATCGCCTCGCTCCTGATCCCGGCCATGTCGAGCACGTTGGACAGCGGCGTACCGCCCCACTCGGCATTGCCCACCAACGGTCCGCCAATCCAGTTGCCAATGCACTGCATGGTCAAGACCTGTCGCTGCATGGGCAGCGCGGTAATATCCGCGTACGTCAGCCCGGTCAGGGGCTGATCCACCAACCCATCCACCGCCAAGCGCCAACTATTGGCCGCGATCTTCGGGTCGTAATTTTTCCCGTTAATCGACTGGAGATAGTGCCGCGCATTGGAAGTAATCGGCGGCAGCGGTAGCATATCTGCCATCTCTTCCACGGACATCTCTTCCATGTCCATGTCCATCACGTCCATGTCCGGCCCGGTGGGCATGCTCTTAAAGCGCACCTCGTTGCCGTCGCAACCCCAAGCGGGGAAGATCGCGGTGGCAATAACAGCCCCGCTCGACTTGAGAAACTGACGTCTAGTTGATCTGTTCATGACAACTCCTTTAACGAATGAGGGCTAACCCTAGGCCCAACGACGATCCGGCCCCGATGTTCTCGCCCTTGAAAACCGATTTCCACAACAAGTCGATCCACAACGGGCCAACCACCTGCACGGCCACATTGCCACCTACTTCGGTGAAATCCCCCTCTGAAACCTGCACTACTCCGACCACCCCCCCCTCCGAGTCCGCCGCGAGCGTGTACACACTGGCGACAAAGCCCTTGGCAAACAGCCACGGGCGCGGCGTAGCCCCTAGCTCGACAAAATAGGACACTTGGTTGGAAAACGGGCCGCCGCGCAGCTTGTACCCCACCTCACCACCCGCGTAGAGCGGCAGCGGATAGAGCGACAGCCCGGCCAAGAGCCGCGCACCCTGTTCGGAATAACCAGTACCAAGGGCCGGGTCGTATTCTCGGTCGTACCCGCTGGGAAACGCGACATCGATCTGCGGCGACAGCACCAGTCTGCCTCCGGTGAGCTGGTATTTCGCGCCGAGATGCACGTCGCCCAGCCCCCAAGTGATGCGCTCGACAAAGGTATCCTCAGACACCAATCTCCCCGCGCCAACTTGTCCGGTCAGCGTCAACCGCTCGCGCAACCCGAACTCGCCGTAGGCGAGGACCTGGCGGGCGCGGAATTGATTGTCGTCCATGCCCATGCTGGCGCGGCGGCCCATGTCGTTGAAGACCTCAGTGGTCGAGTAGTGGATCCCCGAGAGCTTGGCGTAGTAGCCCCCGCGAGGCTGGCTCCAAGCCCCCGCCCAGACTTCGCCTGCCCAACACAGGGCCAACAGGCCCATTATTAACCAACGCATTTCCCAACCCCTTTCCGCGGTATAATCCGCTCGTAAAGTGCCAGCAGCTTCTCGCCTTCGGCCTCCCAGTTAAAATACTCTTCCGCAGCGCGGCGCGCCTGCGCCCCCTTGGCCTGCGCTACCGCCGGGTCGTCGAGCAAGCACCCGATGGCGCGTGCATGGGCGCTCGGGTCGCTCGGGTCGGCGAGCAAACCCCAATCCGCGACCGCGAGAAACCTGCGTATGGAAGGTAAATCACTGGCGACTACGGGCAAGCCGCAGGCGAGGTACTCAAAGAGTTTGGTCGGCACAAAGGAGGCCAAATTCTTGGGCGAGATCTGCCCCGGCACCAAGCCGATCTGGGACGCGGCAATCGCCGCCCCTAATTCGTCGTACGGCACGCGCTTTTCACTGTAGTGGATCTGCTCTTCCAACCCCCACTCGCGCCGACGGGCCTCAAACCGCTCCCGCAATTCCTGCGAGTGAAACGCTCCGACGCTCAAGAGGCGAACCTGCGGATGGGTCTTGGCCAGTTCGCGCATGATTTCGAGCAGGAACAGCCCGCCTCGATCTTCGGATAGCGAGCCAATGTGGACTAGGGCGCAAGGACCTAACTCACCACAGCCGGGGGAATACCACTCCAAGCGCGGGTAGTTTTTCACTACCGCAAAGGGACGCTTGGCAAAGCGGTCGCCTTGCTCCTCGACCACTCCGACCACAGCCGTGACAAAGTAGCGAGCAATCGCGCGTTCCCCCCAATCGACCAATCGCGCCAGGGGCCGCCGCAGCCGTTCGGGCACCCACGGCCGCACCATGGCCACCAGTGGGAAGTGCTCGTGGACGTCGTAGATGACCCGGCGACCGCAGAGCTTAAGCACCGCGCCCACCGGCAACAGTTCAGGATCGTGGAAGTGGAAACAAGCGGCGTCTGCACCCAGCCCGACCCGCAGCAAGCGCCACAGGTTCAAAATCCGCTGGCCAGTCCCTCGCGCCACCGGCACGGTCTGCACGCGCACCCCTGCTCGCTCTCCACACCACTCCTCCGGCCCTGGTCCCACCACTGTCACCGCGTAGCCCGCACGCGCCAACGTCTGCGCTTGTTTGTAGAAAATCCGTGCGTCAAACGGGCTGTGGACATTCGTCAGGTGGTACACCTCAGGCGCAGCCAAAAAGCACCTCCCTGCTTTGCGGGCCGCAATTAAACAGCAAATCCAACACCGACATCTCAGCGACAAAACCCTCGTGACACTGGGGATATACCGGGTGCTCAAACTCGGTAAAGCGACATTCAAGGCCGACCGCGGCAAACGCCTCCGCATCCAAATACGCCTTCGAGGCCCCCGCCCCCGCCAAGTACACCTGACAGTCGCACGACTTGGTCATATCTACCAAGCGCGAGGTCCGCTCGTCCCGCAGGTCCATCTGCGAGCTAAAGCGAACTTCGACCTCCAAGTCCAAGAGTCGCAACAGGTGGCGCAGCAGAGCCACGTTTAAGTCGAGCAACTGAGTCCACGCACTCGCGTATAAGTCCTCTATGGCCGGAGCGTACTCATCGAAAAAGGGCGCATTGTCGTAGTGCCAGCGCAGGGTTTGGCAGTGCTTGCGGCGCCAATCGCCGTCGGGCGGGATTTGCACATCGTATATTCGCTGCTGGCCCCGGCCTCGCGTCAGCACTGGCACAGTCAGCCATTGCCAGCCAGAAGCCGTGCGAATGCGGTTGCGGTTGGTCAGGCTGCCGCGGCTGTATTGCACGTCGTCGGCCAAGACCCACACGTCGGCTTGCCCCACCTTGTGAAACAAGCCCAGCCAAGGCAGGAAGTTAGGCTGGTGCGCCGCCAGCACCCGGCTCATTACCTCACCCACCTGAGCACGTCAAACGCCTCGGCGTACTCCACCATAATCTGTCCACCCCGAGTCCGCGCCCAACTCCATATAAACTCCTCTTGGGTGTACGGACGATGCTGTTGCGACTGGTAGCAGCGCAGTGCGGCGATCTTGGTCTGCACGTGCTCCCGAGTGAGCACGCAAAAATGTCGATAGTCAAAGCTCAAGTTGTTCCACGGCAGCTCGTAGCCGAGCACTGTGACCGTCTTGAAGGCGCGCAGGCCCTCAATGTGAACAGTCTGGTGATCTTGGTGCAGATCTTGGGCACTGGGCAAGAACACGGTTGCTGGATCAATTTCTCTTTTCATCCGCACCAACTCTTCGAGGATTTCTTGGCGCATGTGGGGCAGGTGGCGCACTTTGTACTTATAGACCAGCAGGTTCGCCGCAGGGATCCCCAGCACCTTCGTCCCCTCCCGCACCTCCTTCTCCAGAATGTCGGGCGGAAAGGGCGGCGGCACCGACTCGGCAGCCGTGGAAAAAGCCGCGTAGTACACCTCGCGCCCCTCCTCCACCATGCGGCTGATCGTCCCCCCACAGCCCAGCTCGCCGTCATCCGTGTGCGGCGCAAGCACCAAAACTCGGTTATTTGTCGTCACGACAATCTCCTTCTGTCGCAGCCAATACTTCTGCCAAGCTGCAGCACACCTTTTCCACGGCCTCGTCGCTCAAGCCCGGAAACATCGGCAGGCTCACCACCTGCGCTAGCACTTCCTCGGCAACGGGAAAATCCCCGGGACCATAGCCTAACTCCCGCTGGTAAAACGGCGTCAGATGGCACGGCGGCCAGTACACACTGCCCGCTTCAATCCCCCAGCGCTCGCGCAACTGGGCGACCACCCATTCGCGTTTTTTTCCGGCGGGCAAGCGCACGGGAAACTTGTAATACGCGTGTACTCGACCGGTGAATTCCGGCAAGAGCACCTCGCCGCACCCCAAGCGCGTGAGCGCGTCCCGGTAGCGGGTGGCGAGGCGGTTGCGCGCGGCTGTGTGCTCGGCCAGCCGCGCCAATTGCCGCAAGCCGAGTGCCGCGCTCAGTTCGGGCAAGCGGTAGTTGTTGCCCAAGCGCTCCAACGAGCGGCCCTTTGCGCTCACTCCGTGCGTGCGGAAGCTCCGCGCAAAGTCGGCCAAATCGCGGTCGTTGGTGCTCAACATGCCCCCTTCTCCCGTCGTCAGCGGCTTGGTCGGGAAAAAGGAAAAGGCCGCAGCATCCCCCAAACTCCCGGCCGGCTGGCCGTCGGCGCTAGCACCGTGAGCGTGGGCCGCGTCTTCGAGCAGCAAGAGCCCGCGCGCGCGGCAAAACGAGCGAATATCCTCAATGTCGGGCGCAATTAGACCGGCGATGTGGACCGCGACGACGGCCCGCGTCTTTTCCCCGACCTGTGCCTCGATCTGCGGCAGGCCACTCGACAGGGTCTGCGGGTCGATGTCGCAGAGGACGGGCCGTCCTCCGGCCAACAGCGCGGCGTTGGACGAGGCAATAAACGTATTCGTCGGCACCACCACTTCCCGCCCTTCAACCCCCCAATAGCGCAAGGCTATCTCTAACGGCGCGGTCCCCGAGCTCATACCCACGGCGTGTTCCGCGCCCACATGCGCGGCAAACTCCTGTTCAAACCGCTCTAAATACGGCCCCATCGTCAGGCGTCCGCTGCGGAGGATCTGAGCAAAATCCTCAAGCAGCGCAGCTACATCCTCCTCGGAGATACTGGGTCTTGTCTGGGGCACTTTAGGCGGCACGGTCGCGCCCGCCTCCCTGCGCCAACGACAAGGCTAGCGCACTTCCCACAAAACCAGCGAATCTTAGGACCAATACTTTCACTGCAAAAACTCCTTAATCAATATGAATGCACTACAACATACACAAATACATAAAGAGGCTCGTTTCCAGCAAGAGACAACGCCGCGCTGCGTCTCCTTCCTTTGACAAACAGGACCTCGCGTTTAATTTTTGGGACATGAACTCAACGACGAGAAATCCCACCCGCGAGGTGCAAATCGGCCGCACGACTATTGGCGGTGATCACCCCATTGCCGTGCAAAGTATGGCCGCTACCCGCACCCAAGACACAGAGGCCACCATCCGCCAACTCCGGCTCTTAGCCGAGGCCGGGGCAGACGTCATCCGCGTGGCCGTAGATAGCAAAAAAGACGTGGAAGCTCTCGCCCAAATCGCGCCGACTGTTGACGTGCCCCTGTCCGTGGATTTGCAAGAAAACTACCGCTTGGTGAGCAGCGTGGCACCGCACGTGGAGAAAATACGCTACAACCCCGGGCACCTCTACCACCACGAAAAGAACAAGCCAGTCGCCGACAAGGTCGCCTTTATTGCGGACGAGGCTGCCAAGCACGATTGCGCCCTGCGCGTGGGAGTCAACTGCGGCTCAGTCGATCCGGCTCAAGCCGAGCGCTTTCCGGCCGAGGATTCCATCTCGCCCATGATCGCCTCGGCCTTAGAGCACTGCGAGTTGCTCGACGGCTTGGGCTTTACGCGCTACTGCGTCTCGCTCAAGGACTCCGATCCCGCCAAGGTCATTGCCGCCAACACCCGCTTTGCCCAAGAGCGGCCCGATGTGCCGCTGCACCTCGGCGTCACCGAAGCCGGGATGCCCCCCGAAGGCGTGATCAAGACCCGCATTGCCTTTGAACAGCTAATCAGTGCCGGCATTGGCGACACCATTCGCGTCTCCCTGACCTTGCCGTTTGACGACAAGGGCGAAGAGGTCAAAGTCGGGCGGCAGATTCTCGACGACATCTACTCGGGCCGCTTCCGCTCAGTCCCCAAGTTGCTCCCGGCCGGGCTGAACATCATCTCCTGCCCTTCCTGCTCACGGGTGGAAAACGAAGCCTTCATCGACTTAGCCCACCAAGTGCGCGAGCTGACCGAGTACGCCCGCGATCACCAGATCACCATCGCCGTCATGGGCTGCCGGGTCAACGGCCCAGGCGAGACCGACGACGCCGACTTGGGTCTGTGGTGCGCCCCCAACTTCGTCAACCTCAAGCGCGGCCCCCAACTCATCGGCCAGTTCCCATACGACGAGGTCCTCGACGTGCTCAAAGAACAAGTTGACGAGCTGATTGCTGCCAATTAGACCTTCTTGTCGCGCTAGCAGTATGCCGAGCTGCATTGCTTCAGACCTCAACCACAATTGTATCCACAAACTAGGTGTCCCATGCAAAATCCTATCAAAGAACAACTTGCCGCCGGGCAGCCCTCCATCGGCTCCTGGCTCAACCTAACCTCGCCGCTGGCCGCCGAAGTCATGGCCGCGGCCGGTTTCAAATGGCTGGTGGTCGATGCCGAGCACTCGGCCTTTGATCTCGGCCATATAGCCCACACCTTCCGCGCCATCGAGGCACGAGGTGCCCTCCCCTTAGCCCGCGCTTGGGACCACGACCCGACCACAGCCGCTCGCCTGCTCGACGCCGGGGCCTGGGGCTTGGTCTTCCCACACGTCAGCACCCCGGAGCAAGCCGAAAAACTGGCCCAAGCGGTGCGCTACCCACCGCACGGCAATCGGTCGGTAGGCACGGGCCGCTGCGTCACATTGGCCCCAGACTACCGCCAGCGCTTTGACGACGCCGTCCTCTGCATCCCACAGATCGAGGACATGGAGGGCATTGAAAACGCCGAGGCCATCGCCAACGTCGAAGGCATCGATATCGGCTTCCTCGGGCCGGGCGATTTGGCCATGTCCATGGGCGTCGCCGCTGGCCACCCCGACCACGAGGCCGCCTTGCAGGCTTTTCGCGCCGGCTGCGCCAAAGCCGGCAAACCCAGCGGCATCCCAGTCAAGGATTCCGCCGAAGTCAAGCGGCGCGTCGCCGAAGGCTTCCTGTTCATTGACTTCAGTAACGACATGCGGTTTTTGGAAGCCACGGCACAAGCCGCCTACCGCGAAGCCACGGCTGGATGAACATCCTCAACTTCGGCTCCCTCAACATCGACCTCGTTTATCAAGTCGAACACATCGCCCGCCCGGGCGAGACCATCGCCAGTTCGTCCCACCAAGTCTTTGCCGGTGGCAAGGGCGCGAATCAATCGGCCGCCCTTGCCCGCGCTGGCGCACGCGTCTTTCACGCCGGCCAAGTCGGGCCAGACGGGCAATGGCTGGTCGATAAGTTGGCTGGACTAGGCGTGGATGTGCAGCACATCCACGTCGGCGACGTACCTACCGGCCACGCCATTATCCAAGTTGACCGCCACGGCCAAAACAGCATCGTCCTCTTTGCCGGGGCCAATGCCCAAATAGACAGAGGGGCAATAAACGCCGCGCTATCTCATTTTGACCGAGGGGATATTCTCCTCTTGCAGAATGAGATAAATGACATCGCCTACATCATCGCCGCAGCCTCCGAGCGGGGCCTGATGATATGCTTAAACCCCGCTCCCTTTGGTCCGCAGGTCCGCGCGTATCCTCTCGAATTAGTCGATTTGCTCATCGTCAACGAAACCGAGGCCACTGGCCTTGCGGGTGCATCGGAGCCTACCGCACTGGCCGCACTCTGCCCTCACGCCCAGATCGCGCTCACGCTGGGGGCTGCTGGTGCTCAGTACCGCTCCCCAACCGAGGAGTTCCACCTTCCAGCACCGCAGGTCGAAGCAGTCGATACGACGGGTGCGGGAGACACCTTCATCGGCTATTTTCTTCAGGGCCTGACCGCCGACATGACCGCGCGAGACGCCATGACCCGCGCGGTGCAGGCCGCCGCTCTCTGCGTCACCCGACCGGGGGCCATGGATTCAATTCCAGCCGCAGATGAGGTAGATTAAACCATTGTAGTAGAAAGGAATACACATGCCAAACATCATGCTCACCGCCCAGTTCCAAAACGCCGAATTCGCCTCCAGCGAGCGCGAACAGGGCCTCGAGAAGCTCCGCTCTTTGGGCACCATCATCCCGGAACCAGCCATCCTCACCGCTGAACACGCTCCCGACCTGATCGCCTCTATCGCCAGTTCATCGGTCTATACGGACGAATTTTACGAAGCGGCCGAGGATTTGCGGATCGTCGCCCGCTGGGGCGTCGGTTTTGACAAGGTCAATATCCCAGGAGCTACCCGCTACGGCGTGATTATCACTGTGACGCCGGTCCACATGGACGCCGTCGCCGAATACGCCATCGCCCAGTGGATGGCCACCCTCAAGCGGGTCTATACCCTCAATCACCTCTCCCACCGAGGCGACTTCTCCATCATCCGCACCTATGAGGCCCAATACACCACCCTCGGCCTGTACGGCTGCGGCCGCATCGGCCAAGAGGTAGCCCAGCGCGCCGTGCCGCTCCTAGGTGAGAGCGGTCGCTTGCTCGTCTATGACACCCGCCCCGACATCGCCGACATCGCCGCTCAATACGGGGCCGAAGTCGCCGACTCGCCCGAAACGCTCTTTCGCGAATGCGATACGGTTTCGCTCCACGTCTCGGGCGACGAGACCATCGTCCACTACGACCTGCTCAGCCTAATGCAGCCCCACGCCTCGCTGATCAATCCCTCCAGAGGCAACCTCGTCAACGACGAGGACGTCCACCGCGCCATTGAGGAGGAAAAACTCTATTACTACGTGGTTGACGACCCAGTCAACGACACCCGCGCCATCCACAAGGACCACCCGCGCATCATCTGCACCAACCACAACGCCGGTATTACAGTCGAATCCACCATGCGCCTCGACGCCAAAGGCATTGAGCAAGTCTCAGCCGCCATCGCCGGCCGCCAGCCCGAACACATCCTCAACTTAGAGGTCCTCGACCACCCACGGGTTAAGGCATGGCTCAAGGAGTAAGAGAGTGAAAATAACCCGCTTCGACGTCACGCCACTCAACAATCGCGGCCTCCTACTCCAAGTCGAAACCGACGCTGGACTCACGGGTTTGGGCGCGCCCATGAACTACGAACACGGCCGCACGGTGGAGCGGGCCATCCTCGACATGGGCGATTACCTGATCGGCCGCGATCCCCTGCAAATCGAAGACCACTGGCAGACGCTCTACCGCTCCAGCTATTCCCGCCAGATGCCGATCCTGTTAGCGGCCCTTAGCGGCATAGAAATGGCCTGCCTAGATCTATTAGGTAAAACCGCTAACTTACCCGTGTGGAAGCTATTAGGAGGATCAGTACGCGAGAAAATTCGCGTCTATGGAGCAGCCGGAGGGGCCACCCCAGAGCAAGCTGCCCAAGCCGCCCGTAAGTGCGTCGAAGCAGGCTTTACAGCGCTCAAAACTACTCCCTTCCCCGATCCTGTACGCCCCATCGAAACTCCGGCGGGTATTGAACGAGTCATATTCCACATTGCGGCCATGCGCGAAGCCGTCGGCCCGGCCATCGACATCGCCATTGACTTCCACCGCGCCACCAGTCCGGCCTTGGCCAAAGTGCTCTTGCGCGAACTCGAGCCGCTAAAGCCGCTCTTCGTCGAGGAGCCGACCCGTTCCACCGACAATATCGGCCCCCTGCTGGAACTGACGCGCTCGACCTCCATCCCCATCGCCACCGGCGAGCGCTGCGCCACCCGCTGGGGCTTCCGCGAACTGTGCGAGCGCAAGGCCGCAGCCATCATCCAGCCCGATATCCGCCACTGCGGCGGCATCCTCGAAATGAAGAAGATCGCCGCTTTAGCCGAAGTCCACGAGATCGCCGTCGCGCCCCACAACGCCGCCGATCCCCTCGGCATCGTCGCCTCCGTACACGCGGTGGCTGGCACGCCCAATTTCCTCATCATGGAATACGGCGGCGGTGGTGGCGAAGGGTTTTTCACCAACCCGTTGCAAATGCAGGATGGATTTGTGGAATTGCCCCGAGGGCCGGGACTAGGCGTAGAGATCGACCCAGATGGTCTAGAAGCGGCCACCCACCGCGGCCCCTGGCGGCATCGGACGATGCGCCGCCACCCAGAGGACGGCTCCTTCGCGGACTTTTAGTCGCTAAAAAAACGTCCAATAGCCCGCTGAATTTTGACACTCAGCCTTGGCCGCGTATACTCTGTATTACACAAACTGTAACTAACCAAAAAGGAGGTCAAAATGGAGTCTTCACCTGCTGATACCCGCACCCCTATAGGCGCTCAGGTGGGGTTGGGGTGGCTCAATCTAGCCGGTCTATTGGCTATTCTTGCATTTTTGTGGAACCTGAGCTCAGATATTGCAGAACTTGGCGAGCGGGTGGCTCGTATTGAGGGCCTTATCGAGGGATCGCGAGGTGCGTTAGTAGCTAAGGCTAAGCCGGAATAGAGTACCTCTTACTGCGGATGCGCCGCTATCCCGAATACGGCTCATTTGCGAATTTTTAGAAGATGATGGACACTCCAAAAACCACAGATGCCGTGGCTATCCTTCACAGGCGCTATGTTGAGGGCGATCCAGAAATGGAAACCCTCGCGGAGCTAATCAATCCGGCTGATTGACTGGCTAAACATCACACCCCACGAGCACAATGTAATATCAGCCCTCGGTTGGGCTTAATTGCTTCTTTGGCCCCGGATTTAGCAGCGGACGATCAGATTCTCGTTCGCGCTTACGGAGTGCTTGAACAATGCGCCCAAGATCATTTCCATGTTCGGCCGCATAGGCTTTACGGTGCCGGCGAATTTCCTCAACAATCGGATCTTCAATCATTCTAGCCCTACCTGTTCGTCTTCGCTTGCACCAGACCGTACGAGGTCTGCCGAGAAAGAAAAAGCTGATTGAGCCGGAATCAGTAATGGTAGCGTGCCTGTAGGAAATCTATACGTCCTTCGCTCACCATATACACTAGGCGATGTTGCTCCGTAAGACGCCGCGACCAAGTTCCCGACGGTAAGTATTTGAGAGGTTCGGGTTTGCCGATACCTGAGAATGGGGCGCGGAGCACGGCCTGTATCAGATCAAAGGCGCGCAGAGTTATTTTGCGATTAGTATGTACCCAATAACGCAGATCTTCAACGAACTCAGGATGGAATACCCCTATCCACTCGCGAGTGGCGGGCGCATCCTTTCTTTTACTTTTCTTTTTCGCCAAGACCGAGTTCTCTGCGGAGCTCTTCTACGGAAGAAGGCGACAGCACCCGGCTCTGTGCGCGGTTAATAGCCGCGAGAAGGCGTTGGGCGTTTTTGGGTGATCTGAGGAGATGAGCGGTCTCGAGCAGGCTAGCTAATTCGTCGGCTGAAACCAGCGCGACATCTTCGGCATTGCGCCGCCGTATAATCACCGGCTCGCGCGTGGAGGCGACTTCGTCGCATAGCGCGGCGAGTTCGGCTCGGGCTTGGGTATAAGTTGTAACGGTGGTCACTTGATTCTCCGTGATATGTACAGCTTTAACGTACATATGGTGAAAATTTTGTCAAAGCGTTCCACGTACTTGGAATATCGCGTTCAGGATCGGCCACAGCTAAAGCGGCATGTATTCCAGCCCCAAAACCCGCTCGACAAACCAGCCCAGCCCAAAAAGCCCAATGAAGGCCGACACCACCAAGACGACCGTGCGCTGATAAGACTGTCGGCTGAGCCAAGCGATCAAGGGAAAGACAAGCGCGACGATGGCTACCTGACCGATTTCCACGCCGGCGTTGAACGCAAACAGCGAGGCGACCAGCCCCTCGGTCGGCAACCCCAACTCGCGCAGCACATTGGCGAAACCAAATCCGTGCACTAACCCAAAGGCAAAGGTGATTATCCAGCGGTACTCCATGCGCTTGAGCCAGAAATTTTCCACCGCGACGTACACGATGCTCAAGGCAATGCCAGCCTCGATCCACTGGCTCGGCAAACGGACGATTTCAAGGGCCGCCAAGCAGAGGGTGATGCTGTGGGCAACGGTGAAGGCCGTAACCACCTTGACCAAAGTGAGCAGCCGACCGCCCACCACGATCAACGCCAGTAGAAACATGACGTGGTCGTAGCCGAGGAAAATGTGCTCCACTCCGAGCACCGTGAACTCGTATAGATGGTCCCACAGCGACTTCTCTCCAGCAAAGGTCTGCTGCGGCGCTGACGCCGAAAACACAGCTTGAACGAGCGGCTGACCGGGCAACATGACTTTGGCCAAATTTTTGTGCGCGTCCCCAAAGCGCTCCGGCCAACCGACCCAAACCTCCAGCTCATTGACCGGCTCCTCCAACTCGGCGCTGAAGTACACGTTGGCGAACATATTGCCCTGGTTGTCCGGGGTGATGTCCCCCCTGTCGCGCACGAGGGTGAGCGGCTCGCCGTTGGCCCGCAGGCGCATCTGCTTTTCGACAAAGGCGAATACGACGTCGAGGCCGGCCTCTATCTCTTCGTAGAACAGCAGGCTGTCCCCGTCTTGATCGATGCCGATCTTCAGGAGATCAAAATCGTCTAGGCGCACGCGCACTTTGAGCGCGGTGCCTTCGGCGATCAAATTCGTGTAGCTGGTGTTGAGCTTGTGGGCACGGACTGTGGGGGGGGAAGCAAAAAACAGCAGGACGAGTGCGAATGTGAGCAAAAACCTAAGGCGTGTCTTCATTTTTCTTCTTTAAGCAAAGAGCGAATGTAAGCGGCAATCTGCGCGCGTTCCTCCGCCGAGAGATGTGCATAGCCCGGCATGGAAGTACCGGGCATTCCCTTCTGAATCGTTCGGGCGATGGCAGCTTCGCTGTGGCCGTTTTTGTAGGCGGCGGGATCGCGGAAATCGCGGGGAGGCGGCTTGAGCGTTGCCGCGATCTGGCCATCGCCGCGACCGTCTGGGCCGTGACACACCGCGCACCCATTGCGAGTAAAGAGCGCTTTGCCCTGTGCCACCGCGCCTTTGGCGTCGTCACTCTCGCCAGCGCAGCCAGCCGCCAAGGCCGCCAACGCCCAGCGCACTATCGCGGTTTTAACCGCGGCTTTGCAGTTCAAAGCTGAAAGTCGTCCCCGCCCCTAATTTGCTCTGCACGGACACTTGCTCGCCGTGGACTTCGGCAATGTGGCGCACGATGGACAAGCCCAAGCCCGTGCCACCGAGGTCGCGCGAGCGCCCCTTGTCAACCCGGTAGAAGCGCTCGAAAATCCGCCCCAAGTCCTCGGAGGGAATGCCAATGCCGGTATCTTCGACGTAAATCGCTAGGCGATCAGTGTCCTCTACGGGCCGCGTACCAACGCGGACTTTTCCTCCAGCGGGCGTGTATTTGACGGCGTTGTCGAGCAAGTTGATTAGGGCTTGTTCAATCAATTTGGGGTCGCAGAGCACTTGGACAGACGGCGGAATGTCGCAGTGAATGGCAATTTGCTTTTGCGCGGCCGCTTGGCTGACTGAGCCAACGGACGTATCGACCAAGGGCTTCAGCTCGCAAGGGACCAGCTCAACCTCCAGTTGATCGGACTCCAACCGCGACAAATCGAGCAAATCGCCGAGCAAGCGCGTCAAACGGTCGGCGTGATTTTCGATGATGCTAGTGAAGCGACGCGCCGTCTCCTGGTCGTCAACCGCGCCATCGGATAAAATCTCGGCATAGCCCTTAATGGCTGTCAATGGCGTACACAGCTCGTGGGACACATTGGCCACAAAATCGCGGCGCATCCGTTCTAGTTGGCGCAGGCGCGTAATATCGTAGAGGACCGCCACCGCGCCAATGCACTCGTTCCCTTCAAAGACGGGCGCGACCTGCATGTCCAAATGGCGCTCCGGGGCACCGGTCAGTTCCACTTCCATTTCTCGCCGTCGGCCTTCGGCCAAACACCCGGCCAGTGCGTCTTGGATAGCCGAGTAGCGCACGACCTCGGCGGTCAATAGCCCCTCTAGCGGCGGTTTTAAGCCAAACAGGCTAGCCAGCGCCTTGTTGGCCAGCACCACCCGGCCATCGCGATCGACGACCAAGATAGCTTCGGTAATGCTTTCGAGGATGACTTCTAAGCGGTTATTTTCGCTCTCTAGCTGACCGACGCGCTG
This sequence comes from Gemmatimonadota bacterium, assembly GCA_009840005.1. The sequence continues at coordinate 19,288 of VXOR01000054.1, forward strand.
TTGAATGCGCTCGGCGAGGTCCTCTAAGGCACGCGCTAGCTCGGGATGGAATGCCTCCAGCCAAGCCGAGTCTCCGGGAGTCGCTTTGTCGAGTTGGCGCAACCGCTCTCCCTGCCGGCGAGCCGTGCGCCCCCAGAACCAAATTTGGCCGCCAGTCCAAAGTGCGGCCAACGCGAGCGCGAGTGCGATGTGACCACTCCACCAGACGAGCACGACCAAAAGCGCGTTGCTCAGGAGCAAAATCCATCCGGGGTACACCCTATCGTCCCTCTCGGCGAAAGCGATAGCCCATGCCGCGCACAGTTTCGACCATTTCGGCTGCTGTTCCTAGTTTTTCCCGCAGACGGCGGATGTGGGTGTCAACCGTGCGGCGATAGCCAACGTATTCGTAGCCCCACACCACCTTGAGCAACTCCTCCCGCGACTGCACTCGCCCGCGCCGCTGCGCGAGGGTCGTCAAGAGCTTGAACTCGGTCGCCGTCAGCTCGATGGGATCGCTGTCGAGTTGCACCTGACATCCCACCGGATCAATGGCCAAGGGCCCGGCCACGATCTGCACGGCTTCCGCTTCGTCGCGCCCCTGGACGCGGCGCAAGATGGCGCGGATGCGCAAGACGAGTTCGCGCGGGGAAAAGGGCTTGACCAAGTAATCGTCCGCACCCAATTCCAAGCCGACGATGCGGTCGATCTCTCCGGCCCGCGCCGTCAGCATCAAGACCGGTATGTCCTTGGTGCGGGGGTTTTGCTTGAGGAGGCGGCAGACTTCCAAGCCGCCAATACCCGGCAGCATCAAATCCAAGACCACGAGACAAACCTGATTCTGCTCAATCGCGCTCAGGGCCTGCTCTTCGTCTTCGGCTGGCACGACGGCAAAACCGGATTGTTCTAGATGGTACGAGACCAAGGCGAGAATGTCGGGCTCGTCCTCGACGACTAGGATTTTGTCGTTCATGAGTCTTTTTCCTCCCACCATTCTTCTTTTTGATGCCGCACGATGCGCCCCTCGACGAGGAACGCCACGTTCTCGGCGATGTTGGAGGCGTGATCGCCAATCCTTTCGAGGTGCCGCGACACCAAGATCAGGTAAATGCCGCGATCGATGGTGTCCGGCCCAATCGACGGCGCGTGCATGTACGTGAGCAACTCGCGAAAAATCTGATCGCGCAACAGGTCCAGTTCCTCGTCGCGCTGACCAACGTCGCGCGCCAAATCCACATCGCGGCGCACGAACGCGTCGAGAGCATCCTTGACCATGCTCTGGGCCAACTCGGACATCCTCGGGATGTCGATCAGCGGCTTGAGCAGCGGCAGCTTGTTGAGCACCTCGGCGCGTTGGACGATGTTGACCGCTTCGTCGTTGATCCGCTCTAGGTCTTCGTTGATTTTTAGCATGCAGGCTAGCAACCGCAGGTCGCTGGCCATCGGCCCTTGGGTTGCAAACACCTTCAGGCAGGCCTCTTCAATGCCGATTTCCCAATCGTCGATCTTCTTCCCTCCCTCAAGCACTACTTGCACCAGCTCGTCGTCGCGCTCCACGAGGGCGCGCACGGCTTGCTCAATGGACTCTTCGACGGCCCCGCTCATTCTTAATAAGTCCTGTTTGAGCTCGTCTAATTGCTGGTCGAATCTTCGTTCCATAGCGCCTTCCGCCTCAGCCGAAGCGGCCGGTTACGTAGTCTTCGGTCTGGTTGTTGCGGGGATTGGTAAACATGTCTTCGGTCTGGTTAAACTCGATCAAGGAGCCTAGATAGTAGAAGGCCGTATAGGTCGAAATCCGCGCCGCCTGTTGCAGATTGTGCGTGACGACGATGATGGTGTAATCGGACTTCAGCTCAGTGATCGTCTCCTCGACCCGCGCAGTGGCAATCGGGTCCAGCGCCGAGCACGGCTCGTCCATCAGCACCACCTCCGGCTCAACGGCGAGGGTGCGCGCAATACACAGCCGCTGCTGCTGGCCGCCGGACAGGCTCAACGCGTTGTCCTTGAGCCGGTCCTTGACCTCCTCCCACAGCGCGGCGGCCTTCAGGCTCTTCTCCACGGCCTCGTCGAGCACCCGACGGCGGTTTTCTCCGGCGATTCGCAGACCGTAGGCCACATTCTCGTAGATGGACTTGGGGAAGGGATTGGACTTTTGGAACACCATGCCCACCCGCCGCCGCAAGTCGATCACATCGCAGTCGGGCGCGTAAATATCGCGGCCACTGACTCGCACTGACCCTTCAATGCGCGCGGATTCGATCAGGTCGTTGAGGCGATTGAAGCAGCGCAAGAGCGTCGATTTGCCACAGCCCGAAGGCCCGATAAACGCGGTCACCTCGCGCTCGGGAATGCTCAGGTCGATGTCGTGCAGAGCTTGAGTCTCGCCGTAGAACATGTTCAGATTTTTCACCTCGACGATGGGATTTGCATGGTCCGAGGCTACGGGCTGGCTCATGGCATCTCCTAAAAAGCCGCGGTGGCGTACTTCCTGCGCAATTTGTTGCGGACGACAATAGCCGTCAAGTTCAGGAGCAGGACAATGGCCAACAGCATCAAGGCCGTAGTGTACACCATGGGCCGGGCCGCTTCCACGTTGGGCGACTGGAAGCCCACGTCGTAGATGTGAAAGCCCAAGTGCATAAACTTGCGCTCCAAGTGAAAAAACGGTGCGAACGCATCGAGCGGTAAATCCGGCGCTAACTTGACGACGCCGGTGATCATCAGCGGCGCGACCTCGCCGGCCCCGCGCGCCGTGGCCAAGATGACCCCGGTGAGAATGCCCGGCAGCGCACTGGGCAGTACCACGCTCCAAATCATCTGAAATTTGGTCGCCCCCAAAGCCAGCGCGCCTTCGCGCATCTCGCGGGGCACGGCCGCCAAGCTCTCCTCCGTGGCGACGATGACGACCGGCACTGTCAGCAGGGCGAGGGTCAGCGAGGCCCAGAGAATGCCGCCAGTGCCATAGGTGGGCGTCGGCAGGGCATCCGCGTAAAAGAGCTGGTCAATGCTGCCGCCGATGCCATACACGAAGAAGCCCAACCCGAACATGCCAAAGACAATGGAAGGCACACCCGCCAAGTTGTTGACCGCAATGCGCACGAGGCGCACCAAAAATCCCTGCCGGGCGTACTCGCGCAGATAGAGTGCCGCGAGGACCCCAAAGGGCACGGCCGCCAAGCTCATCAGCATCACCATCATCACCGTGCCAAACAGCGCGGGAAATATGCCGCCCTCGGTGTTGGATTCGCGCGGCTCGCCGGCCACAAACTCCCAGCCCTTGGACAGATAGGTCTGTACCTTGGCCCCGACACCCATCAGATTGGGGCGATAGGCGCGGACTATGGCCGCCACCCCGACGCGGCGCGTCTCACCCCCGGCCAGCGCGACTTCCACCTCCCAGCGCTCCTGCTGCGCCCGCAACTCGTCCAAGCGCCCCGACAGGGCCTCGTGCTCGTCCCACAGGGCCTGGCGACGCACCTCGTTTGCAGCGAGTTGCGCGTCGTTTTGCTCGCGCTGTAAACGCCGCTCTTGCAGGCGCAAATCATCTATTGCGCGGTTGAGTTCGTCCAACTCGCCGCGCTCCAAGGAGTGGATGCGTTCGCCTAGTTCATCGACTTGGTCCATCATCTCCTGTAGAGCCTCCCAGACCCCCTCCCCTTTTGCCAGCAGCCGCTCCTCCTCGTACAAGGCCGCGATAAAGCCGTGCATATCGCCCCACTCGAGCCGCTCGAAAACCACGGCCTCGGCCGGCGTTTCGCGCTCGGCAATCGCGTCTTCATCCACCCAGCGAAAGTCTTGGCCATACGCGTCGCGGTTGCCGACCTTGAGCTGCACCCGATAGTGCCCTGCGGCCCCAGGAATGAGCTGGCGACCCACCAGTTTGCCCATGATCGGCGGACCGTCTTTGAGGCGCAACAGGGTCAAATCCTGCGGCCAAAACACGCCCGCGCCATTATAGACAATGATCCCCACCAAGCCGGCGATCATCGCCAAGCACAGAGCCAACGCCCCGCCCGTAAGCCAGATAAAAGGGTCGCCCCGCCGCCAGAATTTCATCACAGCCGATTGTATTTATCCCGCAAGCGCTGGCGCACGATCTCGGCCAGCGAGTTGATGAAGAAGGTCGCCATAAACAGCAGCAAGCCGCTGAGGAAGAGCACTCGGTAGAGCGTGCCTTGGTGCGGTGCCTCGGGTAGCTCCACCGCGATATTGGCCGAGATGGTGCGCATGCCGTTAAAGATGTTCCAATCCATGATCGGGGTGTTGCCCGTGGCCATCAGCACGATCATGGTTTCCCCGATGGCGCGGCCGAGGCCAATCATGGCTGCCGAGAAAATGCCCGGCAGGGCCATGGGCAACACCACCTTGATTGCCGTCTGCCAAGGCGTAGCGCCCAAGGCCAGCGAGCCGGCGCGCAAGTGGCTGGGCACGCTGGAAAGCGCGTCCTCGCAGATGGTGAAGATCAGCGGAACGACCGCAAAGCCCATGGCAAACCCCACCACCAAGCAATTGCGCTGGTCGTAGCCAACGCCCGCGTCTTGCCGCAGCCAGCGCAGGAAGTGCCCGTCGAAAGCCAACTCCTCAAAGACCGGCCCCAGCGCGTACGCCAACCAAGCGACCAGCAAGGTCACCGCGCCGAGCAAGTATATCTCCCCCACCCGCGCCACTTGGCGCACCCAAGCCTCTGGAGCGTATTGCCAGCCCCAAGCCGCAGCTAGGACCACGGTTGGCACCGTCGGCAGCAGCAGCAAGGTTCCCAACAAATGCGATTCGAGCAGTGGGGCCAGCCACAAGCCAGCTAAGAAGCCCAAGATGACGCTCGGCAACGAGGCCATGACTTCCACGGACGGCTTGACCAGAGCCTGCACGCGCGGCGAGGCAAATTCAGCCGTGTAAATCGCCGCCAAAACGGCCAACGGCAACGCAAAGAGCAGGGCGTAGAACGTGCCCTTGGCCGTGCCCAAAATCAGCGGCACCAAGCTGAGCTTCGGCTCGAACTCGTCCGTGCCGCCAGTCGATTGCCACACGTATTCGGGACCCCCGTAGCCCTCGTACCAGATGGGGGCGAAGAGCACGGCCGCGCTGATTTCGGGATGGGGATGATCGAGGGCAAAGCGCCGCAACCACCCGTCTTGGCCGAGGGCCAAAAATCCGTCGGCCTTGGGCGCAAAGACCAACGCGGTGGCCGGGGAGTCGCCCCGCAGTTGGAAGGCCGTGTGTTCGGAGGTTAGGTGATGTAGGGCTATGGCCCCCTCGGCGTCGGCCGTGAGGAACTGCTTGTCGCGTGCAGAGGCAGCAATGTGGGTAACGGCCGCCGCATGGGGAGCAAAGGCGTGAATTTTGCGATACGAGCGCTGCCCATTTTCCTCGACCTTAAACCAAGTACTGACGTGGCCGGCCGCGTCGCCGACAATCAGCGAAACCTCGCCCAGCGCGTACCCCAACGCCGAAACCGCGACTTCTGAGACGGCAATGTGCCCGACAAACGCCGGCGCTTGCTCCACTGCACCCAGCCGCCACTCGTACACCTGCCCCCGGTCCGTTGCCACGAGCAACTGGCGAATGCGACCGTCGAGCAGTATCTGCGTGGCCTTGCCGACTTCGGCGAGCTCAGACTTCGGCGAGCTCTGTCGAGTCGTCGAGTCGTCGAAATCGGCCGTTAGCTCGTACTGCCTTGCTTTGCGCTCGCCCGGCCCCAATAGCCCCTGCTGCTGCTCGGCCACCATCACCACCAAACGGCCACTCGCCGTAATCGCCGCTGCGGCCGAGCGCCCATCGTCCCCTTCCCGAAAGGCCACTTGCACCAGCGACTCACCCGTCGGATCGACCGCGACGAGGCGCTCAACCGCAAACTGCGGCACTACCTGCCGCTGGCCACTGCTGTAATCGAGTTGGAAACGAACCCGCGCCGCTAGCAAATGACCGTCATCCGTGCCCAACGCCAAAACGTCGTTTGGCATCCGCTGGGCGGCCGTTACTTTGCGGCCCGTCAGCTCGGCTGGTCGCTCGCGGCGGATAACTTGGCCATCGTCCAACCGCAACAAATCCACCCCTTGAGGGCCGACTGCATAAGCGGTCTGGTAGTAGGGGTCGAGCCCAATGGTGAATGGGCTGGCCACCTGAGGTGCTTTTTCTGCTGTTACCTGTGGGGAGCGAAATAGAGGCCAAGCCTCGGAGAGGATGAAGAAGAATATCCCCAAGACAGCGGCGATAATGCCGATGCCGCCAAAGGAGATAAAGCGCCCAGCCAGCCAGTCGAGAGCTCGCGCTCGCGGCGTAATTCCTCGCTTATATGGCTTTTCACTCACGCGCCCGTGCCTTTAGCTATCCAATTTGGCCAATTCGGCTTGTACCACTTCAAACGGCACGGGCATGTAGCCGTCTTTGACGACGATTTCTTGCCCCTCTTTGGAAAAAATGAACTTGCAGAACTCTTTCACTAGCGGATCCATGGCTTGGCCGGGAGCCTTGTTTATATAAATGTAGAGAAAACGACCGAGAGGGTAAGAACCGTTCAGTACGTTTTCCATAGAGCCTTGTTTAAACGCCTGTCCCTCGGCTTTGGCCAAGGGCACGACGCGCACACCCGAGGTTTGATAGCCAATGCCGCTGTATCCTATGGCGAAGCGGTCCTCGGTGATGCCCTGGACCACGGAGGCCGATCCGGGCTGCTCTTTCACCTCGTCCTTGTAGTCGCCTTTAAACAGGGCTTGCTTCTTAAAAAAGCCATAGGTGCCCGAGGCCGAGTTGCGGCCGTAGAGGCTGATCCGGGCCTTGGCCCAATCCCCTTCTAGCCCCAACTGACCCCAAGTGGTCATGTCATTGGGGAACTCGCTGCGGCGGGTCTTGGAAAAAATCGCATCGACTTGCGGCAAACTCAGACCCTCGATGGGGTTGTCCTTGTTGACAAAGACCGCCAGCGCGTCTAGCGCCGCCCGCAAGGGCGTTGGCTTATAGCCGAAGGCCTGCTCGAATTTGTCCTCCTCGCTCGACTTCATCGGCCGCGACATCGGCCCAAACTGAGCCGTGCCTTCGATTAGGGCCGGCGGCGCGGTACTCGATCCCTTGCCCTCGATCTGGATCTTGACGTTGGGATAGTACTTGCGGAAGGCCTCCAGCCACAGGGCCATCATGTTGTTCATCGTATCAGAGCCAATGCTGCTGGCGTTGCCGGCCAGACCGCGCACCTTCTCGTAGGGCGCGATCCGCTCATCAACAGCTATAGTCTGCGCTTGAACGCCAGAGGACAACACCCAACCCATCAGCACCACTCCGATCCATATTTTTTTCATTTTTGCATTCTCCATGGTTTATAAATGTTGAAGGATTTGTGTTACATCCGCGTGTCTCACAGATGAAGCCTGCGTTACAGTAGTGCTAAAATTTGTAGAAAAAGGTCAGCCGCCCTTGGACATTGGCATCGTGTCCAGCGGGCGCCTCCACGATCGCATTGGGCATCAGGTGGACGTCTGTAGCTGGGGAGTAGTCGAGACCGGCGATGAAGAGCCAATCAGTGGTATCCTCGGCGTCGCGTGCGACCGCATCGATCCGGCCAAAGCCCTTGAGCACGGCGCTCAGCGGCAGCGAGCCGAAGGCCGAGACCCCGGTGATGACGTGGTCCTCATCGCTATCGCCGGCCCGCTCATGGGTGCGCGAGAAAACCTCCAACCCCGCCTTGCCCTTTGCTCCCTGCCAGCCGACGAAGCCCTTGAAGGTCCGCTCGTTGCGACCGGCTGGCCGCGCATTAAAGTCCGCATAGCCTTCCAATACCAATCGGTCCGCAGCTTTGAAACTCAGCGAACCATAGAACTTCTTGCCGTGGTCGTCCTCCGGCTTCTGTCCGGGACCATTGCCAACCATCAGGTGGTAGCGCAATTGGCCGGCCGAGCCCTTGAGGGCCGCGCCCAAGTCGGCCGAAGAGCCAATTTTATTCCAGTCGAGCACGGTCTTGGCTATTGAGCGGTAGCCCCAGACCTTTTCGGCAACCGCCCAAGTCGGCGTTCCCGAAAGCCCCAAGTATAGATCCGCATCGCCCAGCCCCTGCTTCCACTGCAAGTAGCCGTGCTTGAGGAAGGGTTCCATCTTCGCATCTTCGCCAAACCCCGTGTCCGTAGCCTCAAGGCGAAAGCGAACCGCAAAGTCGGTGGCGATAGCCTTTTGATATGTGAAGTACACGCGGCGAAACCGGAAAGCATTGCGCTTGTGGGGCTGCTTGGCGTCGGCTTCATCCGCGGCCAATACATAGTAGTAGTCGCCAAACATATACCCATTGATCGTGCCCTCGGCCGCTTGCGCGGCAAAAACCCAGCCCAAGATCAATACGCCAAGCGTCATCGTTCTTTTCATTTGTGGTACGATCCTCCCTCTTTTGGCGTTTTTCTCGTCCTATAAAATGGCCTCGCCATGCGACGCTTTTGTCACATAATTGTTACAAAACAGTGACGTTTTCCTCCTTCACCCCGCGATAGATACACTGCCTTCAAGACCCCTTGTAACCGGATTGTGATTCCGCGCTGGCGACAAGGTCCTGCACCGCAAGGTGACCTTGATCCAATAGGACCTTGTCGCCGGGCAAAACAAAAGCGGGATGGGTTTTACACCCATCCCGCTTTTGTTTTGCCCGCTCGCTTCTTTACACCACAGTACCCGACGGAATCACCGCGTCCTTAGGCACAACCACGATCCCGTCGCGGATGTAGTAGTTTGTCTCGTCGGCCTCGACGCCTTGCTCCTTGTTGGTGATGCGAACTCGCTCGCCGATGCGCGCGTTTTTGTCGATGATCGCGCCAGTGATCGTGCTGTTCGCGCCAATCTCCAAGCCTTAGAAGCTGTCTGAAAACCCCTGGTGGCCTTCGCGCGGCTGCAAACGCGGCGTCCGGCGTTGGGCAAAGCCACCCATATTTCGTCAATATGGGCGGCTTTACCCGCCTTGTCCGCCCCGCTTTCGCTCACGCTCGGGGCACATCCGGAATTTCCAGACAGCTTCTTAGAAACTTCGGCAATGGGAAAATCCACCTCGGCGAGGCATTTGCATTTCTTGGGATCACGCGGGCCTTGGTTCTTTCCACAACCGAACAGTGAAGCGGTGCTCTTCTTCGATGAGGTCGGGGTCCGTGCCGTTGTGCTCTTGCATACCCCGAACAATCCTTCGTGGCACACCAAGCCCATTGGCCTCAATGTATCGGTAGTCGCGCATAGTCTCTTTGAGTAACTCGTTTCGAGCTGCTCGACATCCGTCGCGCAGCTTTTCTACCGTCACTGAGTTCGGCAACCGCCCAGGCGAAACGACCTCGATCCGGTCAGCATAGATAGAGAGTTCAATGTCAGTACCGATTATCGTGTAATCGCGATGCACAACCGCATTGACAACCGATTCTCGAATGGCCGGCAGTGGGTAGTCCCAGCGTTCAACGCGCCTTGCGCCTTCGAGCCACGCCTCTATATCAATAGCGCGTTTTACGAACTCCATAGCCTGTTCAACGATCCCGCTTTCCACCTCTTCTCCACTTTTCGAGAACGTTTCCGGCAAAGGTGGATATGGCCGGTCAGCGTTCGGCAGTGTAAACAGCGAAACTGCGGGGCCACGCAGCATGGCTCGGGCCTTCGCGTCGTAATCTTTCTCGGTACCAGAATACGCGGTAGCAGTGATGCCGGCTTGTTTCAGATACCTATTGGGGTTCTTGCCGAAGAGCAGCATGCCGCCAACAGTCCCCATGGCGTACCCTCGATCCCAAACCATCAGTTCCGTATTCACCAGCAAAGTTATCCAAGATTCGGGATCATCCTCCGCTGGGTGTTCCTGTTGGCGAATATCGCGAAAGTAATTGACCAACCTACGCAAATCAAAGTCCTCAAAAGACGAGCCCGGCAGCACCTTGCGGTCATACTGAATGCGCCCAGACTGCATGTACAGCCGCATCTCCTCCTCGTCGCTGGCGTCGCGTGTCGTCGATCCCGCACGCACTTGCGTAACCCAAGCGGAGCCGCGCTTTGCCTTGTAGGGCTTGTCGGGAGAGTCCGCAGGAAGCGACACAATACCTATGATTTTCCCGTCGCTCCATGCAAATGTTTCCCAAACGGGTATTGTAGCTGGTCTAACATGGACACGCGCAATTTCCATAACCCATTCTTCCGCCTTCTTGGAATCGCGAGTCAGTCCCGAGATTGTGAAATCGTCTTCCACACCAAGAAGAATGTATCCGCCTTCCAGATTCAGCAGAGCGGCGATCTCTTTGGCCAGTTGCTCCGGTTGTATGTCGTCCCGCTTGAATTCGACGCCAGAGTTCTCGCCATTGCGTATCAATTCTGCTAGTTCGGTTCTATTCATGCTCACCCTCAGAATCCATACTTTAGTCGCCTACGCTTAAAGGCCGCCTCTCCTCCTTCGAGAATCTCTTCAACTAACTTTCGCACTGAAGGCGTATCGATTGAGCCTATATACTCGGGCACGATGCGTGCCTGCCCTTCGTCGGCCTCACCCGCAGCGGTCAGCCCGAGAATCAACTCGGCGTCCCCCAAGACCGGAATGTTGGCGTTGTGGGTCGAAAAGAGAAACTGGCGACGACGTTTCTCTTCGCGCATCCGGGGTACCACGCCCTCGGTGATGAATCGGTTATCGAGATCGTCCTCCGGCTGGTCCACGATTAGGGGAGCCTCGGACTCAAGCAGCAGCAGCAGCAGGACGGCGGTAGCCTTTTGACCTTTCGACAGATTCTCAAGTGCCTGCCAAGAAGGCGGCTTGCCAGCGGGCGCAGTGTTGAGTTGGATCGCTGTCGTTGGTGGCAGTTCCAATTCCTCAATCTGCATTAGAACATCAGGCGGGGCTTTTGCGAGACGCTCTGCCTGAGTCGACGGGATTGCGTAGATTTTCTGAACCTCCTCCGCACCTGTTATGCAACAATTGACGAGTTCCGGCAACGAAAGGTCTGGTACCTTCCTGATCTTTTCAATCGCCTCAGAAAGGCGGCCACCGATCTTCTCCTTGAGCAGATTGACGAGCGGTTCCCTGTTGCCCGCTGCGGTTACTTCGACATGGACACTGTCACTGAGTTTATTATTTACTAGCTTTGCGGCGCGGTTCGCGATCCTGAATTCCTCTGCTTTGACATCCTCCCACTCCGCGAGCAACTCACGTCGTCTCTCTACAGACTCTTTCTCCAATCGTTCGAGCAAAGGCAGGCGCTCGCGCAGTGGACGGAGACTTTCAATCTCGCGCCGCAGGCGCATAAACTCCTCCCCATCCACGGCCTCTTTCTGCAGCTCACGCAGTATCTTGTTGTAAGCAGCCTCGACCTCGTGCTTGCGCTCGCCCCAACGACTGCGAACTCCATCAATCCCTTCGTCAGCACCCTTGAGAGCTTTCTCAAGGTCTCGCGCCACCTGCTCTATATCATGGCTCAAGCCTTCGAGTACCTCGTCCGCTCCGACGATAATCTCCCTGTTTGGCAGTTCTTCGAGAGCCTTCGGCGACAAGAACGCCCGATCAATGGGTAACTCCTGGCGGAACACCTCTAGGCACTCTCGCAACGCCTTCACTCGCTCAGGGATTGAATCGAGAATCTGTTCTTCCCGAACGAGGAGACTCTGCTCGCGCAGGCGCTCTTCGAGGCCGGCTTCCTGAAATCGCTTGAGCGTCTCCTCAAGACTTGGCAGCGTTGATAGCCTCTCGTTGATCTGCTGAAGCTCGGAGCGAACATCTATAATAGCCTGTTTCGTCTTCTGAAGCTCACGTCGCAAATCAGCCTTGCGCCGGTCGAGAGACTCATCGCGCTCCACAAAGCGATACAATAGCCGGGTTAGCTTCTCACGACTCTTGGTCAGTTCTGAGATCTCGTGCTGTCCATATACTTCGACACGAGGCAGGAGCTCCTGAGGGAGTAGATTTGATATCTGACCGTTCTCGTCGCGAACCACGGGAGGATTTGGAATGGTTCGTTCAATCAGATACTCCCTCTTCGCTGGGCGATAGGAGCGTACACGGATCGAAATTTTCGTCCCGCTTTGTAGCACCTGACGCACGATCCCCTCGTAAGCCTTGCGGGCCTCTTCACCGATGGGATCAAGGCTGAGTGCGTAGCGCACGCTTTCAATGATCGTAGATTTTCCAGTTCCGCGCCCCCCAACGAGGACGTTCAGGTTCGGGTTGAAGTGTACGGCCTCACCATCCAAGAATCCGCCTTCCCACGCCAAGGAGAGAAGCTCTGCGTGATCTTCCGGCTCAGGATCGCTATTCAGGCGAATCCGCGAGTCCGGGTCGAGAAAGGCTTGGCGCAGGCCTTCAATAGTAACCTCGGACATCTTGATCCAACACGAAGTGCCGGGGTCCTCTAGGTGGCTCGGACAGCTAACATCTTTCGCATTGATTACCGCCACGGGGTGCTCACGCCGGTAATCTGTATTTTTATTTTTTAGAATTGGCCGCAGGTCATCAGGAGCGTCACCGACTGGACCAGACAGAGAACAAGCCAACAAGTTGGGCGATTGCCAAGCGTTAATGCGCGATCGTCCTGACAGCTTACGAAGAAGACCTCCGTCGGAGGCTATGTGGGCGGCGATACAAACTGCTCTCCAGTTCTGAGCTTCTTCTAGAAACTCCACGACATCGTACTGCCCTGTGGGCGATTCTTGGTGCTCTTGGAGAATTCCACAAGCCCCTAAAGTCTGTTCTAACTCGTTGAGATCTGTTTCAGGGTCAAATAGGCAGAGCAGATGAACCCCATCCTTAGTCACCGCCTCAAAACCGGGAAACACTATGATTCCGGCTGCCTTGGAACACTCAATCAGGCTCGCCGAAGAGCGGACGTGATAGTGGTCCGTCACAGCGATTGCGTCGATCTTCTGTTCTTGGCAGGCCTCAATGAGCACTGCGTTATATTCGCTCTCGTTTGTAAACGACGAGGATTTGTCATGTGCGACGAGATATTCAAACGGATTCACTTGTAGCGCACACTTAAAGAAATGCGCTCCCGATGGGAGCTGTCTCATGTCCGTGTCATTCATGGTTTCCTCCATCTCTATACGACTCCCATTCCTTGTTTTTTGTTCACGTTTTTGCTAGACAACTGTCCCCGACGGAATCACTGCGTCCTTAGGCACAACCACGATCCCGTCGCGGATGTAGTAGTTTGTCTCGTCGGCCTCGACGCCTTGCTCCTTGTTGGTGATGCGAACTCGCTCGCCGATGCGCGCGTTTTTGTCGATGATCGCGCCAGTGATCTTGCTGTTGGCACCAATCCCCATATCTGGAATGCCCTGGGCCGCATTGCGCGCTCGATCGGCCGGCGACTCATCCGAATCAGCCCCCATGACGATGGTGTTGGCAATCTGGCAATTCGCACCAATCACCGAGCGGATCCCGATCACTGAGCGCTCGATCCGAGCAGACCGTATGTACGAGCCTTCGCAGATGATCCCCTGCTCAATGTGGCAATTCTCCAGCCGCGTACCAGAGAGGAAGCGCGCGTGGGTGTAAATCGGCGCGTCGGCCCGGTAAAAGTTAAAAGGCGGCGGCTGATCTGTCAGCGCCAAATTGGCCTCGTAAAAAGAGCGAATGGTGCCAATGTCTTCCCAATAGCCGTCAAAGGTGTGGGCAAAAACACCAACCTTGTGGATCGCATCCGGGATGATGTGCTTGCCGAAATCGTCTTGGTCGCTGCTCATCAGCAGGCTGACCAAGACTTGGGGTTCAAACACGTAAATGCCCATAGAGGCCATATAGCACGCCTCCGGGTCGGCCGCCGCCGGCAGCCGCAGAGCATCCAATTCGGCGGGGTCTTGCGGCTTCTCGCGAAAATCCACAATCCGCCCCTGAGCATTCATCTGCACAATCCCCAGCCCAGGCGCAGCTTCTCGCGTCACTGGCTTTACCGCAATCGACACGTCCGCGCCGCGCGCTCGGTGCTCTTCGACAAAGGCGCGGTAATCCATGCGATAGAGGTGATCGCCCGACAGGATTAGCACTTGGTCGGCCCAGCGCGAGAGCAAGTGCCTGAGCTGTTGGCGCACCGCGTCGGCCGTGCCTTGGTACCAATCGACGCTATCCTGAGTCTGTTCGGCAGCCAAGATCTCGACAACGCCATCGGAAAAAGAATCAAAGCGGTACGTCGTGCTAATGTGGCGATGTAACGAAGCGGAATTGAATTGAGTTAGGGCGAAGATGCGGTTGACCCCAGAATGCAGACAATTGCTGATGGGAATGTCGATTAAGCGGTACTTGCCACCAATCGGCACGGCCGGCTTAGAGCGAAGCTGCGTCAGCGGAAAAAGCCGCTCACCCTGTCCACCCCCGAGGATGACTCCAATGACGTTCCTCATAACTGAAAACTCCCAATTATAAAGTTAGGCTCAGTCCTCTAAGTAGCCTTATCTTATAGTTTTTTCCCACCTTAGCAAGCCCACCTCGGGCAAATTGGGCCGCCGCGCAAAATAGCATATTTTGTTTCACCTAGGAGACGCCTTATGAAAACATTATTCGCCGTTATAGTCGGGCTAGCAGTGGCAGCTCCTGCTGTCGCCGATTCTGATTCTTCCACCACGAATCGGCTGGTTACCCTAGGGCATGTGGGCCTAGTCCGATCTTTGTCGTTTTCACCCGATGGAACCACACTGGCATCTTGGGCAGGCGATAATACCGTAGTCCTCTGGGATGTCGCCAGCCAGAGACGGTTGGCTGTCCTCAAGGAGCATGTGGACCCCTCTGCCTTTTCCAGAGCATTTTCGGTCCGATCGGTGGCGTTTTCGCTCGACGGCACCACACTAGCATCCGGGGAAGGTAACACCGTAGTTCTGCGGGATGTCGCCAGCCAGAAGCGGCTCGAGATCCTAGAAGGGCATGCCGGCCTAGTCCGATCTTTGTCGTTTTCACCTGATGGAACAACGCTGGCGTCTGGGGCGAGCGATAACATCATAGTCCTCTGGGATGTCGCTAGCCGGAAACAGCGGGCTACCCTCAAAGGGCATGTAGATAGCGTCCACGCCGTGGCGTTTTCGCCCGACGGCACCACACTGGCGTCTGGGGCGAGCGATAATACCGTAGTCCTCTGGGATATCGCGCGGCGAGGGCGGGTGGCCACCCTCAAAGGGCATGCGGATAATGTCCACGCCGTGGCGTTTTCACCCGACGGCACCACACTGGCATCCGGGTCATACGATAACACCATAGTCCTCTGGAATGTCGCCAGTCGCAGGCGACTAGCCACTCTCAAAGGGCATGCGGACTATGTTTTTTTCCTCGCGTTTTCACCCGACGGCACCACACTGGTATCCGGGTCATACGATAGGGCATACAATAATACCGTAATCCTGTGGGACGTCGCTAGCCGGAGGCAGCGAGCCACCCTCAAAGAGCATAATGTCACTTTCGCGGCGTTTTCGCCCGACGGAACCACACTGGCGTTTGGGGCCCGGGATGGTGGGGTCCTGCTCTGGCGACCTCCTCAGGTGGAGATCGATCAATCCGTTACAGACGACGACGACGATCCCTCCACGTGGAAACAGCAAGCCACCCTACAAGGGAATGGGTCGGGGGTCCAAACCGTGGCGTTTTCGCCCGACGGAACCACCCTAGTATCCGGGGACAAGGGTAAAACCATAGTCCTGTGGGATGTTGCCAGTCGGAAACAGCGGGACATCTTAGGGCATACGGGGAATGTCACTTCCGTGGCGTTTTCGCCCGACGGAGCCATGCTGGCATCCGGGGATGAGAATAAAACCGTAGTCCTGTGGGATATAGCGAGGCGGCAGCAGCGAGACACCTTGGAAGGGCATAAGGATAGGATCCAAACCGTGGCGTTTTCGCCCGATGGAACCACGCTGGCGTCTGGCTCAGACGATAACAACGTAGTCTTTTGGGACGTCGCGAGGCAGAAGCGACTAACCACCCTCAAAGGGCATACCGATTGGGTTCAATCCGTGGCGTTTTCGCCCGATGGAACCATGCTCGCCTCCGGCTCAAGCGATAACACCGTAATCCTGTGGGAGGTCGCCAGCCGCAAGCGACTAACCACCCTCAAAGGACATACGGACTACGTTCTTGCAGGATCGTTTTCGCCCGACGGTTCCATGCTCGCCTCCGGCTCAAGCGATAACACCGTAATCCTGTGGGAGGTCGCCAGCCGCAAGCGACTAACCACCCTCAAAGGACATACGGACTACGTTCTTGCAGGATCGTTTTCGCCCGACGGTTCCATGCTCGCCTCCGGCTCAAGCGATAACACC
>VXOR01000054.1:35491-75522 GCA_009840005.1 Gemmatimonadota bacterium
AGGATCGTTTTCGCCCGACGGTTCCATGCTCGCCTCCGGCTCAAGCGATAACACCATAATTCTTTGGGAGGTCGAGAGTCGGAAGCGACTAACCACCCTCAAAGGGCATACCGATTGGGTCCAATCCGTCTCGTTTTCACCCGACGGCACCATGCTCGCCTCCGGGGCTGAGGACGGTACCGTCCTGCTCTGGCGATCTTTTGCTAAGTAGGAGCGCACCATGACGGGAAAATTGCAGCACAAGACCGCGTTGATCACCGGGGCGGGCCGAGGTATTGGACAGGCCATCGCCGCGTGCTTTGCCCGCGAGGGAGCACGAGTGGCCGTCGCCGATATAGACGCAAACACCGCCCGCGCCACAGCCGCTGAGATCGGCGCATTGGGATTGGAAATGGACGTGTCGTCCAAAGCCTCCGTCCTCGCCGGCACGAGCCGCGTGCTCGACGAATTCGGCCAACTCGACATTCTCGTCAACAACGCCGGCTACCTCGTCTATACGACCTTTGAATCGTGCAGCGAAGAGAACTGGGACCGCATCGTCGATGTCAACATGAAAGGCCCCTTCCTCTGCGCCCAAGCGGTCATCCCCCACATGAAGGCGCGCCGCCAAGGGGCCATCATCAACATGACTTCCCTAGCGGCCAAAACCGGTGGCCTAGCCGCTGGCCCCCCCTACGCAGCGGCCAAAGCCGGCGTCCTCACCCTAACCATTGGCTTAGCGCGTGCCCTAGCCCCCGACCAAATCCGCGTCAACGCCGTCGCTCCCGGCGTCATCGACACCGCCATGACCGCCGCCCCCGAACACGATCAGCTCAAGGCCTCCATCCCCCTCGGCCGCTCCGGCCAGCCCGAAGACGTAGCCAACTGCGCGCTCTTTCTGGCTTCGGACGACGCGCGGCACATCACCGGCGAGACCATCGATGTCAACGGGGGGTTGTACATGGACTGATCGCGGAGGTGCTACGCTGATCAGACTAAGGATTATCGTTGGGTAGGGGGCGGTTTGAAACCGCCCCTACGCGCGACCAGCGGCCAAGTCGCGTAATAAGGCGGCGTAGCCCGCCTCCCCTTCCCGTTCCCAGACCTCTAGCAGCACCGATCCGACGATGCCGATTTCGGCTTGGCCCTGTAGCTGGCGCAAATCTTCCCCACTGCGCAGGCCAAAGCCGATTCCCAGCGGCAGGTCGGTCGCTTTGCGGCACCGCGCAATAAACCGATAGAGTTCCTCTCCTAAGTCGGTCTGGCGGCCGGTTACGCCCTTGCGCGCCACTGCATAGACAAACCCTTTGGCTTGGGCACCAATCTGCTGCAGTCGCTGCTCGGTGTTGGTCGGAGTCATCAATAAAATCGGCGTTTGCTCACACTCCGCACCTGCTGCCCACAAATCGCCGTACTCTTCGACCGGCAAATCGGGTAAGATAAAGCCACAGGCCCCACATGCGGCCAAGCGGCGGCAGAATGGGCCGTGCCCCAAGCGGAACGCCGTGTTGTAGTAGCCCATCATCAAATGCGGAAAGGGAAAAGCCGCGGTTGCGCGCTGCATCAAGTCGAAGTATTCGTCGAGGGTAAGGCCGCTTTCGAGGGCTTGCTGATTAGCTCGCGCAAAGGTTGGCCCGTCGGCGATGGGCTCGCTAAAGGGCATCTGCAATTCGACCAAATCGACCTCGGCCTCGGCCATAATCTCCAGCATCCGCCAGTTGGCCTCCAGCGAGGGAAAACCAGCGATCAGATGCGTCATCAGCAGCACCTTGCGCTCGGCGAGCCGCTCTTCGATATAGGCTTGCAGATTCACGACCGAGCGGCCCTATCGGCGAGGAAGCGCTGCCAGTTTTCGTCCGCAAGTGCGTCGGCGATCGTGAAAATGTCCTTGTCGCCGCGGCCCGACAGGCCAATCAGCACCACTTGGTCGGGTGTCATTGCGCCCACCTCGCGCAGGGCACCGGCCAAGGCATGGGTACTTTCGAGCGCGCCGATAATCCCCTCGCTGCGCATCATTCGCTTGAGAGCTGCGATCACTTCTTGGTCGGTCGCAGCTTCAATGCGCACCCGGCCTATCTCGGCCAAGTGGGCGAGGATCGGACTGACGCCGATGTAGTCCAGCCCCGCCGCCACCGAGTGCGTGTGCCGCATTTGACCTTCGGCATCCTGAAAGAAGAAGGTTTTGTAGCCCTGAGCGACCCCAGGTGTGCCGACGAGGCCGGCCAAGCGAGAGGCATGATCGCCTGTCTCCAGCCCCCGGCCTCCAGCCTCGACCCCGACCAATTCGACGGTCGCGTCGTCGAGAAACCCCAAGAATAGACCCGTGGCGTTGGACCCCCCGCCGACGCAGGCGTACACCCGATCGGGCAGACACCCCACTGAGTCCAGCAACTGCTGGCGGCTCTCCTCGCCGATAATCCGCTGGAAATAGGCGACGATTTGCGGAAAGGGATGCGGGCCGCACGCCGTGCCGAGCACATAGTGCGTGTCGGCCATGGAATAGGCCCAATCGCGGAGGCTCTCGTTGATGGCATCCTTGAGCGTGGCCGAGCCATCGGTTACGGGCACCACCTCGGCACCGAGTTGCTCCATCCAGAACACGTTGGGCCGCTGGCGCTCCACATCGACGGCCCCCATGTAGATGGTGCATTCCAGCCCCAAACGGGCGGCCATCGTCGCCGTGGCCACGCCGTGCTGGCCGGCCCCGGTCTCGGCGATGACCCGACTTTTGCCCATGCGGCGCACCAACAAGCCTTGGCCCATCACGTTGTTGACCTTGTGGGCACCCGTGTGGTTGAGGTCCTCGCGCTTGAGCAAGATCCGCGCCCCGCCGACCTCGCGGGAGAGGTTTTCGAGCAAGGTAATTGGGGTCGGTCGGCAGGAATACGTCCGCATCACCTGCTCAAACTCCGCCCAAAAGGAAGGATCGCGGCGCGCGTCCGCAAAAACTTGAGTCAGTTCGTCGAGGGTCGTGCGGAGGATTTCGGGGACAAAGGCTCCACCGTACTCGCCGTAGTACCCGGCGCGCGGGTGGTTGAAAATGGCGTCTGTCAGCCCCATCTCAATCAGTTAGATTGGCGCGCCGGAGCGCGTCGAGCATGGCGCTGCTGCCCTGCTCGGCTTCCTGCTCCTGCTGCTGGCGCTGGCGGAACTCGGCGAGATGGGCTTCGGATTCGAGGGCATCGACTTGGTTGATCGACAGGCGCAAGCGCTGGCGGCGGGTATCCACTTCGAGCACCACCACCTTGACCTCTTCCTCGAGTGAGAGCACTTCGTGCGGATGGCTGATGCGGCGGTCGGCAATCTCCGAGACATGCACCAGCCCGCGCACGCCTTCGGCCAACTCGACAAACGCGCCAAAATCCTCCAGCCCATCGACCTTGCCGGTGACGACCGTGCCGACTGCAAACTGCTCTTTGATCTCTTGCCAAGGGTCCTTTTCCAGCGCCTTGATCGACAGCGATATCCGCTCCTTGCGCCGCTGGCCCAAATCTTTGGTGCGCAAGACCGCGACTTGGACCTGCTGCCCCACCTCGAGGGCTTCTTGGGGATGGCCGACGCGCCGATGGCTGATCTCCGAGACATGCACCAAACCCTCCACCCCGGAACCTAAATCGACAAATGCCCCAAAAGACTCCAGCCGCGTTACCTTGCCCGCCAGCTGCGCGCCTTTCTTTAGCTGGCTACGCACCGCGCCGGCGGCCTTGTCCTGCTCGGCTTCGAGCAAGGCCCGACGCGACAGGACAATGACGCGGCCCTGGTGCCGGAACTCGATAATTTTAAAAGTCAAGGTCTGTCCGCGGTACTCCTCGGCGTTTTCCACGTACTGGGTATCAACGTGTGAGATCGGGCAAAAACCGCGTACATCGCCCTCAATAGTCACGCCCAGTCCCCCCTTGTTGACCGCGTCAACTCGGCCTTCGACGGGCAATCCGGCCTTGTACGCTTGGTAGAGCAAGTCGGCCTGGACATCTTGGCGACTCAAGCCGCGACTGAGCAGGATTTCGTCCCCAGTAGCCACGACAAACGCCGCAATCGGGTCGCCGACCTTGTAGCGCATTCCCCCATCGGGGCCTTTGAGCTCGCTGGTGCGGATTATGGCCTCGTCCCGACTGCCGTACTCAACAAAGCTGTTCTCATCCTCGACTTTGACGATCACGCCGCTGACCTCGTCGCCGACTGCAACCTCACTAGTGGTCGGAGCCGGTGGTGCTCCTTCGGCATCGAGCATCTGAGCAAAATCTTCGCCTTGTTCGGCGCGGTCTGCGGCCGGGGTGAGTTCGTCCTTGGAATCTGCCTCTGTCATCACCTATCTCCTTGGCTACTTCACTCTGGTATGAGAACGACCTTGCCGGTCGTCTTGCGCCCCTGTAAGGCGCGGTGCGCTTCGGCCGCGTCCGACAGGGCAAACTGCTCGCTGATACGCAGGGCCAATTCGCCACTGGCGATCCATTCCAATACTGAGCCAGCGCGTTCCAATAGCGCCTCGCGGGTCTGGGTGTAGTGCATCATAGTTGGCCGCGTCAAAAAGAGCGACCCCTTGGTGCTGAGGATGCCGGGATCAAAGGGCGGGACCGGGCCGCTCGACTGCCCGAACAACACCAAGTAACCTAGGGGCCTGAGCACGTTCAAGCTCTTGTCAAAGGTCGCCTGACCCACGGAATCGTACACTACATCGACTCCGCGTCCGTCGGTAAGTGCCATGACGTCCTGTTCAAAGTCGCACTCAGTATAGCGAATGACCTCATCGGCTCCGGCTCCCCGCGCGAGCTGTTCCTTTTCCTCGGTCGAGACCGTGGTCAACACCCGCGCCCCACACCGCTTGGCCATCTGAATCAAGAGCAGCCCCACGCCGCCAGCACCAGCGTGGATCAAAGCCGTGTCTTCGCGGCCCAGCCGATAGGACCCATGCGCCAGATAATGCGCCGTCATGCCTTGGAGCAACGCAGCGGCCCCCTCCTGATAGGAAGCTGAATCAGGCAAAGGCACCAAGCGGTCAGTGGGCACAGCCGCTTCTTCGGCATACGACCCCATCACTCCGGCATAGGCCACGCGGTCACCCACCCGTATGCCCTCCACGCCTTGGCCGAGGCGCGCGACAACTCCGGCGGCTTCCATGCCGGGGATGCAGGGCAAATCGACTGGGTACAGCCCTTCGCGGTGATAGGTGTCGATATAATTCAAGCCTATGGCTTTGATTGCTACGACGGCCTCGCCCGGCTCGGGTGTGAGCATGGGCACATCCTCATAGGTGAGGACTTCAGGGCCGCCGCACTGGCGGAAACGCACTGCTTTCATCGTGGACCTTTGCGTGGGATCGAGGCCGCTGGCGCGGCAGAAATTTTACCATTCAATAGCAAACTTTTTAAAATAACCATAAAATCTTTTTGAGACAAATTTGAAAAACGGCGATCCGGGCATTTTTTTTGAGGTAAACCTGTATTCGCAAAGGAATCCAATGAAAGTAGCTAAATTCGGCGGCACGTCCCTCGCGTCAGCCGAGCAAATAGAGAGAATTTGCGCCATTGTCACCGCTGATCCAGCGCGCCGGCTCGTGGTGGTTTCGGCTCCGGGCAAGCGCGACCGGGAAGACACCAAAGTAACCGACCTCCTCATCGAGGTAGTCCGCGCCCAGCTAACCAACCAAGATGGCCGCACTGCGTTGGCGCACGTCATCGACCGCTACGCCGCCATCATCGCCGACCTCGGCTTGCCGGACACCGCGCTCGCGCCCATTGTCGCCGACTTTGAGCGGCGACTGGCCATGAGCACCAGCGACGAAGCGCTCTACGCAGACGCCATAAAGGCCGGCGGCGAAGACAACTGCGCCCGCCTCGTCGCCGAGTACCTGCGCCACAGCGGAGCCGAAGCCCACTATCTCGACCCAGGCGAGGGCGGCTTAATTCTCTCGGAAGAGCCGGGCAACGCCCGCGTCTTGCAGGCGTCCTACGGCAAACTGCGCCAGCTCAAAGACCGCCCGGGCATCACCATTTTCCCCGGTTTTTTCGGCTATTCACCCACCGGCCGCGTCGTCACCTTCTCGCGCGGCGGCTCGGACATAACTGGCGCAATCCTCGCCGCGGCCGTCGATGCGAGCGTGTACGAAAACTTCACGGATGTCGATTCGGTCTTTGTGGCCAATCCCGCGCTGGTCGAAAACCCAGTCGCCGTCGCCGAGATTACCTACCGCGAGATGCGCGAGCTTTCCTACGCGGGATTTTCCGTGTTTCACGACGAGGCCCTCGAACCCGTATTCCACGCCGGGATTCCGGTCGTCGTCAAAAACACCAATAATCCGCAGGCACCCGGCACCCGCATCGTCCCAGCGCGCGCGATCGGCAACCACCCAGTCGTCGGCATCGCCGCCACCGACGGGTTCTGCAGCATCTACATCAGCAAGTACCTGATGAACCGCGAAGTGGGCTTTGGCCGCCGCTTGCTGGCCATTTTTGAAGACGAGGGAATCTCCTTTGAGCACACGCCTTCGGGCATTGACAACATGTCGGTGATCGTGCGCGAGTCGTATTTCAACCACGCGGCCGAAGAGCGGGTCCTGCGCCGGATTCGCACCGAGCTAGAAGTAGATGAACTGTCGGTCGCCCGCGGCCTCGCCTTGGTGATGGTCGTCGGCGAGGGCATGCACCACACCATTGGCTTGGCGGCTCGTGCCTGCCGTGCCTTTTCCCGCGCCAGCGTCAACATAGAGATGATCAATCAGGGGTCGAGCGAGGTCAGCATGATGTTCGGGATCGCGGCTGCGGACATTCCCGCGGCCGTGCGCTCGCTCTACGGAGAATTCTTTGGCGATTAATTGGGCTACGCCGCCCAAATCACTAACCGCAACTCACTGTCGTCAATCAGGCTGTACTCGGGGAGACGACCCGCAAGCTGCTGGCACTCCTCTCGGATGATCGGCACCCCATCGCCGCGTCGGTCCATCAAGTGCGTCCGTCCAAGACCAGCCGGTGCGGGACAACGCGCCAACAAAGACACGATAAGCTCATTGCGATTGGCTTGCCGCAGATGCAGACTGTCCGGCGAGAGCGTATTCGCCAAGGCACCGGGGACGTATAGCTCAAGCCGGTCTCCGAACATGTGCAGACGCACCCGCGACCCCCCCATCGAATAGTCCCGATGCGCCACGGCGTTGACGAGTGCCTCAAATACGGCCCGCTCGCTGAACTGCGGCTGATCGACCCGGGCCGTTACTTTGGTCGCTCGTACCAGCATGTTCCGCCGCACGAAGTGCAAGGCCTCCGCAACCTGCTCGTCGAGCGGCCCTTCAATATCGCGGGCGTCGGTCTGATAGTTGACATCCGTCCGCTCCCCTGCATAGCTGACGGCTTGTATGTATGCGTGGGGCATCCATTGTTGCGGCTCCTGCGTACATAGCAGAACGCCAGCGAGTGTGAGACGGACGACATCTTCCTCATCGGCAGCGACAATGCGGAGTTTGTGCAAAGTGTCCTCGGTCAGCTCGGCGGCTTCGCGGAGAAACCGGCGCGTCAGTTCCTCGTCGAGGTGCTCTGGCGAGGTGCGGGGAACAATCGATTCGTCGAAGCGGATCACGCGGCTCTGGCTGCGCTCTTGAAAGAGCCGCGCCAAAAACTCGGCAGCCATTTCGCGTTTTGAGCTGCCTATCCTACGGAAGTAGCCGCCCGGACTCTTGTGGACGAACAGGCTGCGGGCAATGTCGATGCAAATGACCGGAACGGATGTTCCAGCGGCATCCGGCAATTCGAGCTTGCGGATGTCAACGCTGAGCGCTGGGTTCACCGAGTCATTGCAGATTTCGCGCACCCAACCCTCGACTGCATCCAAGCCCTCTAAAGGGATACCCAAGACTTCGCGGGTCGCGTCGTCCACTCCCAAGATGAGGGTTCCGCCTCGGCTGTTGGCAAAGGCGGCAAGTTCATCGGCGAACTCGTTTCGATGCGGACGGGTGACGCGGTCGCCGGACAGCACGACGCGCTTGAGTTCCAACGTCGAGTCCTCGCCGAGGCGGATGCGACGGGATAGGTCAGCAACAGTCATCGGTTTCGTTTCTCTTTTTCCAGTCCCTTATCGGACCAAGTCGCCCAAAACCGCCAAGAACCGCTCCACATCATCACTGTTATTGTACAAATGCCCCGAGACCCGCACTCGCCCGTATTCCCCCCACACCAACACGCCCCGGTCGGCGAGAGCCTCACACAACCCGTGCGCATCGTCGTCCGCAAAACAGGTGTTACCCGACCGCTGCGGCCGCACACTCGGCGAAATAACCTGCCGTCCGAGACGCTCCAGCCCGGCGCTGATTTGTTCGGACAAGTCGCGGTTGTGCTCCGCTATCCGCTCAATCCCCACGTCCAATAGCCGCCCCAAAGCGTAGTCGAGATAGAGCACCGCCACCATGGCCGGATTGCCGGGCTCCATTTTATCGGGCATCGGCTTTTCGTCCGCGTCCGGTGCGCGCACAGCCCCTTGCGCCGGCCACACCGCCAAGTTGCGCCAGCCAAAAGCCGTAGAGCGCACTTGCGCCTCGGCCCGTTGGCTCAGATAACAAGGCGCAACCCCATGCGTTGCCAACAGCCACTTGTAGCACGAACTGACGCACAAGTCGGTACACGCGGCCGGCACGGCAACTGCGCCCGCAGCGTGCGTTGCATCAACCGCCAAGAGCACGTCGCGCCCGTTAAGCCCGGCCGCAAGCTGCTCAATATCGAGGTTTTGCCCCGTGTAAAAGCTGACTTGACTCACGGCCAAGACCCGAGTGCGCTCATCGACTGCGGCCAACAGATCTTCCTCCCGCACCAACCAGTCGCAATGCGGCACCAGCCGCAACTCGACCCCTTGCTCGCGCACGTTGCGCCAATTGTACGCCACCGAGGGAAATTCCAAGTTGGTGGTGACCACATTGTCGCCCGGCCGCCAGTCCAAACCCCGCGCCAACCAAGCCATGCCTTCAGCCGCCGACGGCGTAAAGGCGATCCGCTCGTCTGGAACGCCCCACAATTGCCCCATGCGCTGGCGGCAGCGGTCGCCGCGAGCGTAGATGGCGCGTCGGCCGCGGTCGCCACCGCTTTTTTGCTGTGCGAATTCCGCGTACACCTCACTCTGCCCTTTTAACCAAGGAGCTTCCCCCCCCGTGCAGAGATGGGTTGCCGCGTCGAGCCCGACGAAATCCGCGGGCGGAATGAGGCTTTCACTTTTCATATGGCCATCCTGAATGGGTTGAACGATTCGATCGACGGCTTGTCTTGACAATACCTTTCTGCGTCCATCTGCGTCTATCTGCGTCTATCTGCGTCTATCTGCGGATTACTATAGCACATCCTATTCGCTATCTACAATCCGCATGGCTTCTTCGCGCGCGCTTTGCAGCAAGGCCCCGTCGGCGACCAAATCCGCCGCCTTAAAGATGGGCATCCCGGCCTGGCGCACGCCGAAGAACTCGCCGGGGCCGCGCAATTGCAAATCCTTTTCCGCGATCTCAAAGCCGTCTTGGGTGCGCTCCATGGTCTGGAGCCGCTCGCGCGAATCCGCCAACTCGGCCCCAGCGTGAGCGTAACTGATAAGGATGCAAAACGACTGCTCGCCGCCACGCCCCACGCGGCCGCGCAACTGGTGCAACTGCGCCAAGCCAAAGCGCTCGGCGTGTTCGATGATCATTACCGTGGCATTGGGCACATCCACCCCGACTTCGACGACCGTGGTGCAGACCAAGACCTGGACCCGGTTTTGCTTAAAATTCT
Source organism: Gemmatimonadota bacterium (assembly GCA_009840005.1). The sequence goes on from VXOR01000054.1 coordinate 45,205, forward strand.
CCATGACCGCGGCCTTTTCTTCGGCCGCCATGCGCCCATGCAGCAGGGCCACTGCGAAGTCGGCCAACGGGCCGTGGCGCAACTCGTCGTAGGCTTCAACTGCGGATTTGTAATCCATCTTTTCCGACTCTTCAATCAGCGGATACACCACGTACACTTGCCGCCCTTGGCGCACCTGATCGCCGGCAAACTCAAAGATCGCCGCGCGGCGGTCGTTGCCGCGCAGGGCCGTGCGGATCGGCTTGCGCCCAGGGGGCAACTCGTCGATGACCGACACGTCCAACTCGCCGTACAGAGTCAGAGCCAAGGTGCGCGGGATGGGCGTGGCCGTCATCACCAGCAAATCCGGCTTTGCACCCTTCTTGTAGAGCGCGCCGCGCTGCACGACCCCAAAGCGGTGCTGCTCGTCGATGACCGCCAGCCCCAAGCGGGCAAATTGCACCTGCTCTTGAATCAGCGCGTGGGTGCCCACCGCGATGTGGGCCGCACCGCTTTCAATGGCCGTCAACAGCTCCTGCCGGAGCGCCTTGCGCTGACCGCCCTTGAGGAAAACCACCGTCAAGCCGAGCGGCTCGACAAGAGCTTGAATGTTGAAAAAGTGCTGCTCGGCGAGGATCTCGGTCGGGGCCATCATCGCCGCTTGGTAGCCGTTCTCCACAGCCGTCAGCATGGCGCACAGGCCCACCAAAGTTTTGCCCGAGCCAACGTCGCCTTGGACGAGGCGATTCATAACTTGGGGACGCTGCATCTGCGCGGCGATCTCGGCAACGACCTGGAGTTGGGCGCGAGTCGGGGCAAACGGCAGCGAATCCCACAGGGCCGGCACCAGCTTTTCACTGGGCGCGAAGGCAACGCCGTCGGCCTGCTCGCGGCTTTTTTTGCGCCGTCGCGCCAAGCGCAGTTGGAAGGCAAAAAGCTCGCCAAAGGCCAAGCGCTGCCGCGCGCACTCCGCTTCGGCGAGGCTGGCGGGAAAATGCACCTGACGCAGACTAGCGCCCAACTCTGCAAGACCCAAGCGCTGCCGCAAGGCCGCGGGCAAATCGTCTTCGATCCGCTCGGCAAAGGTATCTAACGCCTCGCTTATCAAGCGGCGGAATCCCCGGCTGCGCAGGCCGCGTTCCTTCATATCGGCACTGGTTGTATAGAGCGGCACTACGACGCCCGTGTGGAGCCGCTCCTCCCCGTGGATGAATTCATATTCGGGATGCACTATCTGCCGCCGCCCTTGGAACAGATCGATCTTGCCGCTTATGGCCAATTCGTCGCCGACGGCAAAGTTGCGCTGCAAATAGCGCCCTCCCTGAAAAAAGGTACAGGTGATATCGTCGGTCTCGTCGGCAACCACCATCACGAAGCGGGGCCGCGGCCCGGGGATGAAGCGCGTCTGGCGCACTTGGCCGATGAGGGTCACCTCTTGGCCGATTGGTGCCCGGGCCATGGGCAAAACCTGCGAGCGGTCGAGGTAGCGGCGCGGCAAGTAGTACAACAAATCACCCAGCGTCAGAATATCTACCTCTCTGAGCGCAGACGCACGTTTGGCCCCTACTCCTTTGACTTTTTCAATGGGGGTGGACAGAATTTCCATGATTGGCCATGCGTTGACGCGACCGGGCTGCGGCCTATCTTTGGCCGCATATTGCCATGCCTAGGTCTATTACCTTTACCCACTATCTAATGGGGCACGCGCCGTTTAGACGTGCGTCCTTCTTCTACGCCTATGCCGGGATGTGGCTCCACCTGCTCATTAGCACGGGCCTCTTAGCGCTCTCTGGGGCGCGCGACTGGCTGTCGATCTTCGCGGCGCTGGTCGTCGGCTCGTTCTGCGCAGGACTCGTACTCTACGGCTTGCTGACAAAGACGCGCCGTCTGCTGCTCAACATTGGTGCCTATGCCGCGAGCATTGCCCGCGCGTTCTCGACCGATCCTGTAGTCATCACCTGCTTCATCGCGGGCCTCATCGCCGCACTCGTTTTCAGCTACAGCATCTTGGCGGCAGAATACGACCACTATCAGCGCGAAGTCCACCGCCAGCCCCTGCCGCTTCCTGCCTCTGTGGCTCTCTTGCTAGGCGCAGCCATCGTCCTCCTCTGCATATTGGGAATCAGCGGATCTTGAGCGTCGCCAAGCCGCACAGGGCCAAAATACCAGCCACGATCCAGAAGCGAATGACGATTTTGGTGTCGGCCAAGCCGCGCTGTTGGAAGTGGTGGTGAATTGGCGAGCGGGTAAAAAAGCGCCGCCCCAACCACCGGATGCCGATCTTTTCCTGAATCACCACCGACAAGGTCTCGCCGACGAAAATCCCCCCGACGATTAGGAAAAGGAACTCCTGTTTGATCAAGACAGCGACCGTGCCCAACAAGCCGCCTAGCGCCATGGACCCGGTATCGCCCATGATGACGTTGGCCGGATAGGAATTGAACCACAAAAAGCCGAGGCAGGCCCCAAAGACGATAGAGCAGATTATGGCGACTTCCCCCACACCTAGCATAAAAGGAAAGATCAGAAACTCCGCGATCTCAGCGTGGCTAGACACATAGGCAAACACCCCGAAGACGGCCACGACAAAAGCAGTCGGCACAATAGCCAAACCGTCAATCCCGTCGGCGAGATTGACCGAGTTGGAGATGGCCGTCACCGTAAAGGCGATAAAGGGCACATAGCCCCACGAAAGATCGAGCACCGGATTTTTGAAAAAGGGCAGATAAAGCTGGGTCGCCAAACCCGCCGACTCAGCTGGCAGCGCTTGCGTGACGTACGCGATGCCAAACGCCATCCCAAAGGCTACTTGCAGCGCCAACTTAGTCTTCTCCGACAGCCCGCGGTCGCTAGAGCGATAGCGCACCTTGAGGAAGTCGTCAATCCAGCCGAGCGCGGCAAACCAGACAATCGCTCCCACGCAGAACAGCACGAAGAGGCTATGCAGCTTACACCACAAGCCGACGCTGATCAAGATCGCGGCGACGATTAGGCCACCACCGTAGGTTTTGGCTTGATTGCTAGCCGCTCCAAAATTGAGATAGTCGCGGGGCATGTCGCGGTGCCCGCGACCGTAGAAGTAGAGGATGACCCGCCCACCGCAGAGAATGGTGAGGATCAACGAGGTGATCGCGCCGCAGAGCGCGCGAAAGATGATCGAATCGACCAAGCGCAAAAACGACAAGGCATCGACAGCATCTTGCAGGTAAATTCCGAGATAGTAGATCATCGCTGCGAAGTGGCTAAGGGCCGGTCGGGGTCGGCGCGCACCAGATCGGCCAATTGGCTCAGGTGCCTGCCAAGGGGGAACTCCGGCTTGAAATAAGGCATCGAAATCAAAACTTGGTCGAGATCGCGCTCCAATTGAGTTGGCGCCAACACGCCGCGCTGCAAAAATTCGATCAACACCAGCACGACCTGCTCGCGAATCTGCCAGTTCGAGTGCAGATAAAAGCGACGCAGTCGCGCTAGCAGGTCGGGATTGCGACTTATTTTTCCTAGGGCACTCAGAGCTTGGACGATCACTTCCGGCGAGCTATCGTCGAGAGCCGCAAAGAGCGTGCTTTCGATTTCACCATCGACGGTAAACAATTCGCCGAGGGCCCGCGCCGCCCACGCCCGCACCTCAAAGTAGGGATCCGCCTCTAGCGCGTTCAGCAGCGCGGCCCGGGTTTGCGAGTCGGTCTCCCCCAAGCCGCGCAGGCCATATTCGACGACATTGCGGCGTATAATGCCTCCGTGGCGAAAGTCTCCGCCGCAAAGACGACGATGCCACCCGGTCCGGGTGCGGTCGGTGAGAATGTGCAGCAGCAAGGGCAGCCGCTCTTGGTAGTCTAAGACCGCAACGAGTTTGATGCCCACGTTGCGCTGCCCCAGCGGGATTTCGCACCAACCCTCAGACGTAAGCAGACGGTCGGCTTGATAGCGCAGATAGGCCCGTTCACCGCGCTCCATGGCCGCCACGCCGCCGACCTCTTTGACCCGCGCTCGCACCCAGTGCAGCAAGGCGTTGGGTTCAGTCGGCAAGCCGCTTTTTTTGCCCGCGGGCGACTCCAACCGCAGCGGTGGCGGCTCCTGCCCGGCGATGAGGCTATCCAGTTCAGCCGTAATCAGTTCGAGGCTGTTAGTTTTGGGCATGGTCTTGGCGGCCGCGCTCATGGCCTGCAACCGCTCCTCGTCGGCGCACAGTGCCAGCACCTGCTGCGCCAACTTCTCGCCATCCAGTCCGCTGTGGATGCCGGTGTGGTCCCAAAACGCCTCCTGATAGAACACCTGAGCAGCCCCTATCCGCTCCATCTCCCGCGCGTTCAGCGCCTGATGGTCTTCGGCCGATGTCGGCAGCGGCACAATCAGCGTGGGGGTCCCACTAACTGCCATCTCGGTGAGAGTTCCAGCGCCCGACCGGCAAATGACCAGCTCCGCCGCGGCAATCAGATCGGCGATTTCATCCGCGTAATCAAGACGTCGATACCAGTCGTCTTCACCCGCTATCCCTTCGGCTGAGCTCAGGTCGAAGCCCATCTCAGCCAAAGCGGCCTCCGTCTCCGCCACGGCGTCGTAATCCGGCCCCTTGTAGCGACCCGTGACGTGGATGACCACCAGCCCGGCCGCACGCCAGCGGGGTAAGGCTTTGAGCACGGCCTCATTAATGGCCTTGGCACCTCCTGACCCACCAAAGGCGAGTACGACCTTGCGGCCTTGGTCAATGCCCAATTTCTCGCGCGCGGCCTGCCGATCAAGATTCAAAAAAGAGCGGCGCACCGGATAGCCGACCACGGCCACCTTCTTCGCGTCGAACCAGCGACCCGCCTGCTCAAACGCCACGCCGATGCGCTGCGCCAGCCGTCCGGTAATTTGGTTCAAAAGCCCGGGATAGGCATTCGGCTCGTAGATAAAGACACGAGCGCGAGAAAGGCCGACCTTGGCCAGCCCACCGTGCGCGAAGAGTACCGGCGCACTGACGAAGCCGCCCGTGCTGATGATAATTTGGGGCCGGTAGCGCAAGAGGATCAGTGCCCCTTGGATGACCCCGATCGCCAGCGCGATGGCAAATCGCAGCAGGGGCACAAGGGAGCGAGTGCGCGGGAAGGAACGGGCTCGCACAAAGCGGATGCGGTATCCCTGATCGGGCACGACCCAAGCATCCAGCCGGTCTCGATGGCCCACGTAGAGGAATTCAGCGTCTGCTCGCGTTTGCCGAATTTCGTTGGCAATGGCCAAGGCCGGATACACGTGACCACCCGTACCACCGCCGGTAAGCAAGTACTTCATTAATTTTTAGTTAAAGTAAGGTCGTTCAGACCAGTAGAAGCGATCCCCACATTCCAGAAGGGCCTATGTTCCTAATATATAAGCTGTTAGGCTGGGTGTCTAACCCTACTGGTAGGACTCGGTGCGGTCGCCGCCATTGACGCTTATGTGCTGCCCCGTTACGTAGCTGGCTACTGGCGACACCAGAAAGACCACAGCCGCAGCCACCTCTTCGGGGCCACCGGCCCGGCGCATGGGAATACTACTGAGAAATTGCGCCCGCACCTCTGGCGTCCGCCGCGCCAACGCCCCGCTCCCCATCCCCGCGTCGATGATCCCCGGCGACACCACATTGACGCGGATGCCGTGCTCGGCTTCCTCTTTGGACAGCACCTTCGTCAAGGCCACGACCCCGGCTTTGGTGGTCGCATAAGCCGCCGCACCGCCCGGCAGCGTGTTGACCACATTCGAGGCAATGTTGACGACCACGCCGCCTCGCGTCCGCATCCGTGGCAGAGCGGCCCTGCACATGTAGAGGACGCTATTGAGGTTGACATCGAGCACCCGATGCCAGTCCGCCAGCGCCATATCGGCCACGAACTGCCCGCCGATGGTGATGCCGGCGTTGTTGATCAAAATATCCAACCCGCCCAGTTTCCCTGCCACGCGCTCAACCAGTGATTGCGCGGCGTCCGCCTCGGTTATATCGGCTGCAAAGGCAGCTCCGCCCAACTCGGCAGCGAGCGCGTGGGCAGCGTCCTTCTGCGTGTGGTAATGCAGGGCAACCGTCGCGCCTTCGGCGGCCAAGGCGCGGCATATTGCTTGGCCGATGCCGCCCGCCGCGCCGGTTACTAGGGCGATGCGGCCGTGGAGAGGTGTGCTCATGGGAGTTTGATCTCCGACAAAAAGGATTCCCAAGAAATTAGCGGCGCATACCGCTGGCGTCCACACGCCGCCGGAGCGGATTCAGTCCTGTTCGGCGCGATGCTGGGCGACCAATTCCGCCATGCTTTTGAAGTGGAAGTCCGGTTCCACCCCCTCCTGCGGCGGTGCCGTTGCGCCTCCACCGCGCCCCGCCCGCCGGTCAATCCACACCGTCGTCAGTCCGATTGCCTTGGCCGGCACATGGTCGTGGAAAAGGCTCTGCGCGACGTGCAGGACGCTTCCGGGATCGCTGCCGAAGTCAGCAGCCACCCGGACGAGCAGGAATTCAAAATTGGCCAGCGACGGTTTGTACGAGCCGATCTCCTCGGCAGTAAGGATCGCGTCCCAAGGATCGCCGAGGCGGGCAGAACTGCCCCGGTAGCTAGTACGGCCGCAATTGGTTAGGGTGATCAGCCGGTGGTGCTGCTTCAGATAGGCGAGCGATTCGGCCGCGTCGGCAAAGGCCGGCCAGTCCCCGACCGACTGGCCGAAGCGGATGCTCTCGTCATCGTCGGGTTCGCAGCCCCAGTTCTGGGTTAGCGTGCGATGGGTAGCTGCTAAAAGGTCGGCGTAGAGCAAGTCGGGATTGGCCGCTTGGCAGGTGGATTCCACCTGCGCGAAGGCGGCGAGGGCCGTCTCGCGAGTCGGCGGGTCGGCTAGACGCGCGCAGAGCGGTTGCAGCGCATCCCAGATGCCCGTCTCCCAATCGATCAGGGTTCCGTAGGTGTCGAAAGTCAGTATGGGAAAGTCACAGAGACGCATGGGTATTTTCGCAGAGTTGTGGTAGCAGAAAAAGTGCAGAGAATCTTGACCGCGCAAGAAGGGTCAGCACCAAGGAAGAGCAAGAACTGACGATGCAGCTTATCGTTGCAAAGCTAAACGTAAGAAATCTTGTGTTTATACAAATAGTCTTGTAGTTTAGATAGCGATGAATAGACTTCTAATTAGCTGGATCGGCAAAGCCGACCTTCAAGCACCGAAGGAGGAGCAACGCGTAGGGAAGGGTCCGATCACTCAATCTCTCAGCACGGGTTCCTATGATACTGCCGTGCTAGTCAGTGACTACTCTAAGGAAGTAGTAGCACCGTTCCTTAATTGGCTCCGGCCCCAGACCGATTCAGTGGTGACCGTCCGTCACGAGCCATTGTCTAGTCCTACTGACTTCGGTCAGATCTACGAGGCTGCGGTTCGGGTCGTGACCGAGGCGCTTGAGCATCACGGTAAAGATTCTGAGCTGATCTTTCATCTAAGCCCAGGTACTCCGGCCATGGCTGCCGTCTGGATCATTCTAGCCAAGACACGTTTTCCTGCTGAGTTGATCGAGTCTTCCCAAGAGTATGGAGTTCAGACAGCCTCCGTGCCCTTCGACATTTCGGCCGAATTCATACCCGACCTACTCCGAGTTCCAGACGAGCGCCTTGAGCAGCTAACCGCTGGGCTGCCTCCAGAGGCACCAGAGTTCGCTGACATCATCCACCGCAGCCGAGTCATGGCTCGGCTAGTCGCCAAGGCACGTCGCGTTGCGCCACGATCCGTGTCGGTTCTCATAGAAGGCGAGTCTGGCACAGGAAAGGAACTACTGGCTCGGGCGATTCATAGGGCCAGCCCTCGGCGGGACCAACCTTTCAAGGCGGTCAACTGCGGTGCAATACCGGCTGAACTCGTTGAATCCGAGCTCTTTGGGCACGAGAAAGGTGCCTTCACGGGCGCAGACAGGAGGAAGACTGGATACTTTGAGGATGCCGATGGTGGAACACTCTTTCTTGACGAGGTTGGCGAGCTCTCCCCTCCCGCCCAAGTAAAACTCCTTCGCATCCTCCAAGAGGGAGAGGTTATACGTGTCGGCTCGACAACCCCACTCAAGGTAGATGTCCGAATTATCGCAGCGACCAATCGGACTCTCACCGAGGAAATCGCTGCGGGCCGCTTCAGGGAGGATCTCTTCTACCGCCTTGCGGTGGCTAGTCTACAGCTACCCCCATTGAGAGATCGCAAAGGAGACTTGAGCCTTCTCATAGATCGACTTCTCAAGAAGGTCAATGACGACCTCGCACAGGAACCGGGCTATGAGCACAAGAAACTTTCTCCGGGCGCAAGAAATATTCTCATCTCCCACCCATGGCCAGGCAATGTCCGCGAGTTGCTGAATACGCTTCATAGGGCTGCAATCTGGACTTCAGGACACACCATACGCAGCGAAGACGTACGGGAAGCGTTGCTACCGGCAATAGGCCAAGAAAAATCCAAGATTCTCGACCGTCCCCTCGGTGATGGCCTCAGCCTTCCGGATCTGTTGACTTCAGTTGCACAGCACTATCTGACACGTGCGCTCGATGAGACCCAAGGGAACAAGACGCAGGCAGCCCACTTGGTGGGCCTTCCAAGCTACCAGACGTTCACGAATTGGTTGAGCAAGTACGGGGTGAATCGCTAATGGCACGTATTTTGCATTGCATAACATGAGCCGCTAGGCAACGCTATACACCATGCGGATGAGACTATGAGCCGAAACGAAGACAGAACATGCCGGGAACTGATCGAGCCCGCCCTCAAGAAAGCTGGATGGGAGTGGGACCGGGAGGTCGTCATCGGTCCCGGCCGAGTCAACCTAACCGGCGAGTCGATGTACGACTCTTCCCAGAGGATCATCGCCGACTACGTACTGCGTCTCTCGCAGATGCCGCTCGCCATCCTCGAGGCCAAGGCCGAGGCGAGGGCAGCAACGGACGGTATGCAGCAGGGATCCCGGTACGCCGACCGCCTAGGTCTTCGATTTTCGATTGCCTCAAATGGGCGCGAGTACATCCTGACCGACAACAAGACCGGTGAATTCGAGTCATTCGACACTCCGCCCACACCAGGGGACATCCTCTCTCGCCTCGGACGCAACATCGTCTGGCCAGAGTGGGACTCAGCGTTCAAGGCACCTTGGTACGAGGACCAGATTACCCAGAAGAAGGTGCGTCCCTATCAGGAGATGGCCATCTTTGAAACCCTCTATCGCTTTAGCCAAGGGGAAAAGCGGGCACTCCTCCTAATGGCCACGGGGACAGGCAAGACCTTTACCGTTTTCCAACTCGCGTGGAAGTTGATGCGTGGGGATGTCTTGCCGAACAACCGTCTCCTCTTTCTCACTGACCGTAACAGTCTCAAAAATCAAGCCTACCGGGCCTTCGCTGGCTTCGCCTCGGACGAGCGAGTTGTCATCGATAAGGAACGGGTCAGCCGAGGAGAGCATCTCGTCGGGAGAATCTTCTTCGCCAATTACCAGAATCTCGACGAGGAACTGGACGGAAAGAAGCTTTACGAGTACTTCGACTCGGATTTCTTCGATCTGGTCGTGGTGGACGAGTGTCACCGTTCTGGCTTCGGCGATTGGTTCGGTGTCCTTGATCATTTCAAGTCAGCCTACCAGCTAGGTCTCACTGCCACTCCTCGTGAGTTGGACCAGAGCGGTCGCGACCTCACCGAGGAGGAGGTGCGACGTGATACCTATGAGTACTTCGGCGAGCCCATCTATACTTACTCTTTGAGACAGGCCATTGAAGACGGCTACCTTGTTCCCTATCTACTCGAAGAGCGTATTTCGAATCTAGATGAAGACGGCTACATCGGCCCCGACGGCAAGCATTACACCACGAGTAACTTCGAGCGCGACATCAGACTACCCGATCGTACGCGGATCATCGCGGAGGATCTCTGGTCAACTCTTGGGAAATACGATATTCGGGACGATAAGACCATCGTCTTCTGCGTTGATGATACGCACGCGGCGTTCTTCGCGGCCGAGTTGCGGCGTCTCTCAGGTGATAACGACTACGCTGCGCGAATCACAAGGTCTGAACGCAACTCACATCAGCTTGAGCGCAACTTCGGAGAGGTCGGTCGTACCAAGCCCCGAGTGGCGGTCACGGTTGATCTCCTGACCACGGGCTTCGACGCGCCCGATGTCAAGAATATCGTTTTCGCTCGGCCTGTGAAGAGCGCTATCCTCTACAAGCAGATGAAGGGCCGGGGAACTCGCCTCTGCGACGACATCAATAAGCGCTACTTCACCATCTTCGACTACGCTGGAGCGAACTTACTCGAAGATGCCGAGTTCGATGGACATCCAGCCAACCTTCAGAAGAGCCGTAAGTCATCACCGCTGAAGAAGCCAACTGAGAGCACTAAGGAGAAACCAGTCGGAGAGGGTATCTCAGTCTATATCTCCTCGACTGAGCGATATGTCTGCTTGGCCGATGGCCGCAAAATTCCCTTCGACGAGTACCAAGAGCAGTCACGTGAAGTCATTCGGAGCATCGCGCCAACCAATATCGACCAGCTACTAGGTATCTGGATCGACAAGAGCACGCGCCACGACCTACGGTCCGAACTCACAGACAGGGACATCCATGTGGCCGCGTTCAGGCACTACTTCGACCTCGACGGATCGGATGATGTGGACATTCTCGGCAAGGTGGGTTACGAACTGGTGAGGATACCTTCTCGCCATGATCGCGTTGTCCGTTTCTGGGATGCCGATGAGAACTGGCTGCTCACTCAGCTTGGCGAGCACGATCTCCCTGATGAAGATCGCTTCAAGACGCACTTCTGGGAGACGGGCCTCGATCACTATTCGCTCTACGGCATCGACGATCTTGAGAAGGGCAGCACCTACAGCGCACCCCAATTCGTGGAACGATTCGGTAGCTTTAGCAGGTTGTTGAACCGCTACGGAGGAGCCGACAAGCTGAAGGCGGATTTGGAAACAGTAAAACAGCACCTCTACGTACCGATGGTGGCATAGGAGAATGCGCATGGCCCACAGCAAGGCCAAAAACAAAAACAAGCAGGCGTCCAACAACGAGACAGAGCACCGTCGCCAAGAGGTGCAACAAGCCATCAAGAGTGCCTGCGATCAGCTCCGGGACGATGGTGTGGACCCGCGCGACTACGTGGAGCAACTCGCTTGGTTGTTCTTCCTCAAGGCATTTGACGAGATGGAGAGCCGTCGCGAAGAAGAGGCGGCCTTCGACGGCTCGCCCTATCGCCGAAGACTCGACGGTGAGTACCGCTGGTCGAGTTGGTCATCGATGTCCAACCGGCCCGATCAGATGCTGGAGTTTGTCGATGGAAAACTCTGGCCTCACCTCAGAGCTTTCGGAGAGACTGAGGATACTCGGCAATTCGCGAACGACCCGATTGCCGAACGATTTCGTCGAATCTTCTGGACGGTTCGCAACCATTCCCGTCGCGGCGCGAGTTTTGCTCGGGTCACTCAGCAAGTCAATCGTCTCCACTTTGGCGATGCGACTGATGTCATCGTGCTTTCGGAGCTCTACGAGGGGCTGCTGAAGGATGTGGCTGCCGACTCTGCCGGCTACGCTGGCGAATTCTACACGCAACGCCACATCATCCAAGCCATGATCAACGTAGTTCGTCCCAAGATCGGAGACCGCATCTACGATCCGTGCTTCGGAACGGCTGGCTTCCTTGCCGAATCGGCCGAGTACATCCGGAATATGGAGGGCACCCTCAGTGGCTCGCATCTCGACCAACTCCAACAAAAAACCTTCTACGGCATCGAACTCAAGCCGCTGACCTACCTACTTGGCACGATGAACATGCTACTGCATCGCATTGAGGGCGCGAATATAGAACTTGGGAACACACTAGAGCTGCACTCTACTAACGTCCCGGAAAATGACCGCTACGACGTCATCCTCTCGAATCCACCCTACGGCGGAAAGATGGCTCGGGAGCTCCAGACCAATTTCACGATCCAATCGGGTTCCACCGAGATTCTTTTTTTACAGCACATCATGGCGAACTTGGCCACGGGAGGGCGGGCCGCAGTAATTATCCCCGAGGGCGTCCTGTTCCGTGGCGGTCCCGACGCCAAAATCCGTGAACGACTTCTTCGTGAGTTCGATGTCCATACGGTCCTCTCGCTGCCAGTCGGATGCTTCCTCCCCTATACGAGCGTGAAGACGAATATCATCTTCTTCAATCGCTGCAAAGATCACCTTGGCACCAAGGATGTCTGGTTCTATGAACTCACCAACGACGGTTTCGACCTCAAGTCGACGCGGCGACCAATCCAAGGAAGCCAGATACCCGATTTCCGCGCCAAGTGGGAGGAGCGGTTAGAAGGAGATAACTCTTGGATCGTTTCGATCAGCGAGATCGCGCAGCGAGACTGGGATCTCTCTGCGCGAAATCCCAACAAGGAAAAGGAGCTTGAATACAAGCCTCCATTGGAACTAGTTCAGTCCATCAAGGCGAAGGAAAAGAGGGTCATCGAACTTCTGGGAGAACTTGAGGAATTTCTGGAGAACTTGAGGAACTTCTGGAGAAGCCCAATGCCTGAGTCCCCACGAATACCCCTGGGTAGTATCGCTCCGAAGGCTGACGCACCAATACCAGCCTCGGACGCCATGGTTTGGAATCTCTCATTGGACGATGTTGAGACTGGCACCGGAACAATCCGGGAGCGGAAGCATTGCCTTGTAAGTGAGTTGGGATCAACCAAGTGCTCCTTCGACACTCGCCATGTTCTCTACTCGAAGCTAAGACCTTACCTGAATAAGGTTGTCGTGCCAGATCAGCCCGGCGTCGGCACAAGTGAACTAATTCCTCTACTGCCAGATCCAGAACGACTGGACCGCAGCTTTCTAGCCTACTACCTCCGGTCACCAGAATTTGTCGATTTCGCCGTCGCCCACTCACGAGGGGCAAATCTTCCTCGAGTGGCCATGAGAGCACTCTGGACACACCGAGTCCCTGTTCCATCTCTCGATGAGCAAAGACGGATCGTCGAAAGAATTGAAATGTGCATGAAACGGGTACGAGATATTCAAGCGCTCCGAGGACCACTGGAGGAGATGGCCTCCCTTACTGCTTCTATCCTCCGTAGTACCTTTTCGGGATCGCTCTAAGCTATGCGGACCGCAATGGAGGCCATCGGCACATGAAGCAGCTTGAACTTACATCTCACGTGTCCGAGCTATGGACCAGCCTCGACAGGATGCACAGCAAGCATCCACTTGAGGCGGTCATTGCTCCCTTTGCATCTGCCCTATTCCTGCTTCGTTGGGCTGACCATCTAGATACCGAGCAGGAAGCCGTAGCCACCTTCGACGGTCACGACTACCTGCCTGCGCTACCTCGGGATCAGCATTGGTCCTCGTGGAGCGATCTTCGCGGTACGGAGCTTGTAGACGTCCTTCAGGAAAAAGTATTGCCCGCGCTGCACAACGCGCCCAATACCAACCTCGGCCAGTTCTTGCAACGGCTTGTACGCGTCGTTAAGGCCCTCGTCCACGAATCTCCTGAGGTGATCGAGGCGCTCGTCCAGTGGGTCCAAGCTTTCAATCTGGAAACTGCCACTCATAGACAAGTGGCAGGGGATGCCCTTGTGGCCCTTGTGGAAAAAACCGCTGCGAAGGCCGAAACCCTCGGAGATTACACAACTCCTCGACCTGTGGTCGAGATGATGACTGATCTTATCGATCCTAGTCCAGGCGAACGCATCTATGATCCCTGCTTCGGCACCGGAGGTCTGCTCTCCACAGTAGCAAGCAAACTCCGCGAGAAAACAATGCGGATGCCCCCAAAAGTCTGGACAGAAGTCCAACAACACAGCGTGTTCGGGATCGAGATCAGCCCGTACGGCTACAGCATCGGGCTTGCGAGAGTCGTCTTGGCAGGCATTGAGCAACCCAGACTCGAACTCGGTGACGCCTTAGAACGCCCCTTGGCCAAAGATCGGTCCTCAGAGGGCTTTGACTGCATTCTGGCTGTACCTCCTTGGGGGAGACGCGCACGCCCGGAAGCCACAGCCCAATTTCAGGTGTCGGCAACTAACATTGAGACACTATTTCTCCAGCATGTGATGGCTTCTCTTCGTCCGGGTGGTCGCGCCATCATCGCCCTTCCTGATAGTGCTCTTTTCCGAACCGGCCCCGACCAGAAGGTCCGCAAGGAACTCCTCACCAATTACTGTGTAGAAGGAGTGGTGTCGCTGCCAGCCGGGGCTTTTCATCCGTACACCGGGATCAAGACGAGCCTAGTTCTCTTCCGTCGAGAGAAAGCGGCGCAGGCCGTTCGCTTCATGCAGGTGGAGGAGTGGCCCTCTATCCAACCAGAAGACGGGCTCAGCCGTGAGAAGGCAGTCGAAGTGGCTCACAGTACCGCTGACGAATTCAGGAGCGGGACTCCAAACGACAGTCTCTGGGAAACCCCGGTCAAGGAACTCAAGGCTAGGGACTGGGAGTTGGTCGCCAAACGAACAGGTGAGGAAGCTCTGTCTCGCTTTCTTCGAGCTCTGCAGAAGGGGGATGTCAATGTCTCCATACAGCCACTCAACAAGGTAGCGGAAATTTTTACCGGTGTTTCGTACGGGAAGTCAGTGACCACTCCGCACGGTGACGATCCATCGGTGTTCACTGGCCTCGTGCGCGTAGCGGATGTGAACCGCACAGGTGTACAATCTCCGTCCCTATTCCTGACCAAGAAGGGTAACAAACGAGTGCAGTCGAAGCATCGGCTACGCGCCGGCGATATCCTGCTCACTACCTCTGGCACTATCGGAAAGCTAGCGGTCGTGTCCGAGTCAACAGGTACCGTGGGCGCAGTGGCCGCCAAGAGCTTGGTAGTCATACGCCCCAAGGAACAACTCTCTTCACAGTTTTTGAAAAGTCTCCTAGCCTCTGATGCCTACCAAGAGTGGCTTCGTGTTCACGCACGTGGGGCAACTATACAGCACCTCTCCGTTCAAACGCTGCGGCATCTTCCCGTCTTGGTGCCGCAAGTTCCAATCCAAGAGCGTGTTGTAAAGCAGGTGGATGAGGAGGGAAACGATCCCTTTGCTGTCCTCGTACATATCCTGATGAGTGATAGCGAGGAGCCGATTGTCTCATGGTTGATGGGATCTTCCGATATGCAAGAGTTGCGGAAATCAGGCCAGCCAGCCAGCAGGGTGGCATTCTTGGAAAGGATTGCTCATTCGGTCTGGACGCTTCAAAATCAGGTCGCTAGCTCGCGCACTCACAGCACGCCTCAATTCGCCGACTGGCTGAAAGATTTCGCGGAGGCTATAAAGACACTGCAGGGTCTGAGCCACGTACCACCCGGAGCGGGGCGCATGGCACTCCTCGACAGCGCACAACACCACCTTAAAGAGGTCTATTCGGCTATCAGAAAACTAGGAGATGCCTATTTTACAGGATGGAAGTCCGGTATGGGGTTCCACTCGGGTCTTCCTATCGGCGAGACGATGCTGCCGGCATTCGCTTCCGCGATAGATGTCACCAAAAAGATTTCCCGGCTGGTTCGGGCCGAGTTGGACTCTATCCTAGAGGATGTCAAATTGGAGCCAAGGGTTGAGCCAAGCGCGGTTGTAGCGGGAACGGAGAACGAAATCCAGGTCCGCGTAAAAAACCTGTCGCCTCTAGCACTACGCAACATCTCGGTCTCCACATCCCCCTCGGTCGGCTCAACCCATGTCGATTACCTCGCTGAGGAGGAGACGCTCAGTTTTACGGCGAAGATCCCAGCGGACGCAGAAACCGGGCCATTCCAGTTCGTGCTTCGATGGCAAGCCGACCGCTTTGACGGCCGGCCTGTATCAGGTGAACTGCCGCTCGCGGTAGATGTTCGTTCCACGCGAGAGTTCGTCCACCTCGCCGAGCTCGGCACCAGCCCGTACATCGTCGGAAGCCCGATTGATCGCGAGGAGATGTTCTTCGGGCGCCAAGACATCATCGACACGATTCAGCGGCAGCTCTCTACCAGCCACCGGGCCAACGTCATTCTTCTAGAAGGCAACCGCAGAACAGGCAAGACCTCAATTCTCAAGCGCCTGCAGGCCCCCAACGTGCTTCCGGGCTGGATTGTCGCGTACTGCTCCCTACAAGGTGGCGAAGGCCACGAAAGCAAGGCCGGTTTGCCCACCAACGAGGTCTTCAGACTCATGGCGCGCGACATCGGTTGGGCTATGGATAACGCGGGGCTTCAAGTACCGCTCCCTGACGTAGCTCCCCTCGACCCGAAGCGGTTCAAGGTAGGGTTTGTGAAAGCCCTTTCAACGGCGTTCTCAGGGTCTCGCCCCTTCGAGGTCTTCGAGTTGTATATACAGACTGTCTTGGAGGCTGCCAGTCCGCGACGCCTCTTACTCATGCTCGATGAGTTCGACAAGCTCCAAGAGGGAATCGACGCTGGCATCACAAGCCCCCAAGTCCCGGAGAATATCCGTTATCTGCTCCACACATACCCAGGCCTGTCAGCCATCCTCACCGGCTCGCGCCGTCTCAAGCGACTCCGTGAAGAGTACAGGTCAGCACTTTTCGGCTTCGGCCACCGAATCCCGGTGAGTGAACTCCCACTGGAGGATGCCCGCCTCCTCGTGACGCGGCCGGTCGAGGGGCGGCTCGCGTACCTCCCCAAAGCGAGGGATAGCGTAGTCGAACTGTGTTCGCGGCAACCCTTCCTAATCCAGTCCTTGTGCAACCGAATCTTCGAGCACGCCGCCCATTCAGAGCAGACGGTGAAGGAAGGTGCGGTAAACACAGTAGCTCAAGAGATGGTGCAGGACAACGAACACTTCCGCACGCTGTGGGGTTACGCTGAAACAGAGCGTAGGCGTTTTGTCCTAGCATTGTGCCAGCAGCTAGAGGGAGAGCCGGATCCCATAACACTGAGTTTACTGGAGACGAAGCTAGAGGAGTGCGGCATTGCTCTCCCTCACGGAGACCGCTTAGGAGACGATCTGGAGTTTCTCCGTGAGCTCGAACTCCTTGAACTCCAAGAGACAGCGCGAGGCTCAGCATATATGCTCGCAGTTCCTCTGATGGCCGCCTGGATACGACGCAACATCGACTTCGAGGATCAGCGCCAACAGGCTGTCCACGAAAGTGAAGAAATAGGTGGTGACGGCGACGGCAGGGGGCAGGGAGACGGCAGTGGGTACGGGTATGGACACGGCGATGGGCGGGGCCGGGGAGACGGCAGTGGCTATGGCGCTGGCCATAGAAACAATTACAACTCCACGACACCGGGAGATGAATAATGAGCGATAGTCCCTACCAAGTCCTCGGTGTAGGAATCCCGCCGATGCTCGGCCGCGAGCGGCTTTTCGAAAAGTTATGTAGCCACCTGACCAAGCCAACTCCGTATCATATGTGCGTCGTGGGCCCTCGGTTGTTCGGAAAGTCGGTGCTCCTGAAACACCTTGCCGACCACTTCAAGAATCCAGGCGATCACTATGTCACCTCTCTGTACTGGGATTTCCGGCAAGACCCCCCCGAAACAAATGACGAGTTCCGCCAGCGTTTCGCAGAAGAGATCAAAAAGGCCCTCCAGCGAGTGCAGTCTGAGTTCGCTGAGTACTTGGAATTGGAAGATGAAAGCCTTCTCTATCTTCTTCGTCTCGTTTTCGAAGAAATGGACCGCAAGAAAATTCGCTTACTCGCCGTACTCGACGGATTCGACCATGTTCTCGCCGAGAGTAACATCACGAGCAATCTCTGGGACGAAATGCGAGACCTCGGCCAGAAGAACAGTCTCCGTTTTGTGACTGGAAGCCGGCGCAGACTCCTAGATCTTATGACTGAAGAGTCTCGGACGTCGCCCTTCTGGTCAGACTTCTACGATACCCCGTTGCCGGTCGGTTGCTTCGAGGACCATGACTGGAGTGGTTTCCTCGATCCCTTCAAGTCGCGTGGCATCACACCCGACAATTCAGCTCGCAAGGAGATTATCAACTGGACCGGCGGGGTCCCAGTTCTGGCAGCCGCTCTGGCCGAGCAGATCCTCACCGAAGTCAGCGATGCAGTAACAATCTCAAAGCCACATGTGGACAGAATCGCAGAAGAGACGGCTGAGGAACGACGGGGCCTGCTCGAAGCCTTGTGGAAAGACTGCTCTACTGAACTTCGGTCCGATCTAGCCTCCCTCGCTAACAACAACGTGTCCCTTTCTGAAGTGCCGGACAACCGAAAGCGCGATCTAGAACTGCGGGGCTTCGCTCGTGCTTCTGGGAAAAATCTGCGGTCGTCATGTCGCTTGATGGCCCAGTATGCGCAACAGCAAGCAAGCGAAGTGGCAAACCTGAACCGGCTATTCGGCGATGAGGAACGCTTCAATAGCAACATTCAAAGCCTCCTTGAACTCCGTCTTGAACAGGTCCGTGGAGTGGACCCGAAACTGAAGAGCCACGTCGAAAAGGCCATCCGAGACCTACAGCCTGATCCGGCCAACTCTGTAGTCTGGGCGCGAAGTATCGCTGAACGAGCACTGGATCTGATCTGGGATGCCGAACTCAAGCAGGGCAAGTCTCTTCCGGAAGCTTGGGAGTCCGTTGGGATAGAATTTGACGAACGGGGAGGTAGGCTCCCCAAGGGACGCGGGCGACAGTGTGGAATACTTCGTCAGATTACAGGGACCGATGAACACGACCTTGTCTCGGAGTACGTAACGAAGCCAACATACTTGCTCGTGAACCACCTCCACTCGGTCGGTAATTTCGGACAGCACAAAGAGGAGGGCACCGCGACAGTGCCAATCGCCGCTTCGTTCTGTCTGTCAGCGATCAGCCTCTGTGAAAGCCTTGCTAGGGACCTGGCAAAGCCGAGGGACACCACGACCTAGGAGGAAGGATAGAGCGAACTAGGACCTACCCAACGAGGCCCTATCACGAGAATCATCTAAATGGGGAAAGCCAATGAGCACGAGCAAAACGGTTGCAGCACATCCCATATTCCGGTCTCCCAGTCAATCAGGGTTCCTTACTCTCTTGACCTCTGAGGGACGATCCCCTTCTGCATCAACCATTGGTCAACCATCCTATAGATCTCCTCTATCTCTTCGTCAGAATGTCCATGTGTACGCATCCATTCTTCAAAGGGACGTTCACCTGCTACTATGCGGCTAAGAATATCTTGGAAATCCTGTTCTGGCAGGCCGTAGAGCTCGAACTGCTCCTGCCTTGTAGTAGGGACAATACCATCGGCCATCAAGTCCAGAAGCGCACCCCGGTTCTCTCGCACCAACTGCTCAATGCAGTCGTTGACTGCCGATTTTCGGGATGAGGGAAAACGGCGCATTTCCATCTGCTTGTTGAGATGTGTCCGAACTCGGGCGACTCCACCCGCAGTAAGCCAACTCTTCAGGTCGTCCACAGAACTACCGACGGGTCTGAAGCGATCATTCTTCAAGACCTCGAGTGCATATCGGAAACTATCCCGAAAAAATTCCTCCCAGCCTTCATGTTCCAGATTCTCGATCAGAGCCATATATATCTCCTGCTAAGTACACGATAGTAAGCTAAGTTATGGTGCAGCCCTGCTTTAGGTTTAGTAGTAGTTCTCTTTCCGCACATCGCGGAAGGTCTAGATGCCGGTGGGCAGTCTGCGTCTGTTCATAGATGCATCTCCTTCACGCATATTTCCGCGGCATCTTCACCTCGGACACCTCGTCCAACAAAGCCCGCTCTTCCGCTGCCAGAGACCAGTCCAAGCCCGCGCAAATCTCATCCACATGCGCCGGCTCGTCGGCCCCCAAAATGGGAGCACTGATCTCGTCGTGATCTAAAATCCAGGCAATGGCCACCTGCGCCGGGGTCTTGCCGTGCCGCACCCCGATATCGATCAGCGTCTGGACGATGGTATCGACCCGCTCGGTCATGGCCTCGGCAAAATTGTATTTACCCGGACTCATGCCGCGCAGCTCGTCCGCGCTCCACGGCGTCCCCGGCGGCGGCTCCTGCCCGCGGCGGAAGCGGCCAGAGAGCAGGCCGATAGCCAGCGGGCTGTAGGTCATAATGCCCAAGCCGAACTGACGACAGATAGGCATCAACTCCGGCTCCATCTCCCAGCGGTTGAGCAGGTTGTACTGATTCTGGATACAGGCAAAAGAGGCCAAGCGCTCGCGCTGCGAAATCCACAGGGCCTCGACGATTTTCCACGGCGGGAAATTAGAGCACCCCACGTAGCGCGCCTTGCCCTGCCGCACAATGTCGTCGAGCGCACCCAAGGTCTCCTCCAGCGGCGTGACCGGATCAAAGGAATGCAACAAATACAGATCGACGTAATCGGTCTGTAGCCGCTTTAGCGACGCCTCAATGCCCCGCAGCAAATTGACCCGCGACAGCCCCACGTGATTGGGACTATTGCCCAAGGTGCCAAAAATTTTAGTAGTTAGCACCACTTCCTCGCGTCGTCCCTTGATGGCCTTACCCACCACTTGTTCGGAGCGTCCCCCACCATACAGCGCCGTATCGATAAAATTGCAGCCCAAGTCCAAGGCCCGCTGCACTACCTCAATGCAAACCTTCTCGTCCTCTTGGCCGCGAAAAGCCGCGCCCAAGCACACCTTGGACACCTTGACGCCGGCCTTGCCCAAATTGCGGTATTCCATAGTTCTCCTCTTGTGTTAGCCTGATTGCCCGACCTCATCAAGTGCTGCCAACAAATACTCATTGTCTTGGGGGCGCAGCGACGTCAGCCGCACAAAGCCGGGCGCGTCTTGCCGCCAGCGGGCGCGAATTCGCCGCTGGTCCAAACCCGTCCGCAGCCGCTCCGGGCCGACCCCCTCGCAGCGCACCCAAAAGAAATTCGCCGCACTCGGATAAGCTCGCAACCACGGCCGCTCGTTCAGCCCCTCGTAGAGTGCCTGACAATCGCTGCGGATCTGCGCGACCACCTTCTGCAAATAACCTTGGTCAGCTAGCGCGACCTGCGCCGCCACTAGCGACAGCGCATTGACCGCCCAAGGAACCTGCATCTGATCGAGGGCGGCGATAACGGGCTTAGGCCCAATGGCATAGCCGATCCGCAAACCAGCCATGCCGTATGCTTTGGAAAAGGTCCGCAGCACTACCAAATTTTCCCGTTCTTGCACCCAAGACACATAGCTGTGGCCGGCATAGTCTGCATACGCTTCATCGACAATGCACAGGCAGTCGGGCAACTCGTCGAGCAAACGCGCCATCTCCGCGTCGCCGCACAGGAGATTGCCTGTGGGGTTGTTGGGACTGCTCAACAGCAACACCCGCGCCTCCGACTGCCGCCCCGCCTCGATAAAGCGCTCGGGCACCAGCGCAAAATTTTCCTCGTGCAGCGGCACTGTAATCACTTCAGCCGCGCATCGCTGCCCCAACGCCACAAAGCGCTCGTACGATGGGGACGGAATGAGCAAGCGCTGCTGCTCTAGCAGCAACCGCGCCAAGAAAAGCCAGACCACGGCCTCCCCAGACCCGTTGTACACGATGAAGTGATCGGGCGAAAGCCCCCAATGCGCCGCCAAATCCCCGCGCAACGACTCGGCGCGCTCCTCGTCGTCGTAGCGACTAAAGTCGCCGGTGCGGGCAAAGGCGGCCATCGCCTCCCGGACTTTGGGCGACGGCCCATACGGATTAGTAGCCGCGTCAAAGCGCAGCCATTCTGCGACATCAAGTGTCGCAGGGTGGGACATTTCATCGTTCATAAGAAATTGTCCTTTATAAAGACCTCCTACGCTAGCCATAAAGGATGTAGGCGGCAACTACGCCCTTTTTGCCTTATACTGTTATGCGCGCAGGGTGCCCCCTGCGTCAACCAATACCATGCCGACCAACGCCAAAAAACCAATCATCGGCTGGGCCTTGTACGACTGGGCCAACTCGGCCTTTGCCACCACGGTCATCGCCGCCTTCTTCCCGGTATTCTTTAAGTCCTACTGGAGCGCCGGCAGCGACGTCACCGAGAGCACCTTCCAACTGGGGCTGGCCAACTCCCTCAGCAGCCTGATCGTCGTATTGTTAGCCCCTCTTTTGGGGGCCATTGCCGACCAAGGCGGCACCCGGCGCAAGTTCCTGTTTGCCTTTGCCTTCTTGGGCGTCCTCGCCACGGGGTGCCTCTATATGGTCGCCCAAGGTGCGTGGGAACTGGCGGTTGTGGTCTATGTCTTGGCCGCCATCGGCTTTTCCGGCGGCAATACTTTTTACGATGCGCTCATCGTGGAAGTGGTCGGGCGCGACAAGTCCGACTCGGTCTCGGCGCTCGGCTACAGCCTCGGCTATCTGGGCGGCGGCTTGCTGTTTGCGCTCAATGTGGTGATGGTCCTCCACCCCACGACCTTCGGATTGGCCGACGCCAGCGAGGCCGTGCGCGTGTGCTTTTTGCTGGTCGCCATCTGGTGGGCTGGCTTTTCGCTGCCGCTCTTTTTGTGGGTTGAGGAATCGCCGCCCACGCACGCACGCCGCGGCTGGAGTGCAATCTCGGCTGGCTATCGGCAGCTCATCGCGACCGGCCGCGACATTCGGCAGCTACGCACGACCTTTGTCTTTCTCATCGGCTATTGGCTGTACATCGACGGCGTCGATACCATCGTCCGCATGGCCATTGACTACGGCTTGTCCCTCGGCTTTGACACCAACGACCTGCTCATCGCCTTGGGCATCACCCAATTCGTGGGCTTCCCCGCGGCCATTGCCTTTGGCTGGCTCGGCGAGCGGATTGGCACGCGCAAGGGGATCTTCATCGGCCTAGCCGTCTATATCGCGGCAACGGTGTGGGGCTACTTTCTGAATGCCGTCTGGGAATTTTACGCCTTGGCCGTGGCCGTCGGCCTAGTCCAAGGCGGGGTGCAAGCCCTGAGCCGCTCGCTCTACTCAAGACTCATTCCCCGCGACCGCGCAGCGGAGTTTTTCGGCTTTTACAACATGCTGGGCAAGTTCGCCGCGGTCATCGGCCCAGTGCTCGTGGGCTGGATTGGGGTGCTGACCGGCAGCCCGCGCACGGGGATTTTGTCGATCATCATCCTCTTCGTCGCGGGCGGAATCTGCCTCTACTTCGTCAATGAGGAGCGAGGCATGGCCGCGGCGCGCGCCCTTGAGACCGCTTAGCAAAACGCCTGCGCCGTCAGCGCATACACCTTCGCCACCCGCACCAACTCGGCCACCGGCACCTGCTCGTCGGTAGTGTGCGCCCCCGTGGCGCAAGGACCGTGCGTTAGGGCTTCAATCCCAGCAGCCATAAAGACATTGCCGTCGTCAATGAATGGCTTACCGCCCAAGGGCAACGGTGCTCCCGTTACCTGCTCGTGTGCGGCCTGAAACGCACCCATCAGCGGGCTGTTCTGATCTACCGCAAAGGCGTCGCCGGGCATGTTCCAGTCGGCAAGCCGGATGCGGGCGCCGCTTGCCGCAGCTACGTCGGCGAGCAGGTCTTCCATTTCGCGGCGCGCCGCAGGCCCCGAGCCGGCCGTCACCCAGCGGCGAGTCCCTTCGACGCGGCACTGAATCGGCACCTGATTGTAGAGCTGGCCGCCTTCGAGCCGGCCGATAAACAGCGTGTCGCTGCCGACATAGGGTGCGGTTCGCTCGCGCAGATGTTCGTTCAGCGCATTCAGCCGCAACACCACCTCGCCCCCCGCGGCGATCACGTCCGGCAGCCCAGCGGGCCGCAGCACCTCGTGTACTGGCTCGCCATCGCGCTCGATCTCCACGCTAAACACGGCCATCCCGCGCCCGGCTACTGGCAGCGCGTCGCCTAAGTACTCCGGCAGCAGTACCCCGTCGCCGACAAAACCTTCGCGGATCAAGGCCAAAAGCTGGCGGCGGTCGCCCCAGGGCGCTTCGTGGTGATCGTGGGCCGTAAGCAAGACCGCTCCCTTAGTCAGTGCGCCCGCATCCCTCAACGCTCTGAGCGCCTCGACAAAGGCGGCGATTCCCCCCTTCATGTCGGACGAACCCGACCCATAGAGCTGACCGTTTTCCACCTTGGGCAGCACAAAGGGCAGATGCACCGTGTCCAAGTGCCCGTCGAATTGCAGCACCCGCCCAGGCTGGCCGCTGTCGAAGCGAGCGACTACAGCCGGTGCTTGCGGCCAATCGGCTTGGGGCCGCTCCACGGCAAATCCCTCCTCAGTCAATATCGACGCCAACTCATTAGCCACCGCGCCAGCGTCCAGCGTCGGGCTGGGCACCGCAATCAACTTCTTGGCCGTATCAAGTAGGCGCTGCTCATCAACGGCCTGTAGTATGTTGTCTTCCATCCTAGTACTCCTTTACCCACCTTGAGATTTAGTTGTATCGACATCGGCCGTGCCGCGTGGACAGAGCCACCCGCGCTCCCAGGACGGACCACTACAATTTTCCTCAAGCGCTTCCAGCCGCTGCTCCTCAGTGCGCTTCCACGGATCCTTAGGCAGATCGGCCGGTCCTTGGGGATCGCTCAGCCCGCAACCGACCAACGCCATGCAGAGCATCCACTTTCTCGCCATACTAGCCTCCGTTGCCCGCCTCTGACAATCTCCGTACTTTGGCCCCAATTCGCAAAGGAGCTGACTTATGTCTCATCCCCCTGATTACGGCATCATCTACAACTGGGACGGTGCGCCGCACGGCTACTCGCCCGTTCCCCAGTCCATGGATGCCTTTCTCGACAAGACGTATGGCCCCCTCGAAGACACCCAAGTCGGTGCCCTGTTTTGGTGCGTGGGCGAACACGCCACCCGCTGGCCAAGCGACGCGCTCGAACTAGTCGGCGACCTCCACCAGCGCCGCTACGAGAACGCCGCTAGCTACACGCACACCGAAAACATCCGCCGCATGTTGGATCGGGGCGAAGATCCCCAACAGGCCGTCATCGACCGCGGCCACGAGTTAAACCTCCATGTCTATGCCTCGCTGCGCATGAACGACAATCACTTCAACGGCGCTCAGCCAAGCGACCTCCAGACCCTGCACCACGTCGAACTGACCCAACTGCGCAAAAACCACCCCGAATGGCTCCTCGGCGAGGATACCGAGGAGTGGTTTGCCCTGTCGTGGAATATGGCCATCCCCCAAGTGCGCGAAAATCGCTTCCAACACCTGCGCGAAGTCTGCCAAAACTACCCTTGGGACGGCGTCGAACTCGACTGGCAACGCCACCCTTTCCACTTCCCCGCCGACTATGCCTATCGCCTGCGCTACGTCCTCACCGACTTCATGCGGGCGGCGCGGCAAATGACCGACGAACTGGCTCAAGAGCGCGGGCGGCCTTTTTATTTAGCGGCCCGAGTCGCCGGTTCCATCGAGGGCTGCCACCGCATTGGCTACGACGTAGAAACTTGGGTACAGGAAAACCTCGTCGATATCCTAATCCCAGCCGGTGCCGCCGGTACCGACCCGTCCATTGAAGTCAGCGCCTTCCACGCTCTCT
This sequence comes from Gemmatimonadota bacterium, assembly GCA_009840005.1. Next base: position 70,524 of record VXOR01000054.1, read on the forward strand.
GCGCCGACCGCGACATCGCCCTCTATCCAGGTTTCGACGGCGGCGGCCCCGGCCCGGCTGCCGGCCCCGAAGGCGAAACGACCCGCCACAACATGCGCACCAAAGCCACGGCCATGCAGTATCACGGCCAAGGCGCGACCGGCATATACGCCTTCAACTGGCACGCCGACCGCGATTCAAGGCGCGAGTTGCTAACCCAAGTGGGCGCAGTCCAAACCCTGCGCCGTCAAGACAAACTCTACAACGCGACCCACCGCTTCCGCCAGCACACCGGGGAGTGGCGCGGCGCGTACCAGCACGACCGGCTGCGCGGCACCCTACCCGTCCCCCTCTACCCGACTATGCAAGAGACCGGCCCCCACTTCGACCTCGACCTCGCCGACGACTTGAGCGCAGACCCACCGGCGACCATTACTCTGCGGCTGCGTCTGCAAAATTGGGTCGCTGGCGACGAGGTTCGCTGCTGCTGGGACGGCGAGGTCTTGGCCGACCCGGATATCAGCTATTGCCACGGCGGCGATGCTCAACCTATCTCCGATGTCAGCGCCGCCGCTTGGCACAGCTTCGCGCTCACGGCCGATCAAGCCGCCCGCGGCCGCCATCGCATAGAACTCGTTCTCTTGCAACGCCATCCCCAACTTGCTTGCGACTTGTTACTAACCGACGTCGAGGTGGTCATCCTTTATAAGGACTGACGACGCGAAGGCGGAAGGCACTGTCTCTTGTGAAAATTCCGCCCGTCCGTTGTATTATGAAGAAGCTGGGAGCTTACCCGAAGAATGCTTCCAACCAATTGCAGAGGAATCACCATGCCAGCATCTCAAGCAAAAGTAGCTATCCCCGGCAAGCGTCAGGTTCACATAACCTTGCCAAATCCCCGCGCAGAAAAGGTGCGGAGGCGGGTAGCAAACTCGGTCGCCCGCTTAAACCAATCCCAAGAAGCCGACGCGCTCCGATGGGTCGAGGCCGTGTCTGAATTTGACGAGCGTGAAACGCGATGACGTCGTAACAGTGGCAGTCGCGGACGATTTTGGGAAACCGCGCCCAGCCGTGATCGTCCAAAGCGACGTGTTCCCGGATGAGCACGGGTCGGTTATTGTCTGCCAAATAACGTCGGCCTTAGAAGATGCCCCCGACTTTCGGATCACTATCGAGCCATCTAAAGGCAACGGCCTGCGCCAGATTTCCCAAATCATGGCGGATAAGCCAGTAACTGTACGGCGCAGGCGAATTGGTAGTCGCATTGGCCGATTGGAAGAACGGGAAGTTAGGCGTTTGAACCGAGCCCTCGCATTCGTGATGGGATTGGCAGACTAACAATCCCTCTCCTAACGCCCGTAGCGCAAGCCAAAGAAAAAACCCGGCCACATGAAAATCCCATCTTCCCATTCCTTCTCGTAACGGCTGCCCGACTCAATCAGCCGCAGATGGCCGTCGGTCCACAACTGGTTCAGGGAGACGCCGCCAAACAGCGACAGATGGCTGTGCAAAGCGACCCCCGTCTCAAGTTTGATCCGCGCCAGATAGTTGTCCCTAGCCAAGCGATCTAGGCCAAAGTCCACTGCAGGCGGCCAAAACCCAATGCCCGCACTGTAATCGTCGTCGAGGTCGCGGCTGATCCGGTAGCCGTGAATATCGAGGCCGAGGAAAAACCGCTGCCCGCGCTTCTGCACTCCACCCCCCACGCCCACCGCCCAGTGCCGCTGGCCGTCTTGATCGGTAAAGCCAGTAGTAAAAGCAGTGTAAAACGAGCGGCTACCCGAGGCGATGGTGAACATGGTAAAGCCGACTTCGTCGCGCCAAGTACTGAGATTGAAAAGCCCGCTGCGCGAGTAGTTGATCAACCCGATGGGCAGACCGCCTTCGATGTGGCCGGAAAGATTGACCAAGCCCACCTGCCACCCCTTGACCTCGCTCGCCACGTTCAGTAATCCAACCTGACCGCCCTTGACCTCGCCGACGAAATTGGTAACCCCAGCCAATTGCCAACCGCGGATTTTGCCGACGATGTTGGTCGTTTGCGCCACCTGCCAGCCGCGCACTTGCGAGGCAATGTTGATCAAGCCCACCTGTCCACCCTGCAACGGCCCCATCGCCCAGTTGACGCCCACCACGGATGCTTGCCAGCCATCGACTTCTCTGAGCGCCAAGTTGCCCAACCCGCCGATCTGACTGCCCGTCCGCCCGCACGCTTGGTTGACCAGCCAAGCGAACTGGACGCCGCGAAACGCCTCGTCCTGCGTATTGGTCAACAACCCCAGCGACAAGGTGTAACCCTCGCGGGTGGCGACCTCGATCTGGCGTCCCAAGGTAATCCTCCGCCCCGAGCCGCCGCGCAGCTTAGTGTCCTCTGGAGTCAAGGCGCGAAAGTCGTCGGTACTCACCTCGGCGAACTCTCCCTCGGTCAAAACCAATTCAGCCAAGCGCCAGTCCTCGTCCCAAGTTTCCCAAAACAGGGCATAATCCCCCGGCACCAATCCCAACTCAACCTCCCGCCCAGGGGATTTGTTCAGTTCGGCGACTAGGCGCTGCTGGCCATTGCGGATAGAGACCCGACCAGCGAGGGCTTCATCCAGCGACAGGCCCGCTACGTTGCGGCGCACCTCGGTCATCACCACGCCACCAGTGCCGCGCATCTGGCCCTCATAGGCAGGGTGCTGCGTGCCTCCCACGGTCCCAAGAGTCCGCGCCCGCGTCTCGTCGAATGCGAACTGGTACGCCTCGTGCAGAGTCACCCGGCCATCGCCGGTAACGTCGGCTGCGCCGCGCATCCCAGAAATTAGATAGTGGGTAAAAAAGGACGCCTCGATCAGGTCCGACTCTTGGGCCGCTTCGTCGGCTGAACTCGACGTGAGAAAGGCATACCCCCGCATGTCAAAGGACTCATCGACCAAAAAGGGCGGCTTGGGTTTGCCTCCCTTGATGCGGGTTATGCTCCCGGAGTTGCAGGCGTCGAGGACAGCGATGCGGACGGCGGCGTTGGCCGTCTTCAGGGAGTCGAGCAATTGCTGATAGCCGAGGTGGTCGCCGGCCAACAGCAGGCCCTCTTCGTCAGCGTGGCCAGAGTAGTACAGCAGCACCTCTAAGCGATCCCCCCGCCGGCTGGCCGCCTTTACCCGCCGGCCTAAGTCGGCCAGCCCCTTTTCAAACGCGGCCAAGTCTGGATCGCGCAACAGCAACACATCGGCCGGGTCCAAGCCCCCCATCTCCTGCAATACCTCGACGAATTGTTCCGCGTCCGAGACCGCGTAGCGCAGCAATTCGCGATCCACCCCGCCGTTGTTGGCCCCTGCTGCCAGTATCAGCCGACGCACTTCCGCCTCCACCGGCTGGGACAGACCCACCGCAGCGACAACGATCAGCAAGGCGCGCACCAAAGACATGGGCACAACTCCTCAGAGACAATAGGGCGACGACAAGGGTCGCCCCTACAACGACAACGCAACGACACCCACTCATCGTCGTTGGTTGCCAACCTCCCATTGTAGGGGCAACCCTCGCGATTGCCCGAGGCGGGATCTAGGGCTCCCTAGGTTTCTTTACCGTAAATCGGAATAGGCGGATGTCATCCCCCAACGCCACATCGTCGGCGGCCAGCTTGGTCTTGACTTCTGCCAAGCCAAAGCGACGGTCGGCCGCCACCAAGTAAAACCGCTCCCACCGCGGCGCGGCGTCCAATTCGTAGGCAACGTCGAGGGTATCTTGCGCCGCCAGCGGCACGGCCTCTGCTCCGGTCGTCGGCAGATGCTGAGTTACAGTACCGCGCCCATCGACGGACAGGATCGCCCCGTACTGCAGGCCACCCGAGCGGTAGGCGAGCTGCACCAAATCCCCGCTTCGGGCCAAGGCTCCGTCTTGCAGACGCTCCACACCGCTGGCCAGTTTGCGGAAAACCAGCAGACGCGGCTCCTGCTCGCCGCCCTTAATGCGCGTCGCAGGTGCTTCCGAGGTCTCTTGGTCGAGGAGAGTGGGCACCGCCACCACCGCCAGGATCAGGGCCACGGCCGGCACGGCCCAAAGGCGATACCCACTCCACGTTCGTTGGACGCGCCGGCCCTGCGCCCTTCGGCTGAGCTCAGGTCGAAGCCGCTTGAGTTTTAGCTCGATCTGGCCGCGCATCCATTCGGGTGGGTAGCGCTGATGCAATTCCTCGTTGGAACGCTCTAGGGCCGCTAGCCGCTGTGCGAGCTCTGGATCGTCTGCCAACCGGCGTTCCAAGTCCGCCAACTCGTCGTCGGTCCCCTCGCGCAGCAAATAGCGCTCTAGCTGGTAGTCGCTTATGGGGCGCTTGTCTTGCTGGTTCATAGCTCCTCCATCTCTTGCAGCGCTGCTCGCAGGCCGAGCAGCCGCTTGCGCACGCCGGACACGGACATGCTCACTTCCTTGGCCACCTCTTCTAAGGTCATGCCGTCCACGTAGTACAAGACGGCCATCGTGCGCGTTGACTCAAGCTGTTGGCCAAAGAGCTTGGCGAGTGCGGCGCGCGCATCTATCTGGCCCTCGGCGTCCTCCCAGCAGGCTATCTGCTCCAACAGCGTCGAGTCGGCCGTGGTCTTCCGCCGCCGGGTATCGCGGATGCGATTGAGGCAGAGGTTGGTGGCCATGCGATAGAGCAGGCTGGAGGGCGCGTCATCCCGCAGGCGGTCGCGCCGCGTCAATAGCCGCACAAACACGTCTTGGGTGGCGTCGAGCGCCTGGTCTTCGTCGCGCAAAAGCTGCCGACAACGACGCATGACCATCGGCCCGTAGCGACGGTACAGTGTATCTACGTCCATGTATTCCCTGGCGATGTTACTACTTAAACACCTATGGTGGCGCGGAGTGTTACTTCTACTGCAAAAAACTATGTCCCTACGCACTCAATTTACAAGATGCTGCTTGCAGACGGCACCAAACAGCAAGAGCCGACGGTCCATGGCCGTCGGCTCTTGCGATCCTTCTTATTAACTGATGTTACGCAGTAGTGCGTTAATTGTTGGTATATTGCCCATTATGGACA
>VXOR01000021.1 GCA_009840005.1 Gemmatimonadota bacterium
GAGCTGAACACGACCCAGAAGTTGATCACGATATAGAAGCTGACCACGACCCAGAATCCCCCCACGACCCAGAATCCCCCCGAGAAGCCAACATGCCCTTTCTCGACCACCTCGAAGAACTCCGCTGGCGCATTCTCAAGGCCCTAGCCGCGCTCGTCGTGGGCGCGGTAATTTGCTTCGCCTTCTCCGACTCGATCATGCAGATCTTAACCCGGCCGTATGAAGAGGCCGTCCTCAGCTTGGAGAGCCAGCAATCCTCGGGCGTGGTGCTGGCGGTCAAAAAGCTAGTGAGCCAGTGGTTGGGCCAGCCCGATGCGACACCGGAGCCAGACGCGCCCATTGCCGACCTGCCCCCAGCGCGCCGACTGCAAGCCCTTCGGCCCATGACCTACTTCTTCATCAGCTTGCAAATCGCCTTTGTCGGCGGGCTGCTGCTGGCGCTGCCGGTCATCTTCTACCAAGCCTGGCGCTTTGTCGCCCCAGGGCTTTTGCAACGCGAGAAACGGCTCACGCTGCCCATTATCTCGCTGAGCGTCCTCTGCTTCTCGGTCGGCGCAATGATCGCCTATTACATCGTCCTCCCGCTCGGGCTGCGCTTTTTCCTCGCGCTAGAGCCACCCGACATGACCTCACAGTGGGCAGCCGACGAGTACATCGGCTTTGTGCTGCGGCTGATCGCTGGCTTTGGCATTGTCTTTGAGATGCCGGTGCTGTCGCTCTTTTTGGCCAAAGTCGGGGTGCTGACCGCCGCGCGGATGCGCCGTATCCGCCGCTACGCCATCATCGGCATCTTCGTCCTCGGCGCGATCTTCACGCCGCCCGACCCAGTCTCCCAACTCCTGATGGCCCTGCCCCTGCTCCTGCTCTACGAAATCAGCATCTGGGTCTGCAAAATCTCCGAAAAGAAATAAGCGACGACACCCACAAACGCGATCCGCATTTGAATAAGACCTGACCTGTGGACGGGATTTCCAAGGTTGACAGGTGGCAGCAGAGGTGGGTTGAGGGGTTAAAAGAAGATGAGAGATGGGAGATGGAGATATGGACACAGCCGTTCGATTGTTTCTCGCGACGATTGCACTCCTCGCAATGGTCAACCACGCGTACACAGATACAGCCCGTGACGACGCCGTGGTCGTCTTGGAAGCCGACGAGATCAACAGCAGTACGGTGGAAGTGGGAGACTTCGTCGTAGCCGTCTATGGGCAGGGGAAACGGCAGCCGACTTCAGGGGAATGGGCCAAGCTAGATACGGCGAGAGGATACGTTAAAGCCGTTAATCAGCGGCGGTTAATCGTAGGCTTGGAACCGGATGGGTGGTCGAAGTGGATCGCCTTGAATCGCATTCAAGCGCTGGTCTTGGTAGGTTCGCCTTCTTCAGATGCGATAGCTAGTGCTAGTGAACTGGCCACTGCGGCGGTTGGGAGGAGTACTCAGATAGGGTTTGGCCCCGAGATCGGACAGCTCCCAGAGACGCCGGAAAGACTTTCTGGAAAAACACAGAGAAGGGACGCCAAGGGGAGCGGAAAACGGATTGCCTTCAAATTGGTTTCCGGTACCCTGTCAGGTATCGGGGTCTCCTTTGGTACACTCTTCTTATCGTCCGGTGCAGGAGTCCGTGGTTGGGCCCCTATTACTTGGAGCGTGTTGATCGGCTATCCAATTGGGTCCGCGATTGGCGTGAGCCTAGTCGATCCACATGATCGCTTCATACATTCACTGATAGGTAGCCTCCTAGGTGTTGGAGTAGCAGCCTCCGCAACATCTGATATCAATCTTTTGGTTTTCCCGCCCATCTGTGCAACGCTTGCGTCCGAGATGTTTCGCAAGCCCCCCAAAGCTCGTAGACTCTCTGTCGGTCTGGTGCCCAATTCCACGGGGCACTTGTCAGCCATCGCCACGCTGCGATTTTGAACAGAGGTCCAATCTACAAAACACCCGAAAGGACTTTCCATGAATGCCAAAGCACTCATCTGCGACGAGCAGCAAAATTTCGCGCTGACTGAGGTCGTACTGAACGACCCCGCCCCCGACCAAGTCGCGATTCGCACCCATTTCACCGGGGTCAGTATCGGCACTGAGTTCGGGCTGATCAGCGGCAAGATCAGCAAAATGAACCGCAACCCCTTTCCGTTGTGCACCGGCTATCAGGGCACGGGCATCATAGAAGCCGTCGGAGCCGATATCGACAATTTTGCGGTCGGCGACGAGGTGTACTTTCGCGGCAATGACGCGATGAGGCTGGCCGACGGGACGGAAGTTGGGTGCGTTTCCGGTGGGCATTGCAGCCACATCGTGACCCGGCCCAATACAACGCATGGCGTGGCCAAGATGGTGCCTGGAGCGGGGATGGATGTGGCGAGTTTGTTTGTGATGCCAGCCGTGGGGCTCTATGGCGTCGATATGGCCAATCCGCGGATGGGAGATACGGTGGTTGTGCATGGTGTGGGGATGATTGGCTTAGGAGTGGTGGCAGCTTGTGCCCAGCGGGGGTGCGTGGTGGTGGCAGTGGATATTGACGAAAAACCACTGGCAGTCGCCAAGGCACTGGGCGCAGATTGTGCAATCAACGGCAAAAAACAGGATGTGGCCGCTGTAGTACGAGAACTCGCGCCCGAAGGTGCCGATGTGGTATTCGAGTGCACCGGACATCCGCAGTGCGTCGATCCGGCGATTGCCCTCTGTCGGCGGTTTGGCTCTTTCGTCTGGCAGGGCCACTACGGGGACGATCCGATCGCCCTCGACTTTCCTACGCCGCACGGCAAGCGGCTACGGATGTTCTTTCCCTGCGACGATGGCTGGCAGCCCTGCCGCCGCGCTGTGATCAAGAACATGGCAATGGGAGTCCTCAAGTGGGAACACTGCATTACTCATCGGATAGGATGCGCCGAGATGCCGGCGATGTTCGAGCGCATTAAACGGGAGCGGGATGGGGATATCGTCGGGGTGGTCGTCGATTGGCGGGATTGAGGAGTCGCTTGCAACACCGACACGGTACCCCAGAACGGAGAAGAGATCAGCTATGCGTGGTAGGCTAGTTGTAGTCGCTTTACTCGCTTTTCGCCTGATTGGAGGTGCGGATGCGTCGGATGGCCCCACCGAGGCGCTACGGGCTGAGGTCGTGTTGGAAGCTGGCGAGATCGACAGCAACACGGTCGAAGTGGATGACTTTGTCGTAGTCGTCTATGAACGGGAAGAGCAGCAGCCTTCGGGGACTCGGGCACGACTGGATACGGCTAGGGGCTACATTAAAGCCGTTAATCAGCGGCAGTTGATCGTAGACTTGGAACCGGATGGGTGGTCGGAGTGGATCGCCATAGGGCGAATTCAAGCGTTGGTTTTGGTAGGTTCGCCTTCTCCAGATACGATGGTCAGAGACAGTACGCAAGCAGATTCTGGTCGCGCCGAAGGCCAGTTCCAAGCGATGCCGGATAGGATTTCGGTGAGAACGCATGACTTGGGATTTGGCAAACGGCTTGCTGTCAAATGGGGTACCGGCACTCTTGGAGGCATCCTGTTCGCCGGTGTGGGATTTTTGATCGGTTTGGATAGTGACTCCTGCGATGATGACTTCGAAGCAGGAACACCATTTTGTATACCGGATGATGCTATTCGGGGCATGTTGATTGGCTACGGAGCGGGAACGGCAGTAGGCGTGAGCATGTGGGATTCACATGATCGCTTCATATATTCGCTAGCAGGTAGCCTATTAGGGACTTCAGTAGGCCTTGCATTAAAATCTCCAGAGCTCATGTTTGCCTCCCCGCTCCCCATGGCAATTCTTGCGTCCGAATTGTCACGCAGTCCCCTTGAAGCCCGCCGTTTCTCGGTCGGTCTGGTACCAAGCCCCAAAGGGCATTTGTCCGCCGTCGCCACATTGCGCTTCTGAACGGTGCGGCGGGATAATTTGCTCATCCTTCAGCAGCCACCTGCGGGCGACCCCGAGGATGTTGCTCGCGCCATCGCTTGACGGCCAATACATCCGCTTCCGTCAGCAGAATCGGATGGGCAGGACTCTCTTGCTGACCGACCTCTATGCTGGTTGCACGCATCGCCTGAATCGTTTTCTGAATTGAGCGCTCCCCGACACCTAGTTCCGCGGCCAATGTGGAGACGGTAGAGACCTCGCCCATGGTGACGACATAAGCGTCATTCTTTTCGATCTCTTTTAAGCACACGCGCTTGGACGCCTGAGCAACTTCAATGCCTATGACGCATCCTTGGACATCGTAGGTGAAGACAAACCCCTCCGTCACCTCTTCCGCATCGGCTCCTGGCGTGGTGGAAAAATCGATATTGAGCATATCGACCTCTGGGTAGTATTTGACCTGCATGATGTGGCGTCCTTTCGGGCTAAAGTCATTCATTTAGGGCTTGAACCTGCGATCGTAGTGGGCGTTGAAAATAGTCTCGCCATCCTCTAGGGTGACGACCCGCAGGTACCGATTTTCGTGTGGCAGCCAGATCCAGTGCTGAATCTTGCCATCGCTCTGTACGGTCTTGCGGATCGGATTCTCAATCGCTCGCTGGCACCACGCCCGGTTCCGATGCGCTTCGGGATGCTTTTTCGGAGTGACCGTCTCGAAGTACCAGTGTGTTTTCATTGCCTCTTTGCTCTAAATTTAATTATACGCATTTGCGTACAATTAAGAAAACCTGTCGACGGCAATCAACCGCCCCAGCCGGTCCGGGTAGACAAAATAGCTCTAATCCGACGCGCCGTTTGTTCGCCATATCCCCGGCCAGTTCATATATTCGCTACTTCCGCTTTCACCCCGTTTTGAGGAGCCAAATCATGCGCCAACAATCGACCCGCATCGGCCTAATCGGCTACGGCCAGATCGGCCAAGTCGTCCACAAGATGATAGACGCTGACGCAGACAACGGCATGGAGGTCGTCTTCGTCCACGATCAAATGGCCGCGGCCGTCCAAAACCTCCCCACCGACCTCTGCCTAGCGAACTTGAGCGACTTCGAGTCCCGCCAGCCCGACCTCGTCGTCGAGATGGCCCACCCAGACGTCACCCGCCAGTGGGGCCAGACGATCCTCGAAAAAACCAACTACATGTTCATCTCAGTGACTGCCCTCGCCGACCGAGCCGTCGAAACCACCATTGAGGAGACCACCCGCCGCGCTGGCACCCGCGCCTTTGTCCCGCACGGAGGCGTAGTCGGCATGGACGCGCTGTTGGAAAACCGCGACGTGTGGGAGTCAGTCGATGTGGTGATGAAGAAGCCCCCGCACAACGTCGATTGCGCGGCCGCCGGCCTCGATCCCGACGACATCAAGGAAGAAACAGTCCTCTACGACGGCCCGACGCGCGGCATCTGCCCACTCTTCCCGCGCAACGTCAACACCCACGCGGCCATCGCATACGCCGGCATCGGCTTCGACCGCACGCACTCGCTGCTGCTGGTAAGTCCAGAGTGGAACGAAGCCATCGTCGAAATCCACGCCCAAGGCCCCGGACTCGACCTCAAGGTCGCGCGCAGCGAGGGGATCACCGGCGTTACCGGGGCCTCGACGCCGGTCTCCATCTACAACACCGTGCAGATGATCGGCGCAACCGGCCCGGGCATCCACCTCCGATGAAGCCTTTTGCCCGCATCCCCGCGGCCATTCCCCGCTCGGGCATCCGCGAGATCATGGACTTGGCCTGGGCCGTCGAGAAAACGGGTGAGGTCATCCACCTCGAAGTCGGCCAACCCGATTTTGCCACGCCAGAGTCCATTGTCGAAGCCACCTGCCGCTATGCGCGCGCCGGCCACACCAAGTACGTCCCCAACGCCGGCGTCGATGCGTTGCGCGCAGCCGCAGCTCGCCACTTCGAGCGCCGCACCGGCGTACCGACCACCAGCGAAAACATCCTCGTCACCCCCGGCGCGGTCATGAGCGTGGCGACCACTTTCCTCGCCCTGCTCGAACCAGGCGACGAGGTCCTGTTGCCCGACCCCGGCTGGCCCAACTACGAAATGGCCGTCTCCATCGTCCACGGCCAACCTGTCTTTTACAACCTGCGGGCAGAAAACCACTTTCTGCCCGACCTCGACGAAATCGCCCGCCTGGTCAGCCCCCGCACCAAGCTCCTCCTCCTCTGCACACCCTCCAACCCCACCGGCCAAGTGTACGACGAGACATTAATGCGCGAGCTCATGGCCTTGGCCCAGCGCCATGATTTGTGGGTGCTGTCCGACGAGATCTACGGCCAAATCGTCTTCGACGAACCACATCAGAGTGCGCTGCCGCACGACGCGGACGGACGCGCCATCATCGTCTCCGGCATGTCCAAAAGCTACGCCATGACCGGCTACCGAGTGGGCTTCACCCGCGCCAATCCCGAGTACATCGAAATAGCCACCAAGCTGCAAGAGCCGTTTATCTCGTGCGGCACGGGCTTTTCCCAGTTAGCGTCAGCCGATGCGCTCGACGGCCCGCAAGACGACGTAGCCGCCATGTGCCGCGCCTATGCACACCGCCGCGACATCGCCCTCGACGTCCTGCGAGAATACGACTTGTACCGCTACACCCCAGGCGGTGCGATTTACCTGATGATCGACATCTCTGCGGCCGGCATGGACTCCGGCGAATTCGCCGTCCGGCTGCTCCAAGAAAAGCGCGTTGCCGTAGCGCCGGGCAGCACCTTCGGCCAGATGTGCCGCGACCATGTGCGCATCTCCATCGCCGCCTCCGAAGAGCACATCCGCCGCGGCGTGACCACTATCTGCGAATTCGCGCAACAGGTGTAGGGGGCGGTTTACAAACCGCCCCTACACATTAAAAAATCAGAGGAACATCCGCTTTGGACAGCGAACTGTTGCAACGGGGATTCATCCCCCAGCCGCTGACGCCCGCGCAATACAGCGCGCTAGACACCACCGGCTTCGTCATATTGGAAGAGGTCATCGCGCCCGCCTGGCTGGCCGAGTTGCGCCATGCTTTTGACGCGATCTTTGCCCGCGAGGGCGACAAAGCCGGTGCTGAGGTCTCCCAAGTGGAGGGCGTGCGCCGCCTCGCCGATTTGGTCAACAAGGGAACGGTCTTCGACGATGTGTACCTACAGCCAACGCTATTGACCGCGGTCTTCCACGTCTTGCAGCGGCCGTTTAAACTGCACTCGCTCAATGGGCACGATCCACTGCCCGGCAGCGGTTTACAAATCCTACATGCGGATTGGGGGCAGCCCACCGCGCCCGGCGGGCCGTACCACGTCGTCAACTCCATGTGGATGCTCGACGATTTCACCGAAATCAACGGCGCGACCCGCTGCGTCCCCGGTAGTCACCACAAACCCGGCAGGATCACCGACTACATGGACGACCGCTTGGCCGATCACCCCGAGCAAGTACAGCTAACGGGCCGCGCCGGCTCGGTCGCCGTGTTTAACGGCAGCCTTTGGCACAGCTCGTATCGCAACGACAGCAGCGACCCTCGCCGCACTCTGCACTGCGCCTTTATCGCCCGCGAGCACCCACAGCAGACCAACCAGCGCGAGTACTTGCGGCCCGCAACAGACCAACGTCTCTCGCCGCTAGCGCGCTATATCCTCGACGTGGAATGAACCTTAGCAACCGTCTCAAATTCTAAGTGCGCTCCGATCAACGTCATTTCACATCTGCGTTCATCTGCGGATACATTGCCGTCGGGTGACAGCCGATAGGGGCTTCAGACAGCTTCTTAGAGGTATTTCTCGTAACTCTGCTTTTCTTTCAGTCGGTCCACCGCGTCTTTCACCTGCTGAGCCGCCCCCTTCGCACACACCAGCAGCGCGTCTTCGGTATCGACCACCACCAAGTCTTCCACCCCTAGTAGCAGTACGATTTTGTCGGCCTGTCCGTACACTGTCGAACGGGCCGCGTCCAACGCCACCACCTCACCCGACAGCAAATTGCCTTCCGCATCCGTCGGCAATACGTCCGTAAGCGCCGCCCAAGAGCCAATGTCGCCCCAGTCGATATCCGCCGCTAGCGTAGCCACCTTGGGGGCGCACTCGACCAAGGCGTGGTCGATGGAAATCGGCTTGAGATTTGGATACTCGCGGGCGATAACCGCTTCCTCTTCCGACGTGCCAACGGCAGCTTGGATGCGCCGCAACCCAGCGTGCATTTCCGGCTCAAAGCGGGCAAAAAGCTCCAGCACGGTCGCCGCCTTCCAGACAAACATGTTGCTGTTCCACAAATAATAGCCGCTCGCCACGTACTCAGCCGCCTGTTGTGCGGCAGGCTTTTCAGTAAACTCGGCGACTTCGTACACCGGCGTCCCGCCCACCTCTGCCAGCACGGAACTGCGGCGAATATAGCCATAACCAGTTTCAGCGCGCGTCGGCTTGACCCCAAGTGTAAACAAGTAGTCGGGCCGGTCATTTAGGGCTTGGTCGGCGACCTGCAACAAACGGCAGAACTCCTCGGGCCGACCTATGTAGTGATCCGATCCCAAGCTGGCGACCGTGCAGCCTGGATGGCGGGCCTCTAACAGCGCGCACTCCAAGCCGATGGCCGGCCCGGTATTGCGCAGCGCCGGCTCGACGATGAGCTGCTCCGGTGGCAGCGCCGGCACCTGCTCGCTCACCAGCGACTGCAATGAACCTCCGGTCGAGACGTACACATCGGCTGGCGCGGCAATCGCGCCAATGCGGGCGACCGCGTCTTGGAGCATGGTCTGCTCGCCGGCCATGCAGTGGAACTGCTTGGGCTTGCACACTCGGCTATAGGGCCACAACCGCGTGCCGACCCCCCCGGCGCGAATGACGAATTTCATCGGTTGACACTCCTGTACAGGTGAATTCAGCGCCGAGAATATAACCAATCGCCCGGTCCCGAGCAGGGCGCACTATTGACAGCTTAACCGGATGCTGTACTATGTACTTCTGTAGAAATTCCACGAGGAGCTTCGCATGGCGTATCCGCAATTCGACCGGGTCCCCAATCACTACGCCGGCCCCACCATCCAGCGCGTCAAGGACTACCGCCTGAAAAACGGCAAGCGTTCTCTGAGCCCGACACTCCTGCAAATCGGCCAGCTACAGGTCTTAATCCCTCGGCACTTTGGCTTTTGCTTCGGGGTCGAGCGGGCCATTCACATGGCCTTTTCAGCCCTCAAGGAAAACCCGGACCGCAATACGTACCTAGTCAGCGAGATCATCCACAACCCCTTGGTCAACAACGACCTCAAAAAGCAAGGCGTCCGCTTCATCTACGACTCCGAGGGGGACCGCCAAGTCTCCGAAGAGGAGATGAGCAGCGACGACATCGCGCTCATTCCGGCCTTTGGCACCACCATGCAGATCGAGGAATCGCTCCGCCAAAGCGGTATCGACATCGACTCCGAGGAATACCGGGAAGACTATGATACCACCTGCCCCTTTGTGTCCAAGGTGTGGAAGCGCGGCGAGGAGCTAGGCCGCCAAGGCTATACCATCATCATCCACGGCAAGTACAACCACGAGGAGACCCAAGCGACTCATTCGCACACCGAGGAACACACCAAGACCCTAGTGGTGCTCGACGCCGCGGAAGCAGAGAAGGTGGCCGCGTACATCACGGGTGCGCTGCCGCTCGCCGACTTCGAGCGCGCCTTTGCCGGCAAAAGTTCAGAGGGTTTCGACTCACAAAAGGACCTAGAGCGAGTGGCCGTGGTCAACCAGACGACCATGCTCGCCGAGGAGACGCAGGAAGTGGCCGCCATTTTGCGCCGCGCCATGCGCCAGCGCTATGGTGCGGAAAACCTCGACTACCACTCCGCCGACACCAACGACACCTTGTGCTACGCCACCCACCAAAACCAGAACGCCACGCGCACGCTGCTAAGCTCTGGTGCCGATTTAGCGCTGATCGTCGGCGGCTACAACAGCTCGAACACCTCGCATTTAGTCGAGCTGTGCCTCCAATCCATGCCGAGCTTCCTCATCGCCAACAGCGACGAGATCTTATCGGACCAGCGCATCCGCCATTTCGACGTCCACACTAAAAAAATAACCGAGAGCGAAGACTGGCTGCCGCGTCCCCTGCCCGTGCGTTTGATCATCACCTCGGGCGCGTCCTGCCCGGATATCCTCATGAACCAAGTGCTAGAGAAGGTCGCTGGCTTGTACGGATACGACGCGCAAGAAATCGAGGACGCCAGCTTGCAACTCTTTGAGGAAAGCCCGTGATACTCGGCCTCGTCAAAGGGCACGTAGTCTCCAGCGCCAAGGTAGATGCCCTTGAGGGCGAAAAACTCCTAATAGTCGAGATCCTCGCCGCCACGCCCGAAGGCTTGCAGCGCACGCAAAAGCACCTCGTCTGCATCGACGGCGTGCAAGCGGGCGAAGGCGAACTCGTCGTCGTCGTGCAGGGTAGCTCGGCGCGGCAGGCACCGGGCATGGATCAGATGCCCGTAGATGCGCTGATCATCGGCATCGTGGATTCGCTACAGGCATTTGGACGCTCTCTACAAAAGAAAGTCGCATGAGAGTCTGCCGCGTCATTGGCCACGTAGTCGCCAGCAGCAAACATCCCTTGCTCGCCGGACAGAAGATCATGGTAGTGCGCCCAGAAGACGAGGAGAGTGGCGCTTTGCAGGTGGCGGTGGATGGGGTCCAAGCGGGGGTCGGCAACAAAGTGCTAGTTGTGCAGTCAGGGGCGGCCGGGACCGAGGTGACCGGAGCCGAGCGGCCGCCGTGCAGGAGCGTGATCGTGGGAATTATCGACGAAGAGGCTGCTGCGTGAAGCTAGCTAAAGTGGTAGGTACCGTAGTACTCTCGCAGTGCATTGAGCCGTTCCGCGGCCAGATACTGCACCTGACTCAAGACCTCGACGAGCACTTAGAGCCTATGGGCGAGGCCGAGGTCTGCGCGACGTGGGCGGCCCTGCGCGAGGGAGACGCGGTGATCGTCGAGGTCGCGCGCGAAGCCTGCAATGCCTTTGCCCCTCCACTGCCTGTGGACGCAGCTATCGTCGGCAAGGTGGACGAGATACACCTCGGCTAAGCCGCACAGCGCTCGGCCCGAGCACCCCGCGCCCTTTCCAACTCTAGCATCCAAGCATCTTCGTACTGACGCAGAACCCGATACCACGCGCTCAGATCCGCTTCGCCGCGCAAGAGTTGACGAGCGGTTTGATCTACTACTTGCTCGGCCCGTTGGACTCGGGGACGGGCGGCTGAGCCGCGCATGGGAATGGGACCAAAGGCGCTCCGCACCCGATTGATGACCGCGCTGAGCTCGCCGCCCAGGCGGGATATAGATGGGGATGTGGGGAATGATGCGCGCTGCCTGTGCATTGAAAACCTCCTGAGGGAGTACTGGCGCTCGGGGATGCGCCAGAGAGGACATGAGGGAATCGCTTTACTGCACTTGTGTTCAGTAATTAAAACATACTGAACACAAGTGCAGTTGTCAAGCAATTTAATCCCTTACAACGCGTTTTTTTTCTCCCTCAAACTCTCCATCTCCGCAGGCTAAACTCGCCGTTGTCCAGCCACCGCCAGCCCACGTAGAGCATCGCCAGCACCAAGGCGACCTTCAACAGCAAAAACGCCGCCCCAAAGACGCCGGACACCAAGCTCAACGCGGCCCAAAATGCCAACCAGATTCCAGCGAGTAGAACCAAGGCCCCGACGACCCGGCCCAAGATGCTCTCGCCGCGCAACCAGCGCAGACCTATGTAGAATGCTCCGGCAGCCAAAAGGCCGACCGCGACCGCGCCGAGCAAACCAAAGAGGCTGCCGAACAAGGGCAAAATCAGTTCGATCCCCCAAGCAACGCCCCCAATTATCAATAGCACACCTAGTATTCTGGCCAACATGACCGGCCTCCTTTACGATGTCTTTTCTGCTTTCAGCGCGGACAGTTCCTCCGCGACCTTGTGGTCGCGCTCGGCGCGGCGCTTGGCGGCTAATTCGCGCAGCACTTCAGCCTCGGCGACTGCCTGATCGACCTGTTCCTCAAAGCGCGCCAACTCGCACTCGCTTTGCTGCACCCGCTGCGAGATCGCGGCAAAGCGGTGTGCAGACACGTCTTCGCCGAATGCTACGCCACGCTCGCGCTCAGCGCAACAGCGGGCGATCAGCTTGCCCCGCCGCGCTCGGATATCGCGCAGCTTTTGGCGCAGAATTTCGACCTGCTCCTCTAGCTCGGCCACGGTGTCGCAGCTCTCTGCGAGGGCCGGTTCCAGCCGCACGTGCGCCTGATCCAGCTCTGTCTTCTGTATCAAGGCGAGCCGTGCGCCTTCGTCGTTTCCGGCCTCCACTGCGGCTGCGGCTTTGTCTTGCCACATCTGCATCTGCTCTGCATTGCGCTGGTGGTCGCGCTCTAGACGCCGCTTAGTGGCCCGTGCCTTGACCAAAGAATCTACGGCTTGGTCAACGGCGCGCTCGGCGTCGCGGACGATTTGATCCACCATCTTCGCCGGATTCTCGATCCGGTCCAGCACCTCGTTGAGGTTCGCCTTACAAATGGCGGCGAGCCGCTCTATTGCTCCCATGATATGTCTCCTATTCAAAGTTAGTGCCTTGGATCGCCTGACCGCGCTGCCGCTGCCGCCGCGCAAAAGGCGATTCAATCTCGTATTTGTGGCAGAGTCGGCTAAAGCTGCGGATCGTGATCCCCAGCGCCCGACTGGCGTCCTGATTGCATTTGTACATCCGCGCGACGCGCTCAATCTGCTCCCTGCTAAATCCTCTGTTCACCAAAGTATCCTCCTTGTTGGGGTAAGGGATTTACCCCGTTTATTAGCAAAGGGCGTACCGCCGCTTTTTTGCGAATCGCAACTTATTTGTAAACAACTATATAGGATTTTAAGAGGAGTGTAGTCACCGTCCGCGCTTATGGCGGCGTTCGCCACTTTTGGCGACTGTCGCCTGCCGTTCGCACGGTACATCGCGGTGCACGTTGACAGGTTAAAAGAGTTTGTTTATGATATATTACATTTGTTTTATATGCAAAACATTTGTTTTATAATATACTCATTTATTGCTTCAACAGGGGCTTAGCGAGGAAAAACCGCTTGAATCCATAGCTCAATTTGTCCATTTTGTCTTATATTCAATATTCATATTTATAAAACCCATGCTGCCCGAGTACCCGGTTAGGGTATTTTTTTATCACTTAGTGATGGAGAAACCCAGTTGAATCCGCACAAGAGAGAAGTCATCGCGAGCATGGAGGATTTTGTCAGGGACCAGCTCAAGTTGCTCAAATCCGTAGAGGACAGTTGGCAGCCCGACGATTTTCTCCCCAATGTGGGTGCGGAAAACTGGGAAGACTCCATCCGCGAATTCCGCGCCCGCGCCCAAGCGCTTCCCGACGACGTCCTCGTCGTCCTCGTCGGCGATATGATCACCGAGGAAGCCCTACCCACCTATCAGACTTTGCTCAACAGCTTTGAAGGCGTGTCCGACACCACCGGCACGGATCCCAGCCCGTGGGCCCAGTGGTCGCGTGGTTGGACGGCCGAGGAAAATCGCCACGGCGACCTACTCAACAAGTACCTCTTCCTCACCGGTCGCGTCGATATGCGCGCCATCGAGACGACGATCCAATACCTGCTGCGCAATGGCTTCAACCCGCAGGCCGCCCAAGATCCCTACAAGGGCTTCGTCTATACGTCCTTCCAAGAGCGAGCGACCCGCATTTCCCACAGCAACGTGGCCCGCTTGGCGCAAAAGGCCGGCGAATCGCACCTCAAGACCATCTGCGGTGTCGTGGCCGGCGACGAAGCCCGCCACGAAAAAGCGTACACGAATTTTATCAAGAAAATTTTCGAGCTAGATCCCAAAGGCGCGATATTGGCCTTCCGCGACCTGATGAAACGCCAAGTCGTTATGCCCGCTCACCTGATGACCGACGGGCAGGATCCCGACCTTTTTGAACACTTCTCGATTATAGCTCAGCGACTCGAGGTGTACACAGCCAAGCACTACGCCGAAATCATCCAGCACCTAGTCCGCCAGTGGGAATTGGATTCGCTCTGTGGCCTCACCGGCGAAGCGGCCGCCGCCCAAGACTACTTGTGCACGCTCGGGCCGCGCTACGCCAAACTGGCCGAGCGCAACGAGCGACGGCTACAGCAGCACACCGCACCGCTGCGGTTTAGTTGGATCTACAACCGCAGTGTCTAACCGGGGCCGCAGCTTATGCGTCCACGGCCTTCTGACCCTTTTTTCGCGCTCGTCCAAAAGACAAGTGATTCCTCCGGCGAGATCGACCTAGCCCGGGGGGCCTTGCTCATCGCCCTGCAAGCCTATCCCGACCTCGATATCGAGCACTACCTGCGGCAACTCGACGCGCTCAGCGAGGACTTTCGCACCCGCTATGCCGCGGCAGATTCCCTGCCGGCCTCGCTGGCCAACCTGAGCCAATACGTGTTCGGAGACCTCGGCTTCCGCGGCAACCGCGCTCACTACGACGATCCCCGCAACAGCTACCTCAACGAGGTCCTCGACCGCCGCCTAGGCATTCCCATCACCCTCGCGGTCGTCTATCTAGAGCTGGGCAAGCGGCTGTCCATTCCCCTAGCAGGGGTCAACTTTCCGCATCACTTCCTCGTGCGCAGTACCCAAGGCGACGAGCCGCTCTTCGTCGATCCCTTTGCCGACGGCGCTTTTGTCGATGGCAAGTCCTTAGGCGAGCGACTGCCGGTCATTGAGGGACGCCGGCTCGAATTGGCTGCCGAGTTCATCGAGCCGGCCTCGTCACTGCACATCTTAGCGCGCATGCTCCGCAACCTCAAACGCCTCCACTTCCAAGCCCGCGAGTTTGCCACCGCCATCCGCTGGGCCGAGAAAATCGCGTATCTACTGCCGACCGAAGCCGAAAACCACCGCGACCTCGGCTTCCTCTACCACCACACCCGCGAGTACCTCAAGGCCATTGCGGCCTTTAACGAGTACCTCCGCCAGACCAGCGACGCCCCGGATGCCCCCACCATCGAGCACAACATCCGCGTCCTTGCCAACCGCTTGATCCCGCTCAACTGACCTGGTCCGCTTCGCGCTCCGCCGGGCTGATGTCTTCTTTGGCCGTCAGCCAACGCATGACCTCTCCCAAGCGCGGCGGCTTGCCCGTCATCAAGATGCCGATGCGAAATACCTTGCCCGCCCCCTGCACTGCGAAGTAGATGGACAACAAAAGCAGCACTGTGGTCGCCAAATACTCCCACAGCGGCAGTGCGCCAGCGGCCCGATTCATCATGACAAAAGGGGTGAAGAGCGGGATGTAGGACATAACCCGCGCCAAGGTGCCGTTGGGGTCTTGAGTGATGGGTATCATGGTGAGCAACGGCACGATCAGCGGTACGAGGAGCGGCAACATCAGGCTCTGCGCGTCTTTTAAGCTATTGCACAGCGAGCCGGCTCCCACCAGCAGGCAGGCATATAGCAGGAAGCCTGCTAAGAAGTAAAAGACAAAGGACCACAAGTACAGCGGAGTACTAGCAATGCCGACGATGGAGGCCACATCGTCCCCCAACGCGGCCGGCGCAATCACCACCCCCACCGCAACACACGCGACCCAGGTAAAGACCAAGGTCAGCCCAACCGCAGCCGTGCCGGCGATCTTGCCAGCCATCAGTTCAAAAGGCGAGAGCGCGGACAGCAGCACTTCGATGAGGCGCGACGACTTCTCCTCCACAGTATTGGTCATAAGCGTCTGCGCGTTGATGAATATCGCCATCCACAATAGATAAACGAACGGTACGACAGCCCACTGCTGGACCCTATCAACTGTGGAAACCTCGGCCTCGTCGCCGCGCTTATCGACCTTGCGCTCCGCGAAATGCACTGGGGTCTGCAACCAGTCGCTCGTTTCTGCGTCGAGGCCCGCCTGTTCAATGCGCCGCGCCCGCACCACTTGGAACACTCGGTCTGCAAACCAGCGGCGCAAATCCTGGTCGGTCCGATTCAAGGAGATGTATTTGCTCCCCTCGTCGCTGGCGACTGGATCTGGGGATATGACGAAGTAAGCAAAGAGCGCACCGTCGTTCACCATGCGATTGAGCGCGGCTGGCGGATCGTCGTCGCTGGGCATCTCCACCCGGACGTAGCGGCTGCGCGAGAGTTCCAAGCTGAGGGCCTCCAACTCTTCAGCCGAGACCTGCTGCCACCATTCGACGAGGCCAGCCGCGACCTCATCTCCGCCCGCAGCGAGGTCTTGGACTAGCGCTGGCCGCTCCGCTTCGTCCAAGCTCACATAGACCTTTGCGGCTGCCCGGACCGCATCCGGCAAGCGTTCCCAAGCCTGACCGCCATCGCGATAGCGCGCCGCCGCGTCCCGCAGCACTATGCCCAGATCCTCGGCTAAAATGCCTTTTTCCACCTCCTGTAGCACAAAACCCGAATGGTCGATCACAGCATAGGTCCGCGCCTGTTTGGTTCCACTCAATAGAATGGGCACCGCAACGCTCAACGCGAGGATGAGCGGGAAGGCCAAGACGCCGATCCAAAATCCCTTCGTGCGGACGTGCTCCGCGTATTCTCGCTGGGCAACTAAAGCAATTTTACGCATCGTCGGCCTCCCCTATGGCGCAGATGAAAATCTCGTGCAAAGAGGCCGTGCGCAGGGCAAAGCCCCGTATCTGCACCTTGTGGACGAGCGCGGCCAACAGCGCTTGCGAGTCCGCGTCCTCTGCGAGAAAAAGCTCGGCCCGCTTGCCCGAGTCGTTTACCCGGATAACGCCCGGCAGGTCGCGCAGCAGACGCCCATCGCCATCGTAGTCGAGCACTGCGGCGCGCCCCCCGCTGGCGAGCACTTGGCCCAACGGGCCATCGACGACCTTCTGCCCCTTGTTGATCAGCGCGACAAAGTCGCATAGCTGCTCGGCCTGCTCCATCAGGTGGGTCGAGAAAATCACCGTCTTGCCGTCGCGGCGCATCTGCAAGATGACGTCCCGCATCAGATCGCGGTTGACCGGGTCCAACCCGGAAAAAGGCTCGTCGAGAATGACCAGCTCAGGCTCGTGGATCAGCGCCGCGAGCAATTGCACCTTTTGCTCCATGCCCTTGGAAAGCACCTCGCAGCGCCGGTCCTGATAGTCGCCGAGGCCATAGCGCTGCAACAACTTAGCGGCCCGCTGCTGCGCCACGTCCGCGGCAAGTCCCTTGAGCCGCGCGAAATATATCATCACCTCGGCGACCTTCATCTTCTTGTACAGACCCTTTTCCTCGGGTAGATAGCCGAGTTGGTCCTTGACCGCGAGGGTTTTTTGCCCATCCAGCAGGCCGATGCGCCCAGAATCGGCGAAGAAGATGCTCATAATCATGCGGATCAGGGTCGTCTTGCCCGCGCCGTTGGGACCCAACAGCCCGTAGATACACCCCGCGGGCACGCGCAGTGACACCCCGCGCACGGCCTCGACCGCGCCGAAGCGCTTCCACACGTCTTCGAGCTGTACAGCCGTTGAAAAAGCCATCCTTCTGCACTCCTTCCTCATTGGGTTCGGGTTGGCAAGAAAAACCTATATGTATTGTTTTACCGTGCAAAGCCTATCTTTGCGATAGTCCAAACCACATCCCAGCATTTGCTACAGGAGGTTCCTTATGCCCAAGCTCTTCGGCCGCAACTTCACCCGCCGCCAACTGCTCAACCGCGTCGGCGACATCAGCCAGCTCATGTACGCCCGCCGCGCCGAGCGCCGCGAGGGCTTTGAGCGCGGTGCCGACCTCATCGACGTGTTCAACGCTTCGGGCTTGGGGTTTTCCATCTTGCCCGGTCGCGCTCTCGACATTGCCTCGGCCCATTACAAGGGCCAGTCGCTGTGCTTCCGCTCCGGCCCGGGAGACGTCGGGCCAGCCTTCTACGAGCCAGAGGGCTTTAAATGGGGACGCGGCTGGTTTGGCGGGCTAGTCACCTCGTGCGGACTCGACTTTGTCGGCCACCCAGAAGTCGATCCCGAAGAGGAAAACGCCGAAATGCCCCTGCACGGCCGCCTCTCGTACATCCCGGCTAAAAACGTCGGCATTGAGGCGGGCTGGGAGGGCGCGGATTACGTCGTGCGCATCCGCGGCCAAATGCGCCAAGCCGAGGTCTTTGCCGAGAATCTAGAGCTGTCACGCGAGATCTCGACCGTACTCGGCGAGCGAAGCATCCACATCCGCGATCGCATCGAAAACCTCGCGGCCGACCGCTCGCCGCTCATGTTCGTGTATCACTGCAACCCCGGGTTCCCCCTCCTCGACGAAGGGACCCGCCTCGTCCTCCACAGCCGCAAAAGCACTGAGTGGACCGCGGACCGCCCCGTCGGCCCCGAGGACTATACCGTGGCCAAAGGGCCGCAACCGCGCGTCCACGACGATGTGTACGTGCATCGGCCCCGCACCGACCGCCAGGGGCGCGTCCACATCGGCTTACTCAACGAAAAGTTAGGCTTGGGATTGTATTGGCAATTCAAGCACAGCGAGATCCCCATCGTCAACCACTGGCAGCACTTCCACAAGGGCACTTACGTCACCGGCATTGAGCCGGGCAACTGCTCGGTGCTCGGCCGCGCTTGGAACCGCAAGCACGGGACCTTGCAGTACATCGAGCCGGGCGAGGTGCGCGAGTTCAACATGGAAATCGGCGTGTTAGACGGGACGGACGAGATGCGCGACTTTGAGCGGAAAGTCAAGCGGGGGCTAGCTAAGTAGGGACTCGCTGGGAGAATAAGGGATTGCGTCCCATCATACCTTGATCATCGAGTGGTACCAGCCCGTAACGGAAAGAGAGTGATCATGGCAGTCGCCCTAGAGGCGTGCGAATCGGCCCAGACACCACCGAAGTGGGCCCTGCTTCAGCGCCAGCTCTTCGCCGCAATCGAGGATGCCGCTCCGCAGGCGCTCAAGAGGTACACCCATCCAGATGGGCGTCTGCTCTGGCCCCCCAGTCCCGACTTCCAGAGCATCGACGCGCTGGATGACTGCTACGAGAGCTTCCACAACTGGCCGCTCTTCTACCTGCTCGGCGGCAGCGACCGGTTCCTGTCCGACGCCCAGCGGGAATTCGACGTCATCAATGAGCAGATGAGCCAGCACGGGACGGGACACGGCTACCCCATGGTGGTGCGGGAGTACCAGCCGGGCTACGACTGGTTCCATCAGGGTGAGGGCAACTACTTGTTCTACATGCTCTGCATGGCCGATCCGACCAACGGGGCCAACATCGAGCGGGCCCGGCGCTTCGCCGGGCTGTTCCTCGGTGAGGATCCAGAGGCCCCCAACTACGACCCGGAACACCGGATCATCCGCTGCGCGAGAAACGGCAGCAAGGGGCCGGCCTACTGGGCCTTCGAGGAAGGTCCGCATTGGCCCTATGAGGGGTACAATCTGCCCTTCTACGACGTGCCGGGATGCACCAATCACGCGGTGGTGCGAGGTAGTCCCGAGTTGGCCGAGCGGCTGGGCCTAGCCGTGCGCGATCGCATGGGCCGCGGCGACGCCGTGGTCAACCTCCTAGCGACCACCCTAGGGGCCAACGCCTACCTGCTGACGGCGGACGGGAAGTACCGCGACTGGGTTCTGGAATACACCGAGGCCTGGATGGAGCGCACCGACGCCAACGGCGGCATCGTGCCCGACAACGTCGGCCTCTCCGGTGTGGTGGGTGAACACACCAACGGCAAGTGGTATGGGGCGATGTACGGCTGGGCTTGGCCCCACGGTTGGCACAGCGTCGGGCAGGCCGTGGGGGTCGCAGCCCAGAACTGCGCCCTGTTGACGCGCCGACTGGAATACATGGACTTTCCGCGATCTCAAATTGACGTCCTCATTTCCCGCGGGATCGAGCGCGACGACCAACTCTACGTGCCCCACAAGTACGATGATCCCGGGCTGGTCAACTACGCGCCGGGCGAGTGGATGTGGTACCCAATCCGCAAGGAGGACGGCACCGCCCTGCAGCAGGACGGCTGGTTCGAGTTCATGCCCATGTACCCGTCCGACATCGCCCATCTGTGGTGCATGTCGATGGCCCGGTCCGATTCGCGGAGATTCAAACGGACCCGCAAGCGATCGGGCGACCCCTTCGCCGTCAACTCGTGGCACCACACCAAGGATCAGGGCGGGCACGACTGGGGCTGGATGGCTTACCTACACGGCGAATTCCCCGAGTATCCAGAGCGGATCCTCGAACACAATCTGGCCCAAGTGCAGGCGCGTCTCGACTTCATGGCGCAGGACGAGCAGGACCCGGCCACCTACGGCGACGCCTATTTCCAGCAGCGGAATCCCATTACTTGTGAAGGCCTAGTGCAGCTCACCATGGGTGCCCCCCTCCCCCACTACAACGGGGGCCTGCTGGTCACCAGACTGCGCCACTTCGACGCCCAGCGCCGTCGTCCGGGGCTTCCGCCCGACGTGGCCGCGCTGGTCTCAGGGCTGAGCGACGACTGGGCCGAGCTGACCGTGGTGAACCTGAATCCGACGGAGCACCAGGAGGTGTTAATCCAAGCGGGGGGCATGGGAGAACACGAGTTCACCGAGGTCGAGGTCGCAGGGGCGTCCCAGCGCGTTCCGGTGAGCGATAAGACGTTCGCGCTGGCTCTGCCGCCGCGCACCCAAGCCCGACTCGGGCTGGGCATGAAGCGCTTCGTCCACGAGCCGAGTCTGGCCCCGCCGCGGTGAAGGTCGAAGCGCTACAGTTCGGCCGCCCATTCCTCATACGCCCGCCGCACCGCTTCCCGATCGACGAACGGCCGGTACAGAAGCCGCGCCCGATAGCGATAGGTCCGGCCGATCTCCGGGGCGCGGATGACGTACTGCCAGTCCCAGGCCGGGCTGTGCGGGTCCGGCCGGCCGCGCTCGTCCCGGATGAAGTTCCACAGGGCGAAGCGGATGGACGCCTCCTGATCGAACATCATCACATAGACCATCCGGTCGTCTCCGCTCGACAGGTCGCCGTCGCCGTCCGCTAGGCCGTAGTAGAACGGCAGGAGGAAGCGCTTGCGGGGATCTTCGACAATGTTGAGGGTTTCGGACCCTTCTTCGTACGGAAGGGGGTCGACCGAGGCGTGGGCGATGGTGCCGGTCTCGAAGCGGCCGGCCGCAAGGTCTTCGCCGAAGCGAACCCAGCCTTCCTCCCCTTCGCAAGTCCCGTAGAAATGGATCGCCCGGCCGCAGGTGCGGTTCATATAGGAAGCCCACATGAAGGCGACGTACCCGAGCGGGGCGCATCGTTCGTCGGTCAGGCGGGCGGTAAACTCCATATCGAGGCAGTCCGCCCCGAGGCAATAGCGCATCTCGCTCTCGATCCCCCAAGAGGAGTCCGCGGCCGGGTGGCAGACCGACGCTTCGCCGGGAGCGTGGGAGAGAAGGAGGCAGCGGTCCTTCCGGGGAGTGAACATCGAGCGGCCGGCGTCGGCCGCCGCGCCGTTCATGATGTGCTCGAAGTTGAGGCCGACGGCGTCGTTCCGGTAGAGGTTCTGATCCGGGTAACTCAGATGGCACAGGGGGTTGAAACCGCTCCCTTGGCGGCCAGCGTTCGCCTCGTTGTCGAGGAGGAGGCCCTTAAAGGAGCCACCGCTCAGTCCAATCGTTGCGGACATGCCGCTTCAGGTCTCCCCCATTCATCGCCCATCTGTAGGTGGTAGTCTATCAACTCTAGTTTTGTCTATTCGCCATCTTGAGAGTGACTAAATATTAAATTAGAATGGTGCCGAAGCGGGGATTGAGACTCCGGCGCCCGAGCACTGAGCGAACCAAGCTAAGCCGCATTTGGTTCTGGTCAACTGCGAGTTCGCTGGAAGGGCATCGTACACAGGAGAAAACGCATGATCCAGAACTGGCAGCGCGACGAAGGCCCCTGCATCGCCCTAGGGTCTGAAGGAGCCTTCGACGACATGCACCTCTTCGCCCCCTGCGTCGCCTACGAGGACGGGGTGTACTCAATTCCCCGTATGGACGGAAAAATAGATAACATGGCCATGAGTCGCTTTGTTCTGCTCATCGCTTTTGTTGCGTGTGCTGAGACGCCAGTCAATGCAACTGACTGCCCCCCAGAGAACGCCGCCGCCTTGGCCGCCCGTGACGCATCAAGCGCCTATCAAGATGTCAAAGAAGCCGGAGTCATTGCCGATACCCTTGCCGATTCCATTGCTGTGGCCGTCGTCGATTCGGTCGCCTATGCTGCCTACGACTCGCTCTTTGCCTCTTTGCACACCATCTTCGGCCCCAAGGCGGCAGCGGCTTTCGATCAATATATGGATGCCAAACAGGCTTTCTACACTGTAGGCACTCCCATTGACAAAACCGCGTTGAGCGGCGCTTTTGCAGTCGGTAAATACCTTTTCAACGCCGCCGGCGTTATGCACCGTCTAACCGCAGCGGAAATAACCATCTGGGGCAACGAGTATTACCCCGCTTGGGATCGATTCAACGCGGCGGGAAAAGAAATAACCATGCAAGCCGCTGCGGCCGCGCATAAGGCTAACTGCGCTTTCTACAACGACGCCATTTTGTCTTTGGATGCACCAGACGCTTCCGTTGGATACCGGGCCGCTATCTTGGCCTTTTCTGATGCGTATCTCGAAATGTGTGCCCCAATGCCGCCCGCGCAATTTTTCGGCTTCGCGTACGGGCTAGCTGGCCGCTTAGATCAGGCAGATCGCTATAATGTGTTGCGGACCGCATTGAATACAAGCTACTACACGAGCAATGTTTATTGGGGCTTGGAGGCCGTCTCAGAAACAGCCGAACAAGCTGCCCTGATTGCCTTGATTTTGGATTGTAGGCAATAAGACGGTGGGGTGTCAGTCTGAAAATAATTTATTGGAGCCGCCTCCCGGACTCGAACCGAGGACCTATTCATTACAAGTGAATAGCTCTACCAACTGAGCTAAGGCGGCTTTTCCAATAAAATCAACTGCTTACGAAGGGCTGATACAGCGGCGGGAAAAGTCTGTATCAGCACATTGTTACCACTTTGCAGCACCTCCTAAAGCTCCCCTATCCCTTAATTTTTGTCAACAGTCCTCGTCAAAGAAGGGACCTATATCCCTAAATTTTATTTAGTAAGTGATGTATAGAGAGAATCGAGAGAAATTCAAACATCTTCGTTATCCCGACTCCAAAACTAAAACCCTACCTTGGCCTATAATGGAGGACGAAAACGGGGTAGGTTGCAAACCCTAACCGGCTGCGACCTACCCCCTCTTCTTGCCTTGTATGACCTGAATCGGCTCGACTTAGCCGTCTGGCATTGGAGGTTGACAGATTTCGTTGGTTGCCGATTTTAGTAGGTTCATCCTACCCCTAAACCAACGGAGGAACACATCGGTATTGAACCGACAGACGGCGTAGCTCAATATAGAATTGCCAACGGCCAAATAATTTTCGACGGCGGCGATATGCTGGCCGTGTGGGACATAAAAAACCACTAATCAAGGAGTTTAGGAATGACCTTAACCCCCTTGCTAAAACGGGCAACCAACGATGATTTAGGGCCGTTGGTCGAGTACTTAACAGGCAGAATCAGCGAACATTTTACTGGTAGGGACGTGTATCAAAAACACTACCCCAACCATCAAAAATACGTCGATGTGATTGAATCGGAGTTGCGGCGGTATGGGGGAAATACCATTGCCAACATTTTCAGGGGAGAAGGCCCACCCTATGACGAAATTGTCCACGATGTAGCCAAAAAGCTCGATGTGGATTTTTCCGATACCGATTCGATTGAGGAAATCGAAATCAAGATGCTGTTCAAGGTCTTAGAGCGCAGTTATGAGGACATGAGCGATGCGGAGAAAAAAGAGTTGGCCAAGTTGTTCGCGGACAGCGGAGTTGAAAACGCCGATTTCAATGGAGGTTTTCCCGCAGCAACTATAACGGCCCAATTAGCAGGGACAGCGGGAGGTTTTGCTACCTACCAGATTGCCGTAATCGTAGCAAACAAAGTCTCGTATGCAGTCCTTGGCAAAGGGTTGTCTATGGCTGCGAATGCGGCTATCACACGCTCCATAGGATACTTTTTAGGGCCGGTCGGATGGGCCGTATCGGGGCTTTTGGCAGTAGGTACTATCACTGGCCCCGCCTACCGTGTAACCATCCCCTGCGTTTTGCACGTCGCCTATCTCCGGCAAAAATTAAAGCAGGAATAGCCGCCAGACAGTAGCTACAAAACAAAAAGGGGGGCTGACAATTTCTGCCAGCCCCCCTTTCTTTCATCGCTGTGCTACGAATTTACTCACCCTCACCTTCTCCGTCTTCGGCTTCCTCAATCGCCAGTCCCATCTTAATCGCCGTTTGTGCGCCGATGGCCTCACGCGCTTCTCTGACAGGGGCACCAACGGCCCTAACGTATCTATCGGCCATCGCGGTTGTCTTATGCCCAAGCAGATCGCGCAGGACATGGGCACCAACGCCCGAAGCGGCGGCAGCGGTCATAAAGCTACGCCTCAAATCGTGCAGCTTGACGTTTTCCAATCCGGCGTCTTTAGTGATCTCGCCAAAGTGTTTCCATACCGTCCGATAAATCGTCGCAACCCGCCCATTGTTGCTAAATACCCAAGGGCAACGGTTGGAGTGCGGAAGGTCGTTGAGGATGTTCAAGGCGGCTTCGGGAAGGTGATGGACTCGCCTCCCCGTTTTTGTATCGCGCAACACCAACAGCCCCGTCTCCCAATTTATGTCCTCCCATTGAATACTCAAAACCTCCCCGATGCGAAGGCCGGTGAGGCTGGCGAATCGAATCACGGCAACCGATACAGGATGCTGATTTTCAAACTTATTCAGACTCTTAGACAGCGCGGCCAACTCCAAAGAGTCCAAGGTTCTATCCCGCGCCTCTTCTTTCGCCCGGTCAATCCCGTAGGCTGGATTGGAATGTTGCGGCCTAAGCTCCCAACGCTCGAATTGGGTAAACAATCGCGAAGTGAGGGCCAGCACCCGATTCCGAATTGTTCCCGTAAGTGGCTCAATCATTCGCTCCACATCGCTGCGCTTCACATCGGCAATCTTGAGCTTGCCCAACGCTGGCCTCAGATACTTGTTGGCCTGTTGATTGTATTCATAGGCCGTCCGCTTTTTCAGCCGCCCCATCTTGATTCGGTTGGGCGCAAACTCATTAAAAAAACGGTCAAGGCCATCAACTACGGTTGGGGCTTGTTCCGCTCTTTCTCTCGCTTCCTGCTTGACTTCCAACGGATCAAGCTCGCTGGCCCGAATGCCTTCAAGATGCTCTGCGGCCTGTTTTCGTGCGGCCTTCAGAGACATAACCGAAGCGCGGCCAAGGGTCATTCTGCGCTCACGACCATTGACCCTATAGTTGAGGATGTAGGATTTGACCCCTTTGGCCGTAACTCGAAGGCCAAGCCCTCTGATTTGTCCATCCCAAAATATGCGGGTTTTGCCCTCTGCTTTGGCGTCTCGAACTTCTCTTTCTGTCAGCATTTTCAGTCCTTTCTCGAAGGGTGTATGAGGATGTTTTTAAGGCCGTGTCAGTGTTTTGTGTCAGTAATATTTCGGTCTTTTGTCCGGATTTAAAGAGAGAATGTGTCAGTCTGTGTCAGTATTCTGTGTCAGTAAAAGACAAAATAATGCCTAATTTGAGTTAAATCAATCAAAATATTACTAAAGATTAAATCGGGATAAAACAGGAGCTTACGAGATCGAAGCGGGGAATTAAAGAGGGAATAAAAAATGATTACAAATCAGATGCTCTACCAACTGAGCTAAGGCGGCTCTCTGTTAAATCTACGCCATCGGATTACCCTTTACAAATGTCTTCGGCGAGACTTCGGCGTGAGCTCAATCGAACGCTCAGCCGAGCCGCTGCGCCATCCGGTGCGCCAAGTCCCCTCGCGTTATAGGGTCGCCGCCCGCAAGATCCGGCGATAGGCCCGCAGATCTCAGATGCTCATCAGGCGCATCAGCCAAGGTATCTGGCTCAAAGCGCAAATGATCGGCGCACCCCGACCATATCCCCTCCACAGCCAGCGTCTGCACGGCCGCAAAGGCCGGATGCCCAAGCGGCACGTCCTCGTACCAATACAGCGGCACGCCAGCCGTCAGCAAAGTCTGCTGGTACTGACGGCGCAAAGCCGCGCTGCTACACACATCCGCTGGAGTCCGTTGCTGACCCAAGCAAAAAGCAGCCAGCGCACCAGCGGCCTCGCCGATATTCCACTCCACGGGATGCAAGCGGTAGCAACCATTGGTGATGTGCGTAGTGCCGATGTTCTTGCAGGCCGCCAGCAAGTTGTCCGAGTGCCGCGACACAAGCGCACCCAGCGGGATCTGGAAGGGCTTGGTGGGCGCGGTGTACACCACATCGGTGGCTTGGCCGTGGATGTCGATGGCGTACCAACCCACGCCAACGCTGTCGCTAAAAGGAGCGGCACGCGCATTGGGCTGATGCGGAGCGGCGACCTCTTGCTCGACAATGGTCTTGCGCGCTTCAATGCGCCGGGACTCGCGGATGTAGGGGTACTGGGAGAAGCCATCGGCGGTCCCCATGATGTCGGGGCGCAACCGCAGTTCGGGATAACCGAAACCGCCGCCGTCGCGCGGCACCTCGGTTTGTAACCAGTACAGCAACCCCAAGCTCAGTTCCTTGGCCGCGGCTATCTGCTGCGCCTGCGCGGCGGGCGTCACGTCGACGAGGGTGCCGCCGGTGTAGTCGTTGCCCTGCCAGTTGATCAACGCCACGTCCCCAGGCACCTGTCCCTCGGCGAATTGATCGGCGCACAACAGGCGGCGGTAGGCCCAAAAGGAACCGGGTAAGTCGCCGACGGTCTCGAAGAATCGGTACGTGCGCGGGCCGCGGGCGTACTGCAAGGTCAAGGTGTAGGGCTGCTGGTCGCGGTGGCGCTCGTAGTTCGTCGGGCGAGCAATAGTGTGATCTTGACCGGGGCAGAAATCGACCGCAAACGGGCAGGTAAAAGACTGGGTCAGATGCGGGGCCGGGTCGTCGGCGCGGGCGTGCGGCTCGCCGGTCTGGTCGCGGCTTTCAGCGCCGGAGACGTAGGGAACCGGCAACAGGGGCAGCAGGTCGCCCAGCTCCGTCGCGTCGAGCACATACGCCGGGGCAAAGCGCAAGACGTTTGTACCCCCTTCTTGGACGACATCTACAGTGCGGATGGACTGTCCTTGGACGTGGGCGGCAGACGCACGGGCGTGGTAAAACAACATTAGGCGACCGGCCTCAATTTGCGGTACAACTAAAGACAGCAGGGACGTTAGACCGGCTCGCGGCTCAAAGCACAGCGCAGAGACCCAACCGGCCCCGGGGTTGAAGTGCGGGTCGGCTGGGTTTTTCAGTTTGTACTTGCGACGATAGAATGCGCGAATGCCAGCACGGAATTCGCCGTACAGGGCCGTACCGCCGAAGTGCTCTATGTGCGGGTGCTCGTCTAAGGCAGCGACGCCCTGGCTGGTGGCTTGGCCGCCGATCCACGGGTTTTCTTCGGTCAGACAGACTCGATAGCCCAAGCGGGCGGCGCGCACGGCCGCGGCCACGCCGCCCAAGCCGCCGCCCAAGACCAAGATGTCGCATTCAATGGTGCGGGTTTCCATAATTAGTGGCCAGTGGCCAGTGATCAGTGATCAGTTCCCTTCCCTCCCGGCCCATAGGGCGCGGTGCGGGGGCTGGCCATTAACCACTGGCCACTGACCACTTCTTAACTGAGTCCGGCTTGTTCCCACACGCGGCCTAGCGCGGCAGCCGTAGCCGCCACGGCCTCCTCCCGCTCCATGGCGCGCACCCGCTCGCTGAACGGCTCGACCATGACCGGCCCGTCGTAGCCAATCTGCTGCAAGGCGCTGAGAAATGTCGCGATGTCGATTACGCCAGTCGCCCCGGGCAAGTCGCGCACATTGTCGAGTTGATCGTCAATTTCTACGCCAGCCGGTGCATCGTTGACGTGTACATCCACCACTTGCTGGGGGCGCAAGCGGCGCACATCCTCAGCCGTCTCGTGGGCCGTGTACCAATGCCAGCTATCGAGCAGAAAGCCCACATTCTCGCCTACGGCTTGGCACAGTTCCTCCATTTGCTCCATGGTGTGGACAAACTCGTACTGCTTGCTCGACCACAGCGTTTTCGGCGCGACGTATTCCAAACCCAACCACACGCCTTCGTCGGCGAGCACCGCCGCAGCCGGCCGCAGTCGCTCGACGTGAAAGGCGAAGTTCTCTTGGTACGTCAGCTCGTCCGAGGTCGGCATAAGCCAAGTCGCCGTCCGCCGCACCCCCAAGGCCGCCGCCACCTTTGCCAACGCCGGCAACTGCGCCAAGCTCGCTCGGTATGCAGCCTCCTCCCCGCGAAAATCAACGGGAAATCCCCACGCCGACAGCCGCACGCCCTTGCGCTCGGCCAGCGCGAGGGCCTCTTCCGCACCCATGGCCGCGACTTCGCCAATGTTGAAATGATACCCAGCAAACCCATGCCGCACGGCCAAATCAAGCCCGTCTGCGAGGTTTTCTACGCTTGCGCCGATAGCCCCCGGCGATAGCGAGCGAAACATAGCTTCTCCTTTTTGGTTGATTGTTGGCGAGTAATTCTACGCCTTACCTGCTCACGCCTGCTCTACGTCAAACGCCGCGACATCGCGCTCATCCTTGCTGAACTCCACCGCAATCAGGTAGATCGGCTGCCCCAAGGCGCGATACTTATCCGCGTAGCGCCGTTCCTTTAGCTGCGCCAGCGCCGCACCCGCCGACGACAACTCCACCACCTTGAATTCAAACAAATAGACATGGCCGTTGAACAAAACCGCCATGTCCAGCCGGCCGTGGCTGCTGCTGTCCTCCACCCGAATGTCCAAGCCCAAGCCCGCGAAATAGGAGTAGAACACACTCGCGTAGTAGCCCTCGTACTGGGCGATGTCGTTGTTGGTGTACCACTCGTAGGGAATGCTGGCAAAGAAAGCATGGAACAGCGTCTCCAACCCGGCGAAATCGTTGGCCTCTAACAGCCGAGACAGCCGCACGCTGTTGGCTATCTGCCGCGTCGAATCCTTCACCAAGTAGCTCAGCAAGCTCTCGTTGAGGCTCTGCCGCACCTCCCGGTTGGGATAGCCCAACTGATAGAACCGCTTGCCGCCCAAGTCCTCGGTGGCGGTTATCGTCAGGTAGCCGGTCTGGAACAGCAGCGCCTCGGTGGCGATATGATCGACGTCAAAGGTCGAGAGCAACTCGTCGCTGCCGATCATCTCACTCAGTGCCAACGAACTAACCTGCCGCTGGCAAAGCGTTTCGACCAAGAACGTCGGCGTACCGGTCTCAAACCAATACGCTTTGAACGCACGGCTGTCGAACAGCAGCAGAATGTCGAACGGGTTGTACACCTTCTCGTCGCCGAGCGACTCGGCTGAGCTTGTCGAAGCCCAACGATAGCCGTTGTACCAGTCGCGGATCTGCTCCCGGTCCAAGCCGGGGAGTTCGGGCGTGAACACAGTATCCAAATCCGCCTCAGTGTAGCCACAGAGGGCCGAATAGCGCGGGTCTAAGGTGATGTCCTTCAGATTGTTGAGGCCAGAAAACAGGCTGACTTTGGAAAACTTGCTCACCCCAGTAATGAACGTGAAGCGGACGTGGGCATCGCAGTCCTTGATGACCGCGTACAGGCCGCGCAGAAAGTCGCGGTTGGCGCGGGCGATGTCCGGCAGATCCAGCGCGTCTAAAATCGGCTTGTCGTATTCGTCAATCAGCACGGCGACCGGCTGCCCGGCTTGGTCGTGCAGGGCTTCCAGTAGAAAGGCAAAACGGCCGGGGGCCGTGGAGTACTCAGAGACGACCCCCGCCCGGCGTTCGATCGCGGCGAGTTGCTCCATGAGCGTGGCCTCCACGTAGCCGGGTTCCTTGAAATTGCCGCTGCCAAAGCTGAGCCGCAGCACCGGATGGCGCACCGACCAATCCCAACGGTCGTGGATGTAAAGCCCGGCAAACAGCGGCTCGTTGCCTTCGAACAGCTCCTTGAGCGTGTCCAAAAACAGGCTTTTGCCAAAGCGCCGAGGACGCGACAGGAAGTAATGAGTACCCTCGTCGAGCAGCCGGCGGATGTAAGCGGTTTTATCGACGTAGTAGCAATTCTCTTCCCGAATTTTGCGGAAGGTCTGAATGCCGATGGGCAGTCTGCGTCTAGTCATGGGCGCACCTCCTTCAGGCACAACGTTTCTCCTATTGTTTTCCCCCCACGTCACACCGCTACATGCTCAATCACGCCTGTTCCACGTCAAACGCCGTGACATTGCGCTCATCCTTGCTGAACTCCACGCCAATCAGGTAAATCGGCTGCCCCAAACCGCGATATTTGTCCGCGTAGCCTCGCTCCTTTAGCTGCGCCAGCGCCGCACCCGCAGACGAAAGCTCAACTACCTTGAACTCGAACAGATAGACGTGGCCGTTGAACAAAACCGCCATGTCCAAACGGCCGTGGCTGCTGCTGTCCTCCACTCGAATGTCCAGCCCTAGCCCGGCGAAATAGGAGTAGAACACACTGGCGTAGTAGCCTTCATAGTGGGCGATGTCGTTGTTGGTGTACCACTCGTAGGGAATGCTGGCGAAGAAAGCATGGAACAGCGTCTTAAGCCCGGTGAAGTCGTTGGCTTCCAACAGCCGATACAACCGTGTACTGTTGGCCCTCTGCCGCGTCGAGTCCGTCACCAAGTAGCGCAGCAGGCTGCGGTTCAGACTTTGGCGCACCTCGCGGTTGGGATAGCCCAGGCGATAGATCGGCTCGCCACCAACGTCCTCCTCGTCGGTTATCGTCAGGTAGCCGGTCTGGAACAGCAGCGCCTCGGTGGCGATGTCATCGACATCAAACGTCGAGAGCAACTCGTCGCTGCCCTCCATCGCGCCGAGGTCTAAGGAACTGACGCGGCGCTTGAACAGCGCTTCGATTAGGAACCTCGGCGTACCGGTCTCAAACCAATAGGCGGCGAATCGGCGACGGCGAAAGAGCAGCAGGATGTCAAAAGGGTTGTACACCTTCTCGTCGCCGAGCCAACTATAGCCATTGTACCAGTCGCGGATCTGGTCTCGGTCCAAGCCGGGCAGTTCTGGCGCGAACACGGTGTCTATATCGGCGTCGGTGTAGCCGCACAGGGCGGAGTATTCGGGTTCAAGGGTGATGTCGGTGAGGTTGTTAAGGCCGGAAAACAGGCTGACCCTCGGCTGAGCTCGGGTCGAAGCCTTGGAGAATTTGCTCACCCCGGTAATGAACGTGAAGCGGATGTGCGCGTCGGCAAACTTCACGGTCGAATACAGGCCGCGCAGAAAGTCGCGATTGGCGCGGGCGACCTCCGGCACTTCCAGCGCATCCAAAATCGGCTTGTCGTATTCGTCGATCAGCACGGCAACGCGCTGCCCGCTGCGCTCGTGCAGCACCTTCATCAAACGGCGGAAGCGAGCCGAAGCGGTGTCGTCATCGTGCGGGACGACCTCCGTTTCCTCTTCCATCGCGTTCAATTGCGCCGCCACTTCCTTTTGCAAGTCGTCCGGCCCTTGGTAGGTGCCACTGCTGAAGTCGAGCCGCAGCACCGGATGGCGCACCGACCAATCCCAATGGTCGTGGATGTGCAGCCCCGCAAATAGCGGCTCGTTGCCTTCGAACAGCTCCTTGAGCGTGTCCAAAAACAGGCTCTTGCCAAAGCGCCGGGGACGAGACAGGAAGTAGTGTGTGCCCTCGTCGAGCAGCCGCTGGATATAGGCGGTTTTATCGACGTAGTAGCAGTCCTCTGCCCGAATTTTGCGGAAGGTCTGAATGCCGATGGGCAGTCGGCGTTTGCTCATGGGCGCACCTTCTTCAGGCACAACGTTTCTCCTATTATTCTTTGGTTCTTATCTCACACCGCCACATTATTCCGCGGCCGCCCCTCCAAAAACGCAATCACATTATCGACCGCACCCTCGTTCAGCAAATCCACCCCCTCGGGCGTCTGATCCGCCGCATGAGGCGTCAGCACCACCTGCTCGCAATCGAGAATGGGATCGTCGCTCGGCAGCGGCTCCTGTGGAAACACATCCAGCCCGGCTCCGCCCAGATGCCCAGACAACAGAGCATCGCGCAGAGCGTTTATATCCAGCACGTCGCCGCGCGCGCCGTTCAACACCAGCGCTCCCTCCTTCATCAGGCCAAACTCGCGCGCCCCGAGCAAGTGCCGGGTATCCTCGGTCAACTTCACGTGCAAGCTGACCACATCCGCGGTCTGCAACAACTCGTCGAGTTCCACAAAGCGCACCCCGTATTCGGCCGCGCGCTCCGGCGACGGATTGAAAGTCCACGCAATGACCTCCATGCCGACAGCCCGCCCCAACCGCGCCATCTCCGCGCCAATCGGCCCCGTGCCCACCACGCCTAACACCTTCCCTTGCAGCATGGTGTTCATCTCGCGCGTCCAGCGGCCAGCCTTTAGCTCGGCGGTCTGGAAATAGGCGCGCTTGGACAGGGCGAACATCAGCCCGAACATGTGCTCGGCCACCACGGGCGCGGTGCGGCCAGGCTGGTTCGACACCACGACCCCGAGTTCCTTGGCAAGCGCCAAGTCGATCATGTCCGTGCCAATGGAGCAGGTGGCAATCATCTTGAGCGCGGGCAAGCGGCGCATTTCCTCGCGCCACGTTACTACCCCGCGCGTGTTGATGATGATTTGCACACCCTCGGCCCGCGCGATCTTCTCGTCCGCACTTTGCGGCGTATCCTCAAAGAGCGTGACATCCCCATAGGGAACGAGCCGCTGCAAATGCGGCGAACCGGCGATCTGGATTGGATTGTCGCCGGGCACTACGATCTGTACGCGTTCTGACATGGCATATCCTCGCTGAGAAGTGTATATTTTGGCCCGCTATAAACCCAAAAAACGCGTCCAACGTCAAGCGAGTCGCCCCATGCCCCGAGCACTCATCGCCCCGGCCGCCGAGCAAGTAGCCTTCCAAGAATTCGAATCGCCACCACTATCAGCAGGCCAAGTCCGCGTCAAAAGCCTGTACGCGGCCGCCAAGCACGGCACTGAAATGTCGATGTTTAAGGGGTACGCCGGCCCGCGCGGCCGCTTCGACTCCGAGCTTCGCATCTTCGACCATCAAGGCGAGGGCGTCCAATACCCCGTATCGCTGGGCAACATGGGCGTCGGCGAAGTAGTAGAACTAGGGCCGGGCGTCACGCGGCTCAAAGAAGGCGACCGCATCTTTGCCTATGGGCCGTTCCGCGAGGAACACGTCTGGCCCGCAGCCGCGCGCCGCTTGCCCGCAGACGTCCCTTGGCAAGCGGCCGTCTGCCTCGACCCGGCGGATTTTGCCCTCGGCGCAGTGCGCGACGGGCACGTCCGCATCGGCGACGCCGTAGCCGTCTCGGGCCTTGGGGCCATCAGCCTGATGGCCGTGCAATTCTGCCGCTTGGCCGGTGCCCATCCCATCATCGCCCTCGACCCGCTGGCCAACCGGCGCGAAGCAGCCCGCGCCTGCGGAGCCGACCTCGTCCTCGACCCCACCCAATGCGATGCTGGCCTGGAGATCAAGAAGGCCACGGCCAACCGAGGCGCGGACGTGATCATTGATTACAGCGGGCATCCCGCGGCCATGCAGCAAGCCCTGCGCGGAGTCGCCTACCGGGGAACGATCGTGGCTGGCGCGTATCCCGGCGCGTGGACGACGGGGATAGACTTGGGTGCCGAAGCCCATATGAACCGGCCACACATCGTATTCTCGCGCGCCAATAGCGAGCCAAACCCCGACCACCCCAATTGGGACAACGACCGCATCTACGACGTCTGCTGGCGCATACTCGCTGCCGGCCAAGTCGATTGCCTGCCCATCGTGCAGCCCATCGTATCCTTTGACGACCTGCTCGACGCGTACCCCAAAATTGCCACCCAACCCGAAACAAACATCAAGCTCGGCGTCCAGTTTTAACGCTGGAGCGCCACAAGAAAGGACGCCATGAAAATCGCCTTACAGGAAGGGCTGCTGCCCGGAGAAAGCCTCGCGGAAAAGCTCGATTTTGCCGAATCGCTCGCCATCGAAGGCCTAGAAGTCGGCGGCAGATCGCGCCTGTACGACCACGTCGAAGAATACGAAAAGGCCCTCGCCGGCCGCTCCATCCA
This sequence comes from Gemmatimonadota bacterium, assembly GCA_009840005.1. Next base: position 33,985 of record VXOR01000021.1, read on the forward strand.
AATCGCTTCCATCTGCGGCCAAGAGACCTTTGACTGGCTCGACCCAGACCCGGGCAAGCGCGCCAACAGCCTCGCCGAGACCCGCCGCCAGCTAGAAGCCTGCGGTCACTTCCAAGCCGTCGGCCAGATCGTCCCCCCCATCTTTGGGCCGCCGCGCATCCCCGACCTGTCGCCGCTGCAAGACGCCATTTCCCTAGAGAAGGCCCTGCTCGTCGAACTAGTCAAAGACCTCGCCGCCCATGCCGCTAGCCACGGCACCCTGCTCCTGCTCGAACCCCTCAACCGCTACGAGCAACACCTCTTGCGCCGCCAAGCCGACGGCGTCGAAATCATCGAGCGCGCTGGTAGCCCCCAAGGCGTGGCCTTGCTCAGCGACTTCTTCCACATGCACATCGAAGAAACCGACACCCCGGCCGCCTTCCGCCAGGCCGGCAAACACGTCGCCCATGTCCACATGGCCGACAACACGCGCATGCAGCCGGGCACTGGCGACATCGATTGGTGCGCCGGCTTACAGGCCCTCAAGGACATCGGCTTTAGCGGCTATCTAGCCTACGAGTGTGGCCTAGCGGGCGAACCCAAAGACGCACTGACAAAATCGGTGCAATTCGTGCGCGAAACCATCGCCCAACTCGACTGATATAGCAATGCGGCATGATTTGAACGGTTCGAGCGGCTTATCGTCTTGTGCATCCTACTCTGCGTCTATCTGCGGATCACCTTGGAAATGATGTAGGATTGCTATATGAGCGAAATCGCCCACCCACCCACGTACGAGCGCCCCGAGCTCTACATCAACCGCGAACTCTCGTGGCTCGACTTCAACGCCCGCGTACTCGAAGAAGCCCAAGACGAGCGCAACCCCCTGCTAGAGCGCGTCAAGTTCATGGCCATTGTCGCCAGCAATCTCGACGAGTTCTACGAAATCCGGGTAGCCGGTCTGCTGCAATTGCACGAATCGGGGGCCAATCCCAGCCGCCCCGACGGCCTGACCCCGGCCGAACAACTCGAGCGCATAACCCAACAAGCCCACGAGCAAGTCGCCGAACAGTACCGCTGCTGGAACGAGGACCTCATCCCGGCCCTAGCCGCCGAAGGCATCTACTTCTGGGAGGCGCGCCTGCTCAAAGACGAGCACCTCGACTTCGTGCGCCAGTACTGGCGGGAAGAACTCGAGCCGATCCTCACGCCTATCGTCGTCGATCCGGCCCATCCCTTCCCCCATGTGCTCAACAAGGCCCTGTGCATCGGTGCCCTGCTCGAAGAACAGGGACAGACGATGATGGGCGTGGCGACCGTGCCGCGAGTGCTGCCGCGCATCTTGCGCCTGCCCGACCAAGGCGACGGTCTCCATTTTGTGACCTTGGCCGGGATCATGGACCTACAAGTCAACGAACTGTTCTTCGGCTACGAAGTCATCGGCTCGGCCCCATTCCGCATCACCCGCAACAGCGAGCTGTACGTCAATGAAGAAGACGCCGACAATTTGCTGGAAGAAATCGAGGAGCAGGTCACCAAGCAGCGCCAAGCCGATGCCGTGCGGCTAGAGATCGCTCCGGGCGCACCCGACCAGCTAGTATCGCTTTTGCAACAGCAATTCGATCTCGACGACAGCCTAGTCTTTCGGGTCAATGGGCCGGTCAACCTCCATCGGGTTATGACCCTTTACGGCCTCGTCTCGCGCCCCGCCCTCAAGGACCCTCCCTTCACACCCGTCGAGCGCGATTTCCCCGCAGACCCCGACGCCTTCTTCGACTCCATCCGCGCTGGCGATATTCTCCTGCATCACCCCTACGAATCGTTTTCTACGGTAATCGACTTCATCCGCATGGCAGCCAACGACCCCAAAGTGCTGGCTATCAAACAAACCATCTACCGCACGGGCGACGATTCAGAGGTGGGGCAGGCGCTCATCGACGCAGCCGAGCGCCGCAAGGAAGTGACCGTGCTCGTCGAGCTAAAAGCCCGCGGCGACGAAGCAGCCAACATCGAATGGGCCAAGCGCCTCGAAGACAGCGGCATCCACGTGATCTATGGCATCATGGGCCTGAAGACTCATTGCAAGCTCTCGATGCTGGTGCGCCGCGATCAAGATCGCCTGCGCCGCTACGCCCACTTGGGTACCGGCAATTACAACCACACCACGGCAAGGCTCTACACGGATCTGGGGCTGATTACCGCCGAGCCAACGATCACCGCGGAGGTGGCCGAGGTTTTCAACATGCTCACCGCCCACAGCCGCATCAGTCAATTTGAAAAACTGCTAGTCGCGCCCTCCGGGCTGATGCAGGGTATGCTCGACCGCATCGAGCGCGAAAGCGAGCACGCCCGCGCCGGTCGGCCGGCCGCTATTATCGCCAAGATGAACGGCCTCATGGACCCGGCGATCATCAAGGCCCTGTACGCGGCCTCGCAGGCTGGCGTTGAAATCGATCTGATCGTGCGCGGCATTTGCTGCTTGCGCGCCGGGCTCGACGGCATCAGCGAGAACATCCGCGTGTATAGCATCATTGGCCGCTTCTTAGAGCACAGCCGCGTCTTTTACTTTGCCAACGGCGGCGACGAAGAAGTCTGGCTCGGCAGCGCAGACTGGATGGATCGCAACCTGCGCAGCCGGGTCGAAGTCGTCTTCCCCATCTTGGACCCGGGTCTGAAGCGGCGCGTCTATCGCGAGCTGCTCGCATACGCGCTGGTTGACCGCGCCAAATCTCGGCAGATGCGCCCAGACGGCACGTACATCCGCCGCCAATCCGAGTGCGGTTCTCCCGGCCACAGCATGCAGGATCTGCTCATGCACACGGCCCTCGGCGAAGATATCGACGTCCTGGAGAATTAGCGGCAAGGAACCCGACGCACGACCATTGCGTTAAGGTAACTGATGTTACGCAGTACGTGGCCGGTGGTTGGTTTTCGGCCCGATTCCCCCTGGTAGGGGGCGGCTTGAAATCGCCCCCTACGAATTACAAGAAAGAGACTCAATGCACGACCTGCTCGCAGAAATCAATTCGCCAATCCTAGACGACATCCACCGCATCGGCATCGTTTTGGCGGCTGGCCATGGCATGCGCATCCGCTCGGAGACCTCCAAGATGCTGCACGAAATCTGGGGCCAGCCAACGGCCGTGCGCGTGGCCCGCGCCGTGCAAGAGGGCCTCGACAGCCCCAATCAGGTCATCGTCGTGGGCATCAAGGGCATAGACGTCGCCCGCGCGGCCGGCCCCCAACCGGGGCGTCTTTTCTCGTACCAAGAAAACCCAGTCCTCGGCCAGCCGGCTGGAACCGGCGACGCCGTACGCGTCGGTCTCCAAGCCTTTCCCGCAGCGGCGACCGACCGCGACGTGTACATCTTTTTAGGGGATATGGGGTTGTTGACCGGGCAGGTAGTAGCTCAATTCCGCACCAGCTTTGAAAACGCCGACTGCGACATGATGGTGCTCACCGGCCTGTACAGCGGCCCGGCCGAGACCAACTCCTATGGCCGCATCGTGCGCGTGCCAGCCACCGACGCCTCCGGGCAGCCAGCGGGTGAAGACCGCGACAAAGTCATTGAAATCAGGGAGCACAAGGACATCCTCAGCCTCGACGCGACAACGCCTTACGAAGCCGCTTACAATGGCCGCACCTACACCTTCACGCGCCAAGAGCTATTGGAAACGCGCGAGATCAACACCGGCGTCGTCGCCTTCAGAGAACATGCGCTGCGCACGTACATCCAGCATCTCAACACCGACAATGCCCAAGGCGAATTGTTGCTGACCGACCTAGTGCAAATTTTCAATCAGCACCAACTCGTGGTGCGAGCCGCCACAGCCGATAGCGAAGAGGAACTCCTCGCCTTCAACGTCAAAAGCGTCTGGCGTCAGATGGAGGCCATAGCTCGCCGCTGGGCCTACGATAAACTCAAGGACACCATCACCATCGCCGACGAGGAGGACTTCTTCATCGCCGACGAGGTCATCGAGCAGATCCTCAACATGGACGCGGAGTGCGGTCCCTTAGACATCGTCATCGGCAAGGGCACCTACATCGGCCCCCAAGTCCAACTCAACCGTCGCGTTACCATCGGCGACCGCAGCCATCTGAGCGGCCACATAGTGCTAGGCGAGGGGGTACAAATCGGCGTTGGCGTCGAAATGAGCACGTACCCAAGTCAAACCCTCGCGCTCGACGACGAAGTCGAAGTGCTCAGCCGCAATATCATCAAGGGGAATCTGCGAATTGGCGCACACAGCCGCATTGAGTCTGGCGTGCTCCTGACTGGCAGCGACGAACATCCCATGCGCGTGGGCGAGCGCGTGACCATCAAGGGCACCAGCTACCTCTACGGCTGCCAAATCGACGACGACCTGCTCATCGAGCACTCCGTCATCAAGTGCAAACGGGTCGAACAGGTGCGCCGCCGCGACGGCACCATCCAGCCCGTCCGCTACGTCCTGCCGCAGCCCGAGGGCCTCGACTCCATCGCCGACCTATGAGCGCTCGGCTCCCATAGCCGAGAGCAGCGACTTGGCGACCTTGCAGACCATCGTGTAAGCCGGGTCGTACACATTCCCCATATCGTATTCCACGCACTGCCCCAAGAGCGCGTGGGCACTCAACTCAGAGAGTCCGTAGTCTTCGGTAAGCCAGTTGATTAGCTCAGTGGTGGCGTGCTGCACGCATTGATCCAAAGGACGCGCATTGCCAGCCGCGAGAATGTGCGTGTCGTTTTCAGCGCGGGGCCAGCCAATCTGCTTGCCTTTGATCACATCCACGCTAAATGTCGTGTCAAAGGAGATTTCCACGCCCGTGCCGACGATCTCGCCGTCGCCTTGGACGGCGTGCCCATCGCCTAAGTGGAAGAGCGCCCCTGGGGCCTCAACCGGCAGATAGACGGTCACGCCGGTGACAAAGCCCCGGTAGTCCATGTTGCCGCCGTGGGTCGCAGAGGTCGCCGTGGAAATGGCCTGACCGCGCGGCGGAGCCACCCCGAAACAGCCTACCATCGGGTTGAGGGGCAGCACCAAACCCGGCAGAACATCCGGCTGCGTTGTCGTGCCCGCGGCTAGGTCAATTGGCCACCGCAGCGGCTGTTCTTCGCGCTTAATCCCAGTTGTAAAACCCGGGTCCAGCACATTGGGCGCGATGGCCCAACCCGTCCAGCCCCAGTCGCGGTTGGGATAGAGCTTGTCGAAGTGAACCACCAAGGTGTCGCCCGGCTCGGCTCCCTCTATGTAGAAAGGACCCGTCATCGGGTTCCCGCGCTCAGCGACCCGCTCGCCGTGCTGGTCCCAGCCGCGGGCGTCAACGGTCGTGGTAGAAACCGTATCGCCGGGGGCAATGGCCAGCACGGGCTCGTGCCAGCCGATGGTATTGTGGTAGTGGGTGGGAGTGAATTCGTGATGCGCCATAAGACCTCGCAGAAGGTGTGGAGTGCATGGGAAAACCGCTAGCTAAGAGCTTGCAAAGCTACTCAAATTTCCAAAGCGGAAAAAGGCGACAGAAAGAACGCGGCTAGGTCGCCTTGGGCCGCGGCCTGTTCTAACACCCCTATTTCCGCGCCCAACTCGTCCGCAATCCACACCCGCACGCCTGCATCCGCCACAGTATCTTCCAGGTGCCCGACGAACTGGTCCAACACCTGCCGTCGCACTTGAGAGTGCATCCCACCCGCGTCAAAACACTCGGCACCAAAGCGCGACACATGCTCCTTTTTAGCACTGAGTTCGGCGCACCCCAGCGCCAACGCCAAAATGACGCGGTGCAGCACGCCAGCGAAATCCACATCGACCTGTTCAAGCAAAGCGGCCACCGACGGCTGCGGCAACGAGCGCACAAAAGCCACCTTGCCGGTTAGCTCTTGCAACATTTGGCCGTCGGCGTGCAGGTCAATGGCGCTGGGGCCGGTCCACGTTTCGGGCACGAGCTTTGCCAAGGCTGCGACTTTGGGCTGTCGATCGGGCCAAAAGCCCAGCTCGGAACAGCCGACCAAGGCGCGGGCCTGCTCGCGCATCTCTTCCAAACGCCGAAAAGCGCACTCCCAACCCTGCTTGTAGAGTGCGTCAAATGAGTCGCTGGCCAGCTTAGTGACAGCGGCGTTGAGGTCGCCACCGCTTGCCTCTTCCAGCGCCAAGTCCATGCACGCCAAGCCCTGCTCCATGCCTTGGCGCAACTGGTCGCGGCCAAGGGCGATGCCCGTGCGATTGCGCTGGGCAAAGCCCAACCCGCGGATCCGCAAATAGGCCCGCAGCGAATCCATAAAACGCGGCGGCAACTGCTCGTATTCAAGGCCCGCAGCGACCACTTGGCCGATGAAACTATTGTGGTCGAGCGGGACTTGGTTGAGATCGACGCGCGCTAGCCGGCTCACGAGGCTCCTCCGCCAGCCCGTTCCCACGCGCCGCGCAGTACGGTCGCTAGCAACTCGGGCGCGGCTTGGTGCAAGGCGTAGATGACCTCGCGGATCTCCGGGTCGTTGATCGGCGGCAGCATCACGGCTTGGCCCGATTCCGACAGCAAGCTAAAGGCCGGAACCGTGCCCCAATCCGGCAGTCCTCCGACTTGGGCGTGCATGTCAATGCTATCGACCTTGTCGAGAAAGGCGTCCTCTAGCAGGCTCTGATCCACCTTGTACAAGAGCGCGGCGCGCTTGCTGTGATCGTCCAACGCCGCGACCGCTTCAAGCCATTCCCACGATACCTTGGTGCGGTTGCCGTGGTAGTAAACCGGATCGAGCGTGTCTTCTACCGCACGCGCAAATGACTCCGCCGACATGGTTTGCAACAGCGCGGTGTTAAACCTCGCCAGCTTGTACTCGCCGGGAGCGACCAATTCGGCGATGATCTCCGACGGCAGCTTATCGACGACAGCGGGCAAGTACCCCGGGCGGCCTTGGGCGTCCATGCCGGTCAGCGAGAGCACCTCCTCGGGGTTTTCGTCTATGGCCACCAGCGCGGCTTGTTCCTCCACCGCCTGCGCCCTAAGCAGCGCACGGGCCTCGTCGGCGCGCCCTTCGCGCAGCATCTGGCGCAATTCGACGTTCTTGGCGATCAATTCTTCCAGCTCGCCCGACCACTCCCCTAGCACCACCCGGTCGCCCTGCACTTGCAGGGCATCGTTCTCGTGCTGGGCCATCGGTCCTCCTGTGTGGAATGGATTGGAATTGGGGGCGGTCTTAAGGTAGGTTAAGCAGTGGATCGCGTCAAGATAAATTTGTTCTAACCTATTATTTATATTATACTTAAATAAAATTTTTTGACATATTCTTTCTTTTTCCGTATATTATATAACACCATGAGCGCGGGGCCTGTAGCCCGGCGCTTTTTTATGTGGACAAGTCATTTGACGAGAAATGGGTTGATTAGTAGCGCAGTGCTAGGTTCTACCCTATATTGTCCCTTGTGTCCCCTCAGCCTCCTTGGGGCTGGGTTTCTTTATCCTATTTTCTGTCAGAGAGCGCGCCCATGAATTACGATATCGGCGACTTGCTCAACAGTTGGGAATTCAAGCCCGACGAATTTCTCGCTCGGCGCATCCGCACCAGCAAGGGCGAGGAAAAACTTCAGATCCGCATCGACATGGGGCTTCTTCAACTCGAATTGGATGGCCGTCCCGACGGCCGACAACCGCACGGCTGCCCCTCGCTGCTCGACTACTACCAAGACCTCCTCGAATCGCGTGACACCCCGGAAGGCTTCGTGCTAAACGAGGACGAGTGCGAAGAACTCTTCCAAGAGGCCTGGCAGTACTATCACCGCTATTTAAGTCTGTTCAACTTAGAAGACTACGAAGGGGTCGTCGCCGATACCGAGCACACCCTACAGATTTTTGAATTGGTCGATCAGTGCGCACCCAACGACGAGATCCGCTGGTACTTTGAGCAGTACTATCCACACGCGATTATGATGCAGACCCGGGCACACGCCATGCTAGCCCTGCGCAGCGACGACTATCCAACGGCCATGCGCGCCGTGCAAGACGGCATTGCCCACATCGAGAGCTTTGTCGAAGAATGGGAATCCGAGCTAGAAGAGGATTTGCCCGAGATTTCCTTTTTGCGCGAATGGTATGAGGAATTGGAGCAGGAGCGCCCGCTGTCCGAGCGCGAACAATTAGAGCGCGACTTAAAGGTAGCCGTGGAGTCGGAAAACTTTGAGGAAGCCGCGCGGCTGCGCGACAAGCTCCAGACCCTGTGGCCGACGCCGCAGCACCTCCTCCGACCCAAGCGCTGAGACAGTGGCCAGTGCTCAGTCCCCCGCCTGCCCATAGGGTGCGGAGCGGAAACTGGCCACTAATCACTGGCCACTAACCACTAGTTTCTGAGCGATCAACCCAGCCCCAACACGTCTCCCATCGAGTACATTCCCGGCTCGGCCTGCGCGGCAAAACGCGCAGCGCGTAGCGCACCCAAAGCAAAGGAATCGCGGCTCGTGGCCCGGTGCTGCAGTTCGAGGCACTCGCCCGCAGCTGCATAGAGCACCGTATGCTCGCCCGCCAAGTCGCCAGCGCGGATCGCGTGCATGCCAATCTCTTGGCGCGAGCGCTCGCCGACCACGCCCGACCGCCCGTGTACGGCGACCTCGCGCAAGTTGCGGCCCAATCCGGCCGCGGCCCGCTCAGCTAGCGTCAGCGCCGACCCAGAAGGCGCATCGACCTTGTGCCGGTGATGCGCTTCAATGACTTCCACATCGTAGTCGTCGCCCAAGATCCGCGCCGCTTCTTCGACTAGCTTGAAGAGCACATTCATGGCCGTGCTAAAATTCGACGCAAACACGCAGGTAATGTCCGCTACCGTCTGCTTAAATTCAGCGAGTTGCTCCGGGGTAAAACCCGTGGTTCCCACCACCATGGGCACCCCGCGCACCGCGCAGAGGGCCGCGTCTTCGAGGGTCGCCTCTGGGGTCGTAAAACAGACCACTACCTGATCGGGTTCGACGATACCCGACAGCGTGTCGCTGACCGTTAGGCCAAGATGCCGCGCGCCGACGACTTCGCCGATGTCGCGCCCCACGGCCTCGTGATCTGGGCGCTCCTTGCCGCCGCACAGTTCCAAATCATCCGCCGTCAAAGTCAAGTGGGCCAATCGCTGGCCCATGCGCCCGGCCGCCCCGCAGATTACGATTTTGGTCATTGCTCTAGCCTCGATTAATACGATGGATACACCACGCGCTCGACCAGCGAGTCGTCGTGCAGACGCGCTTCCACATCCACCCCGAAAAACTCGGCGATCGGCGCAAAAGCCGTTGGGTCGTTGGCTGCTACTTGGCGCACGGCGTCCAGCACCGTTTGCGCGCCCGCGTGCGTCATTTTGCCCAGCGGCTGCCGCACCGGCCCGGCCGGCATGCCGAGGATATTCATCAGCGTCTTAATCGGCACCGGATTGCGCGCCTTGCACTCGACCGGGCCATACGCACTCTGCTCAGTGGTCGCAACGCCGACGATGCCAAAAAGCGGCGCTAGCTTCTCAGCCAAACTATCGGCCTCGTCCTCCTGGCCGGCGTTGAGTAGCTCGGTAAGCCGCTGGATGGGCCCCGGAATGACGTTGGACATCACCGAGATCACGCCAGCGGCCCGGATGTCCTCGCTCTTCATCATCGGCACGGTCTTGTCGTCGTCGCCCGAGAGGATAGTGAAATCGTCGCCGCAGAGCCGGCGCGTCTTGGCCATGTTGTCCAAGTCGCCGGTCGCCTCTTTGACTTGGGCCACGTTGGGATACTGGTGGGCGAGGATGGCCAAATCCTCCACCTGCATCATGCAGCCGGTGCGTCCGGGGATGATGTAGGGAATGATTTGCACTTCGGGAAAAGCCCGCGCCACCGGCTCGACGTATTCGCGGCGGATCTCCAAGGAGCTAGGCCCATTGTAGTAGGGATCAACTAGCAGCACGGCGTCTGCGCCAATGTGGGCGGCGTGCTCGCTGCCCGCCATGGTCTCCTTGGTGGAGTTGCTGCCCGTGCCGGCAATCGATAGGGTGCGTCCCTTGGCCAGCGCGACCGTGCGCTCGATGACTTCGTTGTGCTCCTCCCATAGCAGGGTCGGGCTTTCGCCGGTCGTGCCGACGGCGAGCACCGCTTGGATATTGTTGGCAATTTGGAATTCTACGAGTTGTTCCAAGCCGCCGTAGTCAATGCTGCCGTCTGCGCTCATGGGCGTTACTAGGGCTGTACTACAACCTTTGAACATGGCCGATTTACCTCGCCTTGGCTTGTCAAAAATGGGTTGATTGGCGATTGTCTTTTTACCGCGATTGCCGAACATAATACGCCGCCCCAACTTTTGCAAATAGTCTCATCGAGGAGGAGCTATGCCCGCTACAATTGACATGCGCTACGGCTGCAACCCCCACCAAGCAGGAGCCCGCTGCTTGATGGCCGATGGCCGCGACCTGCCCATCGAGCCGCTCAACGACGCCCCCAGCTACATCAACCTCATGGACGCGCTCAACGCCTGGCAGCTGGTCCGCGATCTCAAAAGCGCCCTCGGCCTGTCGGCAGCGGCCTCATTCAAACACGTCTCCCCGGCCGGTGCCGCCGTTGCCGCACCGCTCGACGAGACCCTGAGCGCGTCTTACTTCGTCGCCGACCGCGACCTCAGCCCGCTGGCCACGGCTTATGCCCGTGCGCGCGGTGCTGACCGCCTCGCTTCCTTCGGCGACTGGATCGCCCTGAGCGACATGGTCGATGTCCCCACGGCCGATCTCATCCGCGTCGAGGTCTCCGACGGAATCATCGCTCCCGGCTACGAGCCAGAGGCTTTAGAGATCTTAAAAAAGAAAAAGGGCGGCCAGTACCGCATCCTGCAAATCGACCCAGATTACGCGCCGGCCGCGACCGAGCAACGCGAGATATTCGGCGTCCAACTCGCACAGCAACGCAATGATTTTATTCCCGACGACGCTTTTTTCCACAACATCGTCACGGCCCACAAGGACTTGCCAGCCAGTGCCCGCCGCGACCTGACGGTGGCGACCATCGCTCTCAAGTACACCCAATCCAACTCCGTGTGCCTAGCCCGCGACGGCCAAGTCATCGGCACTGGTGCTGGCCAGCAGTCGCGCGTCCACTGCGTGCGCTTGGCCTGCGCCAAGGCCGACAACTGGTATCTGCGCCTGCACCCCAAAGTCTTGGGCATGAAATTCGCCAAGGGCCTCAAGCGCCCGGAAAAAATCAACGCCATCGACATCTATCTGCAAGACGACGTCACCCCGGCCGAACTCCGGGCATGGGAAGCCAACTTCCGCGAGCTCCCAGAGCGGCTCAGCGCCGAGGAGAAACGGGAATGGCTAGACCATCTCAAGGGCGTAGCACTGAGTTCAGACGCCTTTTTCCCGTTCCGCGACAACATCGACCGGGCGCAGCGTTCAGGCGTGGAGTACTTAGTCCAAGCCGGCGGGTCAACGCGGGATGATCTGGTGATCGAGGCAGCGGACGAATACGGAATGTTGATGATTAATTCGGGGGTGCGGCTTTTTCACCATTGAGGGAATATGTCTATCTTTGAAAAGGAGAGCATCAAGAGGAAGCTATGACGCGAACAACCGAACTTGAAATGGCAAAAGAGGCTCTGGAGAGTTACGCTTATGAACGCATCGGCGAATCACAACAGCAAATCCTATTATGAAACACACTCTTACAGTCAAACGAGTCTATATCGAAACGACGATTCCCAGCTACCTAGCTTCACAGCCAAGTCGTGACCTGCTTCAGGCAGCTAGGCAACAAATAACTCACACTTGGTGGAATGACGTGCGTCAAAATTACGATCTCTGCATTTCGGAAATTGTTCTAGACGAAGTGGCTTCGGGAGATACTGACGCTGCACAGAGACGCTTATCTTTCCTGAACGATCTTCCACTTCTTGATCTGACTAACGCCGTCAACGACATTGCAAAGGCTATTATGGATTCAGGACTGCTGCCGCAAGGAGCAGCACGTGACGCCATCCATATTGCCGTCTCATCGGTTCACGGCATAGATATTCTGTTGACTTGGAATTGCCGACACATTGCCAATGCGGCAATTATGAAGGAGCTCCGCACAATCGTATCAGGTTGTGGCTATGAATTACCGATCCTCTGTACACCCGAAGAACTGCTTGGAGATTGATTATGATGAAACCAATGAACGAAGAAGAAACCACGGATGAAATTATCCAAGAGACAAGAAGGATTAAAGAAGCCTTGGCAAAGTCTATGGATTTTGACCTTGATCGCATTCTAGAAGATGCTAGGCAGAAACAAGAAAAAAGCGGCAGGGTAGTACTTGCTCCTCCAGTCCAACCAATTTCCTAACGACGGCATGGTAACAGAGTGCTTCTCGATGGGTCGGCTCCATGGGCATTGAGGCACTATTTGCCCGGACGAGAGGTGCGGACGGTCAGGTCCTTCCAAGCAAATAGACCACAGTAAGAATTCACTATGTCCACACTCCACAGTATCTCGATCAAAGGCTTTAAGAGTATCAGCCATATTGAGAATTTGCCGCTTGGCCCAATCAATGTACTGATCGGTCCAAATGGCTCAGGCAAGTCGAACTTCATCGGCGTGTTCTCCTTCCTCAATGCCATCCACTCAGAGCATCTTCAACAATACGTTATCCGGGCCGGCGGAGCTGATAAGGTTCTACACTACGGTGCTAAAGAAACAGAGGAGTTAATCGTTCGGCTCTCTTTTGAAGAGAAGAGCTACAAGTATGAGATCAGGCTGAAGGCAACGGACGCGGATGCGCTCTATGTGGACGCGCTCCGTATGGAATTAGAAGGTACCCAGTCGGAGCATCCTAGATATCAATCTGGACAATCTTTTGATAGTACATCTAGCGACGAAGTCGAACTTCCCTCATTGCCGGAAGCACCACAACTTGAGAATGATATAAAAAATCCTCTCGACAGTTGGCGTCTCTATCATTTTCACGACACTAGTTCTGGCTCGTCAATGAAGAAGACTGCCGACTTGAACGACAACCGCTTTTTTCGTCCCGATGGTGCCAACTTGGCCCCGTTTCTGTACTACTTGCACGAGAAGCATGAGTCTTCGTATAGCCTGATCCGTCGTACCGTGCAGAGGGTTGCGCCGTTTTTTGACGATTTTGCACTTGCGCCTCAACAGCTTAACGAGGACAAAATTCGCCTCGAATGGCGGCACAAGGGAACCGATGCCTACTTTGATGCCGCTTCGCTCTCCGACGGCTCGCTCCGGTTTATAGCACTGGCGACCTTGCTCCTCCAGCCAGAGTCGCATCGGCCCTCGGTCATTCTCTTAGACGAACCAGAGCTTGGTCTGCATCCCTACGCAATCACTATGTTGGCTTCCCTTCTCAAGCAGGCAGCGGCCCAAACACAGATCATTCTGGCGACCCAGTCGCCGTTTTTGCTTGACCACTTTGAGCCAGAGGACGTGCTCGTGGCTGACCGCGTGAATGGACAAACACAACTCACGCGGCTGGATACGCCTAGCTTAGAAACGTGGTTGCAGGACTACAGCCTCGGCCAGTTGTGGGAGAAGAACGAGATCGGCGGTCGTCCGGCCCCAGAAGAATTGGGGTGAGCCGGTTACTCGTACATGTCGAGGGCGAAGCCGAAGAGACCTTCGTAAACGAAGTGCTCAGCCCCTACTTGTATAATCTCGGCTACTCCGAGGTGAGCGCTCGCTTGATGGGGAACGCTCGTCAGCGCAGTCGCCGGGGTGGGATCAAGGGATGGGAGGAGGTGAAGAAGGATATATTGGGGCATCTCAGGCAAGATACTGGACGCCTTGTCACTACTATGGTGGATTACTACGGGCTACCGCAAACTTGGCCGGGAAGGAAGGTCGCGGGCGGTATTGCGTTCGCGCAGAAAGCAAAGACTGTTGAGGATGAGCTTTTGGCAGACATTAGCCAAGGGATGGGCGGTGCCTTCAACGCGGGCCGCTTTATTCCATACGTGATGATGCACGAGTTCGAGGCCATGCTGTTTAGCGATTGTGAGGGATTCGGCCGCGGAATTGGCCGCGAGGATCTCGTCCCGTACTTGCAGGCCATTCGAGACCAATTCGCCAGCCCGGAAGAGATCGACGATTCACCTGATACTGCACCCTCCAAGCGTATTGAGCACCTGATGCCTAACTACCAGAAGCCGCTGATGGGGAACTTAGCTGCCTTGGAAATCGGTATCCATGCAATCTGCCGTGAGTGTCCACATTTTGGAGAGTGGTTAGAACGCTTGGAACGCTCGCTGGCGACTTCCGGCTAAATGGGAGAGTTGTGAATGACTCTCCCGAAAATCTGCGATGAATACCCTTTCTAAAATCAAAGACAACCCTCTTTTGAGCTTTCTTATTTTTCTGCTCGTCCTAGCGTTCGGAGCTTTCGTGGGCGTCCTGTTATCTGAATGTATCGCAACGTATGTTTCTAGACTTCTTGGCTTATCCGAAAAAAACGAGGCCCTGAAATTCCTAGGCATCGGCATGGGCGGCATCTTGATCGCCCTGCAAGCCCTGATGTCCTATAAGCGCACCAAGGCGATGGAGAAGACCGCGAACGAACAAGCCAAAGCTACGGGGGAACAGGCAAAAGCCAATCTGCACACAGAGCAAGGACAGCGGCAGGATCGCCTGAAAAACGCCATCGAACACCTAGGCCATAAATCGGAATCCGTGCGTCTAGGCGGAGCCTACGAACTCTTCCATCTGGCGAAAGACACCAACGAGTTGCGTCAGACAGTGCTCGACATTCTCTGTGCCCATATCCGCCAGACGACGGGCGAAAGCAAATATCGGGAAGAGCACAAGTCGAAATCCTCGGAGGAAGTCCAAAGCCTGTTGACATTGCTCTTTGTGCAGAAGCACGAGGTCTTCAAATGTCTCCGTATTGATCTACAGGGAAGCCATCTGAACGGAGCAAATCTCCAAGGAGCTCGTTTAGAAAGCCTGCGAGGAGCTGTTCTCAATGAGGCAAGCCTACAATGGGCTTTTCTCTGCGGGGCACGCTTGCAAGGGGCTTTTATTTGCGACGCAAATTTGCAAGGCACTAATCTTGTCGAAGCACGCCTAGAAGGGGGTTTTCTCGATAACTCAAACTTGCAAGGATCTTATCTTCTCGGGGCACACTTGCAAGGAGTTACTCTTAATGGGGCAGACTTACGAGGAGTTCAATTCCGAGAAAGTCGTGGTTCTACATTTGCCGAATCCATGAGGAATTTGATTGGCACAGAAACCGAATTTTCCCACATGATTTTCGAGGGTGGATTGAGTCAAGAAGACGTAGATTCCCTCGTCGAAGGTATGTCTGATGAAAAAGCAAATGAGTTGCGCAATGAACTGAGTGACCACATCGGCAAGCCATCAAGCTATCAACTACCGGAAGACAGCGGCGCTATTATCGGCTCCTACACCAAAGAAGAAGCCGAACAATGGATCGCCGAGTACAAAAAAGCCATGCCAGAAGTCTCGGAAGACAATAGCTAATGCCGACTCTGAATTGGCTAACGCGAGACGTCGACATCCACGCCGCCACCCGCGTCCCCTATCGCCTCCTCGAAGAAGCTCCCGACCTTTCCACCGGCGACCCAGACGCCGGCAACATGCTCATCCAAGGCGACAACCTAGAAGCACTCAAGGCACTACTGCCGTTCTACGCCGGCCAAGTGAAGTGCATCTACATCGACCCACCGTATAACACGCGCTCGGCTTTCGAGCACTACGATGACAATCTCGAACACAGCAAGTGGCTGGCGATGATATGGCCGCGCCTTGAACTCTTGCGCGACTTGCTCGCGGAGGATGGCTCTATCTGGGTGTCCATTGACGACAACGAGGCGCACTACCTCAAGGTCATTGTGGACGAAGTATTTGGGCGGTCGAACTTCATTGATACGGTAATATGGCGGAAGAACTATTCCCCAAAGTCCAGTGCGCGACACTTTTCCTCAGACCACGACTACATCTTAGTCTTTGCAAGAGATCCTGATTCCTTTCAGCCAAACCTGATGCCTCGCACAGAGAGACAAAACAAGGCTTATAAAAACCCAGATAACGATCCTCGCGGGCCGTGGAAAACAAGTGATCTTTCGGCTCGCAACCCATACAGCCTCGGCAAGTACTCTATTACGACTCCGAGTGGGCGTGTCATAGAAGGACCTCCCAAAGGCCGATATTGGGTAATCAAAAAAGAGAAGATGGAGGAACTACACGAAGACAACCGTATCTGGTGGGGAAAAAACCAAGATGCAATCCCGCAGATAAAGCGTTTTCTGTCAGAAGTTAAAGAAGGTAGAGTTCCACAAACTTTATGGTCATATGAAGATGTTGGCCATACGCAGGACGCAAAAAAGGAAACGGTGAAGCTATTTGGCAATGAAGTTTTCGGAACACCAAAACCCGAACGCCTCATCCAACGCATCCTCCACATCGCCACCAACCCCGGCGACCTCGTCCTCGATTCCTTCCTCGGCTCCGGCACCACCGCCGCCGTAGCGCACAAGATGGGCCGCCGCTACATCGGCATTGAAATGGGCGAGCACGCCGTCAGCCATTGCGTCCCGCGCCTGAACAAAGTGATTGACGGCGAACAAGGCGGCATCTCCAAAAGCGTCGGCTGGCAAGGCGGCGGCGGCTTCCGCTTCTACCGCCTCGGCCCACCCGTATTCGACGAGGAAGGACACATCCGCTCCGACATTAGCTTTTCCGTGCTCGCCGCTCACGTCTATTTCAGCGAAACCAGACATCCGTGGCGCGGCAACACCGCTTCCCCCTTCCTCGGCCTGCACGACGGCCGCGCTTATGCCCTGCTGTACAACGGCATCCTCGGCGACAAAGGCAACGTCTTGACCCGTGCAACGCTCGCTGTGATTCGGGAGGAAATTGCACACAATGATGCCAACTTCTTCGGGCCGCTCACGATCTACGGTGAACAGTCGCGCTTGACGCCAGCGACGCTCGACCGAGAGGACATCGTCTTCAAACAGACGCCCTACGATATCAAAGCACGCACCTGACGAAGGAGCCAGCCAAATGACAACAGAACGAACCCCATTGGGTCGAGAAATCGAGACGGCGCTGAGAGAAGTGCTCGCCCACGTGCATGGCGAGATCGATCTTCCCTGCCGAAGCGTCATAGAGGAGACTAGCGAACCTGATCCATGCAGCTAAAACAATACCAAGCCGACACCCTCTCCGTCCTGCGCCGCTTCTTCGAGGAAGCACGTATCGCCGGCCCCCAAAACGCCTACGAAGCCATAACCCAAGAGCCAGAACAGGCCACGCGGCTTAGAGGCCATGCCGAATCGTATGCACCGCTAAAAGAATTGCCAGACGTTCCCTACGTCTGCCTGCGCCTACCCACCGGCGGCGGCAAAACAATCCTCGCCGCCCACGCCGTCTCCATCGCCCGCAATGCCTATGTCGAAAAGGACTATCCCCTAGTACTGTGGTTGGTCCCGACCAAAACCATCCGCCGACAAACAGTCGAAGCCCTGAAAAGCACTCGTCACGCTTATCGGCAAACGCTGGACGACGCTTTCGACGGCCGGGTGCGCGTATTCGACATCGCCGACTTCACCCATATCCGGCCGCACGACCTGCGCGACCACTGCTGCATTGTGGTCGGCACCATCCAAACGCTGCGGGTATCGAACACCGAAGGGCGCAAGGTGTACGCCCACAACGAGGAAATGGAACCGCACTTCTCCGGCGTCCGGGATACTGCACCGGGTTTGGAAAAGCTGGACAACGGCACCGTCAAATTCTCCTTCGCCAACCTGATGCATCGGCACCGTCCGTTGATGATCGTCGATGAGGCGCACAACGCCGTCACCGGCCTGACGCGGGAAATGCAGGCGCGAGTCAACCCCTGCGCCATCGTCGAATTCACGGCGACCCCGCAGCGCAAGTCGAACATCCTCTACAGCGTCACCGCCCAAGAACTCAAGCGCGAAGAAATGATCAAACTGCCCATCATGCTTGCCGAGCACGACACTTGGCAGAACGCGGTGACCGAGGCTATTGCCACCTGTGCTTCGCTTGCAGAGAAGGCCAAGGACGATACCGACTACATCCGTCCCATCGTCTTATTCCAAGCGCAGCCTAAAAACCAAGAAGTAACGGTCGCCGCCCTGAAAGAGCATCTGATAGACATTGAGCAAATCCCGGAAAGCAAAATCGCCATCGCCACCGGCGACCAGCGCGAACTCGACGGCATCGACTTATTCGACCGAACCTGTCCCATCGAATACGTCATCACAGTCGAGGCGCTCAAAGAAGGATGGGACTGCTCCTTCGCCTACATTTTCTGCTCCGTATCTCGCATCCAAAGCGCGACGGACGTAGAGCAACTACTCGGCCGCGTACTGCGGATGCCCTACGCCAAGCGGCGTCAAACTGCTGATCTCAACAGAGCCTACGCTTTCCTGTCTGAGCCGTCTTTTGGCGCGGCGGCGCGTGCCTTGGCCGACAAATTGATCGATATGGGCTTTGAGGAAGACGAAGCTCTCGACAACATCGAGCCGGTGCAACGCACGCTCGATTTTCAGAGAGATTTGTTTAGTCCGCAGGAAAAGCCAGAGCCAGTATTCAGATATACGACTCCGGCGACCCCGGAAATCCTGTCCGACCTCAAGGATGCGGAGTACAAGGGGTTGCTAGTGCGCGAAACCGCTGAAGGACAAGTCGAAATCGCGATTACCGGCTGGATCAATCAGGACCGCGAGCAGGCGATTTTGGAGACATTGCCCGAGCAGGAACAAAAAGGGTTCGCCACGGCTGTTGCCCAACACCGCGCCGCAGTCAAGGAGCACATATCCCCCGCCGAACAAGGGCAGCCATTCAACGTCCCACGCCTCATGGCGGAAATCCAAGGCACGTTAGAATTCGCCGATACGGACGTGTTCATGGAATACCACGACTGGTCGCTACTTGATCATTCGCCGAAGATGGACGAACAGGAATTTACTATCCGCGAGACAGCGCGCAGCTTTGAGATTGACCTTGACGGCAATCACATTACCTACCAGTTCGCCAGTGAAGAGGAGCAATTGGCGCTTGACATCGCCGTCGAAGGCTGGACCGCCGAGGCACTTGTCCTGTGGCTCGACCGGCAGGTGCGCCAGATGGACATTCACCAGAGCGAACTGCTCAAATGGCTGCGCGAACTGGTCGATCACCTGCTCAACACACGCGGCATGACCATCGCCGCGCTAATGCGTTGCAAATTCCTACTCGCCAAGAAAATCGAGACCAAGATCGCGGCCATTCGCCAAAGGCAACGAAGCAGCGTCTATCAGCAGCATCTCTTTAAAACCGAGGCCAACATAGTAGTCTCGTTTGACGAGGCTTTTACATTCACAGACAACATGTACTGGGATCAACGGCGCTATCGCGGGCGCTGGAAACCAAGCAAGCACTTTTTAGGCCCGGACCGCGTTCCCGCCTTTGACGGCGCAGACGACGGCGAAGAGATGCAATGCGCTCAGGTCATCGACAGTCTGACGACAGTGAAGTACTGGATTCGCAATGTAGCGCGCCATCCCAACTCGTTTTCGCTGCCCACCGCAACAGACAAATTCTACCCAGACTTCGTCGCTTTACTAAACGACGGTCGTCTCCTCGTCGTCGAATACAAGGGCGCGCATATCGCCGAAACGTCCGATACCAACGAGAAGCGGACCATTGGTGCTCTTTGGGAGCGGAAAAGCGACGACAAGGGCCTGTTCATCATCGCGGAGCAAATGGTCGAAGGGAAGGACGTGCGGCAGCAGTTGCTAGAAAAAACCAGCGTTGCCTGACTTAGAGCAGCACCCAATCTACGCGGGTGATCGGTCGGACTGGCGAACAATTATTCAGGAAAAATAAAGCCTGAGCCGGGTTGGAACATCCTCGTCAAGAAGTACTCTCACCCTGTGCTCTCAAGTGATCCAACCCATCGGGCGAAAGGTCGAGGTACGATTCGATCTGCCAGCGTTCGACGCTAGGGAAATCAATCAAAAACTCTTCAATTGAATGATCAGCCTTGAGGTAGTCCACAAGTGTGTCAACTGGGACCCGCGTGCCAGCGAATACCAAATCGCCGCTGTGTACCTCTGGGTCCCGAGAAACTACTTTTCCGAGTTCAATAGCATTGTGTCTCGTTTCTGCCATAATATGGACCTCGCGTCGATGGCGATTCTAGCTATACAAGCAAGATAACGATACACCTAAGATGAACAAGGTTAAAACGGCTTCTCCGCCTCCGACAACAGCGCCTTCTCCCTCGCCTTGAGAACTCCCAAAAAACCGCTTGAGACATGTGCGGCAATGCCGCATATTAATAGCTATGCAGATATTTGCCACTCCGACCTACGAAAGGGCTATCCGCAGGCTGCTTTCAGACGACAGCCGACGGGAGATGGAGAATGCCATAGTGGCCGATCCCACTGGAGCGTCGGTTGTTCCAGGAACCGGAGGTATTCGCAAACTGCGTTGGGCCGGATCGGGACGGGGCAAGCGGGGCGGCATTCGGACGATTTACTTCCATCACACCGGTTCAGAAGCCGTCTATATGCTGACAGCCTATGCGAAGGCCGACCGAGACGACCTGAGCCCATCGGATAAGAAGGCGCTAACAAGGCTAGTGGCTGCGATTAAGGAAAAGGAGAAAACCAAATGACAACGGAACGGACTCCATTGGGTCGAGAAATCGAGACGGCACTGGGAGAGGTGCTCGCCCACGTGCGCGGTGAGATCGATCTTCCCTGCCGAATCGTGGATGATCCGACCGCAGAGCGGATTCGCGCACTTCGTGACGGGATGAAGCTGAGTCGCAAGAAATTCGCCGAGCGGTTCGGTCTCGACGTACGCGCAGTGCAGGATTGGGAACAAGGCCGTCGCGTTCCAGATCGCGCGGCCCGCGTTCTGCTGACTGTTATCGACCGTGAGCCAGAAGCGGTTGTGCGTGCCCTTGGCATGTGAGTAGACCACCGACAGCCTAGCGGCAGTGAAGTACTGGATTCACGGTCTTACAGCCAACAACGGGAGTTCCAGATGGGTACTAGAACGCTCCAACTCGACGACGATGCTGAAGCTACCTTGTCCTTTTTGTGCGACCAGACCGGCCTTTCCATCTCAGAGGTGCTCAAGCGCGGCCTCCAAGCGTACGCAGCATTAGCCCCCAAGGTTCCAACAGCCGAAACGCCATACCAAGTCTTTAGCCGTCTCGATTTGGGACCGGGCGGCTATGCCATTACCCCGGCCAAGAGCGCCAAGAAGGCTGCTACCGAGGCCATCAGAAAGAAACGGTAGCCCTCTCCCGCGCCTTGAGAATGTGCCCAACAATCGCCTCCAGTCCCTCCCGATCCTTAATGCAAGCAAAAACCGTCGGCCCTTCGCCGCGCATCTTCTTGGCATCGCGATCCATCACCCCTAAATCCGCCCCCACCATCTCGGCCAGATCGGTCTTGTTAATCACCAGCAGATCCGACTGCGTCGTCCCCGGGCCGCCCTTGCGCGGAATTTTGTCGCCGCCGGACACGTCGATGACGTACACCGAATAATCGACGAGCTCGCGGCTGAAATGAGCCGCCAAATTGTCGCCGCCGCTTTCGACCAGCAGTAAGTCGATACCCCCGGCAAAACGGTCCATCAAGTCTTCAAGCGCATTCAAATTCAGCGAAATGTCCTCGCGGATCGCCGCGTGCGGGCAGCCGCCAGTCTCGACGCCGACGATGCGCTCCTGTTCCAACGCCTCGTGCCGGAGCAGAAATTCGGCATCCTCGCGAGTGAAGATGTCGTTGGTGACCACCCCCAAGCTATACTCGTCGCGCAGCCTCTCACACAAAGCCTGCAACAGCGCCGTCTTACCGCTGCCGACCGGCCCGCCAATCCCCACCGTAAAGGCGCGGTCGGAAAAATCGCGGTGCAGGTCCGAGCCTTCGCGCTCGGCGAAAAGTCCAGGCGAATCAAAAGACTCGTGTGTGTGGTCGTGGTCGTGGTCGTGGTCGTGCCCCATATATCCCCCTCAACTTTGGAAAAGGCGCGAATAAAGATCGTCGTGTACGCTCTGGGCAATGTCTAGCTGAGGCGCACAGCGCGTCGCTTGTGCGTACGGTCGCCCTGCCACTTCCGCCAGCAATTCCTCGCAATACACATACAGGCCCAACTGCCGTCGCGTGGCCTCCATCGGCCCGACGATCCCGAGACGCACCGCGGCACTCATCTGATCCCTGAGCACTTGAAACATGTAGAGTTGCTGAGCGTCAGCTTGTGCAAAGCCCGCAGCCTTCAACGCCAGCCCAAAAACCACCGTATAGTGCGCGTGCGCCCGCCGCAGTTTTGCGAACTTGACCTCCGGGTACAACCCAGCCATCAACCGCAACCAGTTCTTGCCCAAGATCAAACTCGCCCGCCGCATCGCCGGAGCCGCGATCATCGCGTCGTAGAAATGCAACATCTCCGCCACGGCCCCTTCGTCGGATTCTACATAACAGGAATGGATAAAGGGAATCTCGCCGTAGGCCGCAGCCATCAGCGCCGAATGCACGAACTCTTCCAGCGCCCCAGGCCCTCCCAACAAGCCCAACTGATAGGCCCCTTCCAAGCCATTGGAAAAGGCGTAGCCACCGGCCGGCAGCGCACTGTCGGCTAGGTGCATTAACGGATAGAGACGATCCATTTAGAACAGGTGATATAGTTGCGCCAGCGGCAGTTTTTCCGCGGGTTCACAGGCGATCTCCTCGCCGTCAACGTTCACCTTATAGGTCTCCGGATCAACCTCGATATTGGGCACCATGTCGTTGAGCCGCATATCGGCCTTGCCAATGTCGCGGCAATGCTCGACGGGCACGACCTCTTTCGCCAACCCGTATTCCCCCACCCGCTCGCGCGACGCCTGCGATACAAAAGCCAGCGAAGTCGATCCAACCGCGTTGCCATAGGCCCCGAACATGGGACGCGGATACACGGGCTGCGGCGTGGGAATGGACGCGTTCGCGTCCCCCATCTGCGCGTAAGCAATCACCCCGCCTTTAATCACCAACTCGGGCTTGACGCCGAAAAAAGCCGGCTGCCACAACACCAAATCGGCCAGCTTACCCGTCTCCACCGAGCCAATCTGGGCCGAGAGCCCGTGGGCAATGGCTGGATTGATGGTGTATTTGGCGACGTAGCGCCGTGCGCGATAGTTGTCGGCACCGCCCGCCTCCTCGGGCAACAAGCCCCGCTGCTGGCGCATCTTGTGCGCCGTCTGCCATGTCCGGCACACCACCTCCCCCACTCGCCCCATCGCTTGGCTATCCGAAGCGATAATCGACAGCGCACCCAAGTCGTGCAGGATATCCTCGGCAGCGATGGTCTCCTGGCGGATCCGGCTCTCGGCAAAGGCCACATCCTCGGGGATATTCTTGTCGAGATGGTGGCAGACCATCAGCATGTCCAGATGTTCGTCTATCGTGTTGACCGTGAAGGGCCGCGTCGGGTTGGTCGAAGAGGGCAGCACATTGGCCTCGCCGCAAAGCCGCATAATATCGGGCGCGTGGCCGCCGCCCGCGCCCTCGGTGTGATAGGTGTGAATCGTCCGTCCTTTGAAAGCCGCCCGCGACGCCTCGACAAAACCCGACTCGTTGAGCGTGTCGGTGTGGATGCAGACCTGCACATCGAATTCTTCGGCGACTGCCAAACACGCATCGATGACCGCTGGCGTCGTACCCCAATCTTCGTGCAGCTTGAGGCCACAAGCTCCGGCCTCAACTTGCGCCGCCAACCCCGGGCGCAACGACGAATTGCCCTTGCCCAAAAAGCCAAAATTGAGCGGCCAAGCATCAGCCGCCTGCAGCATCGTGCGGATGTAAAAAGCCCCTGGAGTACAAGTGGTGGCATTCGTCCCAGTCGCCGGGCCAGTGCCGCCCCCGAGCATCGTGGTGATGCCCGAGGCAATGGCCTCTTCCACTTGCTGCGGGCAAATAAAATGCACGTGCACGTCCAGCGCTCCAGCCGTCAAAATCAGCTTCTCCCCGGCCACCACTTCAGTGGTCGCGCCGACGATCATCTGCTCGGCAACGCCCGGCATAATGTCCGGGTTGCCGGCCTTGCCAATTCCGGCGATACGCCCGTCCTTGACGCCAATGTCGGCCTTGTAAATGCCCGTGTAGTCGAGCACGAGCGCATTGGTAATTACCAAGTCCAGCGCCTCTTTTTGGCTCGCGCTGCTTTGCTGCCCCATGCCGTCGCGCAGTACTTTGCCGCCGCCGAACTTGCACTCCTCGCCGTACACAGTGTGATCTTGCTCAACCTCGACGATCAAATCCGTGTCACCCAGCCGCACCCGGTCGCCGGTGGTGGGGCCGTACATGTCCGCATAAGCACGTCGATCAATAATCATATCTATCTAACTTCCTTTAATACGCGATACCAATCGTAGGGGCGTCCCTTGTGGGTGCCCTTTGCGGCTAGGGCAACCACAAGGGTTGCCCCTACATACCCGTCAATTCCGGCGAAAAGTACACCCAAAAAGGGAGTTAACTAGGTGCATCCCTCCGCTCCTAAAAAGCCGCGTTCTTGCGCCCGCGTTAGCGCCGCCTGCTTGTTGTCGTCGCTCAAGGCCCCGCCGATCAAACCGCTGCCGCCTTGGACAACGCGATTGCCAGCTACGGCGACCAGCGTCACCGTCTTGGTCTCCCCCGGCTCAAAACGCACCGCCGTTCCCGAGGGAATATCGAGGCGAAAGCCATAGGCCCGCACGCGGTCAAAGCGCAATTCGGCGTTGGCCTCAAAGAAGGGAAAGTGCGATCCCACCTGCACGGGGCGGTCGCCCATGTTCGCCACTTCGAGCTCTACTTTTTCGCGGTCGGCGTTGAGCGCGAGTTCCTCATCCGCCACCAGCGCTTCCCCGGGCGCGGCACTGGACGCGTTGTCCGGCGACCACGTCTCACCCACCCGCACCAGCCCCGACCCATAAAGCGCCAGCTCGGCGTTGCCGCGCGCCCGGCAGATCGGCTGATGGACCGTCACCAGTTTGGTGCCGTCGGGGAACGTGCCTTCCACCTGCACTTCGTGCACCATCTCCGGCACCCCCGGCAACACATCTTCAATACCGAGCAATTGCTTGCCCTTGTCCATCAAGGTGGCAACCCGCTCGCCATCGCGGATAAATTCGAGCAACTGCGCCGCGATCAGCGCAGTCGCCTCCGGGTAGTTCAGCCGCAGACCCCGAGCATAGCGCTTCTGCGCCACAAACCCGGCGTTGTGCAATACTAGCTTGTCGATTTCCCTTGGTGAAAGCCGCATAAATCCTCCCTCAAAACGTCAGATGGGTCTTGATACTTTCATCCGATAACTCGTCGGCGGTCCCCTGCAACAGAATACTGCCGCGGTCCATCAGAAAGAAGTGATCGGCGATCTGCCGCGCGAAGTCGAAGTACTGCTCGACCAAGACAATGGCGAACTCGCCCCGCTCCTTGAGCTGGAGCAACACCTTTTCTATTTCCAAAATGATCGACGGCTGGATCCCTTCGGTCGGCTCGTCCAGCATCAGGACCTTGGGTTCGCCGACCAGCGCCCGGGCAATAGCCAACTGCTGTTGCTGTCCCCCGCTTAAATTGCCACCCATCCGCTCCTGCATGTCCGCCAACACCGGAAAGAGCGCAAACACTTCCTCGGGCACCTCGCCACCGCCCCCGCGCGCCTGCAAGCCGATCTCCAAGTTTTCCCGCACGGTCAACTGCGGAAAAATCTCGCGGCCCTGCGGCACGTACCCCAACCCCCGTCGAGTGCGCTTGTCAGCCGTCAGCGCCGTGACGTCCTCGCCGGCAAAAAACACCCGGCCCTTGCTCGGTGCCAACAGCCCCATGATCGCCTTGAGCAGCGTCGTTTTGCCAACGCCGTTGCGCCCCATCACCGCCACAATCGAGCCGCCGGGAACCTGTAAGCTAATATCCCGCAAGATGCGGCTGCCCCCGTAGTGGATATCCAACTCCTCCACCGCCAGCGTGGTCTCAGCCGACTGCACTGCGCTCCTCCCGTTCCATGGCCGTTCCCAAATAGCACTCAATGACGCGCGGATCGTTCTGCACCGCTTCCATCGGCCCTTCGACTAAAATTCTGCCCTCGTGTAGCACCGTGACCTTGCGGGCAATTTGCCGCACGAATTCCATGTCGTGCTCAATGACAATCAGGGCGTGATCTTCGGCGAGCCCCTGAAGGATTTCTCCAGTGCGGAAAGTCTCCTCATCGGTCATGCCTGCCGCTGGCTCATCCACTAAGAAGAGCGTGGGGTCCTGCAAGATGACCATGGCGATCTCCAACCACTGCTTCTGACCGTGCGACAGAGTACCGGCGACCTCGTCGAGCGCATCTTCCAGCCCCGTGCGCTCGGCCACCTCCTCAATCCGGCGGCGCTCGGCCGCTTGGAGCCGATAGAACAGCGAGGCAAAGACACCGCGATTGGCCTTCACGGCTAGCATCAGGTTATCGGCGACGGTCAGCGAAGTAAAAACCGTCGGCGCTTGGAACTTGCGCCCCACCCCTAAATCGACGATCTCGTCCTCACTCAGCTTGGTCAGGTCCTGATCCTTGAAATAGGCGTGCCCAACATCGGGCCGCGCCCGGCCACAGAGCACATCGAGCAGGGTCGTCTTGCCCGCGCCATTGGGGCCGATGACCACCCGCAGCTCATTTTGGGCGACCTCAAAGATGTCGATGTCCAGCGCCTTGAAGCCGTCAAACGACACACTCAACTGCTGCACGTATAGATTATCCATCTAAATCATTCATAAGATAATCCGCAGATGGACACAGATATAAAAGAAATAAGACGATCCTCATCCCGAATCGCTCAAGTCCTACATCTGCGTCATATCTGCGTCCATCTGCGGATACAGTAAGCCATATCTGCGTCATCTGCGGATACAGTAAGCCCGCCGCAAACGCCCGACTATGCCAGCGACGCCCTCGGGAAAAAACAGCACCACCCCGACAAAGAGCGCACCGAGAAAGTAGAGCCAAGTGCCGGGGAACGCGCCAGTGAGAAAGCTGTAGAGCAAGTTGACTAGCACGGCTCCGACGATCGCGCCCACCAGCGTCCCTCGACCGCCGACCGCGGTCCACACCACAATCTCAATCGAAGCCTGCACGTCCATGCGCCCTGGCGTGATAATGCCGGTCTGCGGCACGTAGAGCATCCCCCCCAAGCCCGCCAAGGCGCTAGCGACGACAAAGACGAAGAGCTTGTAGCGGGTAATGTGGTAGCCGATAAAGCGCAGGCGGTGCTCGCTGTCGCGGATGGCCACCAGCAATTTGCCCAATTTGGAGCCGACGATATAGCGGCACAGATAATACGCCCCCACCAGCGCCGCACACGCCGCCACGTAGAGCCCGCGCTTGGTCGCTGGCTCGGCCAATTCAAAGCCCAGCAGCGTCTTGAAATCCGTCAGCCCGTTGGTCCCCCCCAACATGGTCTCGTTGCGCAAAAAGAGCAGCCACATCGCCAGCGCTAGCGCTTGGGTGATAATGGCCAAATACACGCCCTTGATGCGGCTGCGAAAGGCGAGAAAACCAAAAATTAGCGCCGCCAATCCCGGCACCAACAGCCCGAGGAGCAAGGTCAGCGGCAGGCTGTGGAATGGCTCCCAAAAAAGCGGCAGTTCCTCGACCCGGTTCCAAACCATGAAGTCGGGCAACGTGCTGCCGTACACGCCTTTGGTCCCTGTCTTGAGCAGCATGTGCATACCGATGGCGTAGCCGCCCAAACAAAAGAAAAACGCCTGGCACAGCGATAGAATGCCAGTAAATCCCCAAATCAGGTCCATCCCAAGGGCGACGATAGCAAAACAAAAATAGCGCCCCCACAAGTTCAGGGTCGTATCGGCGACTAGCCCCAGATAGTTGAGCAGAGGGACTAGCACCCCAAAAAAGGCAAACAGCAAACCGGCGACGATGTGGTGCCTAGACGCGCTCACAGTTCTGCGCTCCGTCCTTTGGCAGGGAAAAGACCCGTCGGACGCGATTGCAAGAAGACGATGATCAAGCCCAACAGAATTACCTTGCCGTACACGGCTTCAAAGAGCGGCTCGAGCATCTTGTTGAAAATGCCGATCCCCAGCCCGGCGCTGATCGTGCCTAGCAGCTTGCCGACCCCGCCGGTAACTACCACGAGAAACGAATCGACGATATAGGTCTGACCCATATTGGGCACGACGTTTCCAATCAGCGTCATCGCCCAACCGGCGACCCCGGCAATCCCCGTACCCAAGGCAAAGGCCATGGAGTCAATGCGCCGCACGGGTACTCCGACGCAGGCACTCATCGTCCGATTTTGGGTCGTGGCTCGCAGCTTGAGCCCAAAGCGCGTGCGAAAGAAAAGTGCCAACAGCATCCCGACAATCGCCGCGGCCAGCGCCATGATGAACATGCGGTTATAGGGCAACACCACTTGGGGAGCCATTTCCCAGCCGCCGCTTAGCAGTTGTGGCAACTTCACCGCCGTCAGATCGCCAAAGACGCTGCGCGCCGCCTGAATCAGCACTAAGCTGATGCCCCAAGTGGCCAGCAGGCTTTCGAGCGGTCGGCTGTATAGCCGGCATATAATCGACGCCTCCAGCAGAAATCCGACGCCGCCAGCGACCAAGAAAGCAAGCGGAAAGGAGATGGCGAAAAACAGATCGCCGTACTCCGGCGGCAGCACGGTCAAACACAGGTTTTGCACCACGAACGTGGTATAGGCGCCGATCATCATAAACTCGCCGTGCGCCATGTTAATCACCCCCATCTGCCCGTAGATAATCGCCAACCCCAGCGACATCAAGACCAGAATGGACCCCAAGCTCAGACCGATGAAAATCGTCTGTACCGCCTGCATGGAGGAACTAAAGCGCCGCAAGCTAGTCAGGGCCGCTGCCGCCCGCTCCCGGACTTGCGTGTCCGGTTCGGCGAAGACCCCAGACTCATCTGTACTCAAAAGCTCCTCTAGCACGGGTATAGCCAGCGGACTGCGCAGTTCCCCCAATGCAGCCACCGCTTGCAAGCGCACCTCTGCCTCTGCATCGGCCAATTGCAACTTGGCCAATGACACGCGCTTCAACCGCCGTATCGACCCATCCGTCTCCACCTCGATGGAACGACGCAACGCCGGGATGGCGGCCGCGGTACCTCTATTACCGATATTTTCAGCGGCAATCCGCCGCTTATCCGTAGCCGGATGGAAGAGTTCCATCTGCAGCAAATAGGGCTGGATCAGCGCCCGGATCTTTCGATTGCTCGCGACCTCTTCCAAGTCGTAGAGCGAGACCTTGACCGGCGTCCCGTCCCCGCCGAGAATAGGCACGCGCTCGGGATAGGCCGTAAAGAGCGGTACTATCGAATCGCCATACTCGTCCATTTCCTCATCGCCAATGAGCACCAAGCCGCTGTGCACTTCGCGCTCGCTCCAGCGATAGACCTCCCCGCTAAACAGCCCCCGCATCAATGCATAATGGGCTTGGTCGTAGCGGGCAGCCAAGGCGGTTACGGCCTGTTGGACCTCCTCGTCATCGCCGCTGGCCAGCCGCGCAAACTGCTCCTCGTCCCACGTGTCGGCCCCCGCCGCTCCAGCCGCTAAGACCCACACCGCCAGTATTTTTAGAATCTGTTGTCCCATTGGCAAAATTGAACTCCGCCCCGTGGATCGGAGCGGAGACGGCCTGATTACCATGTACCTTTTACCTTTTACCGTACCAATCGCTAAACTGCTAAGCGGCCGTCTCCGCTCCACCCACCCACCTAAAACGTTAACAGCGACTCCAGCGCAATTTGCGTCACCGCGTCGGCGTCACCCACTGTGAGCATCTTCACCTCGGCCACCAGACCCCAGTTGTCCGAAATAGCGTAACTCGGGGCGATGGTGATCTCGCTGGTTTCGTCGTCCTCGCCGCCACCAACCGGAGTCCACGCGATAGCCGAGTACCGGGCTGTTACACCGACCTGATCGCTCAGGCCGTAATTGACCATCCCGAGATACCCCAACCCCGACTCGTACCCATCCCAATCGCTCATCGAATTCACCTCGGCAGCGACCGTCAGCGGCCCGGTCTCCAACATGCCCCAAACGTTGATCAAGGTCTGTTCGTCTTCCTTGGCCAACGCAGCTTTGGCCGTTACCCCTTCCACGGGCATCAGAGCAACCTGAGCCTCAAACCCCACGTCGCTCCCATCCCCTGAGAAATCGGTCTCCGCGCCATCCCAGACGCTGGAAACAACCGCTCCGTACAGGCCGAACATATCCGAGCCATAGGAGGCCGCGACCCCGTTCTGATAGCCACCATAGACCAGCGTAGCCGAGTACGAATACTGATACATACCGGTGGGTTCGGCCGCTTCAAAGCCGGTGCAGCTAAGAAACTTGCCCACAGTGAGCGCCAAGCCCTCGCCAGTGTCGTACGTGATAAAGGCCTGCTCTAGCTCGACCGGAGCGGTCGGCCCCAAGGCATTGACATCCGCCCGCATGGAGATCCCCTCCCCGAGATCCGTCGAGACATCCAACTCGAACTGGTCCAGCGACATGCTCGCGTCCCCATCGTCGCTGAACACGCTCATATCGACAAACCCGGAGAATTCGACCTCGGCGGATACCGTCTGGGCGGCAAAAATCGCCAGTGCAAATGCTGCAACTTTCTTATTCATCTGTTTGTGTCCTTCTGCTATTCTAGGGTATAGGTGCCCATGTAATTGACGTGGTCGCAATCCTTGTCGGCGCTGGTGATATCGTCCCACGGATCGGGAGCCACCAGGCCATCCGACTCATAGACGATCTTGAACTGGCCGTTCTTTTTGATCTCGCCGATATAGACGGGCTTGTGCAGATGGTGATTGCGCTCGTCCATCATTACTTGGCCGCCCGGCGAGTCAAACGCCAGCCCATACAGCGCTGGCCGCACCTTTTCCACGTCGAAGGAACCAGCTTTTTCAACCGCCCCCTTCCACAGATAGACCCCAGTATAAGCCCAGAGAATCGGATCGTCGGTGACGCGCATTAGGCCGCCGGGCAAGCCATTGGCCTCGCAGTACTGCTTGAAGCTCTTGACGAAATCCCGGTTTTCCTTGGTGGTGACGGACTGGAAGTAGTTCCAAGCCGCTAGATGGCCAACCAGAAACTCCGTATCCATCGCCCGCAGTTCGTCTTCGGCCACTGAAAAGGCCATAATCGGGCACATCGCCGAAGTCAGCCCCTGATTGGCGAATTCCTTGTAGAAGGGCACGTTGGAATCGCCGTTGATCGTGCTCAAGACCGCGGCTTTACCATCGGCGGCGAAACTCTTGATCTTCTGCACGATGGTCTGGTAATCCTGGTGGTGGAAGGGCGTGTACTCCTCCATGATATTCCCCTCGGGCACTCCTTGGTCGAGGAGATAAGCGCGCAGGATTTTATTGGCCGTGCGCGGGAATACGTAGTCCGTACCGAGCAGATAGAATTTCTCGTACCCGCCGCCTTCTTCACTCATCAGATACTGGGCGGCCGGAATCAACTGCTGGTTGGGAGTAGCCCCTGTATAGATGATGTTGCGCGAGCACTCCTCGCCCTCGTACTGGACCGGATAGAACAGCAGCCCGCCGTTTTCTTCAAAAACCGGCAACACCGACTTGCGCGACACCGAAGTCCAGCATCCGAAGACGGACGCTACCTCGTGCTCTAGCAACAACTCTTTGGACTTTTCGGCGAACAGGTCCCAGTCGGACGCCGGATCGACGACCACCGGCTCAATTTTGCTGCCCAGGACGCCGCCGTTGGAATTGATTTCCTCAACCGCCATCAGCACGGCATCGCGCAGCGATACCTCCGAGATGGCCATCGTGCCGCTGAGCGAATGCAGGACGCCCACTTTGACCGGCTCCTGCGCCCGCGCGCTAGAATACGTCCCAGCGACGATTAGCCCTAAGGCGATAAACGCAATCCAGAACTTACTTGGTCTTCTCATTGAATCCCTCCAAAAATTGTAGTGTTAAATGGCCCGAACGCACCGTTCCGGCAGTCCGCTCTGACCGATTCTGCTCTCCTATTGCAAAAAGGATACCAGAGCGGCACCCGCAGCAGCCTCATAGGTGGCGTCGGAGAGAACATTTGTGGTACTATCTCTTTATGTTGCAAAGAGATACGCGATTTGTAATTTTATTTATTTTTCTTACGTAAATGGCACTTTTGGCCGTTTGATCGCTTAGTTTTTTTGAGCAATAGACGACAAATACGTAACTTTTGAAATTCAAAAAAAGACATATATGTCGCTTTAATGCCGCTTTTTGCACCCTATTGCGGGGCAAAATCCATGCTTCGCGGTACTTTGCGGCTAGGGCGAACAGCCAAAAAATACAATTATGTGATTTTTGGATCTGCTACCGAAGGGATCAATACTTTCGGCGCAGTGGATTTTCGCCTAGGACTTGGGGCAGAGATACGGCCGTGGCGAGCGCGTGAAAAACTTTTTCTAGATCGCCATTGGTCCGCCCCAAGGCGCGAAGCGCGAGCACGCCGGGACGAGGTTCGGCGAGCGAAACCAACGCTGCCTTGCTAGCCCCACGCGTCCGCTGGTCGGTGAGCATCGCCGCTAGGACACGACGCAGCACTTCCTCGACAGCGGAGCGCACGGGGCCACCGACGATAAAGGCATTGGCGAATGCCGTGTATGGGCCAAAAGCTCCAACGCGGTCGGGGGTCTGCCGCTTGGGCTGCAAACGCAAGCGTTCGGCCAACACCAGTTCGCTTTCCAAGTAGATGGATATATTAGATGTATAAGAGCTGTAGTGGAACTGCTCGCCGCGTTCGCCGCGGCCAGCGGTGCCTCCATCGAGCAAAACCAGCGAAGCCCCCGCGTCTAGATGCCAGACCTGCTCTTGCACAAAGGCACTGTCGGCATAGGGCACCACCGGGTCGGGCAGCGATACTACGCAAGCGCCTGCTTCGATGTGCCCGGCTAGCTCCTGTCGCGCAACCTGACCGTCGGCGGTCTTGTACACTTTGGTAAAGGCCTGCGTGCCCAAAAAGAGCTTAGCCTCCCGACCGCAGCGCACGCGCAGCCGGGCGCAATCGCCGGCGACCAAACCGCCGCCATAGCTGGAAAGCACGGCAGTGCTATAATCGGCCTCAACCTTGGGACTGAGGATCTTCAACGGCGCGACGGCCAAGCAGGATGTCAACCGCGACCTTCCCCCGACGCGGTTCACTTCGACGATGGACCAACCCTCGTCCATACGATGCGTCCAGCCGCGGATTTTCGCAGATAGGGCGCGGCAAATTTGGTCGTGAGAAAGATCGAGCGCAGATTGACGCCTATAACCCGATCCCAATCTGCAACGGACAGTTCTTGGCTATCCCCCGGTATGATGATCCCGGCGTTGTTGACCAGAATATCCACCCCGCCAAAGCGCTCGACGCTGCGGGCGATTAGGTTTTCCACTGCTTTTTCGTCGGCCACATCGGTCTCGACAAAGAGCGCCTTGCCGCCCTCCCCGGCAATGGCTGCGGCCGTGGGTGGCTGCGGCTCGGTCTCGTGAAACTTGCCGATCTTGGGCGCTTCCTGCATATCGGCCACTACCACCTTGGCCCCTTCGCGGGCCAATTCGAGACAAATACCCCGCCCAATACCCGAACTTCCTCCGGTAACAACGGCAATGCGGTCCTGCAAACGCATGAATTTCTCCTCCTGTTTGTCGCAGAATCTATGGCGGTCAGAAAGGGGGGACAAGGCGGCATGGCCGGTCAATATGGCCATTTGATGTGGGAGCAAATTGACGCTAAAATAGACGCGGAGAATTTGCCATGCTTGTGAGCCTATTCATTGCGGCGCGCCAAAACCCACTCTACGCCATCGTCTGCTATCTGTGCCTGTCCTTGGGGTCTGCCTCAGCCGACGACTCCATCCGCGCCCAAATCGAAGCGCTCCGCGCCGCCAAGGACAGCCTGCTCAAAAGCGAAGATTCGCCGCTGCTGCCAGAACAGCGCACCCGCTTCGAGAAACTTATGTACTATCCCATCGACCTGCGCTATCGCCTGAGAGGCGAGCTGCACATCTACGGCCGCCAACGCATCGTCGAAATTCCCAATACCGACGGCACCACCACCGAGTTGGAGCGATTTGGGCGCTTTGTTGCGGCCTTTGGCGAAAAAGACTTTTGGCTGGAGGTGTACCGCAGCCCGCAAACTGGCGAAGCAGAAGTTTTCTTCAAGGATCTGACCAATGGCCACACCACGTATGGGGGCGGGCGCTACGCGCGCCTGACGCGGGAGGACGATGGCATGTATGTCATTGATTTCAATAATTCTTACAATCCATACTGCGCGTACAATCCCGCCTATATTTGCCCGCTCCCCCCACAACAAAACCACCTCGATTTCGCCGTGGAAGCTGGCGAAATCATGGGTGACGCGACTCCTCCCTGATGCGCGATGTGCGTTTTTTGCGTATAATTTTCGCCCATTGCAGCGCACCCTCGACCCCTGCTGACGCGCATGAAAGAATTCCTCGAACGCCTCGAACAAGCCGCCGATTTGCGCGAAGTCCAATCGCTCGTCGATCACATCCTCGACGCAGCGCGGACCGGCAAACCCGAGGAAAAACGCCGCTTTCTCCGCGATCTGCTCTTCAATCGGGCGCTTCTGTCCCGCTTAGAGACCCCTGCGGCCATCGACGCACTTCTCGCATCAACCACGCCCGACGAGTGGGAAGCACTCTTCGGAGATGCCGTCGCCCAAGAGTTGCCGCAGCTAACCGTCGATTTAGTCGATGGCTTGGTCGATCTCGACCACCGCCAATTGCTGCGCCTTTTGCCCCCCCAATCCTCCAAGGCGTTCTTGCAGGTGCTCAAACGCCTCAATGCCTATTTAGAAGAATGCGATATCTCGGTCCGCTGCCTGCGCGGGATGCGCGTCGCCCGCATCATGGCCGACATCTACCGGACGCTTGCCGACGAACCGCGAGTCTGGCGGCGAGCGCTGCCCCCCTGCTACATCGACAGCCAAGACATCATCCAGCTCAAAGAAGCCAAGCAAATTGACAAGCTAGCCGCAGCCTACGAGGCGCGGATCAACCAGCTACAGAGCCTTGACTTGCGGCACAGCTTAGCCGCCCTCGACAGTGGCCGCGCCGCCGCACCGCGCATGGTCGAATCCGCTTATGACCAAGCCTTTTGCATTCAATCGCCCCTGCGCCTAGGAATCTCCAGCGCCAATGCCTCAGACAACCACCTGCGCAGCAAAGAACAGGGCGGTAAAACCCTCAACATCGCCGTCAATCTACAACAGGACCGAGAAAAGCACGCCCAACCGCCGCTACAAGTCACCGCGAGGAGGCTGGCCGAACCCCAACTCATCCTCCGCTCGCGCTCCCGGGGTTTCAAGGCCGACTTTGAGGTGAACAAACACAGCGCGGCCGCAACCGTCAGCGAGCTGTTTTTCGCCTATCGCCGCAGTGGCGACGAAGCCCTGCGGCTGGTCAAACAAGGGCTAGTACACGCGGGCATCGTCCGGCCAAACTCCACAGACATCATCCAAGACATCGCCGCCTTTACTGGCGGCGGTGGCTTGGAAATCACCACCAGCAGCAAAGTACTACAAGGGTCCGGCTTGGGAACCAGCGGCGTTTTGTCTGCCGCCATTCTCAAAATGCTCTATCACCTCTCCGGCCACCCCTACGCCGCGCCCGCGTGCGAGTACCCCGCCCTCTACGACCAAAGCCTCATGCTCGAACAGAGCCTCGGCCTCAACAGCGGTTGGCAGGATGCGCGTGGTGCCAGCGGCGGCCCCTCGGCCATCAAGAACTTCTACGCGCCGCCGACCGATGGCCTGCCCGCGCCCGAGCGTACGTTCCTCACCGAAGTAGATGAGCGCTTGTTCACCGAGCGAGTCGTGCTCTTCGACACGGGGATATCGCGCTCGGCGACCCGCGGCCTCAACGTCGTCCTCGACGCCTATCTGTCGCGAGATAGCCAGCGCTACGCGGCCATTCGCGAGTCGCTGGCCATTCACGACGAAATGGTGGCCGCGCTGTGCGCTGGCGCATACGCCGATCTCGGGCGGCTGGCCAACCGCTACTGGCAGTTGCGCTGCATCCTCGACCCCCAGGCCACCAACGACGCCTTGCAGCACCTTTTCAAAAATCCACAGATCACCGA
The DNA here is from genome assembly GCA_009840005.1 of Gemmatimonadota bacterium. Next base: position 70,034 of record VXOR01000021.1, read on the forward strand.
CCTAACCGAGGGCGGGCTGCTCACCGGAGCCGGCGGCGGCGGCTTTGCCCTCCTCATCGCCGCCGAGGAGCGAGCGGCCGAGTTGCGCGCCAGACTCGACAAGCTGCGCCAACACGCGGCCTTCACCAGCAGCAGAGTGGTCTCCTATCAGCTCAATGCCCAAGGCATCCATCTCGCGTGAGGACGCAGCCGTGGCCACCAAGAGAGAGCACCTGCTCATAGACGGCTACAACCTCATCAAAGCGAGCCAGCTTTTCCAAGGCCGCGGCGACACACTGAAACGAGCGCGCAGCCGCTTGCAACAGGCACTCGTCGCCTACAGCCGCCGCGCCGACAAGCACATTACGCTGTATTACGACGGCACCGGCGAATCGCCGAACACGACCAGCACCAGCGGCCCACACGTCACCATAGAATTCTCGTGCTACCCCGAGCAGGCCGACGACCTAATCGCGCAGGCAGTCGAGAGAAAACACGGTGCCAAGTGGCTGCGAGTCATCAGCTCGGACCGCGCCGTCCAGCGCAGCGCCGCACGCCACAAGATCCGCTCGACCTGTTCTGAGGATTTTCTCGACGAACTCACAGAGCCTATTCAGGAGCCGAGCGAACCCACGCCTGCGCCCGATCACGATGGCACCGAAGCCGACCCGTCCCTCGACTCGAACGAACTCGATCAGTGGGAAGCCTTGTTCCGCAAAAAAGCCGACGAGGCACCGAGCACGCCTGCGCCCGCCCGCGACGGCACCGAATCTCACCCACCGCTAAATCCCAGCGAACTCGATCAGTGGGAAGCCTTGTTCCGCAAAAAAGCCGACCGCTAGGGTAGTGGCAGTTTCAAGTCGCGCAGCACGGCCAAGCTGTGCCGCCCTTGGGTACTGCCCGCCCGCGCCAAGGTTTCGAGATGCACCTTTAGGAACCCAGCATCAGCCGGCGTATCCACATCGTACCAAGGCGGCAGCAGGCCGAGCGTCTGCGTTCCCAAGCGCACTAGCGTTTGCTTGAGCACCTCCCCGGTGCTCCAAGCCACGTCTTGGAATATCCGACTTTCCCCTTTGCGCCGACCCACCAAGTAGTAGCCGCCGTCCGTGCTCGGACCTAAGACCACCTCCTTCTCGCGCAACAGCGCCAATCCCGCGTCGATGTAGCTGGCTGGCAGAGAAGGGCTGTCCGAGCCGACGAGAACCACCCGCTCGGCCCCTCGCGCAAAAGCCCACTGCATCAAGCCCTCCATCCGCTGTCCCAAATCGCCTTCGGGCTGCGGCACATATTCGAAAGCACCAATCGGAGTCAACAGGTCGCGCAGGACCTCTTCGGCATCGGCCGGAGCAAAGGCCACGACCTTGGCGGCGGCCGTTGTCGCGTGCAGCGCAGTGGCGCAATCCAACAGCAGCGCCTTGTACAGACGCGCGGCGTCATGGGCACTCAGATGGCTCTGGAGCCGGGTTTTGACCGCTCCGGGGGCTGGTTTTTTGGCAAAGAGCACGGCGCAGGTGGACATCCGCCCCTCCCTATTGTCTATCGTCGGCAGACAACCTATTTTTTGCAATATAATTCGCGACAACCTTTCACAAAATCGACCGAGGAGCTCATGGCCCAAGTCAATATCGTCCGCCACAACCCCATCGCCATTTTTTCCAATCCCACCGAAGTGCTCATCACCGACGACAATGGCCACGTCGTGCGCCTAGTCGAGCCTTCGGGCAACGTCGGCACCCAATACGCCAACGACGTTGGCTCGGAGTGGTTCGGCACTATCGAAAACCTCAACAAGGGTCTCGAAATTTGCGGCGTCCACTGGTCCGACGTGTACAAAACCGACGTCCTGTGGACCACCCCTTCTGCCGACCGCGACGAGTGCGACCAGCGCAAAAACGATTTCAACGCCTGCTACGGAGCCATGATCGCAGCCGTCACCGGCGGCCCCATGCGCTCCAACCGCATGGCCCGCTTCACCCATCCGGAAGGTTTTCCGGATCCGGCGGCTCTCTTCGAGGTCCAGATCAAAGCCTGCGCTGGCGAGACCGTCTCCATCAGCGGTGGCACAATCGACTACGGCACTTGGGTCGATCACCAGCCCTCGGGTGCCTCGGTCATGCACCAGCGCGACGGCGAAATGATCACCACGCTCGGCTCCGACTTGGCCGAGGAAATGCGCTTCGTCCTCGAAGAGCAATACGCCAAGCCCTTTGCCGAGCAAGGCGTTGACTTCAAAAAGCAGACCGTATTCATGGAAATCCTCGTGGCAGTAGATGACGCGCCAGACAAAACTTGGGAGCGCATCGAGACCACCCGCCAAGTCTTTGCGGAGTACTACGGCGACGACCGGCCCGCCGGCCTGATTTATCCGGTGTCGCGGATCCCCAATCTCGACGGCATCGTCGAACCGCAGCCGCGCGTGGTCTCCGGCGAAGTCGAAATCGTCCGCTCAGGACAGATCGAGGATGGTTTCTCGACTTGGGCGGGCTTGCGCCACCACGGCGTGCGCGAAGTCCACGTCTCAGCCGTCGGTGGCAGCGACGCCGGCCAACAGCTCGGCACGCTCGACGCCCGGATCAAGGAAGCCGGAGGCGCGGGCCTCAAAGAGGACGGCATTTTCAACAACGCCTACATCGTCGCCGGAGCCGATTCCGCGCAAAACCGCGCTGGATTGGTCGCCTTCAACGAATCCTTCAGCGCGTACTACGCCGGCACTGCCCCGGCTGGCCGCACCGCCCAGTTTATCGGCGGCATCCAGCAAGAAGGCCATCAGAGCGGCATCGCCACCCGTGCGATCTTCGCCGAGTAGTCCCGTGATCAGCGCCGCTAAGATCATCGCCGCCCTCGAACGGCACGACATTACGCACGTATTAGGAGTCCCAGACAATGGCTCGTGCGTCCTGTACGAGCGCCTATGGGATCACGACACCATCGAAGTGATCCTCACCAGCCGCGAGGGCGAAGCGTATGGCTTGGCCTCCGGCCTGTATTTGGGCGGTGCCCATCCGCTGGTACTGATTCAGAACACGGGCTTTTTGGAGGCCGGCGACGCCTTGCGCGGCACGGCCTACAACATGGGCATTCCCCTCGTCATGCTCGTCGGCTATCGCGGCTACGCGACCATGGCCCCAGGTGCTCCCCGCGTCGATACGGCCGCCACCTTCTTCGAGCCGACTCTCAAGGCTTGGAACATTCCCTACACCGCCATGCACACAGACGACGACAGCGGCCAGATCGACGCCGCGTTCGCCAAGGCCCAAGAGACCTCGCTGCCAACCGCTGTGCTGCTGGTCGCGGAGACTGCATAAGATGCTCGACAAATACACCTGCCTCGCAAAACTAGCCGCCAAGCGCACGGACGAGGTCGTGGTCACCACCATGAGCGTGGCTATGCCCTGGGCCGCGCACTCCGACGGCCCGCTGGACTTTGCCCACGTCGAAAGCGCCATGGGCCACGCCGCCGACTTTGCGCTGGGCTTGGCCATTGCCCAGCCCGAGCGCCGGGTCTTGTGCATCAACGGCGACGGCAGCACCCTGATGTCACTGGGCGTCCTCGTCACCTTGGCCCAGCGCCCGGCTCCCAATCTAACCCTCATCATCACCGAAAACGGCACGTACGAAGTCACCGGCAGTCAGCCCGTACCCGGTGCCGCCTTTATCGACTACGAGCAAATCTGCCGTGGGGCCGGCCTCCAGCGCGTCTATACCATCGACACCGACGACGATTTCGACGCCAAGCTCGACCAACACTTTGCGGAAGAAGGCCCGGTCGTCTTTATCTGGAAAATCGCCCCAGCTACCGAGCCGGTGCCCAAACCGGCCCTGCCGATCGGCGAGCGCGCTCAACGCCTGCGCACCGCCCTAGTCGGCGAGGGATAGAGGTACCCACCGTGCAACTACCGCAAATGGCCCCCGTCAAGCAGCACTTTGCCAGCGACTCGCTCGCCGACGTGGCCGGCGAAGTCCGCCGCCAGCTAGCGCACGCCGGTCTAGCCGATGCCATCGCTCCCGGTGCGCGAATCGCCGTTACGGGCGGCAGTCGCGGCATCGCCAATATCCCGCTTATCACCCGCACTGTCATTGACTGCGTCAAAGAAGCCGGCGGCAAGCCCTTCCTGCTGCCGGCTATGGGCAGTCACGGCGGTGCCACGGCCGAAGGCCAAAAGCAGGTGCTAGCCGGCTACGGTCTCGACGCTGAAAGCATGGGCTGTCCGGTCGAGGCAACCATGGCCGTCGTCGAGGTCGCCCAACTCGACGACGGCACCCCCGTGCTGCTCAACCGGCACGCCACCGAAGCCGATGGCGTGGTCCTCATCAATCGCGTCAAGCCGCACACCTCCTTTCGCGGGACCTTTGAGAGCGGCCTGATGAAGATGATGACCATTGGCCTTGGCAGCCACAAAGGCGCGACCATCGCCCACGCCGGGGGGGCCGGGAGCCTCGCCCGCCTGATCCCGGCTTGGGGCCGCTGCATCCTCGACAAAGCGCCGATCCTCATGGGTGTGGCTCTCGTCGAAAATGCCTATGAAGAGACGCTCCGCGTCGAAGCCCTACAACCCGGGCAGTTCCAAAGCCGCGAGCCGCAGCTTTTGGAGGAAGCGCGGCGCTCCATGCCCCGCCTCTTCGTCCAAGGCATCGACCTACTGATCATCGAGCAAATCGGCAAGAATATCTCGGGCACGGGCATGGACACCAACGTCGTCGGCCGCATGCTCCTGCCCGGCGTCAAAGAGCCGGAGTCCCCGGGCGCGGCCCGCATCGTAGTGCTCGACCTGACCGACGAAACCCACGGCAACGCCAACGGCGTCGGCCTCGCCGACATCATCACCCGCCGCCTGTGCGAGCGCATCGACTTCGAGGCCACATACGCCAACGTATTTACCACTACCTTCCTCAATCGCGCGTACGTCCCCGTCGTCATGGCAACCGACCGCGAAGCCATTGAAGCCGCGCTCTCGGTGCAAAACCTCGACCATCCCGAACAGGCGCGCGTCGTCCGCATCAAAAACACCCTCGACATCGGCCACATCCAACTCTCCGCCAGCCTGCTGCGAGAGTTCGGCGACCACCCCGACCTAGAGCAAACCGGCGCGCTGGCCGATATGGCGTTTGACGAGCACGGCCAACTGTATCGCTGATTTTCAGCGGTTACAAGTACCCACACTACACGACATTATGGGTATTGAAGGCTGGTGCTGGGTTGCTCAATAGCCG
>VXOR01000046.1 GCA_009840005.1 Gemmatimonadota bacterium
GGCTATTGAGCAACCCAGCACCAGCCTTCAATACCCATAATGTCGTGTAGTGTGGTTAGATTGTTCATTTTATGCTCCTTTTTTGTTCGTTTTAGACAATGCTGGCACGCAGCCATGAGCGATAAGCCAGCATGTACGTGAGGGTAGCAAAGAAAAAGAGACCTATCACATCGACGACCGCGTGCCGCAGCAAGATCGTCGCCGACATGTTCTCGGTGAAGACGGGTAGGGTATCGGGGTCGATCTTCTGTCGCGAAAGGCCCTGGGCGATGTGGATGTGCGGGCTTTTGGGATCGTCGCGGTCGAGGTTGAGCATGGTCTGCTCGAATTGCTGGACGTAAGTGCGCGCCTGCTCGACAAAGCTGCGGTGGCGCGCCAGCCCGGTGCCGGCGAGAGCCTCCATGCCGTACTGGAAGCAGCCCGTTGGCGACAGGCGCACGATGTGGCGGGCTTTTTCGACCTCGCCGAGGCTGTAGGCCAAAAACTCGTCTTCCCGGTTTTGGATGACCCGACGATTGGCGAGTTCGGCCTCGGCATGCTGGCGCAACTTTTCGGGTTTTCTCATATCGCTCCTCCGCGCACTGCCCCTAAGCCTACCAACTTTCATTTTTTCTGGAGGGTTGAACTCCCACTCCATTACAACCGCGTCCCCGAATTCACGGACCACCACGCGGGAGGCCAGTGCGCCGCCAGCCGACGGCCAGAGCAACACCCCGCAGGTCCACAGCAACAGCACGCCCACCAAACTGGAGCGCGTGGTGCTGCTCCGTATCGACACCCACAAACCCAACCCGACAAAGCAGGCCAGATACAGCAGGGCTAAGCCGACCATGCCGAGCAAGCGCCCGGCCTCGACGAGGCCCAAGTTTATCTGCGACAGTGCGATGACGATGAGCAAGTTGACGACGATGGCTAAGCTCAGCACGATGGCGAGGGCCAGCATCGCGCCGAGGAACTTGCCCAAGAGAAGGGTGTGGCGCGGTATGCTCTGAGCCATGACCAGCTTGAGGGTGCCGCGCTCTTTTTCGCCGATAAAGGCGTCAAAGGTGAACAACAAGGCCATGAGGCTGAGTAGGCTGCCGATGATAAAGACCCAGTCAATGGCTCGGCTCTTCATCAGTTGACTGGCCTTGGGTGCCCAGATGCCCTCGATGTCCCAGTAGATGAGTGGAAAGGGATCGTAGAACCAAGTGTCGTTGTACTCAAATTTCCAACTCGGCGTCCAGAGACGCTCGGGCAAGGCGTCGTTGGCACCAACGGCGCAGAACATGAGAGGGCTGGGTTTTTTGTAGATATAGTCTTGCCCCCCGTGGACGATCAGCTTCCACAATCCCGTTTGGGCGTTGCTGCGGCCGATTTCTTGCTCGGCTTGGACCTGTTCGAGATAGTGATCGCGCCGGAACTCGTACGAGCCGCCGACAAAGCCGAGGGCGTTGAGCACCATCAGCCCTACGACCAGCACGAGGGCCAAGCCGAAGCGCAGGCTGATGAGGTGATCAATCAGTTCGCGTTTTACAATGGCTGCTAGCATGGGAAAGCCTCCTTCTTTAGAGTCAGCGGCAAAGTTGGGTTATATGAAGTTGAACAGAAAGTCCTGCGGCACGCCGCCACTGAAATATGCCTCTACATGGCACCACATCGCCTGCTCTGGATCCCAGACCAGCCGGAAGAAGGACGGGGTGCGCCCCTGCCACGGCCACGGGGAGACCCCGGCCGGTTCTTCGACGATGAACATGATGTCGGCGAAAATCAACGACTCGCCTGCCTGTAGAGTTTCCTCGACCTCATCGTGTAGTTTGGGGTGAAAATTCAAGGTGGTTTTGGGGACCATGCCGTGCGTCTGGAGATAGAACGCATAGCTATCGTACGCCTCCTGCATTTCGAATATCTTGAACGCGCTGTCGAAAAAGGACACGTTCTCGAAAAAGTATTCGCGCTTCGTTATGTCGAGTACTTTTCGGTGCCCGGCTGCAAAAAGGGCAAAGGGCGTATCGCCGATGGGGGCGTCTTTGCTAGCGAGAAACTCTTTCAGGAATTCTATCCCGTCTGGGTTATGCGTGCCCTCGCGGAGGTAAAATGCGGCGGCGAGGCTGTCGCTACCCGAAGCCGAAAAGACGACCAAGAATTCGTAGAGCCAATCGCGCAATGCAGCTTCTTGCGCTAGGTCAATGGGAGCACCCAGATCGACGGGGATCGCCTCGATGGCCTGCCGCAATGCGGCCCCGGCCTCGACCTTCATCATCTCCTGACCGTGGATGTAGTCGTAGAAGACTTGCAGGCTGTCGGGGTGGGATGAAAAGCCGCCGTAGTGGGACTTAGGAGGCGCGACCGTAAGGCTGGAGACGCCTTCCTGTTCCACGCACGCAGCTTGGGCGAACCAAACAGCGATCAGGGCGAAATATAGGACGCGAATGGATAAGGTTTTCATTGTAAACACCTTTTCTTTAAGCTCCGTTGGAATTGGCCTAGATGTCACTGAACAGAAAATACGGCGTCCCGATGCCGTAAACGATCTCTACGTGGCGCCACATAGCCTTGTCTGGATCCCAAGCCATGCGAAAGAAAAACGGGGTGCGCGCCGCTCCCTCGAAGGGGGCGAACTCCTCGGGCTCTTCGACGATGAACATGACCTCGACAAAGGTCTGCGGTTTGCCCGCTTGGAGGTGCTCTTGGACCTCGCTCTTCATTTTTGAGGGTTGAGACGATACGGCCCCGGGTGGGATCATGCCGCGCTCCATAAGGGACCCGATATAAGGGCTGGGCTCGGTCTTCCTCTCGGACACCTCAAACGCGCTGTCGAAAAAGGATACCTTGCCGAAGTAGTAATCGTATTCACGTTCGTCGAGGCGTTGCCGGTGTCCGGCTTTGAGGATGTCAAAAGGCGTCTCGCCTTCTAGGAGGCCCTTGCTTGCAAGCTGGTTTTTTAACTTCTCTATCGCTTCGGGGTTATTGACGCCCTCGCGGAGGTAAAACGCGGCCGCGAGGCTGTCACTACTCGAAACCGAAAAGGCGACTAAGAGATCGTAGAGCCAGGTGCGCAGACTGGCTTCTTGCGCGGGGGTGATGGGAGTGTCCCCCTCGACGGGGATGGCCGCGATGGCCTGCTGCAACTCGTCCCCGGCCTCGACGTTTATCATCTCCAAGCTGTTGACATAGTCAGAAAAGGCTTGGAGAATGACTTGGAGGCTGTCCATGGGCATGGCGGGGTGCATGGAGTAGCCACCGTACTGGGCTTGCGGCTCGGCTGAGACGTTGGAGGCGGCGAACCAAGCGGCGATTAGGGCGAAATACAAAGTTTTCATCTAGATACCTCTTCTGGGTTTGGTTTGCCTCGGAATAGCGGCGGTTAAGCCACTATCCCGAGGCGCGTTAGGGGGAAGGGCGAGTGGCCTAGACCAGCCGCTCCTGAAGTCTGATTAGGCGTTGCAATGCGAGTTCCCGTTTGAGTCGCAATAGCACTCAACTACCCAACCGAATACGCTGCACGAATCTTTCTCGCAATTGGCCTCGCACCAAATAGCTTCGGCCTTCTGCGGCAGGAAGCTGACGATTAGGCCCGTGAGGCCAATGGCTAGGTTGATGATACGCTTTTTCATGATGATCTCCTTTGAGCTGGTAGGTTGTGTTGTCTCGGAGGCGATCTCCGAGGCGAAGCGTTTTAGACGACATGTTGCCTAGGCGTTGCCTCCTTTCCGTTGCTGTAGAAGAGTGCGGATTGTTGCTTCGCTAAGACCTATTGCAAGTATCGTGCCAATAAGTAGCTAGTGGGCGTCAAGTGCACCGAATTCTCTGATTATATGAATCATAAATTATTGTTAAATAATGTTTTATAAAAAATAAACTAAATTTTATCGCTGTCACTCAGGCTCTTGGTGAGACCCTTTTGACGGCCTAAGAGTGCGACAATATATCGCACAGATGCGTCTAAATATCGCGTTTAATGCGTCTAAACATCGCATGGACGCGCTTGACTTGACGGTAGGGGATGATGCGAGACGAGTAGATGGGGATTGGGGTGGTGGGGTGGCTTCTCAGGGCCGGTGTGGCCGGACGTGAAAGCGGGCTGCCCATAGACCGGGCTGCCCGCTTTATTCTTTTTTTCCGCAAGGATGCCGGTTTGCTGGAAGTCGCCGCTAGGTTAGCGCGTCGCCCTTAATTTGAGCGATGCCCAAGTGACGGCCTCAACCGCTGTCTCAGGATCGCCAGCTACTACTAGGGTATTCCTACTCGCGTATTTCTCCACTACGCCTTCAACTTCGACCTCCGCCACCAACCGGTACTCGCCCGGCACGTCTGGGGTCAGGCTGCAAAATTCGCTAGTGCCCTCTGTTTCCTCCATGTCGCTCCATTCGGAATCCTTTCCCCGGCGCATCTGCCACTTGGTCGTGCGGATAGAATATGTCTTGTTGTCGATGGTGAAGCGTCCGACCACGACGCACCCTGCGCCCTCTGGGACGGCGGAGAAAGCACCCACCGTCAATTTGAATCCCCCGGTAAAGTGGAATCCAATTCCTGCATTTTCGGTCACTTCGAGCCAGTTAACGGGCGTGTATTCATCTGCGAAAGCGGCGGATGCCAGCGCAAGCAGCAAAACTATGGCCTTCATGATAGTACTCCTTAGGTTGCCCCGGGATAGCGGCGATTAAGCCACTATCCCGGGGCGCGTTGGGTGGAAGGAGAGGGCGAATGGCCTAGACCAGCCGCCCCGGGAGGGTGGTTAGGATGCGCATACCGGATTCCCGTTTGCGTCGCAATAGCAGTTGACCACACTACCAATTGCGATGCACGAACCGTTATTGCACTCGACCCCGCAGATAGCAGCCGCGGCCTTCTGGGGCAGGAAGCTGACGACTAGGCCCGTGAGGCCGATGGTCAGTCTGATAATGCGCTTTTTCATAATGATCTCCTTTGGTCTGGTTTGTTGCGTTGTCTCGGAGGAGGTCTCCAAGGTAAAGCACTGGCCGCTAGAGGCTTCAAGCCCCGAGCCAGTTTAGACGATATGTTTCATAGGCGTTCCCTCCTTTCACGAGTATGGTTTCCGGTCACTTGACGTCGTAGTGCGCAAAGAGCCGGTTGGCGAGGACAAAGAGCACGACCGCATAGAGCAACAGAGAGGTTAGATCCGGCAGGGCGTGGCTCAGACTCCTGGCGACGGTCCAGTCGCGTTCCTTAAACCTCGGCAGGTCGCGCAGGTCGGCACGCCAGCCTTCGTCATCGTTGAACCACTCGCGGGAGCCAAACGCATCGCGCTCTTCGAGAAAGGTGATGATTTGTCCGCGATAGGCGCGGACTTGGTCGATAAAGTCGTAGTATTCGTGGCGGCTAGTGCCGGCGAAAGCACTGGCGGCTTGGGCGTATGCTCCGGCGGGCAGGAGGCGTTGGAGATAGGTGTTCCAGCGTTGGATGCGGCGGGGGAAGTCTTCGATAAGGGGGGCTCTGGCATTCCAGGCGGGTTGGACGTATTTCAGGCGCAACCGCTCGCCGGTTCGGACGATGTCTTGGAACTCGGCGAGTGCGGGCGAATCAACGACATTGGATAGATAGATAGCGGGCCTCTGCTCACCGCCAAAGTACGCACCTGTTCCCCCCAAATATATTACAGTCCCGCGTCCCGGCTTCGGAGGTAGCTGCTCGACCATATCTATGGGGGGGTACTTGGTCTGGCCTTGCGCCCGAGCGAGGTTGGTGGCCTCTTGATCGAACTCCTTCCATATCTGCGCGGCCTTGTGATCGGCTTGCTTGTGCTTTTCGCCCATGTTGGCCTGCTCGTTGAGCAAGGCCGTGATACTGGCGGGTAGCACAATCGCCAGCAATGCCCACGTAAACAGCGCGTAAATCAAGCTGGTCGCCGAGCGATGCGTCGCGCACGAGATGGCCAGTCCAATCAGGTAGAACACCAGCAGATACAGCAGCGACAGCGCGAACAGCAGCGCCAACCGCACCCATTCGCCGATTCCGACCTCGATGTTTTCAGTGCCCAACATCAAGATCGTCAGCAGGATAAAGCCCAAAGTCGTTGGAATGGCCAGCGTGGCCAGGCCAGCGAGGATCTTGCCGGCGAGGACTTGGGCGCGGCTGACGTTGGTCGTCAGCATCAGCCGCAGGGTGCCGTCTTCCTTCTCGCCGGAGACGGTCTCGCTGGCAATGAGGATGGCTAACAGGCAGAGTACGAGTTGGAAGATGTACACCATGTCGAAGGAGGCAAAGATGGCGAGGTAGGGATTGCCCGACTGGAAGGGGGTAATTGCCTCGGTTTGGTAGGGCACCTCAAAGAGCAGGACCTTGACGGCCTGTCCCACCTCTTGTTCGACGCCTTGAGCGAATACCTCTAAGGGGCGCGGGGGCCGTAAGGCACGCGGAGCCGGCTTGGCATCGAATCCACCGCCGGCCGAATTGAAGTGGTCATAGCCTAGGGCCGAATAATAGGTGATTTCGTGAAATTTGTTGTCTTCAACGGCGCGCTGGTTGAGATAGCTGGCCTTTTTCTGGACATAGGCTTGGCTGGTGAGCATCCCGTTGGCGATGATGAGCACCACGGCGAGGGCGGTGCACGCGGCGAAGCGCTGACTCAGCAGATGGCTGAGCATCTCTTTTTTGAACACGATGCCTATCATGGTTCGGCTCCTATCGGTTGAAGGCGAATGGCTATGGTTCAAGCTGCCCGAGCGGGATGCCGCATCAGCACGGCCTCGATCTCGTTCATCTCGTCGGATTGCACCTCGCTGTAACGCTCGTGAAAGTGCAACAGGTCGCGCAAGACCAGTGCGTCAGGAATAAGCGGGTCGGGCCAGATGCCAGCCCGCCACAGTTCGATCATCCGCAGCTTGGGGTCGCGGTTTTCCCGCACCATGTAGTCGATGGCTTGGTCCCGGGTGCGCTGCTCGTCGGCGAGTTTGCTCGGGTCGGAAAACTCGTGATAGTGGTATAAGTGATAAGTCAGGGCGTAGCGGGCAAAGCCCGGGCCGACGCCAGCGCGCTGCAACCGATAGGCCAAATCCCACCCCTCGGAAAACGGAATGTCCGCGGCAAAGCCCCCCACCTCGCAGAAGGCTTGGCGCGGCACCGCGCTGTTGTGTGGATAAAAGCCGAGAAAGCCGACCGGCGAATCGGGATGCGCCGCGTTTAGCTCCACGACCTGATCCTGCATAGCCTTCAGCTCATCAAAGGGATAGCCGCCTTCTTGGGCGCGGGCGTGGATGCTGGCAAAGTCGCGGCGGATTTGGTCTTCGGTGATCAGCACCTGCTCCTGATTGATCAGCAGGAAGTCGGCCAAAACGCTCGGAGTGCGCTCTTGGTCGAAGACGACCTGCTGCGGGTCGGGCAGGTACTCGATGAGGGGCAAGCTATACATGAAGCCGCACAAATAGCGCTGGCGTCCTCCACGCTCCCATTCCTCCCACAGAGAGTCCAACCAATCGGGATGCGGCAAGGCGTCGCCGTCGAGAAAGGCCACTAACGCGCCCCGCGCCTGTTCGACGCCGGCATTGCGCGCCCGGCAGCGCCCCACATTGGGCCGCATGGGCACCACGTGTACATCTGGATATTCAGCAGCCAGCATAGCATCCGTACCATCGGTGCAGCCATCATCGACGACGATGATCTCAAAACGCTCCTTGGGAAAATGCTGGCCGGCCAAGCCGCACAACACCAAGCGCAGGCGCGCTAGCTGGTTGTGGGTGGCAATGACGACGGAAATATCGATGTTCATGGCGGTCTCCTTTGGGAAGTCAATAGTGGGGTAAAGGCTTCTTACATGCCGAAAAGAAACATTTGTGGTACACCAATGCTGAAAAAGGCTTCTACGATTCTCCACACGGCCCGTTCTGGGTCCCACACGAGGCGGAAAAAGGATGGGGTTCGTCCTGGCGTCTCAAAGGCGGTGAACTCCGCTGGCTCTTCGACGATGAACATGAGGTCGGCGAAGACCATCTGCTCACCGCCCGCTAAGCGCGTTTCGATTTCTTCGCGCGTTGGGGGCGTTATAGTGGTTAGGCCCTTGGGCAGCATACCGTGGGTTTGGGCGTAGGATTGATAGCTATCGTACTGTTCCTGCATGGCGAATACCCTGAACTGGCTATCGAAGAAGGATACGTTGGCAAAAAGGTAGTCGCAGTCTAGATCCGCGAGTGTTTGCCGATGTGCGGCTTTGACCTTTTTGAATAATGCTGGAATGCCACTCTTTATCTTGGGGTCCGGGTGCTTGACTCTTTCACGTAGATAGAAGGTGGCAGCTAGACTATCGTTGCTCGAAACTGAAAAGGCGACCAAGAAGTCGTAGAGCCAGTCGCGTAGCCCGGCTTCTTGCTCGAGATCAATAGCCGTACCCAGATCAATGGACACGGCCTCTACGGCTTGCCGCAATGGGGGGCCAGCCTCGACCTGCATCATCTCTTGGCCGTGAATGTAGTCGTAGAAAACTTGCAGACTGTCAGGCGAAAAACTGCCGTATTGGCTTTTGGTTTCGGCGACGACCTTGCCGGGGCAGTACAGCCAAGCGGCGGCAAAGGCTAAGGACAGGGTGCGAACTGCGAGCGTTTTCATCTGCATTCTCCTGGTGATAAGGGGTTCGTTGCGTTTACAACGGGTTGTCTTTGGAGATAGATATGCAATAAGTGTGCCAACAGAATGCTAATTGCCCGTTGATACCGTTTAAATAGCTGTTGGACAATATGTTAGAGGAATTGATAGTAACGTAGTAGATGCGGTTTTGCAGCCTATAAATGCGCTAATATATCGCACTTGGGCGATGTGTTGTCGCAGTTGTGCGATATTTTAGCGCACTTGGTGGTTGCCCTCTTAGAGCACGCTGCTGCGCAGCCACGCCCGATAAGCGATCAGATACGTGATGACCGCTAAAAAGCACAGGATGATGACATCAACGCGGGCTTGGCTGATGAGGGTAGCCACCGACAAGTCTTCGCGGAAGACGGGGAGGCTCTCGACGGAGATTTCGCGCTTGGACATGGCTTGGGGAACCGGAAACAAGTGCATGCTTTCGGGGTCTGCGCGGTCGAGGGCGATGATAGTCTGCTCATAGCTTTGGGCGTAGGTGCGGACCTGTTCGATAAAACTCTTGTGGCGCGCTAGTCCAGTGCCAGCGAGGGCTTCCATGCCGTACTGGAAGCAGCCCATGGGCGACAGGCGCACGAGGTTGCGGGCGAATTCAGCTTGGTTGAGTTGATCGGCCAGTATCTCGTCCTCGATTTGCTGGACGGCGCGGCGGTCGGCGCGGATGGCCTCGGCAAGTGGCTGTACCTTGGTGGGATTTTTCAGATTGCGTCTGTTCAACGTGCCCGCGAGCTGGTGCATTTTAATCGAGGTCGGCGATCCCATCACCATTTTGTCCTTTTTATATGTTATCGGCGTCTCACCTTGACCTTTGTTTTGCAACAGACGGGCGGCCAAAACGCCGCCGGTTTGCGGCCAGATTAGGCTCGTGCAGGTCCACAGCAGGAGGACGCTCACCAAGCTGGCGCGAGCACTGCTGCTGCGGACGGATATCCACAGCCCTAGGGACACAAAGATGCTCAAATAGAGCACGGCTAATCCCACCATGCCGACCAATTTCACGGTCTCGCCGGCACCCAAATGCGCTTCGGAAAGCGATAGCACGAGCAGTAAGTTGACGACCACACCCAAGATCATCACCAAGCTCAAAACGAGCATGGCCCCCAAGAACTTGCCCAGCAGCAAGGTGTGGCGCGGAAGGCTTTGGGCCATGACCAGTTTGAGGGTGCCGCGCTCTTTTTCGCCGACGATGGCTTCAAAGGTAAACAGCAGGGCTACCAAGCTGAGGACAATGCCGATTATGAAAACCCAGTCGATGGCTTGGACCGATAAGAGTTGCTGAGCCGTGCGCCGCAGTGAATCGTGGAGGGAATGAGAGCCTAAGAAGGAGAGAATCCACATACCATAGATTTTGATTTTGTAGGTGACCTCTACCGGGTTGTACGCCCCGACGTGATCGGGCAAGGCGTGGTCGGCCTCGGCCGCGCAAAACATCAGTTGGCTGGGCTTTTTATGCAGATCGCCCGGCCCCCTGACCGCGAGTTGCCACAGCCTAGTGGCGTCGGCGCGGCAGGTCTCTTGCTGGGCTTGCACTCTTTCGAAGTAGCGGTCGCGCTTGTACGGATAGGAGCTGCCAGCAAAGCCGAGGGCGTTGAGCACCATCAGCCCCAGCACCAGTACTAAGGCGAAGCTGAAGCGCAAGCTAAAGAGATGATCGAGGCACTCCCGTTTTACAATGGCGGTCAACATGGCGTTTTCTCCTTATGCGGCGTTGTAACGGGCAAACAGGCGATTGGCAAGGACAAACAGACCGGCGGCATACAGCAGCAGGCCGGCGAGGGCTGGCAAGCTTTGGCGCAAACGCTGGTAGGAGGTGGCCTGTTGCTCTTGGAAACGGGGCATGTCGCTGAGGTTGGCTTCCCACCCTGAGTCGTCGTTGAAGTACGTGCGGCTGCCAAAGGCGTCGCGGTCTTTGAGGTATCCCAAGAGCTGGCGGCGATAGTCGCGCACTTGCTCGATAAAGCCGTAGAATTCCTCTTGGCTGGTGCCGGCAATGGCACTGGCGGCTTGGGCGTAGGCCCCGGCTGGGAAGAGGCGTTGGAGTTGGGCGTTTTGCCGTGCTAGGCGGCGCGGGAAGGTTTCGACAAAGGGGGCTTGAGCGTTCCAGGCGCGTTGGGCGTATTGTAGGCGCAGTAGCTCGCCGCTGCGGAAGATGTCTTGGAAGGTGGCTAATCCGGGCGTGTCGGCGATGTTGTTCATATATAGTTCGGGCTTTGAGCCGAAATCTATCATCATGCGTCCAGTTTTTCGCTCGACTAGTTCGATGGGTGGGTATCTCCGCTGGCCGTGGGTGCGCACTAGATCTTGCAAGTTTTGTTCTAACTCGTCCCACACTTGAGCCGCGTGCGCGTCGGCTTGGTCGTTTTTCTCGTTCATGTTAGCCCGCTCGTTGAGCAGAGCGGCGATCGTGTTGGGCAGCACGACGACCAGCAAGGCCCACAAAAAGAGCGCGTACACCAAACTGGTCGCCGAGCGGCCCGTGGCGCACGAGACGACCAAGCCGATCAGATAGAGCACTGTCAGATACAAAAGCGAGAGCAGGAACAGGACGCCCATGCCCCACCATGCGGCGAGGCTCACGTCCGCGCCGTCCGTGCCCAAGAGGATGATCATGAGGATGATAAAGCCCAAGGCGGTGGGAATGGCCAGCGTGGTCACCCCGCCCAAGAGCTTGCCAGCGAGGAGCTGGGCGCGGCTGATATTGGTCGTCAGGGTCAGCCGCAGGGTGCCGGCTTCCTTTTCGCTGGAGATGGTCTCGCTGGCCATGAGGATGGCCAACAGCCCCAACACGAGTTGAAAGACATAGACCATGTCGTAGGTGTTAAAAAGGGCTAGGAAGTGGTTGTCCGCAGTGAGGGGATCGACTTGCTCGGCGAGGTAGGGCACTTCAAAGAGCAACACCGGCACGGCCTGCCCTAAGCGGGCTTCGTCGCCTTGGGCAAACAGCTCTAAGGGGCGCGGTGCTCGCAAGGCGCGGGGGGCGACTTGCGTCTTATATATCCCCTGCTTGTCCCGATCCGACCGCTGGGTATCGGCTGCCAACACACCATAATAAGTGATGTCGCGTGGCTTTTGGACTTCGACGGCCTTTTTGGCTTGGTAGCTGGCCTTTTTCAAGGACCAGTTTTGGCTAGAGACCAAGCCGTTGGTGCTCATCAGCAGCACGGCGAGGGCGGTGCAGATGGCAAATTGCCGACTGAGCAGGTGCGAGAGCAGTTCTTTTTTGAACACGACGGAGATCATGACGGACTCCTTTGGGATTTGCCTTTGCTGCCATTGTTTGCGCTTAGTGCGCCTATAGGTTTTGCAAGGGGCGAGTGTCGGCTATACCACCCGCCCCTCGCAAACGGCAGATTAACTACCGTTAAAACGCACCTACGCCACTCTATGCCGAGCAGACAGCGATATCATTAATGCACCCAGCACTGCACACGGGAGCCACTATCGTGCAAGAGGTGACAATAGTTAGCTGACCTCCGCCCGGCAGAGAAATTATCTTTGTGCACGGTCCAGAGCTACAGACCGCCGCCTGTGCATTCTGCGGCAGGAAACTGACGACCAAGGCCGTGAGGCCAATGGCCATTCGGATGATGCGCGTCTTCATGATGATCTCCTTTACGTAGGTTGGGTTTGTTGGGTTTTCTCAGAGGCGACCTCCGAGGTGAAGCACTGGCCGCTAAGGCTGTCAAGGCCCAAGCCAGTTTAGACGACATACTTCATAAGCGTTACCTCCTTTCTAGCGCCGCGGACGAGTGCGGCATGTCGCCTTTGTAAGCATTATTGCAATTACCGTTAATCACCGGCATTCAAGGGTCAAATGGCATTCGTAGTGCAGGCCTTCGGGCATGGTCAGCGGCCGGTTGGGTTCGGTAGCAGCGTTGGGGTTGGGCACCATGAGCTGCGGGATGTCCAAGACCGACTTGGAGCACATCACTCGATGGCAGTCTAGATGGCCAAAGTAGTAATCGAGAAACGCCTCGCTGTGATCCTCAATGCGCTGGCGCAGTAAAGGATCGGCGACGTTGTCCGCGGTCATGGCATGACTGCCCAAGGCTATCCCGTGAAATTCCACCGGCAACCAGCCGGTCTCGCTCGTGTATAGCTCCACCCAAGTGTGGCCGAAAATGGGGTTGTCGTAGGTGCTAATGCCATAGCGGTCCGGTCCTTGGGGTGCTACGGCTAAGCCTCCTGTCACCTCGCGGGCCGGAATGCCCAGCAGGCGGCACATAGCCATATAGGCGCGGCTCAGGGTAATGCAGTGGCCGCTGTCGTCGTTAAGCGTCATGGATGTGCTACATGCTAGGCATTGGCATTTTTCGTTGGTTTTCTGGAAGCGCTTGCTGCGCGCTAGATTCTCGTACAGGCGGCGCGCCTTATCGACATCGCTCAGGCTTGGTTCGTCGAGATGTAAACCGGCGAGGAAGTCGAGCACCAGACGCGACTGGCCCAAAGAGTCTTCTACTTCGGTGTAGTGGCGGTGCTCGCTAGGCGTCAGCGGCTCGGAAACGCGCCCGGCCATGGGCAGGTTATGCACCTCAATCTCGCAGGAATACGAGAATTCTAGCGTCTCATCGGCTGGCTCAATAGAGCAGGGGTAAGCGTAGAAGAAGCCGGCGTGGGGAGATAGATAAGGGCGCAATTCGCTTGGGTTGCAGGCAGTAAGCTCGACGACTGGCTGCTGGGGCAGGCGCAGCGGATAGGGCAAAAACAGACGCGCCGCTCCAGTGGTCTCGCAAGAGGCTACATGTGCCTTGTAGGTGTATGTCAATTGGTAGCGTTGGCTAGCTTGGCGAGCCTCTAACTTGCCGTTGCGATGCGCGAGAAAAGGGGCCCGCATCTGTTCCCGCATCCGATAATCCAGCTCGAAGAAGCGCGGCTCATGGTCGTAGAGCCAATTCCACGAGGTGCGCTTGTCGTACCATACCAGCCGTCCCTGCTGCACGTGGGGTATGCCTCGCTGGCGTGCCTCGGCGAGCAGGGCGCGGAGGGTCGGTAGGGAAGAAGTGCCGGTCAGGGGGTAGAGATGGCGGATGAATTCGTCCTCTGACACCATGTTGTCCTGATCGAAAGAGTCGTTGTGGTAGATCAAACTGTCGATTACATCGGCTGCGGTTTCCCCGCCTTTATAGGTGGACATGTGCTTGGCAAAGGCAGCACAGCGGGTGCTGAATTCATCGTAGTGGTCGAATAGGTAGCGCACCTGATGAAGTATGTCTTTCGGGTGGGCAAAGTGCTGGCGCGATAGCTTCAGGCCCAGCCCGAGGTCGCGCACTCGGTTGAGGTGGTACTCTTGATCGAGGTGTTCAGGTGCTCCGATGATCGGCACGCCCTCGGTTAGTGCGTGGTAGATGGAGCCAATGCCGCCAATGCCGATAAAGAGCGCGGCTTGGCGCATGGCCAAGCGGGCGGGCAGGTAATCGACGATCCGCACGTTGGCCGAGGGTGCTTCCACAGTATAGCGGCCCGCCGTAGTCACCAGCAGGCGGTAGGGCAAGGGGGCCAAGGCCCGCAGAACGGCTGGCAAAAAGCGATCATCTACGCCCGTGCTGCCAGCATTGAAATAGATGAGGGGCAGCGAGGTGTTCCAGCCCTCGTCGGATAGGGCTGCGGGCGGTTCATCGGCTATTGGCTCGTCTTCGATGAGCGGGCCGACGTAGTGATGGGAGGAAGGCACCGGCCCAGCGGACGGATGGAACTGAGGCACATCGGCCATCAGGAACGCGCTGCGGTGGGGCCGTTGCTCGGCGAAGTTCTGAGTTAGGTATTCGTCAAAGCATCCGGCTTGCCGCGGAAAGTAGTCGGGCAGGCGAATGGGGCTGGAATAGTTGGGCAGGTTGTACGCCGCGTCTATAAAGGCGATGTCAATGCCCTCCAAGGCGGCCGTTAGTCGTAGCGTGGGTCGCAAATCAGCGATGAGCAAGGAAGGCTGCACTTGGCGCACTAGAGCTTGCTCGGCCTCGACGCAGCGCTTAATCCACTCGTCGTCGTAATAATTGTACACGCCCCGCGCTAGGTGCTCGTCCATGCGCTGTTGCGGCATGGTTTCGACGTCGTAGAGCGGGAAGCCTTCGTCGGCAATGCGCTGGGCGTGCGGTCCCCGTCCGGCAAAGAGTACCTCGTACCCGCGCTGGCGCAGTGCGCGCGCCACCACGAGCGGGCGAATCACGTGGGCCAAACTGTAGCCGTGAAAGAAGATGAGGAGGCGATGCTCGTTGCGCTGGAGGGCCGTATCCCGCTCCATTTTGGCCAGAAAGACGTTCCAAATGGTCAACCAATCCCACAGCTTTTTGTTGATTTGTGCTAGCATGGCGCTCTGCTTTCACCAAAGGGGTGTAGGGTATCGCTTCTGCTAGTACTCTTTGCAAATGTCGTGCCCGTTGTGGGATAGTGGCAGGCGAATGGGCCGATAAAATTGATCTAACTATTTGTTAAATAGGTAATTGTAAAAATAGAGAAAATTTTTGTCGAGCCGTTTGCCGCAGCTACTTAACTGTAGAAGATGCGATAATATAGCGCATAAGTGCGTCGAATTGTCGCGTAAGTGCGACTAATCATCGCATGGGTTAGTTGGGGTGGAATGGGCAGAGAGTAGTTACTAGCTGACGTTACGCACCCGGGTAGGGGGCGGTTTGAAACCGCCCCCTACGGCCATCGGCCTCGGCGAATCAAGGGCGTCCTGCCCGC
>VXOR01000020.1 GCA_009840005.1 Gemmatimonadota bacterium
GTTATGGCTGTGTCCACCTGATAGCGGAGCAGAATAGGTTTTGTCGCGTAGCATGGTTCCCAATAAAATCCATAGGTATAATGTCTCCTCAATGTCGCAAGAAGTTGTCTGCAAGAACCGTAGGAGAGAAGGCGCTAAATATGCACCCTGTTTGACCAGAGAACAAGCACATCGGCTAGAACCGTGCTACTCAACTTGTCGAGTAGAGCATTGATTTCTTCGAGTTCGGCTACGATGAGTTGGCCGAGGGCCTCATCCAACTTCTTCCCGATTTCCCTACCTCCCCCACTCCTCCTCCGGCACCTCCGAATAATCCTGCGGCTCATACCCAATCGCCCTTTTTCCGTGTTCGACGTCATAGAGCGGCCAGTTGCTGCCCGACACCCCAAAGACGATTTCAAATTTTACGCCCGGATGAATCAGCGCCTGCTCAAAAACCCGCACGCAATCGCCGTGGCTGAGGTGATGTGGGTGTTCGGGTTGGTCGCGCTTGAGGTTGAAATTGCCGATGCGCACACAGACAAATTCCATGTCGTGCTGATGGGCAAAAGAGTGGGCCAGACCCTCGCCGAAAATTTTGCTGACCGTGTAGATACCCACCGGAGTAGTAGTCATATCGACCGTGCGGTGGATGCTGCGCGGATAGAGCGTTAAGACCCCGGCGCGGCTGGCATAGGCGACGCGCTTAACGCCGTTTTGGCGCGCGGCCTCAAAGACGTTGTACGTGCCGATGAAGTTGCACTGCAGCATGGGCTCCCACTCGCTGCCGCCGGGCAGACCCCCAATGTGGGCGACGGCATCCACACCGCGCGTGGCCTCTAGCATAGAATCAAAGTCGGTGAGGTCCGAGACGATGGTATCCGTGAGGTCGGGCATGGGTACGCGGTCGTGGCCACGCACCTCGTGGCGATCCTTGAGGCCTCGGGCTACGTTAGAGCCGACGCTACCGGCCGCGCCGGTTACGAGTATGCGCATGGTAGTTTCCTTTCGCTAAGAGGCATTTTTAACATTCCTCGTGCTGTTTGGAACGAGGGCAACCACAAGGATTGCCCCTACGCTCGGTGCAGGGTGATAATCGGGGCCTCGGGCGGGCAGCCGAAGCGGAAGGGCAGCCAGTGCCCAACGCCAGCCGTAGTGTAGAGCTGGGTGGTTCCCTTTTCGTAGTGCCCCCAGATATAGCGCTCGGGAAAGAACGGCTCAAAAAAGCTGCGCCCGGCCATGCCTAGCTGAAAGCCATGCGTGTGCCCAGCCAGAATCAAGTCGGTGCCGCCGAGGGGTGCAGCATAATCGAGGGCTTGCGAGCGGTGACTCAGCAGCACGGTAAAGGCATCGCTCGGCGAAGAGCTTACGGCCCTTTCCACTGAGTTGCGAAGTTGCGCGTAGGACGCCGGGCTGCGCAGAAAGCGCGGATCGTCAACCCCGCCGAGGTAGAGCGTCGCCGCGCCCACCGGCACCGCCAGCCCTTCATTCACCAACAAGGGAATCGCGGTCTGGTCAAAGTGTCGGCGGATGCGGCGGATGCCGCGCATGTACTCGTGGTTGCCCAAGCTGGCGTAGGTCCCAAACTGAGCCGGCACGCTTTCGAGCAGGCGCAAAGTCGCCAAGTACTCCGGGTTGTGGTCGCATACATCGCCAGTGACCACGATCAGATCCGGTGCCGCTTGAGCCGCGCGCACGAGTAAGGCTTCAAGGTCGGAGAGTTGGATGTACGGCCCAATGTGGATGTCGCTGAGATGGAGGATCTTCAAGCCCTCTAACTCGGCGGGCAGGTCGGGATAGCGGAGCGGTACTGTGGGCATCCGCGTACGCGTATAGGAAGTGTAGATCCCGTGGCTGACACCCATCGCCCCAAGAGCGGGCACCACAGCGAGGCCGCGGCTGAGGAAGCGCCGCCGCTCAAACGAGCTAGGTTCCTCTGCCCCTCCTTGCCGCAAGCGGTCGTAAAGCGAGAAAC
This sequence comes from Gemmatimonadota bacterium, assembly GCA_009840005.1. Next base: position 1,955 of record VXOR01000020.1, read on the forward strand.
CCACGACGACCGGCGTCAGCAGCAGGGCGGCGATGAAGAAGGCCCCGAGGTAAAGAGTGAGGGCCGAAAACAGGCTCGTGCCGATAGCCCACAGCCAAGGCACATCGTAGTAGCGGCTCAGGACGCGAAACACCGCGCCCAATAGGGCCACGGGAAACTGCCAGTAGAACAAGCGGCGAAACCAAGTGACGCGCCACCAGTGCCGATGCACCCCAGCGACCAAGGCCAGCGTCGCAAAATAGAGGATGACGTACGCCGCCGTGGCGAAGATGAGAAAGCGCGGAATCCCCGCCACTAGGCGCTCAAGCCACGCCCACAGCAGGGCGGCGTAAAAAATAAACTCCATCACCCGCGCCTAGGACGCCTCGCGCTCAGCGCCCAAGCGCCACCACAGGCAGAAGACCACCAGAAGAGTCAGCAGCAACAGAATCCCGGCTTGCAACTGATAGGCCGGCGCAGATAGTGCGCCGAGGCTCTTGACCTCCGAGAGCACCGAGACAAACCCCAATAGCACGTAGGCGAGGAGATTGTTCCGCAAGAGCAAGACAATTGCACCAACGACGAAGCCGATACTAGTGACAAACGTCAACAACTCAAAGAGGAACTCGTCGAAGTGAACGGCGTTGCCGCCGGACATAATCAATCCCACTCCCAAGCCCGCCACGACTGCGTAGAGCCGCTTTTTTATTACGACGCGGCTATAGTAGAGCGCCAAGCCCGCGAGAATCGGGAGGAAGATGGCGTTCGTTACGCCATCGGACAGGGGATTCCAAAAGGGCAAATACTGGTCCAATCCAGAAGGTAGCCCAAAGCCGAAGGTCGGGTCAGAGGCAATGAATCGGCTCTCTACGTAGCCGCGCAAGTGCTGCCACGCCTCGCGGGCGACGAGGATCAGCGCGACCCCGACGATAGCGTCGCGGAATTCGGGCACGCGCCGTGCGGCTCGCAGGCGCGCCGGCCAGTCTGGATAGAGGCTAGTGGCCAAGCCGAGAGCCGCGAGAATCGCCAAGCCGACCCCCAAGCTGCCCAAGACAATGCCGAGTATCTGGGTAATGGTAAAGATCGACTGCGTGAGGCGGGTATCGTAGAAGTGTTCAAAGACCGACAGGCCGTTGAGAAATTCGAGTAATAAGAAAACCGCGGCAATCGCGGCTATTTTGATCAGCGGTGCCCAAACTAGGCCCTCGTTCCGCACGCGGCGCACGAGCAGCCACAGGCCGTGGATCACCACCGCGGCAATCAAGACGATGAGCAGGCCGGAAAGCGCGGTTTTGAGCGTAGTGCTCTCTTCGCGCTCACGCTGCCAATCCTCGGGCACTTTGAGAAAGCGATAGATAGAAACCGGCTCGTCGCCAGCAATGTTGACCCGCACTCGATAGCGCAGCTCATCGACGTTGCGCACGTCGCCCTCGACAGTCTCGAAGACAAAGCGGTGATCGCGGCGGTTGGGCAGTTTTTCCGACGAGGATTCCTTGAGTTCGAGGTGATCGACGTCAAAGCCGTAGGCACGTAGGTGCTGGACGGCTATTGCCTCGGCTTGTGCCTCTTCGAGGTCCGCACCCTCCGCCTCTTCGGCCAGCAGGTGGTTTATACTGTAGAGGGAGCCGTCTTCTGGATGGACGGCAACGCTGTACTCCTCCTTTTCTCCATAGCGGAAAAAGCGCGTCACCCACAAGCTGGCCAAAAGATCTTCTTGGTATAGGCGGTTGACCACGGCCACCGAGTCGCGCTCTAGGATGTACCGGATCGCCATCGTGTTCGGCTGGTTTTGATAATAGGTGACCACTTCGTATGCCAAGGGATCCGCACCGGTCGCCTCCAGATGTTCGATGGCCTTGGCCTCGGCCTCGCCCCGAGTCAGGCGGACATCGACAAAGTCGAGCGGCTTCTCGTAGTCGAGAGCGAAAAAGCCCAGCGAGACCACGACCGCCGCAGCGGCCCAACCTAGGCGTCTTTTAGACAATGGGGTATAGGCAAACGTGGGGGCCGGGGCAGCGGGCTGTTGCGCTGTAGGCTCGTCCGCGACCGCTTCCGAGACAGGGGGTGCAGCGCTTTTGTTGAGCAAGGGCGTTGGGTCGGCAAAGCGGCGCTGCCGCAGGTAGAGGAAGAGCGCCACCGCCAAGGGCAAGAGCATCAGCCCCGCGGACAAGGCCGCTGAAACGACGAAGTAGCTATTGGAAGAGCGGAAGAGGATTAAAGATGTGTACAGGGCGTCAATCGTATAGTGCCATACAAGAGGGGCGAGAATCCCAAAGCGGAGGAAAATATAGCCGACGACAATACCGGCGATGCCCACCTCAATGCCGCGAATGTAAAAGGGCTGCTGCGGGTAGTTGGCATGAGCAAATCCCCATATAAGGCCCGCGAGGACGACTGCAACCCAGCGGAACTTGAGGTATTTGTGCAGGAAGGGAATCGAAAACGCCCGGGATATAAACTCCTCGGAGACCGCGGGCATAAAGCCGATCAACAGCACCATGATCCACGGGATATAGGTATTGACCATCTCGCTGTAGGGAATGTCCGCCGGGCCCCAAGCGCCGAATTGCTCGGCTGTGATGTAAAAGAGCACCTGGTAGGCCAAGAAGGCCGGCGTCATGGCCAAGCCGAGAATGGTACCGAGGAGAAAGCGCTTGGTGCGCAGGCCCGCTGGCGTAAACTGGCCCCCAATCTGGATTTGGTTCGCGTAGTAGCGTCGGTACAAAGGCTCGGCCGCCGCCGTGAGAAAGAAGATGAAGATACCTTGGACGGCAGCGGCGAACAGACTGTTGAGCAGTTGCCCCGTCAGAAAAGACCCGTATGTATCGGTTGTGTCGTAGTCAAACGCGGTCAGCGGCAGGTTGTTGAGTTGGGCCAGCAGCGTCAGGACCGCGGCGATGGCCCCAAAAATCGCCGCGGTCTTCCAGCGGATGTCTCGGACTCGAACGCCGACAAAGAACGAGACCAGCATCGCCAGTATGGTCAGGACGAGTAAGGTCACAGCCACCAAGCCCGTGGTCTCATTGTGCGACCGCAGCTCGGCGAAGTCTCGCTCCCACGCCTCGGGGATTTTGAGATACTCGCCAAAACCGCCGATCTGGTCGCCTTGCAGGCGCACGTAGAAGCGGTAGTAGGCCTCGCCAACGGCAAAGTCGCGCAGTTTCCAGCTAAAGGTGTGGTCGATGCGGTTAGGTCGTTCCTGAGTCTGGACTTCTACGAACTCGAGCGCAGCGAGGTCGCGGCCAAGCTCAGCGGTAAGAAAGGTCTCGGCCAAGCGGCGGGCTTCGGCCTCTTCGAGGCTTGCGCCGGGCGCTTCCTCCTCAATGAGGTGGCTAAAACTGACGAGTGCGCCAGAAGTCGTAACCGTGGCCTGAAACTCCTCCTTTTCCAGCTCCCGCACCCAGCGGTTGCTCCAGCGCCACAATTGCACGGGATCGCCAATGACCTGCGTGGCCCCTTCGAGACCCAGTTCGCGTTCGAGAAAGGTCTTGGTATCGTTGTCGTAGCGGAAAATGGCGCTGTGGCGGTAGTCAGCCAGATCAAAGCCGCGGGCAGTGATAAAATCGACCGCCTGCTCCTTGGCCTCGTCGCGGGTGACGCGGAAGTCAATGGAGGCTTCGGGAAAGGCCCGGTAGAAATAGTGAACTCCAACGGCCAAACTAACAGCGGCCATGAGCACGCAGCCGCCAATGAAGGCGAGGTCTTTTCTCGTTAGTCTTGTTTCCATCTGTCTATGAAGGGTTTTAACTGCGTAGAGGACAATTTCGTTTTGTTCAACATATTAAAAGACTGGGTCGCGGACAAACTTGACAATATCTAAAAATTCGGCTATGTAATCCGCCATGATTGTCCAATTTAGAACACATAATATCGCATATCCCGATCTCACGCCCAATCAACATTATGTGGTAATTGGGATAGAAGCCGATGACTTTAGAATCTTGAACGACTCGGGCAGGCCCTTTCTCTATGATGATTCGTTGTTTGAGGTAGTCGATTCCACAGAACCTGACGATTGGGTCACAGAGATCGGCGAAGACGGCGAGCGTTATGCCTATCCATTGCCGTTAAATGCAGTTGGTTTTTTTGAGGATTTTTTTGACGGAGAGAAAAAAGCGATTGTCGCGTTCTGGCAGGTTGTGAATCATCAACTTGCTGCTGCATCGGGAACTGCTTGAGACAAAGAGCGCGGACTTCGGCCAGTGGTCGTCGAGCAAGCGGCCGCAGCCCCGATACTTCGGTATTGGGGCTTTTTGTGTGCGCTCTGGAAGGCGAGGGCTTCTGAATCTGGCCAGCGGCTACGGATTCGGCCTAGGTCGCGGACAAGCTGGCCGCATTGACGCGCACAGCGGCATGTTAGTGATTAGTGGCTAGTGGCCGGTGATCAGTCCCAACCCCCCGGGAGTAGTGGTAGGGGAACTGACCACTGACCACTGACCACTAATCTAACAGAGGAGCACACAGTGGAAGCAAAAAAACAAGAGCACTTCCGCGTCGGTGTCATAGGCTACGGCGGCGCGTTTAATATGGGTCAGTTGCACTTGACCTCTATGGCCAAAAACGAGGGCGTACAAGTGGCCGCTGTTTGCGAGCTGGATGCCGAGCGGCGTCAAGTAGCCGAAGAGGATTTCCCCGGCATCAAAACCTACGGCCGCGTCGGCACCATGCTGCGCAACGCGAACTTGGACTTGGTGACGATCATCACCCCGCACAACACGCACGCCAAGCTCGCAGTGCAGTGCCTCAATGCCGGGGTCCACGTAGTCTGCGAGAAGCCCCTCGCCATCACCAGCGCCGAAGTCAAGCGCATGCAGGCGGCGGCCAAAAAGAACAAGGTCCTGATCTCGACGTTTCACAACCGGCGCTGGGACGGCGACTTTGTGGTGCTGCGCGATCTAATCCTCAAAGAGCAAATCATCGGCCGCGTCTTCCGCATTGAGGCCGGGTTTTACGGCTACGGCGAGCAGGGAACTTGGTGGCGCTCCAATCGCAAAATTTCCGGCGGAGCCATCTACGACTGGGGCGCGCATTTTACGGATTGGATTTTGAATGTCGTCCCGGAAAAAATCACTTCAGTCAGCGGCTATCAAGTCAAAAATTCCGCGTGGAAAAAATACGACAACGAAGACCACTCCGAATACACGCTGCGCTTCCACAGCGGCTGCACCGTCACCCTGACCATGTCTAACCTGTCGATGAGTCCGCGGCCGCGCTGGCGGGTGCTGGGCACGCAGGGCGCGATCGAGGATGCGGGCGGCAAGTACCTCGTCAAGACGCTGATCAACGGCCGCCAGATGAGCACGGAGGTGCCCTTCTCCGAGTCCAATTGGGACGCGTACTACGAAAACATTTTCGCGCATTTGCAGGGTCGCGCCGACCTCGTCATTACCCCCGAATCCGCGGGCCGGGTAATCGGCGTGCTCGAAGCAGCCAACATTTCGGCGGCGCACGGGTCAGAGCCCATCAAGCCAGCCTTTGTCTGAGCAAGACCTGCCCCACCTCAACCCATCGGCGCAACTGTCTGCGCTCTTGGGGATCGGCTGCCGCTCTGGAGCCACGGTCGTCGGCCTGTCGGCTGTGCGCCGCGCCAAGAGGCTGGCCTTTGTCTTTGCCAGCAGCGACCTAGCGCAGCGGACGTTGCGCGAACTAGCTCGCTTAGAACGCGGGGGGACGCGCGTCTTTCAAGTACAGCCAATGGAAGTGCTGACGCAGGGCTTTGGCCGCGAGGACGCCCAAGTGATCGGCGTTTTGCGCGGCGACTTAGCCCGTGGATTGGCCAAGCACATAGAGGAGCAAACGCCATGACCATATCGGTAGTTTGTGGGACGGAAGGCAAGGATCGGATGATCGACTCTCTCGACCGCACCGCTTCCGCCTAAGCGATGTCCTGGGAAATCGAGCGCAAGTACCTCGTCGCCGACCGCTCTTGCCTCGACCAGCTAGCGGGCGTCGCCTTTCGGCAGGGCTACGTTCCCATCCAAGACGGCGGCGTGGTGCGTGTGCGCATTGAGGGCGAGCGAGCGGTGCTCACGCTCAAAGGGACCACTAGCGGCATCGCTCGCCGCGAGTACGAATACGAAATCCCGCGTCAAGACGCCGAGAGCATCCTAGCAACCCTGTGTCAGCAGCCCCATATCGAAAAGACGCGCTACACCTTGCCTTGGGCGGGCAAGGTCTGGACCATCGACGTATTTTCTGGCGAAAACGAGGGCTTGGTGCTCGCCGAAATCGAGCTGAGCAGCCAAGAAGAAGTCGTGGAGAAGCCGCCTTGGGCCGGCGTCGAAGTATCGGACGATCCGCGCTATTACAACGCCAACCTCGTGCACCATCCCTATTGCAAATGGCGGGATGGTTAGACGCCTCTATTCCTCAAAAAGCATACTCAGATCCAACGCCGGTGCCGAATGCGTCAAGGCACCAATCGAAACAAAGTCCACACCAGCGGCCGCGGCATCCTGCACAGTCGCCAAGGTATAACCGCCAGTGGCCTCAATCTCAACGGCGGGATTGGCAGCGCGAATGAGTGCTACGGCCTTATGCAGGGTCGGCGCGTCCATGTTATCGAGCAGAATGCGGTCTGGGCCGCCCGCTAGGGCCTCCTCGACCTCTGCGAGATTTTCAGCTTCCACGTAGATCGGCGCTGCTTGACCCCGTGCTTCGCGTATAGCAGCGCGGACGCCGCCCGCGGCCGCGGCGTGGTTTTCCTTAATCAGCACGGCGTCGTACAGGCCCATGCGGTGATTGACACCCCCGCCCAAGCGCACGGCCCATTTCTGCAAGTGCCGCCAACCCGGCGTGGTTTTGCGAGTGTCGGTAATGCGCGTAGCCGTGCCGCTTAGGGCCTCCACATAGCGGTGAGTCAAAGTGGCCACGCCCGAAAGCTGTTGCAGGAAATTGAGCGCAGTGCGCTCCCCGGCCAAGAGCGCACGCGTGCGGCCCTGCAAACGGACGAGGGTCTGACCTTCTGCGACCTCGTCCCCGTCGGCAACCTCAGCACACACAGAAACGTCCTGGTCGAGACGGGCGAAAACCGCACAGGCGACCTCAATACCCGCGACGACGCCAGCTTGGCGGGCGATGATGCGGGCGCGAGCCTCGGCGTCGCTCGCCACGGTCCAAGCAGCGGTCAGATCGGCTGCTACATCTACGGAGCCGAGGTCTTCCCGCAAGGCTAGGTCGATGAGCTGGTCATACGCGGCGGGGTGGAGAGAAGTGCTAAAGGACATGGTTTCTCACTGGAAAGTAAATTCGAGCATGGATGGGAAAGAGTACGAATCTAATCTCACGACACCAAGGGTGTTTTGGGAACCGCACATGAACTCGTGAGATGCTTTGGCTTCCTTGTCGAGGGCTAGGCGGCAATCTATTTTATTACAGACTACCTTTCATAATAAACACAAGGAGGTATGAATGCCAATATCCGACGAATATGTTAATAGCTTACCTGAGATATACCGCGACATCCTTGCAGCCTTCCCGCAGTTCAATCCGACGCGCAAAGTTGGCCACGGCTTGCCGTTCCAATCGCTGTATTCAGCTTTAGATGACAAATACACGCTCGGCCGGATTATAAAGGCGTGTGAAAACATGGCCGCAGGCGGTGTTATGGAGATCGAGCGCAAGCTATTCGCTTGTCCGACCTCCCTTGGCGAGGAACTAATTACGAAAATTACGGGCATTGCTGCCCCTACACTCGAAGTAGAACCCTTTGAGTTGCCGGACGATGTGGATAGCTTACCTGAGATATACCGCGATATCCTCTCCGCTTTCCCACAGTTCAACTCGACGCGCACGGTTGGCTATGGCTTATCTTACCAATCGCTGGATTCAGCTTTAGAGCACAAATACAGGTTCGATCAGATCAAGACAGCGTGTGAAAGCATGGCCGTAGGCGGTGTTATGGAGATCAAGCACGACATATTCGCTTGTCCGACCTCCCTTGGCGAGGAACTAATTACGAAAATTACGGGCATTGCTGCCCCTACACTCGAAGTAGAACCTTTCCCTCCTCCACACGAATGGGCCACTTAAGTGGTCGGCGCTTGGAAGGTTGAGTGGCTGCCGCCTTGCACCCATCACGTGTTTCTCTCTCATTGTGCTGAGGATCGAGTTCGTCTAGTGCAGCCCGTGTACAGGGTACTAGAAAAAAACGACTATTTTCCGTGGCTCGACCGTCATCACTACCCGAAAGGCCAAAAAGCATTTGCCGCGCTTCGAGAAAATATTATCCACTGCCGACACGTTGTGTATTTTGTCACAGCCAAGTTTCTTGCTCAAGGGCGTGGGTGGAGCAGCATCGAATTGGCCTATTCAAATCTGCTTCAGGAAAATCTACAATTCCCCTCGTTGGAATTGTGCCATATCCAATTTCCTTTGTTCTTCGTGACTCAAGACAAGGTGAGCCTGCTGAGATCAGCATGGGGTCCCCTCGTTGAACGTGGACGATTTTACCCGCCTAGACGAGTAAATAGCGGAGCGGTGCATTGGGCAACCCAAGAAATCATAGCCTTCATTAGGCAGGAAGAAAGACGCGGGGATTCTCTAGCAGATTACGTCCAGAACAACGCCGATTTCCAGTCTATTCTCAAGAAAGAACCACACTTATTACAGAGGATCAGGTGTGGATCTCCATGACCACGCTCGTCCACGTCACGCACGAAGCCGTGCAGCAAGCCGGTGGCATCGGCACGGTCCTGCGCGGTTTGATCACGGCCCGCAGCTACCGTGCCCATTGCCAGCGCACCATCCTGCTCGGCCCCTTAACCGAGCCAGACAGTGCCCAACCACTCGGCCCGGACGGCGAAATCCTCTACGATGCCAGCCGCAGCATCCGCGCCGCCGACGTCGCCGACCAACTCAGCGCGGTCGAGCGAAAGTTCGGAGTGCGCTTGGTCTATGGCCGGCGCTTGCTGACCCAAGACGGACGCCGAGCCTCGCCTGAGATTTTGCTGGTGGATGTGAGCCGCCCGCCCGAGCGGCTAAACGAATTCAAACGCGACCTATTCCTCCACTTTGGCCTCGAATCGCACCGCTACGAACACCACTGGGAATACGAGCAATACCTGCGCCTAGCCGAGCCGGGTTTCGCAGCCGTGTGCTCCCTAGTCGGCGACGCGCCCTTTTTGCTATTGGCGCATGAATTCATGGGGCTAGGAACCGCCTTCAAGGCCCTGATGAGCGATGCAGCTTGTAAAACCCTATTCTACGCGCACGAAGTGGCCACCGTGCGGCCCTTGGTGGAGGAGCGGCCCGGGCGCGACATTGCCTTCTACAATGCGCTGCGCCAAGCGCGCGCAAACGGCCAGTACATCGACGAGCTATTCGGCCCGCAAGACGGCTATTTCAAACACGCCCTCGTCAGCCAAGCCTATCGTCTCGACGCCATCCTCGCCGTCGGTGATTGGGTGGAGGAGGAACTGCGCTTTCTCGGGCCGGAGTTCGCCGCTTGTCCCATCGACCTCGTGTACAACGGCGTGCCGGCCGCCGAGTTGTCCACAGCCGAACGCGAGGCGGCTCGAAAAAAAGTCCAGGCCAGCGCATCCGCGCTCTTAGGTTGGACCCCAGATCTGATCTTCACACACGTCGCGCGCCTAGTCGAAAGCAAGGGCTTGTGGCGCGATTTGCTAGTACTTGAACACCTCGATCGCCACCTGTGGAAACGCGGCCAACGGGCGCTGTTTATCGCATTGGCGACCGAGACTGGCCGCCGCGACCCCGAGGACGTCCAGCGCATGGCCGCGTACGGTTGGCCGCTGGTCCATCGCGAGGGGGGGAGCGACCTCAGCAGCGGCGAGCTAAAATTCGACCTTTTAGTGCGCGCCTTTAATGCGCGCACGCGCGCCGTCAAAGCGCTTTTCGTCAACCAATTCGGGTGGGATCAGCAAAGCTGCGCGTTCCTGCCAGCCAACGCGGAGTTCGCCGATTTGCGCCGAGGCAGCGACGCGGAGTTCGGGCAGTCGATTTACGAGCCTTTCGGCATCTCCCAAGTCGAGTGCTTGAGCGCTGGCACCATCAGCGTGGTCAGCGATGTGTGCGGCTGCCGCGGCTTTGTGCAACAAGCAGCCGGTGAATCGGAATTGGACGGCTTTATCGAGGGAGCTTATACCCAGCTCGCCGAGGCCGACCGCGCCGACCAGCCGATTGGTGCACGCGAACGCACACAGACCGAAGCAGTGCAAAGTCGGGCGGTGGCCAGCGCCTTGGCCAACCAGCTATCCGCAGGCGAGCCCGGCCGCAAAAGGCTGCTCGCCGAAGGCTATGCAGCGGCCCAGCAGATGAGTTGGGAGCGCGTGGCCGAGGATATGCTATTACCCATTTTGCGGCGGCTGGAGCAGTGACATGGCTGGGCTGGTGATTGCACTCGCACTCTCGCTCGGCGGCTGCGTACCCTTTATCGGCGGGCCGGACCAAAGGCGTCAACTAGCGCGTGCGGCCCAAGACCTCGTGGAAATCGTCGCGGTCCATGAGGGCGAGGTTGACTGGCTAGGCTTGCGCGACCCCGCTGGCGTGCAGACCGAGGAGACCAAGGTGCTCGACGACTACGTGCTATCTGCGCTGATGAGGACCGAGGTCGCAGTAGGGCTGGTCGATACGACCGGCAAGCGTTGGCGCGGCGAGGAATTAGTGGGCCTAAAGCAAGGGGGAAGCGCCGCGCTCGCACTGGGCGGGCGGCTCGAAGCAGACGCCCCGTGGATGTACATGCGGATGTTTTTAGTCGAGCGAGCAAGCGGCAAGCTCGTAGCGACTCGCACCACCCGCATCTTGGCGCGAGACGTGCGTCAGGAGCTCGCCTCGCGCGAGCTCGGAACCGACGCGAGCCATGGGCCAATTGAAGTGGAACTGCACCTGATTGCCAAACGCGAAGAAGGAGGCGTCGCCCAAATAGTAGAGCTAGCGGAGGGCGCACAGTTGCAGCAAGGCGACCAACTGCAACTGCGCTTCAAGCTAAGCCGCGACGCCGAAGTCCACGCCTTTCTGTGCAGTTCTACCGGTGCGCGCGAGACCTTGTTTGACGAACAATTCGTCTATTCGGACATCGTCCAATACGCCCCCGGCGAGAACGATTGGATCACCTTCAACGAACTCGATCAAGTCTATACCCTGTACTTCCTCGCCGGCCCGCAGCTATTGGCCGAAAATGCCGGGCCGTTCTACGAACAATTCGCCACACTTGTCCGCGATGGCCAGCTCAACCGCTTCGCCGGGCTAGACCAGCTCGATACGGCCCTGATCGAATTTCTCCAACACCCCGAACCCCTCGAAGTTTTGCGCGGCGACGAGGACATTTTCCTCGGCCAGCCAGAGACCATTGTGTACGACGACGGCAACACCCTGTCGAGCCAAGCGGAAATCCTCTCCGGCACTCCCGTACTGGTGCGCGCCCTAAGTTTTTCCGTCCCGTAACGGTCGCCCCTACAAAACCGCAGCCACTGACGAGCAGAAGTAATCGAGGTTGTCCTCGGTCAGGCCAGCGACGTTGATGCGCCCTCCCGCGACGATGTAGATCGCGTACTGCTCCCGCAGCACCTCGACCTGCTCGGCGTTCAAGCCTGAAAAAGAGAACATCCCCCGCTGCCGCTCGATAAACGAAAAGTCGCGCTCCACGCCCTGCTCGCTGAGCCGCGCGACGAGCCGTTGACGCACGCGATTGATCCGCTCGCGCATCTGGGCCAATTCGCCTTCCCATTGGCGGCGCAGCACGGCATCGCCGAGGATTTCGCGGACCATGGCCGCGCCGTGGGCCGGGGGATTGGAGTAACTGGTGCGGGCGGCGATTTTGAGGTGGCTCAAGGCCCTTTCCGCAGCATCGGCGTCCGCACCGATCAACGTTAGGGCGCCGACGCGCTCGTTGTACAGGCCAAAGTTCTTGGAAAAGGAACTGGCTACCAATAGTTCGCAACCCGTGTTGCAGATTGCCCGCAGGCCCGTCGCGTCTTCGTCCAACCCATCGCCGAACCCCTGATAGGCAAAATCGACCAAGGGCAGCAAGCCGCGCTCGGCGACGACCTCGGCGATCTGCTGCCAAATATCCGGAGTGGGGTCGCAGCCGGTGGGATTGTGGCAACAGCCGTGTAGCAGCACCACGTGGCCAGAGGGGATTTGCCCAAGCGCGGCGAGCAAGGCATCGGCGTCGATACTGTTGGTACCGCCGTCGAAATAGGGATAGGTCTCGACCTGTAGGCCAGCCGAGGCAAAAATTTTGGGGTGATTGGCCCAAGTCGGTTCGCTTATCCACACGGGCCGGTCGCCCAAGCTCTGGGCGAGAAAATCGCCGGCTAGGCGCAAGGCTCCAGTGCCACCGGGGCTTTGCACGGTGATAGCGCGTTCGGCTGCCTCGTGGACGCCCAAAATCAGTTCCCGCACGGCAGCCCCGTATTCCGCGCTACCCTCAATGCTCAAATAGCTCTTGGTCTTTTCCGCGGCCAAGACGCGCTCTTGCGCCGTTTGCACTGAAGCCAAAACCGGCGTCTGACCGCTCGCATCCTGATAGACGCCGACGCTGAGGTTGATTTTGTTCGGATTCTCGTTGCTCTTGAACGCCGCGCTCAGCCCCATGATGGGGTCGGCCGGCGCCATTTCTAACTGCTGAAACATAGTCTTCCTTCTCTTAGAGGTTTGTGTCACGCTGCGTATATACTCTGCCCTGCGCCATAGTACGCGTCATACACGTGCTCGAACACAGCCGTTGTTTTTTGCGTGAAAAGTTCCGGCGTGTAGGATTGTGGTAAGCCCGCGTCTAAAAACTGCCTAATAGTTACATGCACCTCGGCGCGGGCCTGCTGCCGTTTGCGCCAATCTAGGGTCAGCTTCTCCGCCTTCAAGGTCGCCAACAAATCCCGCGCCGTTGCCTTGATCTTTTCCCGTTCTGCATCGTTTAGGTTAATGTGCGACTTGGTCAAAAGATCAAAGATCGCCAGTTCTTCTTCGTCCAGCCGCTCACTAACACCGCGCTGCTCTTCCTTGCTCAATCCTTGGGCAAAGATCACCAATTGCCGCAGGAACTCTAACTTTTCGTCGTTGAGACTACCTGCGTTGTAGTCGTCAATTAGGGCCTGAAATCTTTTCGCAAAATCCGTGCGCGTGGGGTTAAGTTGCACCAGTTTTAGCAACTTCCGTTCCACGTTCCACCGAAACCGCTCGTTGATGGTTTGTATGCGGAGGCTCTCAAATGTTTCGGACAGTTTTTCAACGTCTAATTGGCTCAGGTCAGTGGAGTAGGGCTTGCTTTCCTTAGCGATGCTGTAGCCCGCAGCTACAATGGAATCGTCGAGTATGTCTTCCACCTGTTGCATCACCGGTGCTATGTCAGCCGGCGGCGCGAGGGCACGCATTTTATCAACGATGACCTGCACGGGCTTCACCTGCGCAGCAAATTCGCCGACGGTCGGATCGGGCAGCACTGCCTTGTATAGCCGCTGCACGTTATTGGCCAAGTCGAGGAACTGCCGCTTGATCGCCTCGGGAGCGACAAGTGCTTCCACCGCGTCGTCGAGCAATCTGATGCGGGCAAATCCCTCGGCTTCTTGGATAGCGGCTAAGTCTGCGCCTTGCTGCCGACACAAATCGCTGGTCTCGGCTAACACCTGCTCCAACGCGGCCATCAAGGCGGACTTTTCTCGCACTGGTTTGTCGCCCGTCCCTTCGCCACCATAGATGGCCAAGGCGCGTTCCAAATTGCGGAACACGCCGACGTAGTCCACGATCACGCCGCTTATCTTGCCGGGATAGACGCGATTGGCGCGGGCAATGGTTTGCATCAGGGTGTGGTTGCGCATGGGCTTGTCGAGGTAGAGCGTTGAGCAACTCGGCACGTCAAAACCAGTCATCCACATGGCGCAGACGAATACGAGGCGGAAGGGATCGTGCGGATCCTTGAACTTTGTCTCTAGATCTTCGGAGCGACTGCGCTGGCGATGCGGCCGCATGTTTAACCCCTTGGCAGCGAACTCGGCAATCTCATTCTGCCCCGGCGATACCACCACCGCCATGTCGGTTTCTTCCAGCCAAGCGATGCGTTTTTCGTTTTCCACAGTGGACGGCTCTGCCCGCAATGCCCCAAGGTGCTTTTGCCAGTGATTTTGCACCTTGTCGTACATGCGCACAGCCGTAGCCTTGTCGATGCAAATCACCATCGCCTTACCGCAAAAACCGCGTCCGCTAAAGTGCGCGACCACATCTCGGGCTACCGCCTCCAGCCGATCATCGCGGGTGATTAGGTGATATTGGCGGGAGAATTCGCGTTCTAGCTTCTTCTCTTGTGCTTCATCCAACTCGGATTCTTCCAACAGCCGTTCCAAATCGTCGTTGAAATCGTCGTTGGTCAGTTGCAGTTCGGGAATGCGATTTTCGTAGTAAAGCGGCACGGTCGCGCCGTCGGTTACGGACTGCTGAAAATTGTACACGCTAACGTAATCGCCGAATACTTGCCGCGTCTTTTCCTCGCCGACGATCAGCGGCGTACCAGTAAAGGCCATAAACGCCGCATTCGGCAAGGCTGTCCGCATGTTCAACGCGAGTGTGTCGTATTGGCTGCGGTGCGCCTCGTCGGTGATGACGATCATGTCGCTGCGCTTTGAAAGCACCGGATGCGTCTCGCCTGCTTCAGTGCGGAACTTGTGGATCAAGGTGAAGACGTAGCGGTGATCTTCGCCGAGTAGTTGCCGCAGATGTTGACTGCTACCGGCGTGGGCGCGGCCTTCGGTGACGACGCCTGATGCGACAAAGTGCTTGTAGATCTGCCCGTCCAACTCCCGGCGATCAGTGACGATCACAAAGGTCCAGTTCCCCGGTATCTTGCGCAGCACTTTTTGCGCGAGAAACATCATCGACACGCTCTTGCCGCTACCCTGAGTGTGCCAAAAGACGCCCAATTGGCGGCCACATCGCAAAGCCGCGAGCGCGTTGTTGACGCCCAAGTACTGGTGGTTTTTAGCCGTGAGTTTGATCGTCCCGCCGGCGACGTCTTGGAACAGAGTGAAGTTTTCCATCAAGTCTAAAAGTCGCGCCGGAGCGCAGACACCGCGCAGCATGGTTTCCAACGAGACGCGCCCTTCCTCACTTTCGCTGCCGCCCTTTTTCCATTCCGCGAAATGTTCCCATTCGGCAGTTATGCTGCCTACGCGGCTTTCGCTGCCGTTGGAAAGAATGATTAGGGCGTTGGCCCAAAAGAGGTGTGGGACTGTGTCCTTGTAGTCGCGAAGGTTGTCTTTGTAGGCCGTTTCCAAGCGGCGATGCGCGGCCTTGAGTTCGATCAATACCAGCGGCAGGCCATTGACAAAGCCGACCAAATCGGCGCGGCGGGTGTGCATTTCGCCGGTGATACGAAATTGCGAGCAGAGGAGAAAGTCGTTGTTGGCCGGTTCGTCCCAATCGATTACGCGCACTATTTCCACGGTTTCGCCGTCGTCTTCCGGGGCAAGAACGGTTGTGCGGACGCCGTTTTTGAGCAGGAGATAGACTTCGCGGTTAGCTGCCACCATGCTCATCTGCGAGCGGTCGCGGGTGATTTCGGCGCTAGCTTGGTCTATGGCCTCGGGCGGCACCTGCGGGTTGAGTCGCTTGAGGGCCGGACATAAGCGGGCCGTGAGCATGGCATCGGATTGAGTTTCTCGCTTGAGATCTCTACCCTTGACTATCTCCCAGCCTAGTTCCTCCAGCAGTTTAATGGCCGGCTGTTCGACGAGGGCGTCTTCGCTGTAGCCACTCATGCGCTTTTCTCAATTATCAGCATCGGGATTTTTAGCCGAGTACGACACATCTTCAGCAACATCGTCTGCGATTGTATTCATCTTTTTAAACAATGCTTGCAAGTGCGGCAGATACGATTTTACCTTGTTGTAGTGGGCAAGAGCTTGCTGTTCGTCGTATTCATGGGCGGTGGCATTGCGAGCATCTTTGATTGCGATCCACGTTTGATCATCGTCAATCAATTTGCAGTCAAACGCCAATCCGATCAGTTTTCTAGCGTTTAGTTCATACTCTTTCGCCTTCTCCTTGGGTAAAAGATCTGTTTCTACGCAGTAAACGAGCAGCGTATCCATGAGCAGTTCAAAAGCTATATTGAAGCGATGTACTACCGCATCCAACATGAACATATCTTCATCAAGGGGCTGCCTTATCGCGTCATCGAGGCGTTGCAAACAACGCTGACTATTGGATAAGTGATTGGCTAATTTGTTCTCACTCATTCTCGTTGGCTCCTTTCTTTTTTTGGCTAGCTCAATTGTTTGCGGTCCGCTTTTCTCATACAGCACTTTTCCCTCGATCATAATGTGTTCCTTCAAGGCGGCATTGATGCGCTCAAAGCGGACACAATCTACTTTAAGGAGGGTATCGATGCGGTCTTCGCGCAGGCAGTCGAGGACTTGTTGCCATTCTTCGTCGCTTGCTTGGTCGCAGAAAATGGCGAGGTCAATGTCGGAACGGTCGTGGTGGTCACCTCGTGCCCGAGAGCCAAAGAGCACAATTTTATCGACAAAAGGCAAACGGCATATCTGCTGAAAAAAATCATAGCGGCGAATGTCGTTTTTATCTGGCCAATCTGTCTGAATGGTTAGATTGGAAACATCTATCTCGCCGGAGATGAGCTTGGGGAGGAGGAGGTCGCGAGTGCGACGGAGTATTTTATTTCGTAGTCGTAAATTGATAAACTCATCTAGTATGGGATTGAGTATAGAAGAAATTTTTTCAAGTAGCTGTTTATTAGGCCAAAGTAGCTTTATTGTCTTGATATGCTTGTGTCCGAGATGAGCAACCGTTGTTCCGGTGATGGTTGCATTGAAGTGCCGTATTGGTTGCTGGAGAGCTAAAAACAAATGGAGTCGACCGATTTCTCTCTTTGGATGAAATCGCGCCACTCGTTGTACCAGCCAAGCGTTTCCTCCAGTCCAGAATCCCATGTGAAAATCGCCGTCCATACCGACCAATATATCGCCATTTCGTACAGTATATTTTATGTCGGGAACTTCCTCTGAAAACGTATCAGAATGACCAGCTATAATATTGCGAATTCGTACTACAGGTGTCCCCTTTTTATCTTCGCTAAATTTTTTTGAATCAAAAGCAAATCCATAAGTTACATCGGCAATATCCAATAAACTAACCACTTCCCACCCCTCCGGCACCCTCCTAAACGGCGAATCCACAAAACGCGCTTTCTCGTGTCCCGGAAAGCGAAACTTGACGAACCATTCGCGGTAGAGATTCTGCGCCATTTCTTCGAGAATTTTGATGCGCCGGAGATTATTTTCAATCAGATCGTCGTATGCCGAGAGGATGGCGGCGATTTTGCGCTGTGTGGGGAGAGGGGGGACGGCTATGTTGAGATTATCAAGATGATTTCTATTTAGTGTTGGAACTCCAGCTCCAGAATTGTATCTCTCTAAGCCAAGTGTCTTTAAAAAAAAGAAAACAAATCTAGGATCATTACCTTTGAAATCCTTCACCCACAAGGAAGTATTCAAGGGCCAAAATGGTTCCTCAATGAATTGTACCGTTCCAAGGGACCCGCTCCGTCCAGTAACAACACCAGGTGGCTCGACTTTGTATTCAAAGTGATAGTCTTGAATAGATGTTGAGGCAACAACCGGAAAGGGACCAGGTTTTCGGTCTTTCTTTGTGAGATCAAATCCCCTCTGCAATTTCACGAAATCCCTAAATGTGATGTTGACGAAGTTGCTTTTCATCACTTCCTCTCCAACAACAAAACCACATTCTCCGCAATACACCTCTCCAAGTCCCGTGCCTCCGTATTGAGCCGTTCCAATTCCTCGTTCTGCTCCTGCAATCGCTCATTAAAATCAAAATCCTCTTCCGCACGCTCAGCCACCCCCACATAGCGTCCCGGATTGAGACTCCATCCCTGCGCCTCAACTTCGCCAAGCGTCGCCACCTTACATAGCCCCGCCACATCCGCGTATTGGCACTCATTGCCAAAATGCTCGCTCAATAAATGATCGCTGGCGTGCAAGTTTTCCGGCTGCTCGCCGCGATAGAGCCGAGCGATATTGGCCAAAAACTCAATTTGCGCTGGCGTCCAATCGCGATGAGCGCGGTCGATTTGCCGATAGATGTGCCGGGCGTCGATGAAAAGCACCTTGTCAGCGCGAGCCGTCTGCCGCTTGCCCTTGTCAAAAAACCACAGCGTACAAGGCAACGTCACTGTGTAAAAAAAGTTGGGGCCCACAGCCACCATCACATCCACCACCCGCGTCTCAATCAGCCGCTGGCGAATCTCCAGCTCCGAACTACGTGCATCCGACGCCGAATTCGCCATCACAAAACCCGCCCGCCCGGTGTCGGCCAACGCACTATAAAAAAGCTGTATCCACAAATAATTCGCATTATCCGTGCGCGGCATACCAAACGGAAAACGTGGATCGTCCTTGAGCCGCTCCTTATCCACGCGATCCACATTAAACGGCGGATTAGCCATCACAAAATCGAACCGGCCAACGGAATGGTGCAGATCCTCGTAGTAGGTGTTGCCCTGTCGGATGTCGCCAGCCAGCCCATGCACGGCGAGATTCATCTTGCCCAACCGAACCGTTTCAGCCACTCGCTCCTGGCCGAATATACTCAAATCGGCGCTCGGCTTTCCCTTGTGCTCCTCCACGAAATGTGCGCTCTGCACGAACATGCCAACCGACCCACAAGCCGGATCAAAAATGCGCCCATGAAACGGCTCGATGATGCCGACGATGAGTTGGACAATGGCCGTCGGCGTGAAAAACTCGCCGCCCTTTTGCCCCTCGCTCATGGCGAAATGGCCGAGAAAATACTCGTAGATTTTGCCAAACGCGTCGCCCTCAATGTCCATGGGAACCGAATTCATGGTCTTGAGCAATTCCTTGAGCAGCGCATTCTCAAAGCGATTGTAGGTCTTGGGCAAGACGCCCCTGAGATCGGGATTCTCCGCCTCAATGGCGTTCATCGCTGCATTGATCGCCGCGCCGATATTCTCCCCTTCAGGCAACCCAATCAACGCCGAAAACTGCGCCTCCTCGGGCAGGTACAGCACCCCCCGCGCCTGATAGTCCGCCGGGCCGATTCTCCGCCGCCGACTTCCCGTCTCCACCAGCTCTTGGGCCGCTTGTTGGAACTTGTGGTCCGCATACCGCAAAAACACCAGCCCTAATACTGGAACCGAGTACTCCGCAGACCTGAGCTTTGAGTTCGCCCGCAACTCGTCGGCCGCGTCCCACAGACGCGCTTCAATCGCTTTGCCATTTTGATTCATCTCGTGCCTTTCTTACCGCAGGATGCGCTAGCCTGCTTTCGCTTGCGTCCCATCCACCTAGCGCATAAAAATAAAATACTCACCGACATAACGCATACCGCCGAGGCCATTTCCTACAATGCGGGAAGGCATCCTCAGCGGCGGCAATACGTCGCAAAGACCAACTCGCCTTCGCATCGCCTTCCCACCACCTCCCATTCACCTTCGTCCCACTCTGGAAAGTACGCGTCGCCCTCGACTTCGATGGGCAGATGTGTCAGGATCATTTCGTCAGCCAAGGGCAGGGCCTGCTCATAGACTTGGGCACCCCCGAGCACAAAGAGTTTTTCGCTGCCGTGGGCGCAGGCGCGCTGCAAAACCTCGGCCAAGCTCGCGCAGACAACCACGCCCTCGGCCACCGCGTAGGCCGGATTGCGGGTGAGGACGAGATTGAGGCGCCGAGGCAAAGGGCGCGTCTGAAAAGTCTCGTAGGTCTTGCGGCCGGCCACGACCGCGTGGCCCCGGGTGACGCGGCGAAAGTGCTTCATGTCGGCCGGATAGTGCCACGGGATGGCGTTGTCGCGACCGATGACTTTATTCTTGCTCAGGGCGGCGATGATGATGGTTTTCATGCGGACGAATCGGACGGATAAAAGAAAGAGCGGACGACCGGATGCTCCGTGCGCTTGGCCTCTACTACCGTGCCGGTAAATGCCACTTGGCCTTGGTCCAGCATGATGAGGCGACCGTCGAGCCGCTCGATGCTGAGTAACTCGTGAGTAATAATGGCGATAGTGATGCCCAACTCGCGGTTGAGCGCGAGGAGCAGCGCGTCGATCTCGGCTGCGGTGACCGGATCGAGGCCCGCGCCCGGCTCGTCGCAGAAGAGAATCTCCGGATCCATGACCATAGCCCGCGCCAGAGCGGCGCGTTTGCGCATCCCGCCCGACAGCTCGCCAGGAAAGTGCTCGCCGGCGTGCCCTAAGCCCACCGAGGCAAGGCGGGTGCGCGCGATCTCCCCAATCAAGGATCGCTCTAGGTCCGTGTGCATTTCCAAGGGCAGGGCCACGTTTTGCTCAACCGTCAACGAGTTGAGCAGTGCGCCGTACTGGAACATCACGCCCAGCCGCTGGCGCAGGGCCGCCAACTCCTCCTCGCCGAGGACCGTCGCATCTTGGCCGAGGACTTCAACGCGGCCCGAAGCGGGTTGCACCAAGCCGATGATCGCCTTGAGCAACGTACTCTTGCCGCAGCCGCTACCGCCGAGCACGACGGCGATTTCCCCTTCTTCTACATGCGCGTCAATCCCGCGCAGAACGACCGTCTCGCCATAGGACACGCAGAGGTCTTGGATGTCGATAACGCGAGTTACCATTTGAGATAAAAGACAATGCCCCAGAAGGCGTCGAGGACAATGATGCCAAACAGCGACGACACGACCGCGGAAGTAGTAGCCCGGCCAACGCCCTCGGCCCCGCCGCTGAAATTGAGGCCATGGTGCACCGAGATGATCGTGATAAGCCACGCAAAGGACGCGCTTTTGACCAGCCCGGTGAGCAAATCCTTGAGGAAGAGCGACGATGCGACTTGGTTGAGAAACACCGTAGCCGGGATGTCCAGCGACACCAAACCGATAAAGGTGCCGCCGAGGATGCCAACGAAATTGGCCATGACCGTCAAAAGCGGCATGCAGACGATCATGGCCCACAGCTTGGGCACCACCACAAAGCGCAGCGGGTCGATCCCCATAGTCTGTAGGGCATCCAATTCCTCGGTGAACTTCATGGTGGCGACCTCTGCGGCAATGGCCGACCCGGAGCGGCCAGACACCATGATTGCGGTCATCAGTGGCCCCAACTCGCGCGTCAGCCCAATGCCCAGCAGATTGGCGACGAAAATATCGGCCCCGAACTGGCGGAGCTGGGCCGCGGACTGGAGAGCCGACACCGCGCCGACGAGAAAGAGAATCAGCCCAACGATCTGTAGGGCTTGTGCGCCAATGGCGTACGCTTGCTCGCCAAAGCTGCCCCGGCGAATCTGCTCGCGGCGGAACAAGGCGCTAACCGAGAAAACGCTCAGGTCGGCCATCAGGTAGAGAAAACCGGCAGTGCGGATGCCCCAAGCGCGGACCCACGCGCCGAGGCGTTCAAGAGCGACGCGGGGCGGGGCGGACGGGGCGGGCGGTGGCGCGGGCGGGGCAAAGTCAAAAACAGGCTGCAAATGGGCAGGTAGCCCGTCGAGGCGAAGTTCCTTGTCCACGGAGCGGGCAAGAGCGGGCAAGCCGCGCAGGAAGACGGCCGCCGCAGTGTCGAGGTGTTCGACTTGGCGCAAATCGGCGCGGAGGGCGGAGCGCGGGTGTGCGGCGATGAGACTGCGCGCTTGGGGGACGAGTGCGCCGATGGTGTGCGCCGAAAGTGCGCCCCCGAGCGCGATCCCCAAGTCGTCGGGCTGCACCCAAGTCATAGCAAATAGTTGAGGCGCAGCAGAACCTGTTGCTCAGATTGCAGCCGCCGAATCGCCTGCTCGCGTTTGAAATCGAAGACGACGACTAGGCTAACGAAGCGACTAAGCGGCAAGCGCAAGCGGTTTTCCCAATTAAATTCCCAAGTATCGGTGGTCGTCTCCGGGATGAGGATGTCAAACTCCGAGTCCAAGCTCGGCAAGCGCGAAAACCGCGACCGCAGAAGCAACACCGCCTCCAAGCCGGTAGTGGCCGTGTCCTGCAACTTGCGGGCGACGGTGCGGGAGGAGTTTAGGTCATAGGTATCGGTAACATAGTGTTGACGCGCCCCAAAACCAACGCGCATGTCGAGGTTCAGGGAAAAGCTGCTGATGACTTGAGCGTTGATGCCGATTCCTTGGCGCAGATCGAGGGGGCTGAAGGGCGGAGAGAGCGTAAATTCGCCAATGCCCATCATGGACTCGATCTGGTCGCCGTCGCGGATTAGAAGATTATGCGGCTGATCGAAGTGGTCCTCGGTGGCGAATAGCTTGGTGTTAAACACCCCGCGCAAATAGGGGCCGAGCCGCTTGGAAAGCCGGTAGATATACGTAGCGCGGACCTCGAATTTGTCGATAGACTTGCGGAAATCGCCGCCCTCCTCGCGGGTGAAGCCTTCCTCAAAGTCCAGCCACAGATTGGCGTAATGGCGGTCCGTGTTATAGACGCTACTGCCGATGATCTCAGCGGAAATCAAAAGGACCGAGCGATCTGCGCCGGTGGTGTTCTGCGAAGTAGAAAGCCGGGGCGAACCACTCAGTTGCAGGGAAGTCTTCCAGCGCGAGTCCACTACCTGAGTGAGGAGGCCATATTGAGCCGGAGGGTAGAAGCCGATGAAGGTACCGTCCTTGGTGTCCACTACTAGGTTGCGCTGGACCAACTCGCCCGGCTCCAAGCGGACGCTAAACTTGCGGGTAGTTGATATGTTGTCGCCGAGTCGCACTACCGAGTAAACGCCTGGGGGCAGGAGCCAAGTTTTGACCGCCTCGCCTCGCTCCTCCTCAACACCGAAACCGAGGCCGTAGTTTTCCTGTGAGGACTCCCGGTATAGTTCATAGGATTCGTTGATCGACGTGCGGTTCTCAGACATGACGTTGATGACCAGTCCAGCCCAGAAGGGCTTTACTAGCGTCGTCATACCCTCTTGGACTGGCACAGTGCGGACTGTCATCTGGAGGTCCGTGCCCGAGCCGACCAGTAATTTGTAGCTGCCGGGCGAGAGCAACACGCCAGTGCCGGGGGCGGCTTCGCGGATGGGTTTGTCGCCCTGTAAGACGAGAAAGCTCGGCTCGTTGAGGGAGCCGGTCATCGTCGGCACGAACAGAAAGCCCTTGCCTTGGGGAATTAGAGTTGGATCCTGTTCGAGTTGGCCGCGCCCGGGTGGAGTAAACCAAGTGTAACTGTTGCCCAAGGCTGAACCAGCTAATAACGACAGGGCGATCAGGATGTAGATCAGCTTGTACATGCCAAGTCCTAAGGGGCCAGTTTTCCCGGTATGAGTTCGTAGTGATCGGCTTCGGTTTGCAGCACCGTATCTAGGGACGCTGGGGCCGTTTCTCCGTTGGACGCGACAGGAGCGGGACGCTGCTTGTTGCTGAACTTGAAGTCGATCTCCCCGATCGCCTTTTGCATCCGCTGGCCCAAAATTTCGCTCAACGCGGCCACCGTGCGTATCATGGCCGGGGAGAACACTCGTTTCTCCTCGTCGAAATCGTCCTGCCATATAACCTTGCCATCGTCCTGCCTTACCAGTTCCATCGTCATAACGAGATGAGCTGCCCACAGGTCGCCGCTGTCGAACCGCTCGATGGCTTTCATCGAACCGCTGAGCACGTAATCCGGGCGGTGCTCAAAAAAATCGCGATCCCCGCCGACATAGGTAAACAGGTCGGCTTGGCGCAAGTACTGCTTGACTGCATCGGTAATCATGTCGCTGGGGCGCTCCATCCAGTAGTGGAGGTTGTCGCGCTGCAGTTCGTACTGATCGCGGCGGCGGATGATGTTGGTGCGGTCATACGCACGCGGCACTTCAAAGCCTTTGACTTCCAAGCGGAAAGGATACGGCCGCTCGGAATTTTCCACGCTACTGCGCAAGGGTTCGATATGCAGCTTAAAATAGCGCCGTTGCGGCAACTTGGTGTCGCCGCCTAGCAGTTGGGCACAGCCGGATAGAACGGCCGCCAAGACGAGGGCTTGGCCGCAGCGGCGCACGCGGCTATTGGGCCTCACCACTGCGACCTCGGATCAGTACCGCGGGATTCTCGCGGATTAGTTCGGTGGTTTCGCGGATATTCTGCAACGTTTCCTCCAGTTCTCGTATAGCTCGCAGGAGATTCTGGCGGCTGGCCCCTACAGTCTGGTCAATGCCTACAAAAGTCTGATCGACGTGGCTTATCAAGGTGTCCATCCGCGCGACGAGCAGGGGAATCGGGCCGTCCATTTGCTCGCGCCACTTGTGCATCGCTACATGCATGTCGTCAACCGTCTGTTGTAGCTTCGTGCTCATGAGCAAGACGTGCAGGGAATCGGTCGTCATCGCCACCGTCGCACTAGCTTGAGCGAGCGAGCGACTGGCGACAACCATATTGGCCGCGGTCTCGTCCAATGCGGCGCGGTTGTCCTCAACCAACGCATTGGCCGCAGTCAGCAGATTGGCCGCGTTGTTCAGCAGTTCGTTGAAGGTACGCTGGTTTTCGCTGCTGAGCAGCGCGTTTAGGTTGTCAATGGTTTGTTCAACCTTGGCGCTGAGCACTTCGGCGCGTTCTTGCATACTGCTAAAAAAGGTCTCGCCCGCGACAATGGCGGATCCCGGCGGGAGGACTGAGGCATCGTCGCTGCCCCCGAAAAGCTCGATGTACTTCAGGCCAGTGATCCCGAGCGAGGCCATGCGCGCCTGCGTGTCGGTGCGGATGGCATTTTCGGCCAGCCGCCGCTCGACCGAAATCTCAATTACCACGGTGGCGAGATTATCCTGCGCGATCGCAATGTCCTCGACGCGGCCAATGCTAAAGCCCAAGTACTTGACGTCCGCGCCTTTGTTGAGGCCGCTGACGGGCGAGTTGGACTCGATGTAATAGATATCGCGCTGGCGCAGGAGATGACTGCCGGCGACGACGATGAAAAAGAGCGCGAGGACGGCGAGCGAAACCAAGAAGAAGATGCCGAGGCGTATTTGCTGTGCTCGGGTAGCCATAAGACGTTGTGGAATAAGTCGCGATTGAAATGCCGCCCTTTAGGGCAATATCAACAACGCACCCCCTGCGAGCAAGAACTCGGCACCACCACCCGCAACGCGGCCGGGCTAATTTCCAGCACGAGCGGCGTCTGGTCTAAATAGTCGCCGTCCGCATATACGCGGTGCGGCGCGTCGGTGTGTAGCGCTAGGCGGGCCGTGCGCTCGACGCGCACGGCTGGATGGCGGACGTGTGTTCGCCAAAAGAGGCGAATCATCAGCGGCAGAATCGCCCGCCGAGACACCGCATCGACTACTACCACGTCAAAGAGACCATCGCCGAGGTCGGCATCTGGGGCAACGCGCAAATCGCCTCCATAGTTCCGCGCATTGGCCGTAGATACTAGCAGTACCTCTTGCTCAATCTCCCCGAAGTCGCCGCAGAGGCGAACCCGGATCGGCTGGTAACTAACGACGTGCCGCAATGCTTCCCAAATATAGCGCGGCCGCCCAGACAGCGGCCCTTGGGCGCTTTCCATGCGGCGGTTGACTTCGGCGTCAAAACCAAAGGCGGCGATTGTGGCGAAGAAGCGGTCGCCAGCCCGGCCCAAGTCTATGGCGCGCACCTCGCCACAGAGCAGATTGTCGATGGCCGCTTCCACGCGGAGCGGCACATCGAGGGCGCGGGCCAAATCGTTGCACGTACCGCAGGGCAGCAGCGCCAAGGCCGTGCGCGAACCCGCGAGGGGCGCGAGCGTCTCGCCAATGGTGCCGTCGCCGCCGCAGACCACGAGCCGCTCAGCACCCTCGGCCACGGCCTGCTGCGCCAGTTCGGTTGCGTGACCCTTGGCCCGCGTATAGCGCAACTCGACCGCTTGCCCGGCGGCTTGTATAGCCAAAGCGGCTTGCTCGGCGACGCTGCGGGCGCGGGCGTTGCCCGCCGTTGGATTGGCTATTAAGACCCAGTGTTTGGCCATAGCTTGGGTTGTCCCATCAGCGGCCCTGCGCGTAGATTAATTGTACAAAAGATAACATCAAAACATGGCCAAGCGAAAACGAAACATCGATTGGGCCGACCAGCGCCGCGAACTGGAAAAACAGGTCGAGCACCCCTATATCACCAAGCAAGGGCTAGACCGAAATCGGCGCGACAGCAAGGGCCGCGATCCCAAGCGTCCAAGGCAGTGAGCCTCCTTGTGGCAGGGCATCCCGCCTTCTATATTACAGCGTTTCGCGCCCTGTCCTGACACGGGATGGGGCTTTTGTCTATTTCCGCTATGATCAGAGAATTCTATCAGGACCGCACCGTGCTGCTGACCGGCGGCACTGGGTTTTACGGACAGGGGCTAACGGCCAAGATCCTGCGCTATTTGCCCGGCGTGCGGCGCTTGTATCTCGTGTTGCGGCCTGGTCGGGGTTCTGGCGGAGCCACGCTGCCGGTAGAGGAGCGGCTGGACGAACTCTTCAAGCTGGTCGTCTTCGACCGCTTTCGCCGCGAGGAACCAGCCGCCTTTGCCGCAGCGCGGCAGAAGGTGCGCGCCCTCGCCTGCGACATGCGGCAGCCAAACCTCGGGCTAGACGACACATCCCGCGACGAGCTGCTGGCGGAAGTGGACCTCATCATCGGCAACGCGGCCAGCGTCACCTTTGACGAACCGCTCGACTCGGCGATCCAATTCAACACCTTGGCACCCCAAGAGCTTTTGCGGCTGGCCCGCGAAGGCCGCAAAAATCCCGTCTTAGTCCACGTATCAACCGCGTACGTCAACGGTCGCCTGACCGGCGCGGTCCCCGAGTGCACCCTGCCGATCGACCGCACGATTCAGCACCTAATCGCCGGCAGCACGCCCTCACAACCTTTCGTCCCCGAAGAAGAAGTCGCCGACGCGCAAGCCCGCTGCCGTGCAATCCGCGACCAAGCGCAAAGCGACGAGCAACAGCGTGCATTCCGCCGCGAGATCGTCGAGCAGAGTCACCGCCGCACGCTCTCGGATAGCCGCTTGCAAAAACTGATTGACGACCGCTGTCGCCGCTGGATTGAGCGCGAGCTAGTCGAGGAGGGGATGCGGCGCGCGCGACAGCACGGCTGGAATGACGTGTACACTTTTACCAAGGCCATGGGAGAACAGTTGCTCGTCAAGCACCGCGGCCAAGTGCCGCTGGCCATCGTGCGACCCAGCGTCACCGAAGGCGCGCTCGAAGACCCGCATCCAGGCTGGATCCACGGACTCAAAGTAACCGATCCGCTAGTGGTGGCCTACGGGCGGGGAATCGTCCCGGACTTCCCCGCCGCGGTCGGCGCACCCATGGACTTGGTGCCCGTGGATATCGTCGTCAATACCGTGCTGGCCGCGGCCACGCAGGCTACGGCTTCCACCGTAGAGGTCTTCCACGCGGCCACCAGCGGAGAAAACCCACTGCCCAACACCCGGATGTTCAAGTACATCAAGGGCTACTTTGAGGAACACCCCCTCCTCAACAAGGACGGCTCGCGGCCCGAGCTGGTGGATTGGACCTTCCCGACAGTAGCCCGCTTCCAGCGCGTCTTCAACTGGAAGTACCTCTATCCTCTGGAAATGAAGCAAAAGCTCTACGAGTGCCTGCCCGAGCGCTGGGCACCAGCCCAGAAAAAGCGCCGCTTGGCCGCGCTCAAGACGCGACTCAAGCGCGTCCAGTACTTCATCGACCTGTTCAGCCCGTACACAACCCTTGACTGTCGCTATGAAGCCAAGCGCATGTTGGCCCTCTACGAGTCGCTGCCCCCCGAAGAGCAGCGGATCTTCAACATGGACGTGCGGCGGATCGACTGGTATCAATACTATCAAAAAACCCACCTACCCGGCCTCCGGCGCCACGAACTGGGCGGAGACGACGACGACCAAGAGCCGTTGAGCGCGGCACCGGGCGAAGTGGGGGGCGAGGAGCAGCGTTGGCGCATCGAGGAGAGCATTCGCACCATTCCAGATCTGTTGCGCTGGGCCTGCGGCCGCTACGCTGCCAAGACGGCCTTGCAAATCGAGCGCCAATCCGGCTGGACGCGGATCAGCTACGACGAGCTGCTCACCCGCGCCGAGCGCGTGGCGCGCCGTTGGCAAACACAGGGCCTGTCGGCTGGTGCGCGGGTTCTGCTGTGCGGGGACAACGGGCCGGAGTGGGTCGTCGCCTACATGGCAGCCAGCTTGCTTGGGCTAGCCCTCGTGCCCATCAGCCCGCAGATGCGCGACGAAGACATCTGGAGGCTGTGCGACTTCGTCCAAGCGCGGGCGCTGATTGCCGCGGAAAAGCGCTTTTCCCAGCTCTCGCCCGAGGGCGTGGCCGCCCACAAGGAAATGGCCTTTTTCAATGTAGATCGCGATGGGCTGCCATTCGGGCACGCTCCCGAGCCAGCCGCGTCCGCCAAAAAAGGGCGTTGGAAGCGACCAAGGGTCAATCCAGATGCCACAGCGTCGATCGTCTTTACCTCGGTCATCGAGCCGCGCGGAGTGGTGTTGAGCCATCGCAACCTCATTTCCAACGTCCTCGCCCAAGGCGAGGTGCTGCGCATCTACGAATCCGACCGCATGCTCTCGACCCTGCCCCTGCACCAAGCCCTCGAATTCACCGGCGGCTTGCTGCTGCCGCTGCTCGGCGGGGCCACCATCACGTATTTAGAGTCCGTCAACAGCCGCGAAATGCTCCGCGCCCTGCGCGATACGGGCACGACCGTGCTGTTGACCGCGCCGCGCCTATTGCGCGTCTTGGCCGAGCGCGTCGAGCGCCTCGGGGCCGAAGCCACAATGGGGCTGGCCGCTTTGCGGCGAGTAGTAAGCGTCGGCGCGGCCCTGTCCGACGACCTCGTCGGCACGTATGAGCGGCTCGGCATAGCGATTTGCCAAGGCTACGGCCTCAGCGAAGCGGCCTCCGTCGTGGCGGTCAACACGCCCCATCAGGGCAGAGCCCGGTCAGTGGGGCAAGTGCTGCCCGGACAGCAAGTGCAAATCGCCGAGCCGGACGAGCGCGGCGTCGGCGAGGTTTTAGTGCGGGGTGCCAACGTCATGGAGGGCTATTTCTCCCAAGAGGAACTGACCCAAGCGGTGTTGCGCGACGAATGGTTACACACCGGCGACCTTGGCCGCCTCGACGCCGGCTATCTCTTCGTCGAGGGGCGGAGCAAAGACTTGATCGTCAACGGGGCTGGCCACAACGTCTATCCCCGCGAAGTCGAGTCGCTCTACCACGACTTGCCGCACGTAGCCGAGCTAAGCGTAGTCGGCGTGGCTTCGGCTCGCACCGGGAGCGAGGAAGTACACGGCGTAGCCGTGCTTACCCGCGACGCCGCCGACTCGCGCGAGGCCATCCAAGCGCGCTCATACGAGATTTCGCGCACCTTGCCCAGCCACCAGCGGATTCAGCACTTGCACTTTTGGACCCGTCCACTGCCGAGGCTAGACGACGGAACTGTGGACCGCCAAGCCCTGTTGTCCGCCATCGAGCGCGAAGACTGCCCGGGCACGGCCCTGCCGGAATGGGAGCGGGCAATCCAGCGCCAAGTCGGCCTGCTTGCGGGGCTGAGCACAGAAGAGGTAGCCGCTCACCTAGATGCGCCGCTCGACACCTTGTTGGATTCGCTGATGGCCGTGGAGTTCGCCGCGTGGCTCGGCCAGCGGCTGGGCACCCAAGTCGAGGGACTTTTGCAGCCACAGGACACGCTCCGCAGCGTCTTGGCGCGGCTGGAGGCTCACTTGCAAGATGGGGTGGACTGGGAAGTGGAGCAGTCGCCCGCGTACTGGTCGAGCATCTTACACGCCGAGCCGAATTCCCAGCCAGAGAACGAGGCCGGCAAAAATGTGCTACAAGAATTCCTGTGGGAGACCGGTGGCCCCTTGTTCCGCCGCTTTTTCGACTTCCGGGCCGGAGGCATAGAGCACTTGCCCCAAGATCGGCCCTATCTGATTGCCGCCAATCATGCCAGCCACCTCGACGGTGCCTGCGTGTACGCGGCTGTGCACTCCCATGTCGATCACCTCAATATCGCCACCAGCGAGCATTACCTTACCGACTCCGAGCTGCGCTGGTTTTTGTCCACCTTTGTCAACGCCATCCCCTTCGACGGCCACGACAACTTCGCCGCCGGCCTAGTGCGGTCGCGGCAATCGGTGGGGGTGCGCCGCCCGTTGTTGGTCTTTCCCGAAGGCACGCGCTCGGTCAACGGCCAGCTACAGCCGTTTAAGGCGGGCGTGGGGCTTTTGGCCTACGAACTGGATGCGCCCGTAGTGCCCCTGCACATTGCCGGCACCCGCGAAGCCCTGCCCAAGGGGACGCGCACACCATCGCGCCACCCTTTGCGCCTGCTCTTTGCCCCCCCGCTAGAAATGACCTCCTTTAAAGGGCGCACCGAGGCATTGAGTCCCTACGAGATCTACTACGAAATCGCCGCAGCACTCAAGCGACAGATCGAGGCTTTAGGCCGAAAAAACATCTGATTATGTACCCCTACCTATTCGAGATCGGCCCCATTAGCGTCGGCACGTTTGGCCTCATGGTCGCCCTCGGTTTTCTATCGGCCCTGCACATGCTCAACCGCGAGTTCAAACGCCAGGGCCTGCACAAAGAACTGGGCTCGACGATTGTCACCACCTGCATGATCGGCGGGCTAGTCGGGGCCAAGCTCTACTTTGTGCTATTTGAAACGTCGCCCGAGACTTGGGACGAGACGTTCGACCTGCTGTTTTCCGGCTACGGCTTGACTTGGTACGGGGGATTTATCGTCGCTACTGCCGGCGTGCTGTGGCAAATTCGCCGCCACAGTGCGCCGCTGGGCCAAGTCGCCGACGCAGTGGGCATTGCCGCTGCCGTGGGCTACGGGGTCGGGCGAATCGGCTGCCAACTCGCTGGCGATGGCGACTACGGGGTGCCGACCGATCTTCCCTGGGGTATGGCCTATCCCGACGGCGTGGTGCCGACCACCGAAAAGGTCCATCCCGCGCCCGTGTACGAAACCCTCTCCCACTTGGGGATCGCGGCCTTCCTGTGGAAAATGCGCACCCGCTTCGAGCCTCCGGGTCTGTCGTTCAGCTTCTATCTCATCCTCGCCGGGCTAGCGCGATTCTTGGTAGAGTTCATTCGGATCAATCCGCGCGTATTGTGGGGCCTGAGCCAAGCCCAGCTTCTCAGCATCGCCATGATCGCCTTCGGCTTGGGACTGATGCTGTATCTGCAACGTCGGCGAGAGGCCCCCTGATGGCCAAGACGCGCTATCCGCGCATCTCCAGCTTTAAGCAGGCCGCAGATTTCCGCGCCCATCTGGCCCATTTGGGCGTGGAATTGCCCTGCGACGACCAGATCGAAACCGCTCCCGATTCCCCTTTGGCCCAACCAGCCCACAGCAACGGCCACCGCATCGGCAATCGCTTTGCCATTCAGCCGATGGAAGGGTGGGATGGGACCGAAGACGGCCAGCCGAGCGATTTGACGCGCCGGCGCTGGCGGAATTTTGGGCGCAGCGGGGCCAAGCTCATCTGGGGTGGAGAGGCATTTGCCGTGGTGCCCGAGGGCCGCGCCAACCCCAACCAGCTCATGGCGCGCGAGGAAAACCGCGCCGGCATGGCCGAGCTGCGCGACATCCTCCTGTCGGCGCACGACGAGCGGTTCGGCAGCACCGACGACCTGCTCCTCGGCCTGCAACTGACGCATTCGGGGCGCTTTTGCCGGCCCTTT
The DNA here is from genome assembly GCA_009840005.1 of Gemmatimonadota bacterium. The sequence continues at coordinate 33,518 of VXOR01000020.1, forward strand.
CGCAAGGACCAAGCCGCGCCGGCCATCCTCTATCACCACCCGATCTTGGACCGCAAATTCGGCCTTGCTGCGGACTATCCGCTCCTGACGGATGCCTATATCGAGGAGTTGATCGACCGCTATGTCATCGGCGCACAAATCGCCCATGAGCTGGGCTACCACTTCGTAGATATCAAGCATTGCCACGGCTACCTAGGGCACGAATTCCTCAGCGCGTTTACGCGGCCCGGCCCCTTTGGCGGGTCCTTTGCCAATCGCACGCGCTTTGTCCGCTCCATCATCGAGGGGATCCGCAACCAAGCACCCGGCCTCGGCATTGGCGTGCGGCTGAGTGCCTTCGACTTCGTACCCTTCCGGTCCGATCCCAACGAGGACAGGGGGCACGGGGTGCCCGAGCCGTATCAAAACTGCCTGCCCTACGAGTACGGCTTTGGGGTCAATCAGGGCGACCCTCGGCAAATGGACTTAGGCGAGGCCGAGCAGTTCATCGCCTTGCTGGCGAGCTTGGGCGTGGACCTGATTAACTTGTCCTGCGGCAGCCCCTACTACAATCCGCACATCCAGCGGCCAGCGCTTTTTCCCCCTTCCGATGGCTACCTGCCGCCGGAAGACCCGTTGTGCGGAGTGGCGCGGCAAGTGGCGATGGTCGCCCAGCTCAAGGCGCACTTTCCGCGCAGCCTATTCGTCGGGTCGGGTTATTCCTATTTGCAGGAGTATCTGCCGCACGTAGGTCAGGCTCTCGTGCGGGCGGGCATGGTGGATTTTATCGGCTTGGGGCGGATGGTTCTGTCCTATCCCGACCTGCCCTGCGACGTGCTGCAAACCGGCCAACTGCAACGCCGCGTCATCTGCCGCACGTTTTCCGATTGCACGACCGCGCCGCGCAACGGCATGGTTTCCGGCTGCTTTCCCCTCGACTCGTTTTACAAGCAGCGCGAGGAATTCCCGCGCTTACAGGCACTCAAAAAGGAAGCACAATGATGGGACAATTCACCGATAAAGTTGTGGTAGTCACCGGCGCGGGTACCGGAATCGGCGCGGGCATAGCACGCGGTTTTGCCGACGCCGGGGCGCGGGTGGCGTTTGTCGGGCGACGCCCTGAGCCGCTCGCCGCCGCGGCCGCCGGTCTCGATAATGATCGGATCATGCTCCACTCCTGCGACGTATCCGACCGCGCCGCTGTCGAGGCCCTAGCGTCCGCTGTCGAGGCCGAGTGGGGTGCCGTCGATGTGCTAGTCAACAACGCCGGTATCAACACCAATCCGCGTGCAGTCGGCGACGTGGCACCCGAAGACTGGGACCAGACCATTGCCATCAATCTCACCGGGGTGTACAACATGGTGCGGGCGGTGTTGCCGGGGATGCGACAACAAAACGACGGCCTCATCATCACCATTTCGTCCATCGCCGGTCTGCGAGCCAGCAAGCTGGCCGGTGCCGCGTACTCAGCCTCCAAGCACGGGGCGGTGGCGCTGGCGAATTCGATTAACGAGGAGGAAGCCGAGTTCGGCATCCGCGCCTGTGCAATCTGCCCCGGCGAGGTCGAGACGCCGATTTTGGCCCAGCGGCCCGAACCCGTCAGCGCCGAACGCCGAGCCGCCATGCTGCAACCCGAAGAACTGGCCCAAGCCGCGCTCTTCGTCGCCGCGCTACCACCCCGCGCCTGCGTGCCCCTCTTGGTGATCAAGCCGACGGTGCAGTTGTTTCAGTAGGGAGTTACTAGAACGCTATCTCATAAATAAGCGCTAGTTATATACTGACGTTACGCAGTTTTTGTCCCCAACTTTCCATCCCTGTATCCTTTCCGCTACACTCCAACGCCTCATATCCCCTCCGCCCCTCTGAGCCATCGCCGTGGCACGATTCTTGCACGTTGCGGATACCACCTCACCCGCAACTCAAGGCAGGGCTTATGGCCGAATTCGATACCATCGCCAAACATCTCATCCACACCTACCCCACCGATTTCGCCCGCTTCGCCCTTCAGCGCGACGATATCGAAGTCGTCGAAGTACTCGATACCGAGCAACCTACGGTCCGCCGCACCGATAGCCTCCTCCGCGTGCGCGTCGACAGCGAGGAGGCGTTGGTGCATCACGAATTTCAAACCACCGATAGTACCGATCCGCCCATGCCACGGCGCATGGCCGGCTACATCGGCTATCTGATCGAGCGCTACGGCCTGCCGACCTACTCCAGCGTCCTCTATCTGCGTCCTGACGCCGGCCGGAATGATCCGGGATACTATCTTCAAGAGCGGCCCGGCTTCCGCGTGTTGGTGCAATACCAAGTGATTCGGCTGAGTGAACTAGACGGCCAACGCATGCTCGACGCGGGGCATTCGGGCTTGATTCCGTTTGCACCGTTGATGCAGCAGCCAGCGGGTGTGGAGGCCGAGGAGTGGTTGCGCCAGTGCGTAAACCGGGCGCAAGCAGTACCTATGGACGAAACCCTCAAGGCGAATTATTTGGCCGATCTTGCGATTTTGAGCGGGTTGGTGTATAACTTAGAAACGATTATGACCATCATCGCGGAGGAGACCATGTACGAATCGTCGGTAGTGCAGTATTTCACGGAAAAGGGTATAGAGCAGGGTATTGAGCAAGGCAGCAGAGAACGCGCCGTTGAATATCTGCTCGACGTGTTAGAGATTCGCTTTGGGCTAGCCGCGTCGGCTCCGTTGGCCGCTCGCATTGGAGCCATTAAAGATGTGCAGCGACTCAAGCAGTTGTTTCGGGCGGCTATACAGGTGCCCAGCCTCGAAGCCTTTAGCAACCTGTTAGACGCCGACGAGGTAGGATGACCTAGAACGCGAGCATGTCTGAGTTCATCAGCAACACGTCCCCACTGCTGTATCTTTATCGCATCGACTCCCTCAATTTCAGTAGCAAGCCAGCGTAAAACCCATCGTCATGCGCCTTTCATGGAACGAAATCCGCTCTCGCGCTGCCCAATTCGCCGCAGAGTGGGCCAACGCGACCTATGAGAGCGGCGAGACCCAGAGCTTCTACAACGATTTCTTTGAGATCTTCGGTGTGCGTCGCCGCACGGTTGCGCGGTATGAGGAGCGCGTCCGCCGTTTGGACAACTCGCACGGTTTTATTGACCTGTTCTGGCCGGGCGTGTTGCTGGTCGAGCAAAAGAGCGCGGGCCGAGACCTTACCGCCGCGCGTAAACAGGCCGGGACCTATTTCGACGCACTGCCTGAGCGCGACCGCCCCCGTTACCAACTGCTCTGCGACTTTCAGACCTTTGAACTGCTCGACCGGGACGAGCGCGAGGAGACGCGCTTTGCCCTCGCCGACCTGCCGCAGCACGTCGAAAAGTTCGGCTTCATCATCGGGGTGCAGCGGCGCACATTCCGCGATCAAGACCCGGTCAACATCGAAGCGTCCGAGCGCATTGCCCGCCTGCACGATGCGCTCGCGGAATCTGGCTACGACGGCCACGACTTGGAGCTTTTCCTCGTGCGCATGGTGTTTTGCTTGTTTGCCGACGACACCGGCATCTTCGAGCCACGCGACATCTTCTTGCAGTTCATTGAAGAGCGCACTTCACCCGACGGCAGCGACCTCGGCCCCTATCTAGCGCGGCTGTTTCAAGTCTTGAACACGCCGGAGGAGCGGCGGCAAACCAAGCTAGATGAGGACTTGGCGCGCTTCCCGTACGTCAATGGCGAGTTGTTCGCTGAGCCGCTGCGCATCCCCGACTTCGACGCCGAGATGCGCCAGAGCCTGCTCGACGCTTGCTTGTTCGACTGGACCGCGATTTCCCCGGCCATCTTCGGTGCGCTGTTCCAATCGGTGATGGAGCCAGCCGAGCGCCGCGCTCAGGGTGCCCACTACACCACCGAGCAGAACATCCGCAAGGTGATTGAGCCGCTGTTCTTAGACGACCTACGGGCCGAGTTTGCACGTCTGAAAGCCCGACGCGACAATCGCCGCATCCCCGATCTGTACACTTTCCAACAAAAGCTAGGCCAGTTGACGTTTCTCGACCCGGCGTGCGGCTGCGGCAACTTCCTCATCATCGCATACCGCGAGTTGCGGCAGCTTGATCGAGGTGCTGCGCGAGTTGCACCCATCCGGCCAGCTTTCTGCATTCGCCGAACTGCTCTCCGTGGTCAACGTCGATCAGTTCTATGGCATCGAGATTAGCGAGTTTCCGGCGCACATCGCCGAGACCGCGCTGTGGATGATGGACCACATTATGAACAACCGGCTGAGCTTGGAGTTCGGCCAGACCTATGCGCGTATTCCGCTGGAGAAGTCGCCGCACATTATGCACGGCGATGCACTGGAGACGGACTGGAGCGAACTGCTGCCGCCGGAGTCATGTTCCTACGTGCTCGGCAATCCGCCGTTTGTGGGCGCGAAGTTCCAATCGCCCGAGCAGCGGAAGCAGGTGCGCCGCATCGCCGCGCTGGGCAAAAGCGGCGGCACGCTCGACTACGTAACTGCGTGGTTTATCAAGGCTGGCGAATACGTGCAGCAGAGCGCGGCGCGGATCGGCTTTGTGGCGACCAATTCCATCACGCAAGGCGAGCAGGTAGCACAACTCTGGCCGATCTTGTTCGACCGCTGCAAGCTGGACATCGCCTTTGCCCACCGCACTTTTGCTTGGGGATCGGACGCACGCGGCAAGGCGCATGTTCACGTGGTGATTATCGGACTGGACAAACGGGAAGCGGCGCGCAAGGAAAAGCGGCTGTTTGCCTATCCCGACATCAACGGTGAGCCAGAGGAAACCAGCCTCGCGGCGATCACGCCTTATCTGTTCGACGGTGGCGGGCTGGCCAATCCGCATTTGGTCGTGAGCACAGAGAGTCAGCCAATCAATGGGCTGGCGAAGCTCATCATTGGGTCGAAGCCGATTGATGGCGGCCATTACATCTTAAATGCGGACGAGCGCGATGCGTTATTAGCGGAGTGTCCAGAGGCTGCGCCTTATGTCCGTCCGTTTATTGGTGCTTGGGAATACCTCAACGGCGGCGAGCGTTGGATTCTGTGGCTCGGCGAGGCTCCGCCCGACCTGCTGCGGCAGGCACCAGCCCTACATGAGCGTGTGCGGGACGTACGCGCCTTTCGGCAGCAAAGCAAGAGCCCACCGACTCGCAAGCTGGCGGAAACACCGACGCTTTACCACGTCAACGTCATTCCCGATGCCCCGTTCTTAGTCGTCCCAAAGGTGAGTTCTGAACGGCGGAATTACATCCCGATTGCGTGGCTAGAGCCGCCGACGATTCCAAGCGACCTCGTTTTCGTGCTGAGTGATGCAACTAAACCCCTATTCGCCCTGCTCACCTCTGCTATGCACATGGCGTGGATGCGCTATTTCGGCGGGCGGCTCAAAAGCGACTACCGCTATTCCATCGGTGTCGTCTATAACACCTTCCCGCTCCCAACTGTCTCCGAGAAAGATCTAGAACGCCTCACGCCCCACACGGACGCGGTGCTCGCTGCCCGCGCCAACCACCCGAACGCCACGCTCGCCGATCTCTACGATCCAGACTCAATGCCGCCCGATTTGCGCCGAGCGCACTCAGCCCTCGACCGCGCTGTGGACCGCCTCTATCGCCGAGCACGCTTTGCCTCGGAGCGGGAGCGCGTGGAGCATCTCTTTGCGCTTTACGAGCAGTTGCAGGCACCACTGGGAGTGGAAGCGGCAGGGAAGGGAAAGAGGGGACGGAAGACAAAGAAGCGATGAGCTTGTCGCGCTACCGGGAGTCCCATCGCCGCTTCAATTCGAGGAATTTTTCATTAGTTCTCAAGGTAGGCTCGCCTTCGCCTATCGAGGCAAGTATGTCTTCAATATCATAGGGCCAAGTTAAAGTCTCATCCGGTAGCACTTTATACAATAGATTCAGCATTTGATGGGGGTGTTTTTGGGTGATATTGTCAGAAAATGATAAATAATGGCGATATAGAAGATCATCTGTTTTCGTCAGACACGGAAGAATTATATCTACTAAATTTGGAAATAGCTCTTCGTTAGAAAGCACCAATTGACACAAGGACACGGATATGGCCGATGAGTTTGCCTTTCTCTGGCGAGGCCATACATCTTTTAAGAACTCTGGCAATAGTGCTGTCCATTTATTTCTAGTCTCTTCTACATCATCGCGTGAACATTTCTCCAAAAGCCATAACACAAGAGGTCGAAATTCATCATCTGCCTGTAACAGTATTTCTCTGAATTCTTCATTGGAAATACAACGTTCGTTCGTTCCTTCGATAATGCTTCCCCACCCAGATAAAATAATACTCGCAAGCCCTTGGCTGTGCTCACGGCGCGTCTTACTATCCTCTCTCGCGAGCTGAAATAAGTGCGGTTTTAAGCGCATAAATAGCTCTTGGTTTACTTTTGGTCGAAGGAAAAAACCTCCCCAAAAGGCATCCCTATCGCCAAGGTCCCTGGAATCGAGAGCCGAAAGTAGATTCGCTTCTGACCATTCGCGATTATTCACATAAAACCAGTTCATCCACCGTGCGAAAATTGCCAATACATGTTGGCGCAGACCAGTAGGCAAAGTAAGTAGTTCATCCGCATACTTTAGAAGGTCTGTCTTCTGAGTGTGAAAGAGAGCTTGTGCAACTGCCTGTGCAGTCTGTACAGCCGTCTGAATAAGTTCTCTTTCTCGTTCTTGTTTAAGTTCCTCGGGGGGAGCATTAAACACTATAGCTGTAGCCACCCTGTTCTCCGGAACTTTTAGGGCTTGAATTAACACACTCGTCACCCGGCGAAAACTTGCTGGAGATTCGTCGGAGAGGTGCTCACTTACGTTAAAAAGCCAGCTTGCCGCTGGCCGGACGGGTTCCGTCGCACCACTATCCAGATAACAGGCCAATCGCTCGGCGATCAATGCGACAAGTCTAGGGTTGTCATTCTTTTGATGGGTCAGAAAGGTACTCCACGCCCAAGCTGGAAAATCTCCCTCTTTGGCCGCCGTCCTGAGAGCAGAAAACGCTCTGACAGGACGGTCAGCCGACAATCCGGCGAAAGGGTTGTATTCGACGAAAGGGTTGTCGCGTCTCCCGCTCAGACTACGTGCCTTTGACAGCACCGAGGCAAGAGGTATGTCCAATAGTGCTGAATAATCAGTATCAGTGCTCACTGATCCGCCTTTAATTCCCCAAGATCCCACTCTCTCATCAGCATATTCCGGCTTCCAATCCGGAACGAATTCACGAAGCCTGTTAGTTTCGTCTTCAAGGTTGAGACGCAGTTGGCATCCTTTCTGCGACAACCAAGTTATCCGATCTAGTATTGACAGAGCACACCATTTCCTGAAATCTTCTTCCGTTTCTTGGTCCCGGCGCGAACGTCCTTTCAGAAGCCGCTTTTCGATCTCGGTGCGAGTATCGTCACTCAATCCATCCCACCGAGCCAACAGCGTATGCAGTAAATCCCATTCATGGCTACGGTCCCAAAAGGCTTCATCACTCACATCGGCGAGCATAGAACCAAACTGATCGTCCGACACCAATTCAGGTTTGCCTGCGGCCCATATCCGCAGCCTTGTAAATATCGCGTCGTCTTCAATCGGCCATTTTGAAAACTCGCGTCTTGCCGCTTTAAGGTCGATCTGTATGAGACGCTCAAAAACAGATGTAAATTCAATGACGGCTCCAGATAGTCTGCGTTTGTGATCGCTGTCCGAACTCTGGTCTGGAACAATAGAGCTTATATGACCAAGACCACCTCTGTCGATTTCGGTCTCAAGCTCTAGTGCAGCTTCGAGGTTCTTACGCAATACTACTACAACAGGAGTAACCCATTCATTTGGGATGGGGATTCTTTCACCGTTATCTGCTGGATATACGACCTCCAAACCAATAAGATCGCTGAGGCTTATCTCGTCTTCCTGTTCGGGCGGCTTAGGATTGCCCCAATAAGGTGACTCCACCCGCAAATAAGGACGAAAACATGCAGCATAGGCGCGAACAACGCTTTTGCTCCAACCGTCCTTTGAGATTCGTTTTTTCAATTCATGCCAAGGGGTCAAACCGACACCCAAATCTATACCTTGTTCCCAGTATTCGAGCAGATAGTACCAAGCCTCACGAACAACGGGAGATATGGGCCGTTGTGAATCTGTAAGAGCCAAATGTATTTTACGTCGAGTATCGGGATGAAGAGAGGGCTGTCGCACTGCCCACCAAACTGCCGCAGGCTGGTCAGTGACATCCCCTATCCATGCACCCATTTGGCGAAGCCGCGTAGGAGGAGGGGGCGTATTGTACGCCCGATTACATATTATCGACGAGAAATTGTCATCGCTTAAGTTAGTTTTATCGACGCGATTCAGGTTAAAAGCATCCCAAGCGTCGGCTGGCGGCTTACGGTCTCTATAATCGGCCTTGTCTGGTGGCACATCCGAGTCAATGTGGTAAAGATCAAATGGATCGACGTATGGTCCCTCCTCCAACCAACTACCTAATTTTCCCGGTTCACCATAGCGTCTGTATTTATCGAAAACACACAGCCACTCTGCCGGAGGCGGTTCTTCTCCTTCCGAAAATTTTCTAACCCCCTCAACCGTCGAGACGATATGGGCAACTTGCCCGCGCTCATGCGGCGCAAGGCTTTGAGACCCTTGCTTCGCTTTATGGACGACCTCCGAATACCACTTATCGGGATCTCTCGCTCTCTGCGCCCACGCCTCTAACGTATTCCAAAGCGCGGCGTGGGCGGAATCTTCTGCATAGGAAACGGCCTTAACCCCCCTGTGCCCCCATTTAGAGGCCGCATCATCTGCCTCTCCCCGTTGAAAAGCATAAATCGGGCGTTTATGAATCTGTCTGTTTAGTCCTTCTAACAGATAATGAACAGGAGGATCGTCTGCCGCATAGCCGATGAAGACAACGACGTACCTGTCAATAATTTCTTGAAAGAAGGAAGTAGCCCAACCCTCCGAAAGATACGCCTGTCCAAACTGGGAACTGGATAGAACAAACCCATCGCCTTCAGCCCCTTTATAATCAGATGTAACCTTGCCGTGAAGATAGACAATGCCGTCCATATCTTTTGGCCGCGCCGGATCAGGCAAACGAGACCGTTGCCACGATGAAAAGCCGCGACCACAATCATCAAACAGACGATCAAAGTTGGTCGTTACGACATGAACCAAACCTTCCCTAGTAGTTGCGAGATCGAGGATTATACGATGGGCCGTCAAATCCGGTTTACCATTCGGTTGCAGCTTCGGTCGCAGCGCGGAAGCCACCGCCGCTTCTATAAGGTCCGTAGAAAATTCGCGCTCAAGCAGACCGAATATCCGATCTGCCGCGATTACACCGGCAACACCGGTTTGAGCCTCAACATTATATGCTTCCTCAAGTAGCTTCCGGGCTGAGCTATCAGCTTGGACCCCGAGTGTTTCCATAACTTTTTTTGCCAAACCAAAGAAGTCCGGCAGCTTTGCCTTAGCCCGTGAGACCCCAGCCCCACAGAAGAAAACTACTCGGCCCTCATCACGGGCATGGAGAAGCTCATCCGGAATTGCCGGGCCATTTTCAAAAAACCGCATTACTAGTCCAGACTTCCGTGGATGGTTCCCAAGTCGCGCTGGAGCTCTTCAAGGTCGTATTGGGCAGGCACCGGGCATAATCCATCGTCTCCCACAAGGAGACCCCAGCATCGCGCGCAGCTCGCGCCAGCGTGAGCTTTCCATCTCCATACAGCCGGACATAGTGCTCGAGCTTCCATTGCTGGATCGCTTTCGAGAGTAGCCGGCGCACAGTGGTTGAGCGATTGGACTGCTCAACCTCCTCGATAAACGCTAATTCGCGGACCAACTCCGAAGGGAGCCTAGTGCCGACCATCTGTTCCTTCTTCATCTGTTTGCCTCCCGTGCAAGTCTCAATACTTCCGCTACGACGGCTGGGGAAATCCACAAAATCTGACTGAGATCCCGAAGTATGGCCTCCAATTCTCCCAAGTCAAGGCACTGTCGCAAGTGCGCTTCCAACAAAGCCCCGGCTGTGCCTACGTATTCTACTCCGGCGACCGCAGCCACGTTCCGGGCCTCCTTGTCATCGACGATCAGCCGCAGGTCCCGCACACTTGCCAGCGCGATGGCCTCGGCTTCGCCTTGGTCTAGCCGGGAGCGTCTCGTCAGACGCTGCATCAGGTCGCGCTCCTGTGCGGTTACGTGAACCGTCTGTAGCCAGCCGGCTGCCAAGGCCGCCTCAAGCTGCTCTACTTTTGGTGATCAAGCCGACGGTGCAATTGTTTCAGTAGGGCGTTAATAGAACGCTATCTCATAAATAAGCGCTGGTTATATTCCAGTTATATATTGTAGTCTCTACTCTTACTGAGCTTATAGACCTAACCGATGCTCAATGGGGCGCTACCAAATATGAAGTGGCCTCAGTTCGCACTCCGCTGATTGAAGGAGCAGGAGGATTTTCACTATTTACGACTTCGCGTATGCGGGTACAGTCGGCCAAGCTCCCAAAGTGAGCGCTGCGTGATCGGATAGGTTCGGCCATTCTGGCATGCAAAGTGCCTAAGGGACAGCTTGCGATTTCTGTAATTTGAGCCACTGGCGAAGCAAGTTAGGCAGGAACCCATTCAGACGATGCATCACATCTTTGGAATTCTCCACAAAAACATCAGATTACTTTGCCCTCAGTCATAGTGCCTCTCGTCTTGTTTCAGGACTCTATTTAAGTGCAAATTCTAGTAAGGGAATAGTGCGCCTTGGATATTCTTCTAGGGTATTCCGGCCTTACGAGCGTTCATTGACTCTACCAGTAAGTCGATCTTGTCGTCGTAATTGGCAACAAGCTTAGGAAGTGCCCTGACATCGGCCCAAAAGAAATCGAATGGATGGATCACAGACCCGTCCTCCGCATGTTCTCCATGACGCCAGGTTTCTTCTGTTGGCCCTTGTACAGACAAATGAAAAAACCAGCGATACTGTAGTTCCTCGCGCCCGCAATCCCGCATGTCTCGGGTATCTTGGGCCAGGAACTGCTCATATCTGAGCTCGGTTAAACCGGTCTCCTCTTTTGCTTCTCGCATCACGGCATCCTGAGGATCCTCTCCAGGCTCAATCGTTCCGGCTGGAACTTGAATACCAGCTTCCGGTGCCTCGGGGTGAGTAAAGAGGAGCAGGCGGCTCCCGTTGGTGATATAGGCGTAAGCTCTGTGACGGATTTTCATTGCAAGCCTCCCAACTATCTGTATTCTGTGCGTACCTGATCATCGTTAATTACTCCTTCAATAGGCCAGCAGCAATGAGCGCACGATGGTGCAGGGGTAGAAAAACGTCCAGCGCTAACTCCCCAAGGACTCCTTCCGGTTGAACCAGTTTGTGCGCCAGCGTCTCGTGTTCGGGTACCCACTCATTGAGCTCGACTTTCGCTAGCCAGATGGAGCGCACGAGCACCAGACCCTTTTCGTGCCCCCTGATGCACTCGCCGCGCGAGAACCCCAGTAGCTTTGCCTCTCTGACCTCGACGCATGCTTCCTCTCTCATCTCCCGCCGCAGGGTTTCTTCCCACGACTCACTTCCTTCCGGTCTGCCTGCCGGGAATCCCCATGTTTCCCCATCTTGCGTAGCCAGCACAACTTCGCCGTTGTCTGTCAGGCAAATACCACCAGAGCCGTGGCGTTGTCCTTCTGGCACATCGTGAGGAGGAAACCAAGTGACGAGGACATCCTGCCCACCCGTTTCTACCTGAAATGCTTCGTATTCGATAGCTGGTCCCGATGCCTCAGACATCCCACGCCCCTCCTCAGAAAACCTTATGAAGAATGTCCTTCAGAAATATGAGGTGTTTCACGCCTCAATCGGGGTCAAGCGAAATACCCGAGACATCCGAGCCGCCTGCTCCAAGTCGCCCTCCCTTAGAGCCTCACGAACATCATCCAGCTTTTCAGCGTCCCTAACTGAAAGGTAAGGCGGCCATCCGGCGTCTCCATCGATCAGCTCCACCTCCACTTCCGCAGCATATTCCCCTGCGCGTACTAGTTTCGTAGTCACTCTGCTCGTCATATTCGCCTCCTGATGAAACCTTCGTCCCAATCTTGTCTGTTGGGTCGATAGGCCGTCACTACGACGGCGGGTGGAATGTTATCGGTTGCTAAGAAATCACACGGCTTCAAGCGGCGATAAGTCTTCCTCTTTCATAGGAGAAAGATCAAGGCTGCGTAAAACCTCGTTGATCTGAGCCGCCGTCATCTGCGCTGGTGCCGTGATTTCTAAACCAATGGGTTGATCGTCAGGGCCAAAATCCACTAATAAACCTGCATCTCTCGACTCTGTTCGTACACTTTTCGCACCCGAAGCGGCCGATAAGTACAGATATGCGGCTAAGGGCTTCCCTTTACGGTAGGTAATTTCCAGATAGTGTTCTCGCATAATTATTCAGCTATTTCTCTTATCACGCGTTCGCGTAAGCCCAATACAGTAAGGCCGACCACTTCATTGTTGACCTCATCATAGCGGACGACGACCCCTTCACCTATATCAACACCCACAGCCGGTTTGGGCGTTCCGACGGAAAGATAAAGGACATCAGCTTCTTCATCGTATTCCCAATCAATCGTATCTGGTTTGTCCAGTATTTTTAGGACTTCCATAAGACGTTTCTCCTATTCGATAGACGACTGGCCCAATAAGCGGTTAAAACAAAACCATCGTCCGGTTGCACTTCTCGATAAACTGCGATTAGATATTTACTCGTCAATGGCGTTTTCGCATAGAAACGAATGGCCATGAGTGTGCCATAATCGCCTTCCTGGATCTGAGCGGGTTGGGATATGGTCTCCAGGATGCTTTCTTGGGAAGTCGCCATTTCGGGGTGCCTTCGCACAATATGCTGCCATCGCTCCTCTGTTAGGCGAATAGAGACCCTATTGTGCGATCGGACGATTTTCAACCTTCGATATCTCCATGATTTTCAAATCCACCGTAAGCGTCCTCTAACTTGAAACAGTTTTATTCCATTGTCGATAACTGCTTGTACTCGAACAATTGGTTCGGGTAATCGCCCTTATCTGACTCGAAGGTACGTATCCGTGTAAACCGTCGCAACCTATCGTAATATTCTACGTAACTCCTTGTAATAAATTGAGATAGAACGATTCTACTGAGATCTGACGCGGCTAGAACCGCAGCGCAAATCGCTGTGTTACCTGAACACTAACGATACTGATCCAGAATTTTGGGCAACTCACTCAGCGAGTGAATCGTAAAATCGGGATCGCCCGTTTCGTCATTGGGCGTAAGATCGGCGAATTTTCCATTTTGGAACCAAATTGTTGTGGCTCCTGCTGCATTGCCCCACGCAATCCCTCGTATTATGTAGTCATCGACAACAACTACCTCGTTGGCTTTAAGATCGACTTTTCTTAACAGGGCTTCATATTCCTTTGGCTTGGCGTCGCCGCTTGCGGTGAAGACGATCTCCTCGAAATGGTCGAGAATACCCTGCCCTCGCAATGCCTCTATACGGGCCTCTTCCTCATCCGCAGGGGAGACCGATACTATACTAAGTCGGTACTGCTCAGCTAGCGTTTTTACGACGGGGATTGCGTCGGGGAAGAAATCGTCGGTTTCTCGATCGTATAGGGTGCGGCCATAGTCAAAGATTATCATCTTAGCCACGGCGAATATCTCCTTCCGAAATGTCAGGTGTGCTAGTAAGGCATCCCTTAGCAATCCAAGATCTGCGGGAGTCCGTACGTCCGGCATCTGGGCTGCAATCTCTGCCAGTTCACGCGTTACTTCGACCTGACTTTGGGGCGCATTCTCCACAGCATTCATACTTCAAGTCAACAGTTTCCGTCCTCCAGATCAGAGGAGGGCTGCACTCGATACCAATACCGGTACGACTCGCTGAAACCATACTTGCGTTGTAGAGCCTGAGCCGGCTCGTTGTTCGCCATCACCTGCAGGTATGCCAGACGCGCCCCTTGCTCAAAGCCCCAGTTGAGGCGGGCCTCAAGGAGCCCACGGCCGAAGCCCTGACCCCGATGCTTGGGATCCACCATCAAATCAAAGAGCCCCATGATTGAGCCCGAAACAACGGCACGGGCGCAGCCTACAGATTTGCCATCAGTCCGGGCGACAACATAGGCCGAAGGAGTGGGGATCGCGTTGAGCAAACGGCGAAATACCTCAGCGTGCTGATTGCGACCGGACAGACGTAGCCAAGTTTCGAGCCACTCATCTGTTGCATCTTCGTATAGCGATATGGCAGGGGAACTAGCGGAACGGGCCTCAAGCCGCATGGTTTGAACCAGTGTATCGGCGTCTTTTGAGTACTGAAGCTGCGCCAAGGTCTCGTCCAAATTCCCAAGTTGACAGGCAGGAAAAATCTTGAAGAGACAAGGTAGCGATGCCCGCGCGTACGCCGCTTCACAATGAACCAGCTTCTCTTGGAGCGGGGTTGTGGATTCATACAGCGGGACTACACAGTTGGCACGGCGACTGTATCCCTCAGACATCCGAACGATCCAGCCGTCGTAGAACTCTGTTTGCAGCGCGGGTAGCCCGTTCAGCGCCGCCTCTTCCAGCCTTGCTACAAGCTCTGAATTATTCGTTGAATCAAGTGCTAGCGTCATAGGTTTCAGTATGCCTAGATTCGTTCATTCATCCTGACTCAATTTGACCAATTTTCGTTATGATCGAGCGCAAATCCGGATCTGAAAACTGATCTGACTTCAATACTTTGCCGTCCTCCCTGAATATCGGCTTACCCTGCTTATCTAGCTTGCTCATGTTGCTGCGGTGGACTTCAGCGAACAGCTCTTCGGCAATGTCCTGCAGACCATGCGTGATGAACGTACCCAGCAGTACGTAAAGCATGTCGGTAAGGGCGTCTGCGATCTCGACGATGTCGTGGTTATGTACGGCCGCTCGATACTCTTCTAGCTCCTCCAAAAACATCTGGATACGCCCTTGGCTTATCTCCGCCGGCACCTTTGCCGTAGGCGTGCGCTCCATGTATGCCTGGAACACCTCGTGAAAACATCTCACGCTATCTAGCTGATCTTTCACTTGGGATCTCCTGACAGCTCTGCCTAATACTTTCACAGGTAGTTTATGGGTCTATGAACCTAATGGCTGGCGTATAAGGGCTACCATACACGGCCCCGCGTATGCGGCGCAGCACAAATCGTGCTGTTATACGTCGGTTTCAAATCACTTGACAAGAAACCACTTCCTGATTTTTTCTAGTAGTTCGTCCGTAACACCCTCTATTTGTCTCAGATCAGCTTCTTCGTCATCTCTCCAGAAGAAGTCTGCTAACCGTGCTGCAAGCTGGACATCTATTCCGAGAACTTCACGGAAGACTCTGTAGTCCAGACCCCGAGGATTGATCTTCTCCATTTCGTTTCCGCCCGCAAGAACATGCCGGAGGTTCCTCAAAGTAGTGATGGAAAGGTCAAGACCTGTGGCACCTGCAATACTGGTAAGACGGTCAAGTGACCGCCCTTCCTTTTCGACCTCTTTGGTAAGGTCTTTGATAGCCTGCTCGATTTTTCCTGCCTGCTCGTACATAGGTGAAGACGGCGATGATGTATAAAGAAAATCACGTAGATCGATGTGGAATCGATCAGTGACCATACTGTCAACTTGGGAATTGTAGTAGGTGGCCTCTACATCAAAGCAGGAGACAATGGGACTGTTATTATCCAGAATCTGAGGAAATGAATGGTACCGAAGGAGGTAGTTCCTCCCCGGGGGAAAGGACGTGATTCCATTCTTCAGGAGTGGGGCGTTTTCTACGTCCCCTGGCCATGATGGCATAGGATCGAAGGTTAGTTTTACATTTTCTGTAGCTACGGAGCCGATGTTTGTAATGGAGAAATGGATCAGGAGGGCGTGCTCTGTCTCAATGTCAAAGTTGATCAGAGATTTCACGATCTGCCGTCGGTTTCGAACGTCCGCTATCTCGTAGTCCTCCATCGGTTCGACTTTGAAGTTGTACCTTCTGTAGTAGCGGTATGATCTACGTTCCTGATGTGGTCCTCGGTAACTTTTCGGAATTTCTATTGCATATGCAGAACGATCAGAGCTGAGCGGGATCTGAGCTATCACTATGCCATCAAGACGGGGTGCCACGTTACCATGAATCACGTTCTCGAACCATTCTCGATTGTGAGTATTATGGTCTATACCGGCGTCAATTCTTATGGGGAGATGCTCCTCCTCTTCAATTCCGTAGACGATTATGCCGCCATCTGAGTTAGCGAAAGAGGAGACATCCTTCGCGATCTCTGTCCGGTTCTTGTTAGATACTGCCATACTTCTCTTGTAGTCCAAGTGCAGACTCTCCTGGACTTGCCCGGATATCATTTTCTCAAGATCGACTCGTTCTCTTGGAAGATTCATTTATGGAGACCTCGCTGTGGATTTGGAACTGGCGTATAACGGGCTCAGGAGTTGCGAACCCACGAAGTTAGTTGGGTTGCTGAAGGCTAAGGCGCGGATAGTGCCGTAGCGCAAAGCGATGGTGTTATAGAAAGAGAGAAAGTACAGCCTGTGTATGTCAACCGGTACTCTTGGTAGTGTCCATCGATTCTTCGACCGCGTCCATAAACGATCGAAGAGCATCGTTTACGGCCTCGTCCGTGGGAAATGCTTTCGCAACGTCTGGATGGAGTAGAACCAAATTTGTCCCTGAGCGATAGGATTCTAAATACTTACCCCGGACACCAGAACTGCTTTTGATTCAACAGGCCGTGAGAGAAGACCTTACAGCCGATGTCGAGACCCAGTTCAAAGGGCATGTTCATTCTGTAAGTCTCGCCTTCGAATGACGCCGACATCCTCGACAGATCATGTACACTGTATTTTGACTCACGTATCAATTCACAGATTCGATTGATCCGCGCAACTCCAGAGTCAAAAGTCTCCGAAGCAATCCTCACTGTCATGCCTGCGCGAACCACACTGAACAGCAGAGGTCTTAGTAGGGGGATATACTTGTCATCGAAGGGGCAGTTGATGAAGACGTTGGTATGGAATTCTCCTCCGTCGTTCACTTAGCCCGTTTCCATTTTTGTACGGATCCATCCCGTCTGTGAACGACGACATCCCAGCCCTTTGAGATTTTGATTGCGCTTTTTTCGGCAGCGGACTTGGTACCGTAGATTTTTGAAGCTTTGGAATTCCCTTCCTTTTTCACTGCCCAACCATCTTTTCTTGATATAACATGCACTCTCTTGCAACGGGTCGCTTGTGACGCTGTTGCCATGATAGGTCCTTTCTCACCCTCGCAGGTGTTTATCTAAGTCTCCTAAAAATTATAGCATACTGTTTGTACTCGAACAATTGATTCGGGTAATCGCCCTTATCTGACCCGAAGGTACGTATCTGTGTAAACAGTCGCAATCAATACCGCGAAATCAGAGCCTTCTACGTAACATCTTGTAAAAAATTGAGATAGGACGGGTCTTCTGAGGTTCAATACACTGCCTTATCTCGCCCCTCCCCCATCTTCCCCCCGCCAAGTCTCATACGGATTCTCCCGATTCGCCAGCGGCAAAGACACCCGCGTCCCCAACCGCTGCGACTCGTGCACCGCCATGATCATTTCCAGCGCCGCTCGCCCGTCCTCGCCGTTGGAACAGGCCCGCACCGGGCGATCCTCCTCAATGGCTTGGATCAATTCCCGCACAATGATCAAGTTGCTCTGGTGCGTGCGCTCGCCCGCCGAATACTGTTCCCACTCGTCCAACAGCACCCGTTCCCAAGTGCCGTTCTCCTCGCCGGGGATCCACATGCCCTGGCGATAGATGTACATCTCGCCGTTGGGCGAATTGCGCAGGGCGATGATGCCCTCACTGCCGTGCACCTCAAAACCGAACCAACGGCTGTTGTGCCCTTTTGGATAGCCCGGTTGCGATTCAAAATGCGCGGTTACCCCATTCGCAAAAACGTAGTACGCCGCCACCCCGTTGCCGGCGATCAAGCCGATGCGCTCGTCCCCTTCCCGCACATCGTCCAACGCGACCTCGCGCCCATCCTGCGTGACGTGCCCGTGAGCCCAAACCACCTCGGCCCCGGCGAAGTAGCGCATGCTGTCCATCATGTGCGTGCCCAAGACCATCAGATCCTGAGACCCAGCCCGGCGGTCGGACTTGCCGTGGCTGCGCAGCACTTGTAGCTGGCCGATAACGCCCTCGTTAACCAACTTTTTGCCGTACTCCTCGTAGGGATTGGCGCGTCGGTGCGCCACCGCAGTCTTGACGCCGTGCTCCCGACAGGCCGCCAAGAGCGCGTCGGCCTCGCGCAGAGTGGGCGTCAGCGGCTTCTCGATAAACACACCGCGCACCCCGGCCTCGGCACAGGCGATGACCATGTCGGCGTGGCAGTCGGGCATCCGCGGACAGACGCTGACTATGTCCAAATCCTCGTCGGCGAGCATCTGGCGGTAATCGGCGTAGAGCCGCTGGGCACCCGTGCGCTCGCCGGCTGCGGCGCGGCCCTCGGGATCGGAGTCGGCCACAGCGACCAAATCCACTTGCTCCAAGTCCCGGTAAACGGTTTCCAGTCCGTGGCCGTAGTCGCCGGCACCCGTGCGCCCGATGACTCCGGCTTTGTAGCGCTTGCTCATAATTCACACTCCTCGTCGTTTAGTTTCATTGAACTACCAAGATTACGGCTAGCACCCCCATGCCCACGCCCAAAACGGCCGCCCGACTGATCGGCTCTTTCCACAACAGCGGTGCCGTCACATTGTCCAAAATGACAACGCCGCAGCCCACCAATGGGAAAAATACCGTGCCCGGCACGTGCTTGAGCGCGATCAGCACGGCCATTAAGGCCAGCAGATTGTACACCCCAATACCAGCCCCCACCGCCAAATCAAAGCGCCGAACGCGCTGCCGCGCCTCCCACAGCAACACCGTGCCCCCAATAGTCCCAGCGGTAAAGCCGATGACCATGAGCACTTGCAAATACGCATCGTCCAAGCCAGCGTAATGCACCCAGCGCAGACAGGAAGTGCTCATCCCCTGGATACTAAACACCAATATCAGCAGCCCGGTGGCGACCCAGCGCGAAACATTGGTCTGGTGCCCAGCGTGCCGCGACATCAACAAAACAGCCACCAACGCCAAGCCCAAGCCCAAGAGTTGGAGGCCGCCCAACGGCTCGTTCCACAGCAGCACGCCCAACCCCACCGGCACGACGATGGCGAGGCGGAAAGCGGTCAACACCGAGGCCACCCGAAAGGTCCGCAACAAGCGCGTCATCAACAGCATGGAGCTAATGAAGACGACACCAGTGATCGCGCCGACCTTCACCGCGCCGGCCGGTACTTGCAATTGCCCGGTGAATCCCAGATAGAGCAGCAGAATGGAAGCTAGCACCCAATAGTTGGTCGATACCACGGTCGGAGCGTAGCACCGGTGCTGCGAGGCCCATTTGAACACCTGCCCAAAGCCGAATTCCATCAGCAGCGGCAGCACTAACCAGAGGGGCGGTGCCCCTTCCATACTCATCCGCGAGTCCCCCAAAAAATTGCCATGCGCTCCAAACTCCACGACCACCCCATCGCTGTCAAGCCATCCTTCCATTGCCGCCCCTGACAAAAGTCTATTCTATTAGATGTTAGATATTAGATGCTTCGACTCCGCTGCGCGGAGTTTTCTTGAGCGAAGCCGAAAGGCTCAGCATGACAGCAGCGGGCGCGTTCCTTCCTTGTCATGCTGAGCGAAGCGAAGCATCCCATACCTAATGGCCTTTACTTAAGTCAATTATTATATACAGCCGATGAAGGGAGCGAGCTCATGCAACTAGAACGACTGCTTCTACACCTAAAACTAGACGGCTGGTGCGTGGTCGAAGACGTCATCCCGGCCGATCAAGTCGAGCACGTGCGCCAGAGCGTCGAGGCCGCGGTCGCAGAACACCGCAATCCCGCAGCCCCATCCGGCATTGGCCACCTGCCGGCCATGATCAACTTCGACCAGTCCTTCGCGCCTTTTCTCGCCGATGAAAATTTTCTCGCCTTGGTCGGCGCGATGCTAGGCCATCATCCGCGCATCTCCTTCACCACCGGCACGATCAACTACCCAGGCAACGAGCGCGGCGGCTGGCACGCCGACTGGCCCTTCAACCAGAACAACGCCGGCCACATCCCCGCGCCGTATCCCGACGCAACGGTCCACTTGACCACCTTGTGGATGCTGGCCCCTTTTACCGAGGAAAACGGCGGCACCCTCCTGGTCCCCGGCAGCCACCGATCCTCGAACAACCCCACCGGCGACAATGGCGTCGATCCGCTGGCCCCTTATCCCACGGAAGTAAACGCCTGCGGCCCAGCCGGCAGCGTGCTCGTGCTCGACAGCCGCCTGTGGCACGCGACCGCGCCCAACCGCTCGCATGAACCCCGCACCTCGGTAGTAGTGCGCTACGCCCCTTGGTGGCTCAATGTCGAGGTCTTGCGCCCCGGCTCGGACGAGCGCCGTCGCCTGTCTGAGGAAACCGGCCTCAAGGAAAACGCCGTGCCGTCGCTGCCTGCCGACGTTTTCGCCGACCTGCCTACCCCAGTCCAGCCTTTGTTCCGCCACTGGGTCGCCCGGCCCGAATAGATTCCGCGCCGATTGCGTCCGTAGGGCACCCCTCGTGGGTGCCTTTTTTGTTTTCTACCGATTCCGAACGACTGTCCGAAAATGAACAGTGATTGTTCAAAAGCGGACGAAAATGCCCTATTCCGAAAAATATAAATTAAGTAAAAACAATAATTTGCCGCTTTGGCACGGAATTTGTTATACAAATGACAAGCGGAGGTATGAACCCGATGAACGCTATGGACCGCCCAATAGATCCCACCTTTCTGCGACGCCAGCGCGGCAAGCGCATCGCCTATTCAGTGGTGGGAGTGGCTGCGCTCCTCTGGCTCTCTGTTTGGTTGCCCAGTTGGATCAGGCCGGCGCTGGACCCCGACCGCATTCGCACCGCGCAAGTGCAGTGGGGCGCAGTGGAAGAGACGATTACTGCTTCGGGCACGGTGGTACCCCAGTTCGAGCAGATCATCTTCAGCCCCATCAACACGCGGCTGGTGCGCATCCTGCAAAAGCCGGGAGCCATGTTGCAGCAGGGACAGCCCATCGTCGAACTGGATTTGAACGCCGCGCGGCTCGACGTCGAGAAACGGGCCGAAGAGTTGGCCCTCAAGCAGAACCGACGCACCCAACTCGAATTGGACGAACGCAAAAGGCTGAGCGACTTGGATACGCGCTGGAAGCTGAAGAACTTGGAATTTCAGCGCTTTAAGACCCGCACCGAGCAGCTCCGCGAGTTACAGGGTTTTGGCGCAGTCTCTGAGGAAGAGTTGAGCCAAGCGCACCTGCAAGAACAGCGCGCTGAGATTGAATTGCAGCAGCTTGAAGAAGATCGCCGCAACCTCGTCGAATCCACCCAAGCCCAGTTGGAGGCCCTGCAATTGGAGATGAATATCCTCGAACGCGAGGTCGAGGAGGCCCGCCGCCGCTTGGAGCGCGCCCACATCCGCGCCGACAGAGACGGCGTGCTCACCGCGATTGCGCCGGAAGTAGGCGCTTCCATCAGCCAAGGCCAGGAAATCGCCCGCATCGCCGACCTCAGCTCGTTCCGCGTGGATGTCACTGTTTCCGATATCCACGCCCGCCGGCTCCAGACCGGGCTGTGGGTGCGCTCGCGCATTAATGAGGAAGAATACGTAAAGGGCCACATCGCCCGCATCCTGCCCACGGTTGAGGGTGGGATCATCCAGCTCGAGGTCGAATTAGAGGATTCAGCGCACGCGTTGCTGCGGCCCAACCAGCGGGTCGATGCCTATATCGTCACTGCGCGCAAGGACCGCGCTCTGCGCGTCAAGCGGGGGCCGTTCATCAGCGGGCGAGAGGGCCTGCACGAGGTCTTTGTGGTGCGCGGCCAAACCGCAGTGAAGACCGAGGTGCGCATCGGTATTGCGAATTTTGAGTACTACGAGGTAGAGGAGGGATTAATTGAGGGCGACGAGGTGATCATCTCGGATGTACAAGACTACCTGCACTTGGACGAAGTCCAGATCAAATAAAGGAGACTGCCATGATCAAACTCGAAAACATCGAGAAGGTGTACCGCACCGAGCAAGTCGAGACCTTGGCTTTGAGCAATATCAATTTCGCCGTTGACGAGGGGGAGTTCATCTCGGTGATGGGGCCGTCCGGCTCGGGCAAGAGCACGCTGCTCAACGTCATCGGCCTGCTCGACGAGCCTTCCGCTGGCGACCTGAGCCTGAACGGACGCCACATCAATTCCTACGCCGATCGCTACTTGGCGCGCATCCGCAACGAGGAGGTCGGCTTCATCTTCCAGAGCTTCCATCTGATCGCCGATTTGAACGTGGTCGATAACGTGGAAATTCCCCTGCTTTATCGCCGAGGGTTGTCGGGCAAGGAGCGGCGGCAGATGGCGCTGAAGGCGCTGGATCGGGTGGGGCTGAGTTCGCGGGTGAAGCACTTCCCGTCGCAACTGTCGGGTGGTCAGCAGCAGCGCGTGGCTGTAGCCCGAGCCATTGTCGCGCATCCGCACATCCTGTTGGCCGACGAGCCGACGGGCAATTTGGACAGCCAGATGGGCGACGAGATCATGGGCATCATGCACCAGCTCAACGAAGAGGGCACCACCATCGTCATGGTGACACACGACCAGCGCCTAGCCGACCGCACCGGGCGCACGGTGCGGCTCTTCGACGGGCGGCAGGTCCAGTGAGAGGAGGATGAGATGCTAAAGAACTACATCAAAATGGCGCTCAAGGTCCTGTTGCGGCGCAAGGTCTTTACCTGCATCAGCCTCTTTACCATCAGCTTCACGCTCATGGTGCTGATGGTGATGACGGCCTTGTTCGACCACCTCTTTGGCCCCTTCCCGCCGGAGACGCGGTCGGATCGGACGCTCGCCCTGCAGTCGATAAAAGGGGAAAAATTGGGAGAGACGGGCCAGATGGTGCAATCGCCTAGCTATGCCTTTTTGAAACGGTATGTGTCTTCACTGACCCAGGCGGAGAAGGTGTCCATTTCCGAGATCGGAAAGTCCACAGTAGCGACGTTCCGCAAAGGCGAGAAGATCGAATCCGAACTCAAGTACACGGACGGGGTATTCTGGGAGATCCTCGAATTCGACTTCCTCGAAGGCCGCCCCTATACAGTACAAGAGGTAGAGGATGGCCAACGGGTAGCCGTGATCAACGAGGCGACGCGCCAAGTGTTTTTCGGAGGGGAGCAGGCCGTGGGCAAGTACATCGAGCTCAAGGAACAAGCGTTCCGCGTGGTAGGGGTCGTATCCAATGTGCCGGCATTTCGCCAAAGGGCTTTTGCCGATATCTGGGTACCCGTCAGCGCCCAAAAAACAGATGATTACCTGCGTTACGATTCGGTGTTTAGCGGCTATCAGGCACTTATCTTGGCGCGTAGTGCGGCCGAAATCCCGCTTATCAAAGAGGAATTCGCCGATGTGCTAACCCGGGTCGAATACCCCAATCCCGACCAAGTCAACCACATCTCTGGCCGCCCGACAACGCTGTTAGAACATACTTTGGATGGCATATTCTCCTTTAGCATGCTAACGAGCCGTGGGTTCATGGTGCTGGTTGGCGTTCTCATCCTGCTCTTCATGCTCCTGCCGGTGGTCAGCTTAGTCAATATCAACACTACCCGCATCTTGGAGCGCGCTTCTGAGATCGGGGTGCGCAAGGCATTTGGCGGGTCTTCGCTCACCTTGGTGGGACAGTTCCTAGTAGAAAACGTGCTTCTCACGCTCTTAGGCGGTGCCTTGGGGCTGGTTTTTACTTTTCTCGTCCTACAAATGCTCGGTGCCAGCGACATTGTGCAATACGCCGAATTCCACCTGAACCATCGCATCTTCCTCTACGGCTTGGTGATGACCCTAGTCTTCGGTCTGATTTCTGGCGTCTATCCGGCGTGGAAAATGTCGCGCCTGCATATCGTAGAGGCCCTCAGAAGGAGGAAGCAATGATACGCCATCTCTGCAAGCTAGTCTGGAACCGCAAAAGGGCGAACGCGCTAATCGCCCTCCAGATTTTCATTTCTTTCCTGCTCGTTTTTACCACGGCCTCCCTCGCTATGGACAAAGCCGGCAATTATTGGCGACCTCTTGGATTTTCCTACGAAGACAGGTGGGTCGTGACCTTCCACCCGGATCGGGTCAGCGGGCGGGTCGGCGGAGAGAAGCCGCCCGCGAGCCGCAGAGAGATCTATCTGGCCTTAGAGGGGTTCGACTGGATTGAATCGGTCTCCTCGGCGGATTACCTAGCCCTCCCCTATAAGCTCGGTCTTCAGGTCCCATTTACCGTAGATGGACGATTGGTCTCCATTGGCAGTGTTTCGGACCAGTTTCATCAGACGCTCGGGCTTGACTTGGTCAGTGGGCGGTGGTTTGGCGAAGAGGACGCGGCTCTGGACTGGGAGCCGATCGTGATAACCCAGCCGCTCAGCGAGGCACTCTTTGACGATGAAGATCCCATCGGCCAAAAGATTGAAGAGTGGGAGGGATCTAACGAACGGATCATCGGGGTGGTCTCTGACTATCGCCGCCTCGGGGAGTTTACCGATCCTGGTTTCTTCGTGTTTACTCGCCAGAGTGCAGAAGAAAATCGCGGCAATTTTTTGGTCAAAGTGCGTCCCGGTACGCCGTTGGCAGCCCAAGAGCAAATCGACAAACGGCTCAAGGCCATGGCACCGGGCTACGAAGTCAAAATTACAACCTTAGCGGATTCTCGAGCCTCGTTGTTCAAGTTGACCCTAGTGCCCCTTTTCGCCCTTGGGGTTGTCTCGGTGTTGGTACTGGGCATGGTGGCTCTGTCGTTGAGTGGCGTGTTGTGGCAGCGGACGACGCTGAGGACCGAGGAGATTGGCCTGAGAAGGGCCTTGGGCGGGTCGGCGGCCAGTATCTACGCGCAGTTGACGGGCGAGATAGTAGCGGTCGCCAGTGTTGGCGTGATCGCTGGTCTGTTGCTCGTCTTGCAATTCCCACTGCTGGAACTGCTCAATTACACCAGCGGGATATATGCACTCAGTCTGGCCTTTGCGGCGCTGGTAATTTACGGCCTCGTAATTGTGTGTAGCCTGTATCCGGGGCGGCTGGCTTGCCAGGTTCGGCCGGTCGAGGCGCTGCACCACGAATGAGTCGGAATGTGGCTATCTGGAGCTCAAACAAACCCAAACGTACTTCACACATCCAAGAGGAAAATGCCATGAAATCGATCAAATCTGCAATCACCATCATCGCCACCGTCGCCACTGCGTTCATTCATGGAGTGGCCGGTGCGGAGAGTATCACGGTGAAAATGGAATCCGTGCGCGAGGATTCCGTAGAGCATCTCTTCCAGCCTGTGCTGATGCGGTTTCCGGTCGGCCCGCAGTTGACGGAAGGATTGCCCGAGATCCAATCGGTTGCCAGACTGGAGGTTCATGAACCCCTGCACGCCCGCCTATCGTTTCTCGATTCGCCGGCTGAACCGATTGTTGTACTGGGATTGGATAGCGACGGACAGGACATTGCCTTCGTCGTGGCCGATTCGACCTCGCAACCACAGCAACTCCAGCTCACAGACGGTTTTTCCAACCTCTTTCGAGGTGAAGTCCTACAAGCCGAGTTGACTGTGCCTCCGGCTGGTCCAGCACCTGAGTTTAAACTCGAACTCGGGCTCAGCCGCGAACATAGCTCCGTTATGCACCGCAACCTCGAACTGCGGCTGGGCGAGGCCAACATGGGCGGCCAGCGCTATGCCCTAGCTCTAGTGAGGGATCCGCGTTTCGGCACCTACGCCATACCCGACGACTCGGTGGGGCTCACTTTCTATCAACTTATGATTGACCTCGACGGGGACGGGGTATTTGTGACCACTCCACTCGGCCAAACCGAGACGCTAGAGGACGAGGTTTTTGAGGGAACCAAGCCCTTCTTGATCGATGGTCAGGCCTACAGACTGATCCATGTATCGGCGACGGGGGATCAGTTGGTGATTGAACGCAGCGATCAGATGGTAACCCTTGCCGTGGGCTTCGAGATGCCGAATGTCACCGTTACTCGACTCGACAGCAGTGCTATCGAGTTGACAGCGCTGAGAGGCAAACCTGTAGTCATCAACTGGTGGCACACCGCCTGTTCGCCCTGCATCGCGGAGATGCCCGAACTCAACGAACTGGTCGAAAAGTACGCTGACCGCGACGTCGAGTTCCTCGCCATCGCCAATAATAAAATGGCAGACCTAACGCCGTTCCTAGAGAAGCATCCGTTCATCTATGACATCGCCGTAGCGAATGATGATGCCTTGCAGATTTTCGGCGACGCCTATCCGCGTCATGTGATCCTCGACAGCAAAGGTAAAGTCGCCTACGATGTCTTTGGTTACAGTGCCGATGCCACCGACAAAATGGACGCGGTTATCGGCTCGCTGTTGAACGAGCTTTGAGCTTGCCATTGCTACGCACTCCACACATCCCCATAGGAGGATGTCATGAAACCGATCAAATCTGCCATCACCATCATCGCCCTCGTCGCCACTGCGTTCAGTTGTGGAATGGCTAGCGCGGAGAGTATCACGGTGAAAATGGAATCCGTGCGCGAGGATTCCGTAGAGCACCTCTTCAAGCCACCTCTGCTCATCTATGGGGGCTCGCAATTGGTGGAAGGATTACCCGAGATCCAATCGGTTGCTGGACTAGAGATTCAGGAACCTCTGCATGCCCGCTTGTCGTTTCGCGATTCACCGGCTGCACCGATTGTCCTAGTGGGATTGGATAACGACGGACAGAACATTGCCTTTGTCATTGCCGACTCCACTGCGCAACCGCAGCGACTCCAGCTCACGCGCGGTTTTTTCAAGCGCCTTCGCAGCCAAGGTGAAGTCCTGCGAGCCGAGTTGACTGTGCCCCCGGTCGGCCAAGCACCTGAGTTCAAAATCGAACTATATATCGAGCGGATAGAAAATTCCCGCTGGGATTACGTGCATCACCGCAATCTCGAACTGCGGCTGGGTGAGGCCGAGATTGGTGGCCAGCACTATGTAGTAGCCTTAATGAGAGATCCGTCTTTTGGAACCTACTCCCTACCCGACGACTCGTTATCCGTTGACTCGTCGGAGTTCCCTGATCATAGATTCCTGATTGATCGCAACGGGAACGGCGTATTCCTAGTTCTCCCCTCTGGCCGCCAAACTGAGGAGTTGGAGAAAGAGATGTTCGGGGTCAAAGAGCCCTTCTTAATCAACGATCAACTTTACAAATTGGCGGATGTATCGGCGACGGGGGATCAGTTAGTAATCGAGCGCAGCCATCAAGAGATCGCCCTCGCTGTGGGATTCGAGATGCCCAACGTCGCCGTTACTCGGCTCGACGGCAGCACTATCGACCTGACGGCACTACGCGGCAAGCCCGTGGTCCTCAACTGGTGGCACACCACCTGTTCGCCCTGCATCGCGGAGATCCCCGAACTCAACAAGCTGGTCGAGAAATACAAGGGTCGCGACGTCGAGTTCCTCGCTATCGCCAATAACGAAATGGCAGAGTTGCCGCCGTTCCTGAAGAGACATCCGTTTTCCTATGACATCGTCTTGGGGAACGGCGAGGCCATGCGCGTTCTCGGCCAGGCCTATCCGCGTCATGTAATTGTCAACAGCAAAGGCAAAGTCGTCCTAGATTTCAGTGGTGGCAGTTCTGGTATCATTAGTCAGATCGACGCGGTTATCAGCTCGCTGTTGGTGAGTGAGCTTTGAGCGTTCCATTGCTACGCACTCCACACATCCCAGAAGAGGATACCATGAAATCGATCAAATCTGTAATCACTATAATCGCCCTCGTTGCCACGGCGTTCAGTTGTGGACCAGCCAGCGCGGAGAGTATCACGGTGAAAATGGAATCCGTGCGCGAGGATTCCGTAGAGCATCTCTTCCAGCCTTCTCTGATGCGCGCCTTGGGCGGCCCGCAGTTGGTGGAAGGATTGCCCGAGATTCAATCGGTTGCCGAGCTAGAAATCCATGAGCCCCTGCACGCCCGCCTATCGTTCAAAGATTCGCCGGCTGAGCCGATTGTCATAGTGGGGCAGGATAGCGAGGGAGAGGACGTTGCCTTCGCCGTGACCGATTCCACCGCGCAGCCGCAGCAACTCCAGTTCACTAGCGATTTTTTTGACCGCATTCGAGATGAAGCTCTGTACGCTGAGCTAACCTTACCCCCGGCTGGCCAAGAACCTGGGCTCAAGCTCGAACTCTTGATCAATCGGGGAAAATACAATGCCGTGCTGCACCGCAATCTCGAACTGCGGCTGGGCAAGGCCGACATTGGCGGCCAACGCTATGCCATAGCCCTAGTGAGAGATTCGGATTTCGTCACCTACACCCTGCCCCCTGATTCACTTGAGTGGACTTTACATCAGCTCATGGTTGACCGCGACGGGGACGGGGTGTTCCTGACCCACCTATACGGCCAAACCGAGGTGCTAGAGGACGAAGTTTTCGGGGTCAACGAACCCTTCTTAATCGACGGTCAGGCCTACAAACTGGCCCATGTGTCGGCGACGGGAGATCAGTTGGTGATCGAGCCCAGCGATCAAACGGTCGCCCTCGCCGTGGGCTTTGAGATGCCCAATGTCACCGTTACTCGGCTCGACAGCAGTGCTATAGAGTTGACGGCACTGCGCGGTAAGCCCGTGGTCATTAACTGGTGGCAAACCTTCTGTCCACCCTGCATCACGGAGATTCCCGAACTCAACGAACTGGTCGAGAAGTACGCCGATCGCGATGTTGAATTCCTCGCCATTGCCAACAATGAAATGGCGGAGTTGACGCCGTTTTTGGAGAAGCATCCGTTTACCTTTGACATCGCTTTGGCGGATGACGAGACCGTGCATGTTTTCGGCCAAACTTATCCGCGTCATGTGATCATAGACGGCGACGGCAAAGTCGCCTACGATATCTTTGGCTACAGTCCCGATACCGCTGACAGGATCGATATGGTTATCGGCTCGCTGTTGAGCGAGCTTTGAGCATTCTACAAGCATTCACCGGAACTACCAGTTTTGAAGATGGTTCTGCTATAGGCATTTCACCACGAATGAGTTGGGATGTTATGGACTGCAAAAAGACTAACTTTGAGTGTTCTACAAGTATTCACCGGAACTACTAGTTTTGAAGATGGTTCTGCTATAGGCACTGCATTACGAATGAGTTGGGAGATTATGGACTGCAAAAAGATTAACGCGGATTTGCTTTTGACGATGGCCATCTTGGCCGCCTTATGGACCGTCCCCCCAGTCCATGCCCAGCCGTGGCTGGTGCGCGGCACTGTCACCGACGCGGCCACCGGGCAGCCCCTGCCAGCGGCTACCGTACAGCTAGCCGGTACCTATCGAGGGACCATAGCTAACGACGAGGGGGAGTACTCGCTCAAGGTGCAACAATTACCGGCGACGTTGACAGTGAGTTACATCGGCTACGTCTCCCAAGAGCGCGAGGTGACGGCCCCTGCGGAGCGGGTCGATTTCGCCTTGACGCCAGTGCCCTTCCTGTTCGATCCCATTGTGGTGACGGCCCAAACCTCAGCCGAGGGCATCATGCGCCAAGTCATCCGCCGCAAACAGGAGTGGCGGCCCAACTTAGCCAGCTATCAGGCACAAGCCTATACCCGGCGAGTTATGGAAAACGAGGAAGGCATCGTCCTGATCGGCGAATTGGCCTCGGAAATTTATTGGGAGCGGGAACGGGGGCTGCGCGAAGTGGTCAAGTCGAGGCGTCGGACCCAAAATTTGGATTCCCACGAGGGATATACCTCGGCCTTGGAGGGGGTTACGAATTTCTACGACGACGATATCCCTTTTATCGAGCACACGCTGATCGGGCCGACCCATCCCGATGCCCTCAAGCACTACCGCTTCCACTTGACCGGCCAGCGCTATTTGGATGATAAGGTGGTATTCGACATTTCAGTCGAGCCAAAGAATAAATTGCAAGCTGCTTTTGTCGGCCGCGTCGCGGTATTGGACGAGGATTTCGCCTTGCTCGAAGTAGAGCTGGCACCCAGCCGGGCGACCACGACCTCGGCCGTTCCCCTGCCCCTGATCGAGCACATGGATTTTGCCTATCAACAGCAGTTCCGTGGCTTTGCCGGAGGGGTGTGGTTGCCGGTCGATTATCGAGCTTCTATGGCAGTAAAAATCAGCATGGTGGGGCTGCACTTTCCCGCGATCAAGTACAACGTGATAACGCGGCTGAGCGATTACCAAGTCAATGTCGATATGCCCGACACGCTCTATGCCAGCGAGGAAGTGCTGCGGGTCGATTCGCTGGCCGTGGCCCAGGACAGTTCCTTCGCCCGGCTGGCCGACAAGGTGCCCCTGTCGGCGCGGGAACAAGCCGCTTATGCGACCATCGACAGCACTGTACAGCTAGAAAAGGCCTTCCAGCCCACGGGGTTTCTCGCTCGTTTGTTGATGAGGGAGGAAGCGGAAGAGACAGAGGAGCGGACGGAACAGGGAAAGAAAAAGACGGAAGTGCGGGTGGAGCCGTCGCGCTGGGGATCGGTCAGTCTGAAGCCCGTTTTGCGGTACGACCGGGTCGGAGGAGCGCATCTGGGGCTGGAGGGGAGCCGGGGTCTGGGCGGCGGACTGGAAGCCGGTGTTGCTACCGGATACAACGTTGGTCTGAAGCGCTGGTCCTACCGGGGCCGGGTCGGCTGGCAGCGGACAGCAGGTAAGATGGCTCTGGAATACGGGAGAGGGCCGGTGCCGCGCATTCCTTCAGACAGCTATATCCCTTTGCTCAACAGCGGCCAATTCCTGTTGGGCTTGGACGACTATTTTGATTATTACTGGAACGAAAGGCTGCGAGCGCGGCTTCATTTTTCTCTGCCGAGTCAGGTCGGCTTGCAAGTAGGCTTTAACCACGAGGAACATTCTTCGCTACGAGAGACGACCGCTTTCAGTCTGTTAAATCGGGACTGGAAACCGCGACCCAATCCGGCTATTGAGGATGGTCGGCTGCGCTCAGTGGAAGCGGGCTTCGAATGGGGCGGACCGTACCAGCCTTTCGGAATAACGGCGAATCGGCGGGTCGCAGTGGGGGTGGAGCACAGTAGTGCCGAGCTGGGCAGCGACTTTTCCTTCACCCGCTTGCGTCTAGCCTTGGACGGCCATTTCAAAACCTTCCTCAAGCGCCGCGTCACGCCCAACGCGCTCGATGTGCGGCTGGTGGCGGGATACTCAATCGGCGATGTGCCAATGCAGCGCTTTGGATGCTTGGAGGCCAGCATGGGCTTTTTCTCTCCGTTTGGCGCTTTCCGCACAATGCGCGGCCATCCCTACGAGGGGGAGCACTATGCGGCCCTGTACTGGGAGCACAACTTCAAAACCACGCCCTTTGAGCTATTGGGACTGTGGGATTGGGCCATGCGGGGCGCGGGGCTGGTGGTACACGGGGCTTCGGGGCGGACGTGGATTGATCCGAAGCGGCGAGCCAAACTGGGGTACGATCCGCGCTACGAAGGGGGTTTCCACCATGAGGTGGGAGTCTCGCTCATGCTGTACCATCTGCTGCGCCTCGATTTCACCCGGCGCTTGGATCGGCCCGGCTGGGGCGTGGGGGTGAGTTTGGTGCGCTTTGATTTTGGGGGTACTGTTACTGTAAAGTAAGGACGTTGACGGACAACATGTTGCTGCTAGCGATATTTCGGACGAATTTCACCGGACGCTTGGGTTAGCCGAGGCCCCGCACTCCCAATAAGAAAAAGAATGAGGAAGGAATCAACCATGCGCTATCTCATGTTAGCAGCTTTTCTCTTCGCGCCATCGGCGTATGCCGCGCCACTCGAAGAAGCCCCTGAGGGCAATTACGATTTGGTGGCCGTCGAACTCGTCCACATACCCGAGGAAGTGTTGGTCGGCGATAAAGTTGTGTTCGTTCAGCATCTGGCCAACCAAGGCACCGACGCCATTCCCGGCCACACCTATCGGATCGATTTGTACGTTGACGACGAGCGCGTCAGCCACAATTACGGCACAAGACGTTTGAGGCCGGGCAGGACTAGTACCTACTCAAAGGCCGAAGGCTACTATCACTTCATGCCGACTGAACCGGGGACGTACACGTATCGCTGGGTCTTGGACAAGGAGGACAATCTGCCCGAGACAGACGAGACTAATAATGTCATCGAGGGGACCATCGTCGTGGCCGAGCGCTCGGCTGAGCACGACAGTCTCCAAGCGGCCCTGCTAGATCAACTCAAACTCATCGGCAAAAATATGGTGGACGGGCGTTATCCTCCCGACCTCGAACTTGGCCCGGATTCAACCCACAAAGAGTTGCAGTGGTTTACAGAGTTGTTCGACGAGTTCGGGATTAAAGTGTACTCAAGGGACGAACCTATTAACTACCTGACATCCCCGGAGTCCAATCCTCCGAGGGAAAAGGCAACTCACCGTTTGGCCTTTAGAAACATGAGTGCGAGCGAATGGCCAGCGTTGTTCGTCCACTATTTTGACGGGCAGGAATGGGCCAAACAGGCCACCAGCGATTTCTATCGGGATAATCAGGTTACTATGATCTTCAGGGTGGCTCACGACGAGCAGACCGGTATTTTCCGTCTGCTAGATTTGTTTGGGAATGGGATGCGTTATAGCTCCCCGGATGAGATGAGTTGGCTTGGCATATGGTCGATCGAGGGCGAGAGTGGCGTGGTCGTCCACCAAGTAGAGGACGACAGTCCCGCGCAAGAGGCCGGCTTTGAGCAGGGCGACATTTTGCTCACCCTGGCAGGTAAACCCATAGCTTCCCCGTCCCAACTAGACTTTCTAGTGGGTCGTATGAAACCCGGCACCGAGGTTTCGTTCGAACTCATGCGCAATGGTGTCCAAATGGAGAAGACGGTACAGTTGGGAACTCAACCCGAACGCCGCCACAGATGAGGACTGAGCGATGATCCTAGTTGTAGATGATGATATTTCCGTGACCACGTCGCTGTCCCTGCTGCTCAAGCAGGCTGGCTACCAGACCGCGACGGCCGCGTCTCCGGCGGAAGCTCTCGAATGGCTGGAGCGCGGCGGGTGCGAGTTGGTCTTGCAGGACATGAACTTCTCGCGCCAGACCAGCGGCGAGGAGGGCATGGAACTGTTGCAAGAGATCAAGCAGCGGTGGGCCAGCGTGCCGGTCATTTTGATGACGGCGTGGGGATCTATCGAGTTGGCCGTGCAGGGCATCAAAGCCGGTGCTGCGGATTTTGTCACCAAACCCTGGACCAACAAACAGATCCTCCAAGCCGTGAAGACGGCGCTGGGCTTGGCTGCGGCAACGCCCGCCACCGAGCGCACTATCACGCGCGAAGAACTAGATCGCCAAGGCGATTTCGCCAACATCATCGGCGCAGATCCCCAACTGCTCAAAGTGCTCGAAGTAGTAAGCCGCGTCGCGCCTACCGACGCCTCGGTGCTGATCACCGGCGAGAGCGGCACCGGCAAGGACGAGATCGCCCAAGCCCTCTTCCGCAACAGCAGCCGGCGCGATCAGCCCTTTGTCAAAGTGAACCTTGGCGGCATTTCCTCGACCCTGTTCGACAGCGAGATGTTCGGGCACGTGAAGGGGGCCTTCACCGACGCGCGGCAGGATCGCACCGGCCGCTTTGAGCTGGCCGATGGCGGCACCATCTTCCTCGACGAGATCGGCGACTTGGCCCCGAGCTGCCAAGTCAAGCTCCTGCGCGTTTTGCAGGATCGAACTTATGAAGTGCTGGGGTCGAGCAAGACCCGTTCGGTGGACGTGCGGGTGATCTCGGCGACGAATCAGAATCTGCTGGAATTGGTCGAGTCAGGGGCCTTCCGCGAGGATTTGCTCTATCGCCTCAACCTCATCGTTTTGCACCTGCCGCCCCTGCGCCAACGGCCAGAGGACATCCCGCTGCTAGCGCGCCACTTTGCGCTGGGCGCGGCCCAAGCCTACCGCCGCGACTTGGAGATCGACGACGCGGCCCTGAGTTGGCTGCAAACCCTGCCGTGGCCGGGCAACATCCGCCAGTTGAAGCAACTGGTCGAACGGACCGCGTTGATGAGTCCCAGCCGCGTGTTGGGGGTCGACGACTTCTCTGCAGCCCTGTCGATGCAGCCCGAAGAGGGCCAGAGCGGATCGGGCGATCTGCCAGCGCCGGGCACCATGACCCTCGACGAGTTGGAACGGTCGATGATCGTCCGCTGCATGGAGCGCTACCAAGGCAACATCAGCCGGGTGGCTCAGGCATTGGGCTTGAGCCGGGCGGCGCTGTACCGCCGCTTTGAGAAATACGGGATCGACCCTTGAGCCTGCGCACCAAACTTATTACAAAATAACTTGACTTGGGCAGGAGAATCTAACTACTGTGCCATATCGTCGTTCTGGCCTATTGGAGCAGCAGCTATCGGATGAGCAAGTGCTCAACAAGTCTGGCTTCGAGATCAGTAGCCAAGGTGTGTTACCTCCTCTTCGCAAGGGGTATTATTACACCGTAGTGGGCCAAGCCAT
Source organism: Gemmatimonadota bacterium (assembly GCA_009840005.1). Next base: position 68,008 of record VXOR01000020.1, read on the forward strand.
TGCCGGTGACGCTCCAAAGGACTTCATACGCGCCTATACCTATGGAAAAGCCAAGCGGTCCAATCCTCGCAAGTGGCCCGCGTATATTGCTAAGGTTGGGCATAAGTGGTATCCCAATGAGTCTATTACGGAACACCTGCTTACGCGGATCGGTCAGCTACTTGGCCTGCAAATGGCCGAATCTTTTCTCGTGTCAGCACATGGGCAGGTCCGCTTCCTAAGCCGGTACTTTCTCGGGCGCAATCAAAACCTCGTTCACGGAGCAGAGATATTTGCAGGCTACCTAGAAGACAAGGATTTTGTAGAAGAAGTAGAGCAAGCTGGGGCAACCCAAGATTTGTTTACTTTCCAGTTTGTCGAGCAGGCGATTCAAGCGCAGTTTCCCGGTCAGGCAAGTTCCATCCTGAAGGGGTACACTCGAATGATAGCGTTCGACGCTATCGTGGGTAATAATGACCGGCACCATTACAATTGGGGGGTCGTAGTTCATAGACAGCGCGATCATGAACCGTACTTCTCTCCTATCTACGACAGCGCACGGGCGCTTTTCTGGAACGACTCGGAATCGAAGTTACAAGCCATTGAACAGGATCCAGATCCGGAACGGTTGCCAACTTTCATTGATCGGTACGTCAAAAATTCGCGCCCCAAGACGGGCTGGGATGACGAAAATGACCCCAATCATTTTTCCCTGATCCAGAACATTCACCACGCCCATCCCGATCTCCGTCCAGTGCTGTCAGCTCTTTATCTCCCCCAACTCTTGGAAGGTATTCAAGAGATTCTCGATAGTGAATTTCGCCTACTGATGAGCACCCTGCGCCGGAAAGTGATTTTGAATTGCTTAAAACGGCGGTTAAATTTGATCTACGACGCCCTTACTGAGGATATCCCATGCTATCGACCGTAAAGAAGATGCTGGCCCGCCAAGATGGCCGGGAACAACTTCGCACCCCGCAACATGAGGAGGCCAACTTCCTGTTGCAATACCGCGATTTAGATATCGGCCGTCTATGGCTCCGTGACGGAAAGTGGCACTTCGAGTACACGGATGCTTTCCGATGCAATAAAGACGCTTACCCGATTATCAACTTCCCGCATCTGAACAAGCACTATGAATCTGAAGTGTTGTGGCCGTTTTTCGCGGTTCGCATTCCTGGCCTAGGGCAACCGGCCGTCCAGCGCGTGATCCGAGAGGAGCAGCTCGACGAACACAACGAGGTCCAACTCCTCAAACGTTTTGGCAAAACTACGATTGCCAATCCGTTTATCTTGACCCTGCTCTCCAAGGACTAAAAATCACTAAGCCTGCCAAATCAGCCGGGTGGTTCAGGCATTGGGCTTGAGCCGGGCGGCGCTGTACCGCCGCTTTGAGAAATACGGGATCGACCCTTGAGCCTGCGTACCAAACTCATCCTCTATCTGATCGGTATCCACCTCGTATTTGCGGGGCTTGCTGGGTACTTGCTGCGCGAGGAAAAGTTTTGGCTGTTGGGAATCGAAGCCTTCTTCGTCCTGTCCTTTGCCGTCGGCGTGCGCTTGATCCAGCATTTTTGGGTGCCGATCGATCTGATCCGCACGGGTGCCGAACTCATCGGCGAGCGCGATTTCACCAGCAAGTTCGTCGAAGTGGGCCAGCCGGAAATGGATCAGCTCGTGCGCGTGTACAACCGCATGATCGACCAATTGCGCGAAGAACGCACGCGGCTGCAGGAACAGCACTACTTCATGGACAAGATCCTGACGGCCTCGCCGTCGGGCATTATCACCCTCGACTTCGATGGCAAAGTCGCCCTAGTCAATCCCAGCGCCAGCCGCCTGTTGGGGCTGGCCGAAAGCGCGGTGATCGGCCAGTCGTTGGACGAGTTGGGGACGGCGTTTGCCCGCGCCCTGCACGACTTAGTTGTCGGCGAGTCGCAGGTGTTGCCGCTGCAAGGGCAGCGAGTGCGCTGCCACAAGGCGCAGTTTTTGGACCAGGGATTTCCGCGCAGCTTTATCCTGATGGAGGAATTGACCGAGGAATTGCGCCTGTCGGAGAAGGCGGCCTACGAGAAAGTCATCCGCCTGCTGGCACACGAGGTGAACAATTCAACGGGAGCAGTCAATTCCCTGCTGCACTCGTGCCTCAACTACAAGGGACAATTGCGGGAGGCCGACCGCGGCGACTTTGAAAACGCCCTGCAAGTGGCCAGCGACCGCATCGATCATCTCAGCGCCTTCATGCGCAGCTTTGCCGAGGTGGTCAAACTGCCGGCACCGCACTTGCAACCCGTGGACTTGGAAGCCCTGTTGCGCGACATTGCCCTGCTGATGCGCGCCGAGTGCGAGCGCCGCAACATCGAGTGGGACTGGGATATTCAGGCGGACCTCAAGCGCATTCCCATGGACGAAAACCAGATGGAGCAGGCGTTTGTCAATATTCTGAAAAATGCGGTGGAGGCCGTTGGTGAAGACGGCAGGATCACCATTCGCTTGGGCAAGCTCCAAGACCGGCCCTTTGCCGTGGTAGAGGATACGGGCGCGGGGATCGCCCCGGAAGTGGCCGAGAGCCTGTTCACGCCGTTTTTTAGTACCAAGGAAAACCGGCGCGGCCTCGGCCTGACGTTAGTGCAGGAGATTTTGAGTCGGCACGGTTTTGCCTTTTCCCTCGAAAGCCCTCCAGGCGAGCCGACCCGCTTTACCATCCGCTTTTGAGACTTCTACGGTAACCCTCCAAAAGTAGTCGCGTTTAAACCTCTACCCACGGTTAATGGCCAGCACCTGAGCGCTGCAGTTGATCTGCCCGCGCACGAGCTAGACGGGCGTGTTCCGTCCGCCCCATTTTCTCGTAGAGAACACCTAAATTGCGGTGGGCTGAGATCGATTGGGCATCGTATTTGACGACTTGGAGCAGGGATTTTTCTGCTGCTTCGTAGGAGCCTAGTTGCATATAGAGCATGCCCAAGTTCCGATGAGCGGGGACAAAGTTGGGTTTGAGCCGGACGGCTTGTTCGAGGGCGTGGATTTGTTCATCTGTTAGATTCAGATTGGCAAAGACGTGGGAGAGGCTGTAATAGGTCTGGGCCGTCTCTTTGTTGTGCAGCGCCCGCTCAAAGGCTTGGCGAGCTTGTTGAAAGTCTTTTTGGAAGAAGAAGACATAGCCCAAGTTGTGGTACGCCGGGTGGGCATTGGCTGGGCGGGGGTCGCATTTTAGGCTTCGCGCAAAAGCGTGCCGAGCTTGCTCCAAACGCCGTTGACTCAGGTAGAGTTTGCCCAAATTGAGCCAGGGTTTGGCGTGATCTGGGACTAGCTCTACTGCGCGCAGAAAGGCCGCTTCGGCTTCGTCGAATTTGCCTAGGTACTGGTAGGCCACTCCCAAGCTGTTGTAGATGTCGGAGTCGTCGGGAAATTGCGCTAGGCCGTGCGTAAAGGTCTGTACGGCTTGGTCGTACTGTTTGTTGCGCAGTTGAGTATGGCCCAGCAGCCAAGGAGAGCGCAGATGGTCCACCTGCTTGGGATTTACCCCGGTGTGTACTAGGACGAAGGCCGCTGTTAGAAGCAGCAGAAAAGCGCCGAGGCGTGAAGCGGCTCGGGCGGTCAGCAGTTCCTTCAGACGCCAAATTCCAGCGGCGGCAAAGACCAGTAAAAAGGGCAGGGAGGGCAAACGGTAGCGAGCGCACACCGAGAATAAGAGCCCGGTGCATAAGTAGGCTAGAACGAAGAGAAGCGGCAGGGTATAGGCGGAGGTCCATCGCCAATGCCACAATATGCCTACTAGGGCAAAGGGCACCGCGAGGCCAAAGCTGAGGGAAAAAAGCCGGTAGAGTGGAAAATGGGTTTCGTAGTAGCGCAGATCCGCACTCACTGGGATTTCAAAAGCGTTCCAGAAGAGCCGAAATTTGCGATAGAGTAGCTGGAGATAGGCCAGAGGATCGCGGTAAATAAATTGCAGACCTTCGGCAGTGTAAAAGGCCCCTTTGGCCGCTGGAGTGTCAAATCCTTGTTGGAGAGGCATGAGTTCAAGACGTTGGAATTGGGCTCCTTGGCGCACGTAAGGGGTGCCGTCGGCTGCGGGATTGGTACCTATATAGAAGCTGAAGCCGCCCTGGAAGGGTATAGGCGTGCCTTGGACCTGATAGTTGCACAGGAAAAAGGGGAGAAGAATGAGGAAGAAGGTCAGGGCAAAGGCTAAGACCAAGGTGACCCGGCGTTTGGGAAGGCCACTGGCGGTCAGGTAAATCCACCCCAAGAGCAAGGGCAACAGCAGCAGGGTGTTGCTGCGTCCCATGACCAACAGGCCCAGCAGAATTCCAGCACCAACGGCGCTGCCGTAAGTCAGGTTGGGCGCATAGTGCAGAAGCAGGACCGCCAAGCCCAATCCGACGAGAATGACCAGCGTAGTAGCTAGGAGTTGGCCGTTGTAAAAGACGAAGGGCCAGTACCCGGCTGCCAGCAGACCGGCGACCAAGGGGATGGGATGAAGAAAAAGGTAGCTGGCCACGCGGTAGATCAGGACGCAGATAAGCGCACCCAGCACAGCTTGAAACAGGAGAATGCCCAAATGGTCGAAGCCGATTCCTTTGAGCAGGGCGAGTAGGTACGGGTAGAGAGGACCATGCACGTACATGTCCGCTGCCGGATCGAGGAGCCAGTTTCCCCGCAGGATTTGGGTGGCCAAGTGATCGTATTCAAAGGCGTCTATGACCAGCGTGTGGAAATAGGGAGCGTCGCGTATGGCCGCTAGGTAGAATAGACGCAAGACCAAAGCTAGCGAGAAAATGGATAGAATCTGAAATTTGGTGGAATGGATGATGGTTTGGAGCATTACACCAAGAGTCTAGACAGTAGATAGCAAGGGTGGGTTGACGTATAAAAAAGCTCCTGTTTCCCACCCATACATGGCGTGAAACAGGAGCTTATAGACCTAGGCATCCTGCCCAGGAGACGTTGTAACGGCTAAATCGAGATCCCTAGCGGTCGAAACCGGCCTTGATATGCCCCCAACTGGTCTCTTCAACAGCAGTAGCGGCAGACAGGTCTTCGAGTGCGGGCTCGACAGGTGCCATCACGAAGTCGTTGACGCCCTTACAGCAGCTCTCCGGCGACAAAGACCAGAAGCCATTGTAGGCGTGGTTTGCCTGTTCGACGTCGATATCACCCATGGTTACCGACATATGGATGATTTCTTCCTCTTCCAGGTCGTGGATAGACGAATTGTCCGGGGTCGCGCCTTCCCGGGGGAGGGCATCGATCGGAATGAGGCGGATCTCGTAGAAGTACGTCGATTCGCCGAATTGCTCACCGGTGAAAGACCAGCTCATGTCGACGAATTCGGTGTCGTCCGACAACCAAGCCAGATCGCCGATGGGCTCAATCGACTGATAAACCCCATCCAGTGGTGGTACGACCCACTTGTAGCTGATGTTGTTGACGGGATTCCCTTCGAGGTTTTGCTCTTCACTGGCAGAATGATCTGGGTTGATTTCTATTTCCCAGTTGTCATCGAGGCAGTGACAATCCCCAAAGGAGCGGTCGATGTTGTGGATATTATCGTAAATTTGGCTGGCGAGGTAGATCATGTTGGAATTCTCATTCCAGCCAAACCGGTGCCGGATATTGGCATCGGAGATATCGATTTCTCCACGAGCCGCCTGCTGGAACTGGGCGGGGTCGAAAAGCCGATCGTTGAAGATCGAATAAGGCGATTCGGGCAGGATGTCCCAATCGCTGTGTTCCCCATCTATAGTGGGAACTAGGTTATCTGGAAATTGTGCAGCAAAAAATAACTCGCCCGGCGGCAAATGTGCATTTGCCACCGAAATGGTCCCAAAGACGACAAAGACACCGCACAATATAGCTATCTTTTTTTTCATCTTCTGCATGAACCTTTCAGTTAGAGGTAGAAGGATTCTCGACTAGATAGGAGAGAAGAACCCCTATCAACTCGATTCAAGCCCGATCCTTATCCTAATTCCCCTCCTTTCTATTCAAGGACCACTGGAAAGATGCCCTAATTAAATGCTAAAGGGATAAAATTGTCAAGATAGATTCCGATTTCAATAGGCGACCGCAAAGACGCCTCGTTGGGTGTATTGCTCCTCGGAATCGAGGGTCAATTCGTAGATATAAGTGCCGGGCTGAACCAACGCGTCCTGCCCGTCGCGGCCGGTCCACTCTTGGCTGAAAACCCCGCTGCGTGCCTTGAGCACCGGCAAATGCGCCACCAGCCGACCCGCCAAGTCGTAGATACGCACCTGCACCGGCCGGTCGGCGGTGACCTCCCGGAGCTTGTAGGTGATGGTCAACGTCTCGTTGATGCCATCGCCATTGGGGGTGAACACCGCAGGCACAGCCACATCCACCAGCAGATCACCCCCCACCGGCGTGTTGACCGCCAGCAAATCACCCGCAAAGCGGAAGGTGGCATTGCCCGGGTCAATCCGCTGCCGAATCTGATCGGGATCCGTGCTGTTGAACACCCAGCCGCTGAACTCGGTGCCAAAGCGCAGCACCGGCACGTCAAAGTCAACCTCAATCTGCTTGAAGTTGTCGGCGCTGCCCGTCAGCGGCGGGAAGGACACAATCAGGCGATCGTCAAGCAGGTGGGGGACGAACTCGTCTAGATCGACCGGCTGGCCATCGATGCGCACGGCACGCACGGCGTGGGCTTGGACATGGGTGAGGATTTCCAAGCGGTCAAAGCCAGCGTTGTCGTTGTTGAGGGTGGGCAAGACCACATAGGTAAAGGGCGTGGGTT
>VXOR01000073.1:0-84416 GCA_009840005.1 Gemmatimonadota bacterium
CCCCCCCCCCCCCCCCCCCCCCCCCCCCCCCCCCCCCCCCCCCCCCCCCCGCAGGTGCCGGGTAATGTCCGTCGCCCACCCCTTGCTGAAGCTTTCCCAGGACAGAACATCGACGCCGCGGACGCCTAGCATGGACCATAGGCACATCTCCACGGCACCCGTATCTGAACCCGGCACTACGGCCATGTGGTAATCAGCCGGTACGCCCAGCAGCGCACGCGACCGCTCGATGACTTCTTGCAGCTTGGCCCGCCCGACTGTGGCGCGGTGCGAGCGCCCCACGGCCGCGTCTTTTAGAGCCGCGAGATTCCATCCGGGGCGTTTGGCGCAAGGGCCGGAGGAAAAACAGGGATTTTGCGGTTTAACTGCTGGCTTGGTCATCTACTCGGTCCGCGCCAGCATTCCGCCATCTACGGTCAATGAAGTTCCGGTGATGAAGGACGCTTCGTCCGAAGCGAGAAACAGCACGGCGTTGGCAATGTCTTCACCTGTGCCCAAGCGCTGGGCCGGCACCATCTGGGCGTAGCGCACGCGCTCCTCCTCCGGCACTTGTAGATCGTCCCACAGGGGCGTCAAGATCGCACCGGGGAGTACCGCGCAAACGCGAATGTCTGGCCCGTAGTCAATGGCGAGGGTCCGCGTCAGACCCAAAACTCCGGCCTTGGCCGCGTCGTAGGCCGTGGCCGTGGCAAAGCTGACCAGCGAATGCACTGAGCCGGTGTTGATGATCACGCCGCCTCCGGTCTTGTGCATGACTGGGATGCCGTATTTGGCGGCGAGGAAAATCGCCTTCAGGCCGATGTTTAAGGTGCCGTCCCAATCCTTTTCGTCGAGTTCGGTCGCCGGGCCGTGGCGGAACCAGATTGCGTTGTTGTGGACGATATCTACGCGGCCAAAGGCTTCTTCGGTGCGTGCGAACATCTCAATGACTTGGGCGGATTCGCCCACATCGGTGCGGACGAAAATGGCTTCGCCCCCGTCGGCCTTGATTTTATCGACGACCCGCTGGCCCCCGTCGGCGTTGACATCCGCTACGCAGACGGACGCGCCTTCGCGCGCCAAGACCTGAGCGGTGACTTCCCCGATTCCCGAGGCTGCACCCGTTACAATGGCCGCTTTACCGGCGACTCGATCCTTGTTCATAGTTGGTCTCCTGTGTCAGAAGTTAGATATGCTGTCTGTAAAGATCCTTTTTATGTAGTCGTACTGCTCGTTGCGCTCGGCGAACAGAATATGCGCGTCGGCAAACCGCGCTTTATCCCAAGTGCCATCGTCGTATCGCTTATGAAGGTCGTGGTAAGACGTTACGGAAACGATGTACGAGTCCAGCGTCACGTCCTGCTGCTGACTCCTCGCGCCGATTCCCTTCGCCAATTCCGGCAGCCTTTCGTGAAGCCGCGCCTTGTTGTCGTGCTGGTATGCTTTTGCGTGGATCATTCCGTGCGGTTCCACAAAGACGATGTGCTGTTTTCTTTCTTTTTTGATCCAGAGGATGAAATCGGGATAGAAGCCGCTCGTCTCAAAGAAGCCAACGCCCGCCCCACGGCTTAGATTTCTCAGCAGGAACACTTCCACCTCGGCGAGAGATTGGTAGCATTCGGCGATCCAGTAGGCTTTCACATCTAGGGGCTTATAGACCATCTGCTCCGACTCCCAACGTTCCCGACGTACCCGGTAGAAAGCGTCTACGTACTTCCGCAAAATGCAGGTTGCCGCTTCTTGTAGGCGATCCACGTCTTTAATCGACTGTGGCCGAACAACCGTATCTTCCGCAATCAGACGGTACAGATCCCCATCCGCGATAATCTGCCGTGGTACATCCGGCTGTACGATCAAGTTGTCGCGGCTTTTCTGTTCCTTGTATTCGAGCAAGTCGAGATACGCCTGCTCCCAGTCGATCAGGCGTAGGCTTTTGGAGGGAATAGACTGCTCGGCACCTGAATGGGCTCCAACCCCGGCGAGGCCAGTAGGATCGCTCTCTAAGGCTTGGACCTTCAAAGACATATCGACACGAACCGTCACGTTCTGGCCGGGTTCTAGGCGAATATCTTCCTCCGTGGCGAAGTCGCACTCGTCTGGTACCCTGGGGATCACCAACCCCTTTTGTAGCAAGTTCTCATTTGGACGGATGAACAGCGGCAGTTCCCGGTATGCTTCGGTCTCCACGCCTTCCCGCTCCAAGTAATTACGGAACTGATCCATGTAGTTGGCACGCACTGCGAAGATGTTGAGCGTCTCCAGCAAGCCAATGTGATCCGGGTGGTTGCCATCCAGCGCTGCGCTCCGCTTGAGGCTAGCGCCTTTACCTCGCAAGCGCACCCCGCGTCCGAAGATCTGGATGATTTCCGACCCTTCGCTGCGGCCGATGTTCAGCAGGCCCATGTTCGAGACACGCCAAGAGTTCCAGCCCTCTATAAATTTCTTCGCGCCAATGAGTACCTCGATCTTAGTATGCGTCTCATTGATGCCATCGAACAGAGAGCCAACCAGTGCGTCCTCTTCCAGCGTTAGACCGGCGTCGTCGGATTCCACTATATTCTTGAATGCGCTGATGTCGCCAATATAGATGAGACCGAAGTAGGATTGGGCACCGCTTACCTTGAGACCCAATTCGCCATCGACCCCTCGGATCGCGCACAAGTGCAATCCGCCTCCGGCCGGGGCGTGGAATACCTTTTCTAGAATGTCTTGGTATATCTCATCGGAGGGTTGCTCCATTGCCCGCAGGTAAGCGAATTTTTCCACGAACACATCCTGACCGTCTGGAGCGATCAAACCACTCTCGCCTTTGACGAGTCGCTCAATGGCCGACAGCACCCAGCCACCTTTGTTCTCCAGAACGCGATGTAGGAACCGTGCGACCGTCAGCATGTCGCTACGTTTCTGCCGATCCTTGGAATACACCGCGTTCACTGTGCTACCCACAAAGACCCACAGCGGCCGTTCCAAGTGATAAGGCCGCAACGCTTGGGCGTGCTCGGCGAACACACATTGCTGTTCGTAAAACGACAGTAGGTTACCGAGTAGAAGCGTCTCCGTCGCCTCCTCGGTCGTCTCATCCAAGAGATTGAGCACGCGGAAGTCTTTGCCGTACCCGTCGCCGTGAAAATAGCGGTACGAGTAGTCGAAGACGATGGCTTTCCCGTACTCCACCGTAAGCTCGTCCTTACGCGCCGCGGTTAGAGCTTGGCCGAACGTGGCACTGTATTCAAAGGTAAAGCCACGCTCGCCTAGCGCGTCACGGTAGCGACGCCATGTCTCTCCTCGGTGGTTGAAGTATCCATCGAGGAACACTTCCGCGTAGAGCGCCGCCAAGTACTGGAAGTAACGCAAGGTAATCGGTTCGGAACGGCGGGCGTTTATAGCGTGCAGATGGTTACGGATATTGTCGTCGTACTCGGCCAAAGTGTCCGGCGAAATGCTCATCGCGTCCCCACGGCTTATCAGCCGGTGATAGACAAAGCTGCGGCCTTCGGCGTCGAACCCCTCGTCAGAGTCTTTCATGCGCGCCAGTAGGTCGCGATTGTGCTCATAGCCAAACTGTCGGTTGAGCCATGCCAACAGGACTAGATGCTGTTCCAAATTGGTGATTTGTACGGGGGGCATTTCTATGTCTCTTCGCCGACGATGGCCTTCAGTTGCTCTATGAGCGGCGGCAAGTCGTCGTTTATCGTGTCCCGCAATCTTTTCAGACTAATGTCATCGTAGCCGTGAACCAGTCGGTTGCGCATTCCAATGATCTGAGGCCAAGGAATTTCTTGGTGGCAGTGCTGTGTCTCCTCGGAGACTCGGTTGGCCGCTTCACCCACAATCTCCACCAATTTCCGCAAAGCGAGTTCCATGACCCGGTCTTCTGCCAATTCGCTTAGACTTGCTTCGCCGAGTAAAACGACAGCTTCCTCAGCGTGGTTTAGCATATCCACTAGGCTTACTCGGTCATCACGTCTGCTCATATACCGCCTCTGTTGAACTGAGTATCTCCTTACGAAGCAGCCAGTTACGGCTGCTTTCGATTCCTTCAAAGGTGTATAAATCCACCTTCCGCCCTAGGATTTTGTCTAGCTCAATCTCCAATCCGGCCAGACCGATGTAGCCAATACGTGCATCCGGCTCAAACTCCACGAGTACATCCACGTCGCTTTCAGGCGTGAAGTCGTCGCGTAGAACCGAGCCGAACAGGGCCATACGCCGGATGTGATTGCGCTGACAGAAGGCGATGATCTCTTCTTTGGGAATGTCGATTCTCGCGCTCATGGCGTTACTCCTGCAAACAACGAAGCCAATCCTCAGCACTACCAGGAACCAGAGATTCAGTGTCCATAAATTTCTATGCCTTCCTTTAAGGCGCTTTTATAGATCAAGCCTCTATTATCCTTGTACTTTTCCAAATCCTGCGGGGTTGCTACTATAATATCAAAAGGCACGCCTAGACCCGTAATTTCCCGATACAGCTTCTGCGCCGTTCTCCGTCGGTGAACACCCTCGGGCATGACTACAAGCAGATCGATGTCGCTATACTCCCCTGCGTCTCCTCTGGCGGCTGAGCCAAAGAGGATTATCTGTAGAGGGTTTACACTTTTTACAATGTCGCCGACTAATTTATCTATGACTGTGCGAGCCGTTTTATCCTTGCTTCCAGCGAGGCTTCGCCGGTCGGGTCCATCAGTCGCTTCTTCAATGGTGTTGTTCATGGTATGCTCCTGCAATCCTCAGTGTCATCGCGTGAGTCCTTCTTATGCCTGCGCTTCTGCAAACATCCGTCGCTTGAACACTGGTTCCAGCGCCTTGGCCTCGCGGATGAAAGAGTCGCCATTGACATACACCTCGTCTGCTCCGTCGGTCAATTTCTGATCGGCCACGAACTCCTTGTCTCGCACCAGAGCGGCCTCATCCCAGCCTTGGGTTTCTCGCCAGATGACGGTGACCCGCTGCTGGTCAATCTGGCCGCGATAAACCAAGTATCGCCGGTCGTCGTCATAATTACGCGCCTCGTCTCTACGCGCAGGCCGAGCAGGTAGTTGAAGGTCTCTGGGATGTCGGCGATCTGTTGCCGCGTCTGGCCGTCGGCATGGATGTGCAGCGTATAGTGGAAGGGCTGCGATAGCTTCTCCACGTTCAATAGGGTTGCGCTGCGCTTGGTTTCCCATTGAAGCATGTATTTGAGCAAGTAGTCGTCGAACTGCAACGCTTGCTGTGCGGCATCTTCGTCGAAGTCGATGTTGTTCAGCGCGTCCTCATAGCTTTCGAGGCGCATATACTTGACAATGCGTGGCCCTCGCTTGACAATGCGTGGCTCTCGCTTGGCTTCTTCCGGCGTTGCCATGGGCTTAGGCTTGCCGTCCTTCCATTCGGGTGTGAACGCGACCTTCTTGATGCGTGGCAGGAGTACGGTGTCGAAGTGGTCGCCCATCTCGACAAGGATGAACTTGCGTTGTCCTCCGTCTTCTCGATTCAGGTTGATAACGGCGTGGCCGGTAGTGCCAGAGCCAGCGAAGTAGTCGAGGACTGTATCACCGCTTTCTGCAGCAGCGGCCCCTAACAATTCCACATAAAGCGAAACCGGGTGGCAGTAGGGAAACTCAAAGCCCAATTTTTCCAAGTCGTTTTTGCCTCTACTAGCGTCGCTGAGTACCCTCATTCTCGTCGATATGGCATAAGAAAGCACCTTCTCGGCGCAGCAAGGGAACAGTGGCCGCAATGCGATTCTGCATCATCGCAAGCCAACTCGAATGCTGGTATTCATTTTTGTAGAGAAAGCCGCTCGTCTGCGTGTTGTATGGGGGATCAATATGCACACATTGTAGTTGCCCTTTGTATTCTTCCGACAAGAAGTGGAGAGCGTGGAAGTTCTCGCCGTGGATCAGCACCCCGTCCGTCATTCCGTCCAAATCATCAAAGCTACCCAATAGCCGATCCACGAAATCTCGGTCGAAGTGTTTGCTATCAAGAACGAGTGTCGGACGCGCTTTTAAGAACTCGACGCGCTTGCCTATCTTGTCTTTACCCGCGTTGAACAGGTCGATTTGATCTTCGTCAATGCTAAACAGCGCCTTCCACTCGTCCCACTGTGCCTCGCACCCGGCGATGTCAGTATAAAAGCGCTCGGCAATATTGCCTACGGTTATGCAATAATTCGTCCCGGTGACGAACTTCCGCTTCTCCCACAGCATCTTCTGGAAGCCTTCGATCTGGTCGCCGACTGAACGAATCGTCCGCATCATCTGAAACCAGCCCGCAGCGCGATCTTCGCCTGCCACCTCCATATCGCCTAGGTTCAGCACCTCATTCTTCAGGTAGAAATCGAGTTCGCGGACGAGAAAGCCTTTCAGATCCTTGTGAATGAAGAAGTCCGACGTGTTACGCCGAGTATATTGACGCAAGTGGTGTTCTAGGAAGGAGACGGCCTGCCCATCTTCGTTCCGGCGTTTTTCACCCGCCAAGGCCGCCAGCGCGTCAGGGGCCTTATCCAACTGCTTGGGGATCTCCGCCATAGCTCTAGTGATGATGGTCTCCTGCTGATTCTTCTTGCCGTAGGTGATTTCCTCCTGTGTAGTAAGTGGGCGATACTCAAACGGAATATCGAGTCGCTTGGCCTCCACGTTCCAAGCAATCGTCTCAGTACACGGCAGGAAAAACCGCTTGTCGCCCTCGACATTATCTTGATCGACGTCGGCGGTCTGAAGTTTGAAATGCACGGTGATGTCTCGCACTACAAACGAATAATCGAGGAAATACTCGCCGGTCTTGATGTAGTATTGGTCGCTATTGGCCCAATGGAGATGCACTTCTTCGCCGTTGTACGGAATGGCGTAGCGTTGGTGTTTGGAGTACCGACGCTTGGAGATAAAATCGCCGTCTTGGTAATAGCGGCTAAAGAAAGCGTAGAGGTGATTGAAGATTGCCGCTTCGAGAGCGTCGCGGCCTTGACCGTCGGCGGATTTAGCCTTCAACTCCAAGTATTCCTTACCAAGCGGCGTGCTGTGATACATCTCTGCCAGATTCTCGTCATCATCGACGGCAGAATCCCCCAAGGTTTCCCCAATCTGCTGACGAACTTTCTGTAAACTTTCCTCAGCTTGTGCTTGATCAGCCAACGCGCCGCTGTCCAGTTGCTCGGCTACCGCTTTCGGCAAATCATCGGTTATGAACCGCTCAATAACCTCCCGCTTGCGGTTCATAATGCGGTATATGCCAAAATCCAAATCGGCGCAGTCGAACTGAAACAACTCGCGCAAAAGCGTCTGGAAAATGGCGAGGGGATTGGTCATACTCATCACCTTTTAAGTCAGGGTCAGTCCACGTAGTAAGTCGCCTGAAACGGCGTGAAATTCAGCATATTGTGCTTATATCTAAATGCTACCGAATGGCCTTCACACGTGCAATTGCAAGTCAAACACTAGCTCCATATTGGCCCACCACTCGCCCTCTTTGGCCTCGGGCACCTGCTGCTGAAAGGTCCGCATCAGCTCGTCCCATTCCTTCGCTTTGGGATTTTGTTCGACGTAGCGCGGGAAGTCGCGGGCTGGATCGAACTTGTCGGTGGCGGTCATGTACATAAACATCCGTTGGCCCAAGAGAAAAATTTTCATATCGGTGATGCCGACCTCACCTAGGCCCTGAAGCGGCTCGGGCCAGGGATTGGCGTGGTATGCTTTGTACTGGGCGATCAGTTCGGGATCGTCTTTCAATTCAAGGGTTAGGCCAAAGTGCTGCATTGCGTTCCTCCTTGGTTTTCAGCGCGATAGGCTGTGGCTAAAAGCGACACGGGATGGACGACTTCCACGGCAGCTTGTGCGCGGCGGACGCCGTATTGGAGTTGGATGGCGCAGCCTGTGTTGCCCGTGGCTACTGCGGTCGCCCCAGTCGCGGCTACGTGCGCCATTTTGCGGTCGAGTAGCTGCATGGACAGTTCGGGTTGGGTGATGTTGTAGATGCCGGCACTGCCGCAGCACCAGTCGGCTTCTGCTAGCGGTACGAGCTCCAAGTTGGGCACGGCTTGGAGTACCTCTTGCGGGGCGGCGGAAACCCGTTGCCCGTGCTTGAGGTGGCACGACTCGTGGTATGCTACCCGTTGTGAGGGCATTGCGGCGCGGGGCTGGCGCAAGCCGATGTCGGTGAGCCACTCGTGGACGTCTTTTACTTTTGCGCTCCACACAGCGGCCTGCTCCGCATAGGCGGGGTCGTCGGCTAGCAAGCGGTCGTAGTGCTTGCAGTGCAAGCCGCAGCCGCCAGCGTTGACGACGATTGCGTCTAGGTTTTCAGCGTTAAAGGCGTCGATGTTGAGTCGCGCCTGCTGGCGCGCCTGTTCGACTGCGCCGTTGTGCGCGTGCAGCGAGCCGCAACACGCTTGACCGTCCGGCAGCAGCACTTGGCAGCCGTTGTGCTGTAAGACGCATATGGTATCGGCGTTTATCTCGGCAAAGGAAATGTCTTGGACGCAGCCGGCCAACAGCGCGACCCGGTAGCGCGGTGTGGGCGGATTCGCTTGCTGCAAACTTTGGCGATACAACTGATCGGTAAAGCGCGGAGAAATCTGCGGTGCCAGCGGCTCTAGGTCTCCCAAGCCAAAGGGCAGCAGCCGGAGGAGGCCGCTGTGGCGCGTCAGTGTTTGCAGACCGCTGCGCTGGAATGTGCGCATCAAGCGCGCTACGGCCCGCAAGCGCGTCTGTTTGGCAAAGAGCCAGCCGAGGACCCAGCGGCGCACAAAATTCCGCACTGCGCCGTCGAGCAAGCCCTGCCGCTCCACTTCGGCGCGGGCGTTTTCAAATAGCGCGGCGTAATCCACGCCGGCCGGGCACGCGGTCTGACAGGCGAGGCAGCCGAGGCAGAAGTACATCTCTTCGGCAAAGGTCGTACTCGCCTCTAGCTCTCCATCGGCGATGGCTCGCATCATGGCGATCCGTCCCCTCGGCGACGAACGCTCGTTCAGGGTCGCGTCGTACGTCGGGCAGGTTGGCAGGCAGAGGCCGCAGTGCATGCACTGCTGGAGGATCGAGTAATCCAAATCTCGGAGCAAGTTCAGGCCGTCGTCGCTCAATCGAACATGTTCCCTCGGTTTAAGATGCCCTTGGGGTCGAAAGCGGTTTTGACCCGCTTGAGAATTTCCAGCCCCACTGGCCCGAGTTGCCCGGGCAAGTAGGGTTTTTTGGCCAAGCCGACGCCGTGTTCGCCCGTGATGGTGCCGCCCAATTCGACGGCGTGGGCAAAAACCTCGGCCATGGCCTTTTCGACGCGGGCCATTTCCCCGTCGTCGCGCTCGTCGCACAGGAAGGTGGGGTGCAGGTTGCCGTCGCCGAAGTGGCCGAAAGTTCCCACCCGCACTTGGTGCCGCTGGCCGACCTCTTGCACGTAGGCGACCATGGCCGCTAGCTCGCTGCGCGGCACGGTGACATCCTCCAGCACGACCGTTGGTGCCAGTCGCGCCAGTGCGCTAAAGGCCGTGCGCCGGGCCGCGGCGAGTTGCTGGGCTTCTTCTTCTGAATCGGCTAGTCGCACTGAGCGGGCACCGCCCTCGCGGGCAATGGCCTCGATCTGAGCGGCCTGCTCGGCGACCTGCGCTGGGTGCCCATCTACTTCCATTAGCAGCACGGCCTCGCAATCCGTCGGCAGGCCAATGCCGGCGTGAGCCTCTACGCACTCGATGGTAGTCCGGTCGAGGAATTCGAGGGTGCAGGGGATAATTTTTTGCGCGATAATCGCCGAGACGGTGGCTGCCGCCTGCGTCATCTCGTCGTAGAGGCCGAGCAAGGTCTTTTTGCTCGCGGGTGCTGGGACCAGTTTCAGCGTGATCTTGGTAATGACGCCGAGCATTCCCTCGGAGCCGATGAAGAGGTCTTTGAGCGTGAACCCCGCCACGTCTTTGACGCATTTGTTGCCGGTCTCCAAGACCTGCCCGTCGGCTAAGACCACTTCCAGCCCCATCACATAGTCGCGCGTCACGCCGTATTTTAATCCGCGCAGCCCCCCGGAATTGTTGGCCACATTGCCGCCGATAGTCGAGATCTTGATCGAGCCGGGATCCGGGGGATAAAACAGGTCGGCGGCTTGGGCCGCGTCGGCAATCTGCTGAGTGAGGACTCCCGGCTGGACGACCATGACGAGGTTGGCCGCGTCTAGCTCTAGGATTTGGTTGAGCCGCACCAAACAAAGCGCGACGCCCCCTTGCGAGGGCACCGACCCCCCGGCCAATCCAGTGCCTGAGCCGCGCGGCACCACGGGCACCCCGCGCTGGTTGCACAGGGCCAAGAGTTGGGCGACCTCCTCCCGACTTTCCGGCAGGGCCACGCAAGCGGGTCGCTGGTGCAGCAGGGCGGTCCCGTCGAAGGCATAGACGCTGCAATCCTCGTCCGAGGTCAACAGTTGGTCTGGGCGCAAGAAGGTGCCGAGATCGCTAATCAGGGCGGCGTGATCCATCGCAGGCCTAGACGCGGTAGCTACAATTCGTCGGACAGGTGCTCGGTGCGGTTGAGATATTTGATGACTGTGGTGCCGGGAGCGAGCGCGATGTGGGTGATGCCCGTGTTCTTGTGCGCGTAATAGGAGCCGTCGTCCATTGCTTGGTTGCCTAAGGCCGAAAGCAACAGGCTCATAAAGCCGCCGTGGGTGACGAATCCGATGCGCGTATTCTCCTCCGCCCGCGCTCGCAAGTCTGCGGCTACGCCGACAGCGCGGCGCTGGGCCTGCTGATCCGTTTCCTTGCCCGCGTCCCACCACCCGTCTTCGCCGACTTCCGCTGACGCGACGCTGGTGGGAAAACGCGCGGCAATCTCCGCCCGCGTCAGGCCGGGATAGCCAACGACTCCCCGCTCGCCGCCGTGGTCGAGGAAAATGCCGCCCATCTCGTGGATATCTGCCCAGATATCCGACCTCAACTCCATTGCCTGTCCGATCGCTTGCGCTGTGTGCAGGGTGCGGATCATTGGACTGCAATAAAGCTGATCAAAAAAGGGTCGATCCTCTGAGCGTTCGGCCGGGGTTAGGTGCAACCCCGCTGCTAGATACGCGGCTACTTGCTCGGCCTGGGCTCGGCCGAGTTCAGTCAATTCGGGATCGGCGACGCGCTGGCTAACATCGGTCAGCGCGTTATTGGTGGACTCTCCGTGGCGGATCAGAAATAGCTCCATAGCCTCCTCAAAAGTGATATGGTTATCGATCAGTGCGTTGTTGGTGGACTCTCCGTGGCGGATCAGAAATAGCTCCATAGCATTCTTGACAGTAGTATGGATAGTGGTTAGTGGTTAATAACCACCTATTACCGAACCACCAATGTTATGGATATTAAAGTAATACAGGGAGCTATTCAAAAACAGGACGCGGACGTCCTCGTGGTCAACCTCTTTGCCGGAGCGCGCCCAGGCGGGGCTACGGGTGCGGTTGACCAAGCCTTAGACGGCCAAATCTCGGCGGCGATTGACTTAGGCGACTTTGAGGGCAAAGCCGGTCAGACCTTGCTGCTGTACACGCACGGTCAGATTCCAGCTCCGCGCGTCCTCGTCGTCGGCTTGGGCGAGCAGGAGGGCTTTGACCTCGAACGGGCGCGCCGCGCTGCGGGCACGGCCATTGGTACCCTCGGCGGCTTGGGTGCTAAGAGCGCGGCCACCATTCTCCACGGCACGGGCGCAGGCAACCTGCCCGTCGAGCCGGCCGCGCAAGCTGTGGCCGAAGCCTCGCTGTTGGCGGCCTATCGCTTTGACGAGTACCGTTCGCGCTCCCGTCCGCAGTCGTTGGCCAAGCTACACATCGTAGAGTTTGACGCGACTAAGCTCAAAGAGGCGCGGCGCGGTGTTCGCCGGGGCCGTGCGCTTGCCGAGGCCACTTGTCTTGCCCGCGATTTGATCAATCATCCCGGCGGCGAAGTGACGCCAGCCTACTTGGCCCGCACGGCCCGCCGCCTAGCCAAAACCCACGATCTGCGCTGCCGGGTCTTCAGCGCAAAGGGCTTGGCCGAGCTAGGCATGGGTGCCCTAGTGGCCGTTGGGCAGGGCAGCGCCAACAAGCCGCGTTTTATCGTCCTTGAACACGGCCCTCGCCGAGGGAAACCGTTGGTGTTTGTCGGCAAGGGCATCACCTTCGACAGCGGTGGCCTCTCGCTCAAGACTGTCGAGGGCATCCGCACGATGAAGACCGACATGTCCGGTGCTGCTGCCGTTTTGGGTGCGATGCAGGCGGTAGCCGCGCTCGGCCTCAAGCGGCGGGTCGTCGGCCTGATTGCCGCGGCCGAGAACATGCCCTCTAGCACCGCCTTTCGCCCCGACGATGTGCTGCGCACCCTCGCTGGCAAGACCATCGAGATCGTCAGCACGGACGCCGAAGGCCGCCTCGTCTTGGCCGATGCCCTCGCCTACGCCACCCGCTACGAGCCAGCCGCGGTCGTCGATCTGGCGACCCTCACCGGCTCTTGTGTAGTCGCGCTGGGGCACCACGCTTCGGGCCTGTTTGCCAACGACGACGATTTGGCGGATCGGCTGCTCGCTGCCGGAGAGCAGACTGGCGAGCGGCTCTGGCGTCTGCCGCTGTGGCCCGAGTACCGCGAGCAGATCGACAGCGACATCGCCGACATGAAAAACTCGGGCGGTCGGCCAGCGGGTGCCAGCACGGCTGCGGCGCTGTTGGCCGAATTCGCCGACTACTCCTGGGCGCACCTCGACATTGCCGGCACGGCTTGGTGCACAAAGGACAAACCCTACGTGCCGCGAGGCGGCGTCGGCATCGGCGTACGCCTGTTGACTCAACTTGCCCTCGATTGGAGCTCATCATGACCATTCGCACGATCCACGTAGGAGCCGGTGGCCGCGGTCGCTGGCCCCTGAACCGCTTCCGCGACCGCACTGACTTCGAAGCCGTCGCCTTAGTCGATGTTAATGAGGAAAACCTCGCCACGGCGCGGGAGACTACCGGCCTAGGCGAAGAGGCGTGTTTTGCTACGCCGGCCGAAGCCCTGCAAGCCGTTGATGCAGACGCCGTGGTGGTCATTACGCCGCCCGACCTGCACGCCGGTCAGTGCTTGGAGGCGGTCCGCGCCGGTAAGCATGTGCTGGTGGAAAAACCCTTTACCAAAGACCTCGGCCAAGCGCGGCAAATCGTCGCCGAGGCGAGCGAATGCGGCCTCAAGGTCGCCGTCACCCAAAACGCCCGCTACTATCCGCCGGTCTTAACCATCCGCCGCTTGCTGCAAAGCGGCGACTTGGGTCAGCCTTCCTTTGGCCTGATGACCAAATACGGCTGGCGTCCGCGCGTTCACCATTCGGGTGCGGACCGGCACGCCTACTTGTGGGAGCGCGGCATCCACGACTTCGATCAATTGCGCCACCTGCTCGACTCTGAGCCGCGACGGCTGTTCTGTCATAGTTTCAATCCGCCCTGGAGTCCGTACAGTGGCGGCGCGGCCATCGATGGCTGGATCGAGTTCCACAACGGCACCACGTTCAATTTTCAGTGCACCTTCGCCACTCACAAAGGCGGCTCAAGCTGGCGGCTGGACTGCGAGAAGGGCACGGTCGAAGAGGTCTCCGGCGGCTTGGCGCTTCGGCGGCTTGGAGCCGATGCAGACGAGATCATACCGATGGATGAAAACCCCCATCCCGAGGAAGTTCTCTTGGACGGCTTCCGCGACTACGTGCTCAACGATGTGGAGCCGCCTTTCTCCGGCCCGCGCAACCTAGCCACGGTGGGCCTGATCAACGCCTTGGGAGCCTCGTCAGAGCGAGGCGTTGTGATCGATTTTGACGAGTACATGGTCGCCGGATAGAGGGCAGGACGCGGCCTTTAGTTCGCTTTGTCATTACGCGCTCTCACTGGAGAATCCTCTGCTATTAATAGTTTCGGGCCTAGGGCGATTTTGCATCCGACGGACTCGCGCTGGACGACCTTGCCGATTCAAATAGATGCTATCAGAGTCCAAGCCTACGAGGATGTGATTGACAAATTTCGAGGGAATAGACCATGAGAAACAGGCTTGATGCGATAACTCTCAAAGGGTTCAAGACCATTCAAGAGTTGAAGGATTTCAAGCCTCGTCCCTTGACCGTGCTGATTGGACCCAACGGCGCTGGAAAGTCCAATTTCATCTCTTTTTTTTCTATGATGAGTAAAGCGTTGGAAGACCAGACGAGTCTTCAGTTTTACGTAAGCCAGCAAGGCGGTGCTAGCACCTTCTTGCACGATGGCCCGGACGAAACCCAAGAGATCGAGGCAGCCCTGACGATTCAGACAGATGCCGGCGAAAATCAATACGCGTTTCGGCTGGTTTTTGCGGCAGGAGACATCTTGGTTTTCGCGGACGAGTTCTACATGATTCCTGACAGAGGTTATGGTTGGTCATTACCAAGAGGTATCGGACATCACGCTCCACAAATCCTCGAGCAAGCTGGTCAAGAAGAGTCTGCTCGTGTTGTTTTGGATCTCCTGCAAAAAATTGTCGTCTATCAATTTCACAATACGTCGGATACCGCTCGCATACGCAGGAAATGGGGTACATACGACAACCGCTGGTTGAAGGCGGACGCTGCCAATATTGCGCCCTTTCTGCTTCGCTTGAAAGAAGACGACAATAGGTGCTATCAGCGGATTGTAGATACTATTAGGTTAATTTTGCCCTTTTTTTCTGATTTCGTGCTGGAGCCGCGCCACGAACACCTCCTTCTGAACTGGCGCGAGCGAAACAGCGATCGGGTGTTCAGTGTATCACAGGCGTCAGATGGCATGTTGCGGGTCATATCGCTCGTTACCCTCCTGCTTCAGCCAGAACGGGATTTGCCGGACGTTTTGATCCTCGACGAACCAGAACTTGGATTGCACCCCTATGCTATTAACGCCGTCGGCGGTTTGATAAGCGCTGCGTCGACCAAGATTCAGGTCATTGTCGCTACGCAATCCACGGCACTGGTTGATTGCTTTGAGCCAGAGGATATTGTCGTCGTCGAGCGCGAGGACCGCAGATCTACTTTCAGGCAGCTAAACGCCGAAGACCTCAAGGAGTGGCTTGAAGACTATTCGCTTTCCGAGTTGTGGGAAAAGAACGTACTCGGAGGGCGACCGTAGTGGGCATCAGGCTGAACTTCACCGTTGAGGGGCAGACCGAAGAAGCATTCGTGAATCAGATCTTAAGTACTTATCTAGCGGGATTTGAGGTCTGGGTTCGGGTTCGCTGTGTCGAGACGAGTCGGAGCCGCAACATTAAGCATCGTGGGGGTATTGAAAGTTATGGGAAGGCCAAGAATGATATCAATGCTTGGATAAAGGAAGATCAGAATTCAGACGTGCGTTTCACAACCATGTTTGACGTGTACGGTCTGCCGACGAATTTTCCCGGCTACAAAGATGCGAAGCAGACATCCGACCCCTACGAACGGGTCAAGGTATTGGAAGACGGTCTGGGAGAAGATATTTCTGATCGGCGATTTATCCCGCATTTTCAGCTTCACGAATTTGAGGCATTATTACTGTCCGATCCTCAGAAACTCGATGCGCAGTTTGATCGCAGTACTGGAATACGGAGACTTGTCGATATGGTCGCCAGTTTTGATTCGCCGGAGCTCATTAATGACGGAAACGACACCTCCCCATCAAAGCGAATTATCGGCGAAATACCGGAATACGAGAGAATGAAAGTATCCGCAGCTCCTATTGTTGCGGATAAGATCGGATTGCCTACGTTGCGATTGAAGTGTAAGCATTTCGGCGAATGGATTTGTAAGTTGGAAACGCTCAATAAGGGGGGAACGCAATAATGCCAATGGACGAACAGACCGCCCGCAGCCTACACCAAGACTCCTTGGTCATCGATTCGCACAACGACAGTATCGTCGCCCTGATCCGTCGGGGCATGTCTATAGACGGCACACAGCGCACGGACTTCCATCAACGCGACGGGGCTGTCGCTTATTTGCGTCAGTACCAGTCGCCAGACGACGGCGTGCAGCTCGACTTGCTCAAGGCGCACGACGGCGGGCTGGACGCGGCGTTTTTCGCCGTTGATTGCACCCGCCCGTGGGGCAACCACTTGCTCTACTGCATGGATGCCTTGGGCCATTTTTTGCAGGAAGTGGAAGAACACAGCGAGGACATTGCTGTGGCGCACTGTGCGGCGGACATTGAGCGCACCCGCGCCGAGGGCCGCCTGGCGGCCATACTGGCAGTGGAAAACAGCGATGCGCTGGAGAGAAGTCCCCACATTCTGCCGCTGCTCTACCAGTTGGGCGTCCGCGCCATGACGCTCACCCACAGCACCCGCTCTTGGGCTGGAGATGGCTGCGAGGTCGCAGGAGGTGGCGGCCTGACCGGCTTTGGCCGCCAGCTACTAGAGCAGATGAACGAGTTGGGCGTGATCGTCGATGTGTCCCATCTCAACGAGCCGGGCTTTTGGGATGTAGCCCAAGCGGCCCAAGCTCCTTTTATGGCCACCCATAGCTGCTGCCGCGCCCTCTGCGACCACCCGCGCAACCTCCGCGACGATCAGTTGCACGCCCTCGCCGAAAAGGGCGGGGTCGTGGCAATCACGTTTGTCCCGGACTTTATCGACGCGCATAACCCCACCTTCGACGGCCTGCTCGATCACATTGAACACGCGGTCGCCGTCGCTGGCATCGACCACGTCGGCTTGGGGTCGGATTTTGACGGCGGCGGCTTGCTGTTGGAAGACGCGACTTGCCTCCCGGACATTGCGGTGGGGTTAGCCAAACGCGGCTATGCCGAAGACGATGTCCGCAAGATCCTCGGCGCGAACCAACTGCGGTTCTTGCAACAGGTCATCGGCTGAGGCCGTAGAGCGCCCCGAACTTCTCCCACAAGTAGTCGATGAAGTAATCGGCACTTAGCCGTGCGCCCGTGACCTCCTCGACCAATTCGCTGGCCGTCGCCCGTGCGCCGCGAGCGTGGATTTTCTCGTTGAGCCAAGTTTTGAGCGGTCCGAGCTCGCCTTGCGCGATTTGTGCTTTGAGGTCGGGCAAGTCCTGGTGGGCTTGGTGAAAAAACTGGGCTGCGTACAGATTGCCCAGTGTGTAGGTCGGGAAGTAGCCCAGCAAGCCGCAGGACCAGTGCGTGTCTTGCAGCACGCCGAGGGCGTCGTCGGGAGGACGGATGCCCAGGTATTGCTCCATCCGCTCGTTCCACACCGCGGGCAGCTCGGCTACGGCAACTTGTCCCTCAATTAGGTCGCACTCCAGTTCAAAGCGCAGCAGGATGTGGAGGTTGTACGTCACCTCGTCGGCCTCGACCCGGATCAGCGACGGCTCGACTTGATTGACTGCCGCGTAAAAGGCGTCTAGATCGACCGCGCTGAGCTGTTGGGGAAAAAGCTCTTGTAGCTTGGGCAGGTAATGCGTCCAGAAGGCTTTGCTGCGGCCGACCATGTTCTCCCACAGCCGCGATTGCGACTCGTGGATGCCCAGCGAGACGCTCTCGCCAGCCGGAGTGCCGATCGCATCGGCGGGCAGGCCCTGTTCGTACAGCCCGTGCCCGGCCTCGTGGATGGTGCCAAAAAGCGAGCCGGGCAGCCAATCGGCGCTGTAGCGCGTCGTCAGCCGCACGTCGTCGCGAGACGTGCCCGCGCAAAACGGATGCACCGCCAAGTCGAGCCGTCCAGCCTCTAGGTCAAAGCCCATGTCCGCCAGCACCTGTTGTCCCAAAAGCTCCTGTTGCTCGATGGGGTATTCTTGGTCGAGTACGCCCCGCGCCGGGTACTGTCCGGTGGCGGTGATTTGTTCGACTAGTGGTACGAGTTGCTCTTTGAGCTGGGCAAAGACTGGGGCGATTTCCTCGGCCCGCGCATAAGGTTCGTACTCGTCGAGCAGCGCGTTGTACATCGCGCCTTCGTAGCCGACCCGCTCGGCGACTTCCTTTTTGAGCGCGACTATTTTCTCCAGCCAAGACTGGAAGAGGGCGAAGTCCGATTTTTTGCGCGCCTCGATCCAAGCCTCGTGACCCAAGGATTCGGTCTGGCTCAGCTCGACGACCAACTCCTTGGGGAGCTTGAGCGACCGGCTCTGCTGGCGGTCGATTTCGCGGACGTTGACGGCCGCGTCGCCTGTTAGCTCGGTGGCCTTGAGGTCCGATACGAGCGCGACTAGCTCCGGTGCGGTGAGCCGCTCGTGGTACAGACCGGCCAGGGTCCCCATTGCTCTGGCCCGCATGGCCGCGCCGCGCGGCGGCATATAGGTCTCTTGGTCCCAACTCATCAGCCCCTGCGCGTGGTGTATGTCGGCCAGCTCGTGGAGGCGTTCTACAAAGGTTTCATACGTACTGCTCATGGCGTTGCCTTTCCTTGCGTTGGATTAATTGATGTTACGCATCGTACGAATTGTCGGAACCTGTGGTGCGGAGATGCTTCGACTCCGCTGAATCTCAACCTAGGTCTGTGCGTAACATCAAACATTAAATTAACGGTTGCTCCTAGGCGAATTTTTGCGTGTCTTCTGTCTATCAATCTATGACCCCATCATCCTCGGAGGACTCCATGAAGATCACCCACGCCGAAGCCATTGCCCTCAACATTCCCTTCTACGCCGAGCACGTCACCCGCGCCATGCAGCGCGCTTCGACCCACGACGAGCGCGTGTGGGTCGTGCGCTTGGAGACGGACAACGGTCTCGTGGGCTGGGCCGACAACCACGGCCAGCCATCGGTTGATGGCCTCGTTGGGCAAAACCCGGCCAGCCTGATAAACCGCGACGATATTGGCTTTGGGGCGCAAGTCGCCTGCCTCGACCTAGTGGGCCAAGACAATGGCGTGCCCGTACACGAGCTGCTCGGCGTCAAGCTCCGCGACCGCTGCCCCATCTCTTGGTGGGATATAGATATGCCGCCCCAAGACTGGGTTGCCGAGGCCGAGGAATCGCTAAAGCGCGGGTACACCACCTTTAAGATGAAAGCCCGCCCTTGGCGCGACATCATCGCCCAAACCGATGCGGTCGCCAAGGTAGTACCGGCCGACTACAAATTCGATGTCGATTTCAACGGCTTCTTGCTCAACCAAGCTAAAGCCGAAATCACCCTGCAAAAGCTCGACGAAAACCCCAATGTCGGCATGTACGAAAGCCCATTTTATCTGCACACGGACGTAGATGGCGCGCGGATTTTGCGCGAGCGCGTGCGCAAACCCATTGTCGAGCACTACCAAGACCAGTATCTGCGCAACGACTGCTGCGACGGCTTCGTCATCGGCGGCGGCGCGACCGATACCCGGCGGACGGCAACGCTTGCGGCCGCCCACAACAAGCCCTTTTGGCTCCAGCTCGTCGGCGCTGGCTTGACCACTACGTATGCGGCCCACCTCGGCTCGGTGCTCTCGCACGCCCAACTGCCCTATATCACCTGCCACGAGCTGTGGGAAGACGATCTGCTGCAAGAGCCTATTGAGGTCCGCGACGGCTACATGCCGGTTCCAGACGCGCCCGGCTTGGGCGTCTCGGTGGATGAAGAGGCGATTGCAAAGTACCGCGTGGATCCCGCCGAGCCTACGCCCACGCAACACTACATGGCCCAAAAGCGCATTCTCCGCGTGTACTGGCCGGGTGACGGCAAAGAGCGGGAGTGGGAATTTACTGCTGAAGCCCACTATCAGCAGGCCTTCTACGCTGGCAACATCCCCGGCTTTGAGCAAGGCGTCGATTTGGAAGTGATTGAGGACGACAACAGCGCGGCCTTCCAAAAGCGACACGAGGCTCTGTTGGCGCAAGGGCGCTAGTCCCGCTGCCGAGCGATGGCTTCGTAGTCCGTCAGCGCGTAGCCAATGTCCACGTAGTCGAGCAGGTTGATCAGCGCCCGCAGTGCGACCCCAAACCCATCGACGCCGCTGAAGCCGCCGAACTGTCCGCCGCCCTTTAGGTGCGGCTCTAGGTCGAGGAACACGCCGGGGACCCCTTTCTGCTTCAGCTTGTGTTCTAGGGCCGGAATTCGGGTGCGGAAGTCGCGCAATATGGCCTCGTGCGCGGAGTCGCCGCGGTCGGCGGGCACAAAGTTTTTCAGCCGCTCCTCATCTACAACGCCCTCCCATTGGAGAGCCGGGTCGATCTTGTAGTCCTTGATGTGCATCCAGCCAATCCCCTCGCGCATCGCATGGTACTCGGCTAGGGTTTCGACCGGGGTGAAGTTTTGGCTCGATAGATTGCCGCCGTCGAAAATCAGGCACAGGTTGGGGTGGTCCACCATCTCGAATAGCTCTTGCAGGAGCCGCCCGTTCTGGCCGACGAGATTGGCTTCGACCTCTAGGCCGAAAATGGTCTCGCCCCGGCTGCAAACCTCGGCGATTTGCGCTAGCCGCTCGGCCGCCGGCTCCACGTAACCGGCTGGATCCTCGCCCTGGGGATGGTAAAACGAGAACCCGCGAATCAGACGCGTCTCGAACTCGCTGGCCAGATCCACGGCCCGCTGTACGTCCTGTTGCAAGTACTGGTCGAATGGGATGTAGGCATTGGAAGAGCCGTCTTCCACGTCGAGCAGCTTGACCTTGCCAATCGGCGAGCCGATCGAGGCTACTGCAATCCCGAATTCGCCGTGCAATTGGCGCAGCCGCGCTATCTCGGGCTGCGTTAGCTGCATCACATTTTTGATGCCCTGTCCCACATCGACAAAGCGCAAGCTGTAGTGGGACATGCCCAGCGTTGCGAGCATGGTTAGCTGGGCTTCGGCCTTTTTGTCCCCCGGTCCCTCGTCGGCAAAGCCGCTGATGATCACCTTGGGTGTTTCGCGCATAAAACTCTCCTGAAACTTAGTGGTTAGTGGCCAGTGGTTAGTGGTCAGTCCCAACCCCTTGGGCGTGGAGGCGGGGAACTGACCACCGACCACAGATCACTGACCACTAAGTTAGAGCTTGTTCAAACCTTGACAAAACGCACGTCCTCTCCGTTAGTGGTCAGTGGCCAGTTCACTAACCACTAACCACTAACCACTAACCACTAACCACATGAAACCGCTATATCGCCTCAATATCATTCCATCCCTGCCCGAGCAACTGACGCCGCTGTGGGATCTGGGGCACAACCTCTGGTGGACGTGGAGCAAGGAAACCATCCGCACCCTCTACCAGATCGACCCGAAAGCGTGGATTGAGAGCCAGCGCAATCCCCTGCGCTTTTGGGCCTTCCTGCGGCCAGAGCAGCTCGACACCCTAATCGACGACGAGCAACTGCGGGGCCGCATTGAGCGCGCCGTCGAGCAATTCGAGGGCTATTTGTCGCAGCCGACGTGGTTTGGCCAGACGCACGGCGAGAGCCAAATGCAGGTTGCGTACTTCTCGGCGGAGTTCGGCCTGACCGAGAGTCTGCGCATCTATTCTGGAGGCTTGGGCGTGCTCGCCGGCGACCACCTCAAGGCCGCTAGCGATCTAGGCGTCCCCCTCGTCGGGGTCGGCTTGCTCTACCGCGAGGGCTATTTCCGCCAAGCCCTCAACGCCGATGGCTGGCAAATAGAGCGCAACCCGGAAAACGACTTCTACCAGATGCCCGTACAGCCGGTCCACGGCAGCGACGGAGAGCACCTGACCGTTGAGGTTCCCTTTGCCCACGGCTCGGTACAGGCGCGGATCTGGCAGGTGGAGGTGGGCCGAGTGCGGCTCTATTTGCTCGATACCAACCTCGACGAAAACGCCCCGGCGGACCGCGATATTACCGCTCGTCTCTACAGCGGCGATGCGGCCATGCGCATCCGGCAGGAGATCCTCCTCGGCATCGGCGGCTTGCGCGCCCTGCAAGCCGTGGGTATCGAGCCCACTGTCTGCCATATAAACGAGGGGCACTCGGCCTTTTTGGCCCTAGAGCGGATTCGTCGATTAATGACCGAGCGCGGCTATTCGTTTGCCACGGCCCGCGAGGCCAGCATCGTCGGCAATGTGTTCACCACGCACACCCCGGTCGCGGCGGGCAACGACTGGTTTCCCGCGCACTTGATTGAGGCACACTTGGGCTATTTCCGCGAGTGGCTCGGCCTGTCGCACGAGGAATTTATCGGCTTGGGCCGGGTTGATCCCCGCGACCCCCACGCCGACTTCTGCATGACGGTCTTGGCGCTCAGGCTCTCGGGCCGGGCCAATGGCGTCAGCCGCCTACACGGCGCGGTTAGCCGCCGCATGTGGCAGGGTCTGTGGCCCGACTTTTCAGAGCGCGAAATCCCCATCGCCCACGTCACCAACGGCGTCCATATCCACACATGGGTTTCGCTGGAAATGGCCGAGTTGTTGGACCGCTATCTCGGCGACACTTGGCGGTTGGTATCGGCTGACGAGCGAGACTGGGATCAGGTCTATCAGATCCCCGACCGCGAACTGTGGGACACCCACCAGCAGCGGCGCAAGCGGCTGATTGACGTCGCCTGCCATCACCTGCGCCAGCAGATGAAGGGCCAGGGTGCGTCAATGGCCAAAATTGAACAGACCTTAGCGCGGCTCGACCCCGAGGTGCTGACCATTGGCTTTGCCCGCCGCTTTGCCACCTACAAGCGCGGCAACCTGATTTTCCGCCATATCGAGCGGCTCAAGGCCCTGTTCTCGGACTCGCAGCGGCCCGTGCAGATGCTCTTCGCCGGCAAGGCCCACCCCCGCGACGACGCTGGCAAGGAGCTGATCCGCCAAGTCGTCCACCTCGCGCGGCAAGCGCCCTTTAATGGCCGGGTTTTCTTTTTGCAAGACTACGACATGAACCTCGCCCGCTACTTGGTGCAAGGGTGCGATGTGTGGCTCAACAATCCCCGCCGTCCCTTGGAGGCTTCGGGCACGTCGGGCATGAAGGCTGCGGTCAATGGCGTGCTCAACGTCAGCGTATGCGACGGCTGGTGGGACGAAGCCTGCGACAATCACGCTGGCTGGACCATTGGTCGCGGCGAGGACTACGACGACGAACAGTACCAAGACGCAGTCGAGTCCAACTCGCTATACGACTTGCTAGAGACCGAAGTGATCCCGCTGTTCTACCAGCGCGATGCGGATGGATTGCCCGGCGGTTGGATCGCCCGCATGAAGGAGACCATTGCCCAGCTTGTGCCGCAGTACAACACGCACCGCATGGTGCGCGAGTACACCGAGCGGTTCTACTTGCCTGGGCAAGCTCGCTTTGAGGAATTGGCGGATGATCGCGAGCGGGTTCAGCGGCTGACGCATTGGAAGTCGCGCGTGCGCTCCAAGTGGTCGCAGGTGCAAATCGGCGCGGTGGATGCTGAATTTCCTCGGTTGCTCAAGGTGGGGACGCAGGTGCCGTTGTGCGCCGCCGTGACTTTGGGCGAGCTAGCGCCAGAGGATGTTCGCGTCGAGATCTACGCCGGCCGCCTCAATGCCCAGCGCGAGTTCGCGCAGACCGAGGTGTATCCGCTGGAATTGGACGGTCGTAATGGCGATGGCACCTACCATTTTGTCGGCACCTTCACATGCGCGGCGGCTGGTTCGCACGGCTACACCTTGCGCGTGGTACCTTCGCATCCCGACTTGCAAAATCCCTTGGAGATGGGGTTGGTGCATTGGGCGCGGGGATGAGAAGCGTCGATTGAGGAGGCAAATGAGTATGACTATCAAGCGGGAAGAATTAGACAGGCGGGAGGTCGATTTCTCGGACGTGGCCTCTGGACGACGGCTGCCGCCGGTGCATCCCGGCGAGATTCTGCGCGACGAATTCCTGACGCCCATGGAGATTAGCGTGTACCGACTTGCCCAAGCGATCAAGGTTTCGCGTCCGCGACTGAACGATATTGTGCTTGGACGCCGCGGTATCACGACCGATAATGCGCTGCGCCTTGGGCGCTACTTCAGCATGACGCCTGAGTTCTGGATCAATCTTCAGACCCGCTACGATCTCGACGTCGCCGAGCGCACGACGCGCCGCCAGATCGAGCGAGAGGTAGAGCCGCATGCTGCTCTGGATGCGACGGCCTTAGATTGATGGGCGATATTCACCCGGCCAATCCCACCTGCCGCTTGGCCGCCCACACGGTGTTGTAGAGCAACAGCGCGATCGTCATCGGCCCGACTCCATTGGGCACGGGCGTGATCGCGCGGGCCTTTGGGCGCACCTGTTGGTAGGCCACGTCGCCGACGAGCCGCCAGCCGCGT
Organism: Gemmatimonadota bacterium; assembly: GCA_009840005.1. The sequence continues at coordinate 24,029 of VXOR01000073.1, forward strand.
TCGCGCGAGGGGTCGTCAATTTGGTTGGTGCCCACGTCGATTACCACCGCCCCTTCTTTGACCATATCCGCCGTGATGCCACGGGGAAATCCAGCCGCCACTACTAAGATGTCCGCTTGGCGCGTGAAGTGCCCGAGGTCGCGGGTGCCGGTGTGGCACAGGGTCACCGTGGCATTGGCCCCGGCCGCTTTGTGCCCCAGCAAGATGGCTACGGGCCGCCCCACGAGCGCACTCCGGCCGACTACGACCACGTGTTGGCCTTCTACCTCGATTCCGCTGCGGCTGAGAATCTGCAAGACCCCGTGCGGCGTACAGGGCCAAAAGCACTCCTCCTGCCGCACGAGGCGGCCCAAATTGACCGGGTGCAAGCCATCGACATCCTTATTCGGGTCAATGGCGTTGAGGACTTGCTGCTCGTCTTGGCCCGGCAACGGTAGCTGTACCAAGATGCCGTGGATCGCATCGTCGGCGTTGAGCCGCTCGACGGTGGCTAGCACGTCTTCGGTTGTGGCGTTGGCTGGCAGATCTATTTGCTCGGAGTGAATGCCGAGGGATTCGCAGGCTCGGCCCTTGGCGCGCACGTAGGACTGCGAGGCTGGGTCGTCCCCCACCAGCACGACCGCCAAGCCCGGCACCAGACCGTGCTCCTGCTTCAGGTGCGCGATGTCCACCAGCAACTCTTCTTGCACTTGGGCCGCAATTGCCCGGCCATCGAGTCGCTCGCCCATCACGCGCCTTTCGGTTGCAGGACGCTTTTCTGCACGACTCGTTGCAGGGCTGCGGGGACCTGTACTGAGCCGTCAGGTTGTTGATAGTTGTCCAAAATGGCGATCAGCAGTCGGCCCATCGCGCAACCTGTGTCGTTGACTAGGTGGCAGAATCCCCGACCGCTCGCGCCCTTGTAGCGGATGTTCAAGCGCCGAGCCTGATAGTCCGTGGCGTTGGTGTCGGTCATTACCTCCATGAACTCGCCCGTCCCGGACATCCACACTTCCACGTCCCGCTGCCGATGGCTGGCCAGATAGCCGGCGTCGCCGTGGCACTTATCGACGACCCGGTAGGGCAAGGCCAACTCTTGCAGGAGCCATTCGTTGATTTGGCCGAATTCTTCGTACAGGGCTTCAGACTGGTCGGGCAGGCACACGGCGTTCATTTCGATTTTGTCGAATTGGTGCATGCGCTTGATGCCCTTGACGTCTTGGCCCCAAGACCCGGCTTCCGAGCGAAAGCAGGCCGTATAGGCGAAGAGTTTGACCGGCAGTTCGGCCGAGTCCAAGGTCTGGTCCATGAAGTAGCTGAAATTGGCCGGCTCGGATGACCCGACTAGGAAAAGCTCGGCCCCTTCTTCTACGTTATCGGTCTTGATGGCATAGACTTGGTCGCGCCCCTCGGGGAAGTGCGAGGTACCGTACAGCGAGCGCTCCCGGACGAGAAGAGGTGGTACGAACATCTCGTACCCGCGCGCCAAAAGCTCGTCGATGAGGAGCTGGCTGAGGGCATATTGCATCCGCGCGACATCGCCGCGCAAATAGGCAAAGCGCGAGCCGGAAACTTGGCCGCCCTGCAGGGTGTTGATGCCGCCTAATTTGACGCCGAGGTCGGCGTGATGGAGGGGCTCAAAGGCGTCGTCTGGGGCGTGCAAGGGCCGCGTGGGCATGTACCGGGCGGTGGTGTTCCCACGGCCCAGCTTATCCGCCGCTAGGTAGCCTTGCCCCGGAATCCAGGCATTCTCCTCGACGTTGTCTTCTTCGCCAGCTCCGGCGGGCATGTCGGGATGCGGCCAGTTGGGGAACCAATCCATGATTTGCTGCCACTCGGCGACGACGGTTCCCAACTCGTGCTCCAGCACCCGCCCGCGCTCGCGCAACTCCCGCCCCTTTTCCCGTGCTGCATCCGGGTTGGTGCGACCGAGTTGGGCTAGTTGCTTTTTCTCGCTGTTGAGTGCGTCGATATTCCGTTGCAGCTTTTGCCGCGCCGCGTCGAGGGCCAACCAGCGATCCACATTGGCTTTGGCCGGGTCAACCTTGCGCACCCGTATTGCCTCGCGCATGGCGTCGGGATCGGTGCGCACGGCCTTTGGGTCAATCATAATTATCATTCTCCAGTGAGTTAAACAGTGAAAAAAATAAAAACGCCGCTGAGGTCGATTATGGCAAGGTAGGAAAGAACCGCGGAAAGAACCGCTAGAAAACAAATATAGCGCCCCTTTTTTGATGAGGCTTGAAAACAGCTTAGGGCCCACTATGATGCCCAAGTAGCCCCGTTGAAGGCCGATGATCCAGCGAAAGAAAGCGTTGATCGAGTCGGCGGCGCTATGTAGGAGTGTGACGAGGTTCCAAAGGATAAGTTGCTACTTCAGCTTGTGATCAACTTCTTCCAAGAAGATTTTCGAGACCTTGAAAATCTTGTTCGTATCATCGAACATCTTCCCCTTGGTTCGAGAGCGCCTATTTCTATTGGTTGGAGAGAAATCTATGTCCATTTCGTGGACAATCTGATTACGTGCCGTGAATATCCGAGCTAGGTCGTTTGGGTTGTTTGTGATTGAATTGGACGGGATATCAAAAAACGAACCTACTCTTAGCAGTTGGTCTTTCGACTGCAAACTTTGTGAGGTGAGGTCCGAAATCAGAATATCGATGAGCCGATCCCGTGGTCTTTTCTGAGTGAGAACATCAGCAAGAAATTTGTGGTCAATCTCCTCTCCTCTGCGGATTCGTCGTTCAATATCTGCACGAAACGTTCGCTCAACGGCTTCATTGCAATTGATCACATCAGGTAAGGCATCCTTTATCAGTTGCTTTACTAGAGCATCCAGACCAGCACAAGCAAATGTGAGCATGGCTCTGAGAAGGTCTTGTTCTTTGTCGGTGGACGCTCCTCTCACCTTACGCCTCGTTCGCTCAAAAGTTTCGTAAAAGGAACTTGAGGTTTCGTGAGCATTGCATAGGAGAGTATAGGCTCTCCAACACTGTTGACAATTCGGCTCAGAGGGATAGTGATCGAAGCGCGATGACATCAAACAGCCTCTAGCTCTTCAATGTCTTCAGCAAATGGCGGCAACGGTGAATACTCTGCGTACCCTGGATACCCTGGATACTCTGGATACTCTGGATACCCTGGATACCCTGGATACCCTCTATTGGGCCGATCACTAAACCGATACAGTCGATTGTCTTGCGTTATTGTGCCAAGATACTCGCCGTTGGGGTCGAAGACATCTCCGTCCTTCCAGGGTGTCCAGCCAATCCAGTTGGCATTGGTATCAAATACATACTTCTCCCGCTTAAAGGCGATCCACTGGCCAGAAGAGCTAAATAGGTATTTGGTCATCACTAGCCGTCCTAAAGAAGGTAAAGAGCGAATTAGACTATTAATATACTTGAAAGACCACTACTTGGCAGCGATCTTTTGCAGCCACTCGTCCCGTCCGCCGTAGGCGGCAAACACGGCTTCGAGCAAGAGCCGCACGGCTTGGCCAAAGTAGCGGCCTCGCCGCCAGGCCACGCCGATTTCGCGCTCAAAGGCCACGCCGCGCACTTCTATTGTTTTGAGTGCGCCGCTGGCCAGCGACTCGCGGATGGTCAGCCGCGGCAAAAACGAGATGCCCACTCCGGCCTCCACCAACTTGCGCATGGCCTCTGGGCTGCGCAGTTCCATCACCGCGCCCGGTGTTAAGCCAGCTTCGGCGAGCTTTTCGTCAACTACCTTGCGCGAGACCGAGTCGGCGTGAAAGAGGATCAGGGGTTCTTCTACCACTTCGGCGAGGGCGACAGACTCGCACTGGGCGAAGCGATGCGCTGGCCCTACTACCAAGGGCATGTCGTCGCGGTAAATTGGCACGGCGTCGATTCTGGGATGGGTATAGGGCAGGTGGATCAGCGCGAATTCAGAGCGCTGCATCAGCAGATCGTCGATGAGGTAGCGCGAGGGGGCGACTTGGGTCTTGAGTGCGACGCCCGGGTAGCGGTGCATGTACTCTTTGAGAATTTCCGGCAGGAGGTAGATGACGGCCGCATCTACCGCCCCAAACTGAAAGCCGCCCCCCGGCTCTAGGTCGCTTCGCTGCAGCCGCTCGCTGGCCTCCTCTAGCAAGTCCTCGACTTGGACGGCATAGCTCAGCAGCAGGCGGCCTTCGGTAGTAAGGGCCACGTGCCGATTGTCGCGGTTGAAGAGCTGGACTCCCATGCTCTTTTCCAGCTCCAAAACCGCGCTGGAAACGGTCGGCTGGGTTACGTTCATCTGGCATCTGGCGCGCCGCTTGGGTAAAGCCGCCCGTGCGCGCCACGGCAAGGAAGTAGCGCAGGTGTTGCAGGTTCATGGGCGCAGCGCTAGGTGGGCTGCGCGGCTTTCACCGATCCGAAGGTCGAGTGGCGTAATACGGTCTGGGTCGCGTAGATGGAGCCGCCGACTTTGGCTCCGGGCATCGGCATGCTCACGGGCACGTCGGCGACGCGGATGTGGCGGCTCGGCTCGCCGCGCACGAAGGTCCGGCAATAGCCCTCCCAGTCGGGCGCTGGCACCAAGGGCCAAGAGTCGCCGGCGCAATACTGCAAGAGTAGGAGTCGGCGCGGATGGGGCGAGGTGTTGGGCAGGGAGCCGTGCAGGGCGCGGACGTGGTGGATGGAGATGCCGCCGGCTGCTAGCTCGATCTTTTCGGCTGCGGAGTCGTCAAAATCCGCTGTGGTCACCGCGCCGGCGAAATGGCCGTCGAGGTGGTGGCTGTAGATCGGCCCCTTGTGCGACCCGGGGATGACGAGCAAGCAGCCGTTGGTCTCGTTCATATCGTCGATGCACACGCCCACGGCGAGGAGGTCGTCGTTGGTGTGCGGATAAAAAGCCCAGTCCTGATGCCACTCCACTGGGCTGCCAAACTCGCCGGATTTCATGTTGAGCTTGTCGCCGTTGGTGCGGATGCGCGGGCCGATTAATTGGGCGACGATGTCCAGAATCCGCTCGTGGTGCAGGGTGCTGCGGTAGATTTCGTGCTGGGCGACCGGGCTTTTGAGCCGTCGCAGCTTGGGGTTGTCGGGCGCGTGTCCCGGCTCTAAGTCGAATACAGAATCGCTTTCGGTCGCGGCGCGAGACTGATCGACGAACTCGTCAGTGATCTGCCGCAGTGCTTCTACTTCTCCGGCGTCTAGTACTCCCTCGACGCCGAGGTAGCCTTTTTCGTGGTAGCTGGCGATTTGTTCTTGAGTTAGCATGGACATTTCTCCGTCATTTTAGCTGAGTATTTCGCGCTGTTGCTCGGGCAATGCCTCGTAGATTTCGTTGCTGAAGCGCAGGTGCTGTCCGCCCCAGTCGAGCATGTATCCCGTGCTGTAGCAATAATATAGGGTCCGGCGCGGGCGACCGGAAGTTATAAAACCTGATAGTTGCTGGCTGCTAGGAAACCTTCAAGACCCGGCCATTTCTTGCATCCAAACCTGCAATTGCGGAAATTATTTCGTCCATTGCAAGGAGAATTGAGGCTCACTTTGCCAAACGCGCCGCGCAGAACGCTTAGTCTTTTCGTCCTGATGTTTTTGAGTTGGCTACTGTTGTCGGGCATTTACACGGGTCTGCTCTTGGGCTTGGGCGTGCTCTCTTGTCTCGTGGTCGTCGCTGTCTGCCGCCGCATGAAGATCGTCGATCCCGAAGGGCATCCCATCCACCTGATCCCCGGCTTGCTGCGCTATATGCCTTGGTTCTTGTGGGAGATAATTAAAGCCAATATCGATGTCGTGCGGCGGATCGTGCATCCTCGGTTGCCGCTGTCGCCCCGCGTAATCCGAGTCGAGGCAAGCCAAAAAACCCACTTGGGACAAGTCATTTACGCCAACTCCATCACCTTGACGCCGGGCACGGTTGCTGTTGAGACCGACGAAGGCATCATTGATGTCCACGCCTTGACCCGCGAAGCTGCCGAGGACGTGCGCTCTGGGGTCATGGACGGTCGCGTAACCGACATGGAGGGGGAGAGCTAGTGTTCGTCGCTGCAATGATCGGGGTGCTGGCCACCATGCTGCTGGCCTTAGTCCGCGCTCTGAAGGGACCCACCGTGTACGACCGTGTGCTCGCCGTCAATATGTTCGGGACCAAGACTGTGTTGTTGCTATCGGTCATCGGCTTTTTGACTGGCCGGCCCGATTTTCTCGATTTGGGGCTGGTATATGCGCTAATCAACTTCATCGGTACCATCGCCATCCTCAAGTACGTCTCGACCGTTGGCGAAGAGGAGGCCCAAGCCTGATGGAAGCTCTGCTCTACTACGTTAGCTGGGTCTGTCTGCTGTTGGGAGCTGGCTTTTGCTTCGTCGGCGGCGTGGGCCTTCTGCGCTTGCCCGACTTCTACAGCCGCATACACGGCGGCGGCGTTACCGATACGTTGGGTGCTGGTTTGGTACTCTTGGGGCTTATGTTCCAGAGTGGTCTGTCGCTGGCGACCGTCAAGCTGGTGATGATCGGGCTGTTCTTGCTGCTAGCCGGTCCCGTCGCCACCCACGCCATCGCCCGCGCAGCGCGGCACAGTGGGCTTGCGCCCCTTCGGCTGAGCTCAGGTCGAAGCCAAGGTACTGGAGGGGAATAGTGACGGCGATAATTGACATCGACGTCGTGTTGATGACGTTCCTCGCCATTATCGCCGTGGCCATTATCCAGGTGCGGGACCTGTTTGCTGCGGTAGTGCTCACTGGCATCTTCAGCTTGCTCTCGGCGTGTATTTTTACCTCGCTCGACGCCGTCGATGTGGCTTTCACCGAAGCGGCAGTGGGTGCTGGCTTGGCGACGGTGCTCTTCCTAGCCGCGCTCTCCTTGACCGGGCCTAGAGAAAAGACCCGACACCAGCACTCTTGGAGCGGCCTCTGCGTCTGCCTCCTGACCGGCGGTGCGCTCATCTATGGTACGCTGGATATGCCGCACTTGGGCGACCCGAACGCCCCGATCCACCAGCATGTGGCTCCTCGCTATATCGCCGAGTCTCCCGAAGAAATTGGCATTCCCAACATGGTCACCTCCGTGCTAGCCAGCTACCGAGGCTACGACACCTTGGGCGAGGTGACGGTGATCTTCACCGCTGGGTTGGCCGTGCTCTTGCTCTTGCACGGCAGCCGTCCCGCGCAGGAAGCCGACGACGGCGAGTCCATGCAGCACGCGATGATCCTCCGCGTCGCCTCCAAGCTCTTCATCCCGCTGATTCTGCTCTTTGGGCTGTACGTGCAGTTCCACGGCGACTTTGGTCCGGGTGGCGGTTTTCAGGCAGGCGTGATCTTTGCCGCGGCCTTTATCCTCTACGCCCTGATCTACGGAGTCGAGGAGGTGCGCCGGGTAGCTCCTCCGGGCCGCGTCCAAGTCTTTTTCGCCTTGGGGCTTCTGCTCTACATTGGCACGGGCTTGGCCTGCCTGTTGGCCGGGGGCAATTTCCTCGAATACAAGGTGCTGGCCAGCGATCCCACCCACGGCGAGCACTATGGTATTTTGCTGATTGAGCTAGGGGTTGGTATTACCGTGGCCGCCGTCGTAATCAGCGTCTTCTGCCACTTTGCCAGCCGGGAGCGGCCATGAGTTCGTTTTTCGGTCTGTACAACTACTGGATCGTCATTTTCCTGATGATGGCCGGCTTCTATAACGTCATTGCCCGCGGCAATCTGATCCGCAAGCTGGTCGGCCTCAATATCTTCCAGACCTCAGTTTTTTTGCTCTACATTAGTATGGGCAAAGTCGAGGGAGGAACCGCGCCCATCCTCGCCGAAGGCGCGACTGCCTACTCCAATCCCCTGCCCCATGTCCTCATCCTCACCGCTATTGTGGTAGGCATCGCTACCACCGCTGTAGGGCTGGCGTTAGTGGTGCGCATCCGTGCGGCCTACGGTACCATCGAAGAAGACGAAATCCAACGCCGGGAAGAGGGTTCGTGATCGCCGCCCATCTACCCGCCCTGCAGATCGTCTTGCCGCTGGTCGCTGCGCCGCTCTGTCTATTGCTGCGTCCGCGGCAGTTGCTATGGCCGTTTGTCGTGGCCGTCGGCTGGGGCACGCTGGCGCTGGCCGCGTTGCTGTTGCAACAGGTCCTTTCCTCCGGCCCCATCTCCTATGCCTTGGGCGGCTGGAGCGCACCTTGGGGCATTGAGTTCCGGGTAGATGTCTTCAATGCGTATTTGATTTTACTGGTGGCGCTGATCGGTGCTGTGGTTCTGACCTACGCGCCAGCGAGTGCGGCGCGCGAAGTCGAAGCAGAGCGCCGCCCGTATTTCTGCGCGATCTTTCTGCTCTGTCTCGCTGGCTTGCTGGGCATTGCCATTACCGGCGACGCCTTTAACGTCTTCGTGTTTATGGAAATCTCGTCGCTTTCGGCGTATGGGCTGATTAGTCTTGGCCGGGACCGCCGCGCCCTTATGGCGACGTATAACTACCTGATTTTAGGCACAATTGGCGCGACCTTTATTCTGATCGGCATCGGCCTGATGTACGCGATGACTGGCACGCTCAACATGGCCGATCTCGCCGGGCGGATCGAAGCCGTTTCTCAAACCCGCACCATCCACGTGGCCTTTGCCTTTATAAGCGTCGGCTTCACCCTCAAGATGGCGCTTTTTCCGCTGCATATCTGGTTGCCCAACGCCTACACCTATGCGCCTTCGGCCGTTACTGCCTTTATCGCGGCGACTGCGACTAAGGTCGCCGCGTACGCCTTCCTGCGCTTCGTCTTCACGATCTTTGGCGCGGACTTCGCCTTTGGCACCATGCACCTCGATGTCCTGCTGTTGCCGCTGGTGCTCTTGGGCATTTTCATCGCCTCGGCCGTGGCCATCTACCAGACCGATCTCAAGCGGCTGTTGGCCTATTCGAGCGTGGCGCAGATCGGCTATGTGATGCTCGGCATTAGCTTGGGATCGGCCACCGGGCTGACGGCTGGCATCGTCCACCTGTTCAATCACGCGCTGATGAAGGCGGCGCTCTTCTTAGCCGCGGGCTGCATCTTCCTCCGCATCAACTCCGTGCAATTGGCCGACCTTAGTGGGTTGGGCAAGCGTCTGCCGCTGACTTCGTGCGCCTTTGTCCTCGCCGGCTTGGGGCTGGTCGGCGTGCCGTTTACCGTGGGCTTTATCAGCAAGTGGTACTTGATCCTGGGTGCGCTGGAGCACGGGTGGTGGCCGGTGGCGGCGCTGGTGGTGGTCAGCTCGCTGCTGGCGCTGGTCTATATCTGGCGCTTTGTCGAAATCGCCTATTTCCGCCCGGTTCCCGAAGATGCCGAGCCTATCGCCGAAGCCCCCCTCTCGATGCAGATCCCCGCGTGGCTGCTCATCGCGCTTACCATTGGTTTCGGGATGCAGACCTCGCTGACGGCTGGGGTTGCCCGCAAGGCGGCGCATTGGCTCTTGGGAGCTGCGCCATGAGTGCCTCCACCGCCATTGTCGTGGCCGTGCTCCTGCCTTTGGGTGCCGCGCCATTGATTGCCCTTTTGGGCCGTCGCCCCAATCTGCGCGAGACCGCGACTCTGCTCGCCGGGCTAGGCACTTTTGCCTCGGTTTGCACCTTGGTGCCCAAAATAGCCGCAGGTGACCGGCCGGCGGTACATCTGGTGGAGGTCTTTCCGGGTCTGTCCCTAGCCTTTGAAGTCGAACCGCTCGGAGCGCTCTTTGCGCTGATCGCCGCTGGGTTGTGGATGGCGACTTCGGTGTACTCCATCGGCTACATGCGGGGTCATCACGAGGAAAACCAAACTCGCTTCTTCGCCTTCTTCACCTTGGCCATCGCCGCTGCCTTGGGCGCGGCATTCGCCGGCAACATGCTGACGCTGTTTTTCTGCTACGAGGCGCTGACGCTTTCGACCTATCCGCTGGTCACGCACCACCGCAGTTCGGAGGCTAAAGCGGGGGGCCGCATCTATATGGGGGTACTGCTTGCGACCTCGATCGGTTTCCTGCTCACAGGCTTGGTCGCCACCTACTACATCGCCGGGACTCTTGACTTCGTTTCCGGCGGTATCCTCGCCGGTAAGGCTCCGACATGGACCATCGGCGTCCTGCTTTTTCTTTACGCCTTCGGCACGGGCAAAGCCGCGCTGATGCCCTTTCACCGCTGGCTTCCCGCCGCTATGGTGGCTCCGGCCCCAGTCAGCGCCCTGTTACACGCAGTCGCCGTGGTCAAGGCGGGCGTTTTTACCATCCTCAAGGTGGTCGTCTATATCTTCGGCATCGACCTGCTCGCCGACACGGGCTTGGGCACCTATCTGGCCTACGCGGCCTGCGCCACGATTCTCATTGGCTCGTTGGTAGCCATGACTAAGGACAACCTCAAGGCCCGCTTAGCGTATTCCACCGTCAGTCAGCTCTCCTACATCGTGCTCGGCGCAGCCCTAGCCAATAGTTGGGGCGTCCTCGGTGGCAGTTTGCACATCGCCATGCACGCCTTCGGCAAGATCACTCTCTTCTTCTGCGCTGGGGCCATCGCGGTCGCCCTGCACAAGACCGAGATCAGCGAGATGAAAGGAATTGGCCGGCAAATGCCGTGGACGATGGGGGCCTTTCTCGTCGGCTCGCTGAGCATCATCGGCTTGCCGCCGCTGGGAGGCGCTTGGAGCAAGTGGTACCTCATCCTCGCTGGATTGGACGCCGAGCAGTACGTGGCCATTGGCGTGCTCTTAGTAAGCTCGCTGCTCAACATTGCCTATTTATTGCCGGTGGCGGTTAATGCCTTTTTTTACGCAGCACCCGATGAAGAAAGCGGCCTACAGGAAGCCCCGCTGGCCTGTGTCCTGCCGCTGATTTGCACGGCGCTGGGCGGGCTGGCGCTCTTCCTCTATCCCGATCCTCTCCTCGACCTCTGCCGCCAGATCGGAGGATAAGGCTATGACCTCAAAGAAAAAATATCTATTCGACCAGCCGCGGAACGTCCACCGCTTGATATGGGTCTTCTTCGTCCTCTGCGCCTTGCTCTTGGGCGTGGAACTGTTCTTCCATCGGCACTTGAACTTTGCCGAGGGCGTCTTCCCAGTCGAGGGATGGTTCGGCTTTTACGCGATATACGGGTTTGTCGCTTGCGTGCTGTTGGTTTTGACGGCTACCCAGATGCGCAAGGTGTTGATGCGTCGCGAGGATTACTATGACTAGCCTGCACCCGGCGGCCTTCCTGCTGTTAGGCGGGCTGTTGTTGCCTGTCTTGCCGCTGGCCGCGCGGCGGGTGGCGTTGCTCATTTTGCCGTTGGCCGGATTCTACAATCTCCTCGGCCACCAGATAGGCGACGGCCAAGTCGGTTCCCTAGCCGGGTACGAGCTGCACTGGGTGCGCGTTGACCAGCTCAGCCTGCTCTTTGGCTATCTCTTTCACTTGGCTGCTTTCCTCGCCGCGCTCTTTTCGCTGCACCTGCGCGACCGCCTGCAACAGGCGACCGGCTTCCTGTACGCGGGTGCGGCCGTGGGTGCGGTTTTTGCCGGCGATCTGATTGTGCTCTTCATCTTTTGGGAGTTGTTGGCGATTTCTTCGGTCTTCCAGATTTGGGCTAGCCGAAGTGAAAGGGCTATCGCCGCGGGTACTCGCTACCTGCTAATCCACATCAGCTCTGGCCTGCTGCTCTTGGTCGGCACAGCGTGGCACTACCAGCAGACCGGCTCGCTGGCGCTGGGGCATCTGGGCATCGATAGCTGGGCCACGCGGCTGATTTTCCTCGGCGTTGGCATTAAATGCGCCTTTCCATTCTTGCACTCGTGGCTGGTGGATGCCTACCCAGAGTCCACACCCACCGGCGCGGTCTTCTTGAGTTCCTTTACTACCAAGACCGCGGTCTATGTGTTGGCGCGCAGTTTTGCCGGCACCGAAATCCTGCTCTACATCGGCGCGGCCATGGCGATGTTTCCCATCTTCTATGCGGTGATTGAAAACGATCTGCGCCGCGTGTTGGGCTACAGCATGATCAACCAGATCGGCTTTATGGTAGTAGGCGTCGGCTTGGGGCCGGGCATGGGCGTCAACGGCGCGGTTGCCCACGCCTTTAACGATGTGCTCTTCAAGGGCCTGCTCTTTATGTCAATGGGTGCCGTGCTCTATCGCACCGGCAGGATCAACGGCTCGGACCTTGGGGGGCTGTACAAATCCATGCCTTGGACTTGCGGCTTTTGCATGATCGGAGCCGCGTCGATTTCGGCCTTTCCGCTCTTTAGCGGCTTTGTCAGCAAGTCCATGGTCATGCAGGCTGCGGCCAACGAGGGACACGTCGTAGTGTGGCTGCTGTTGCTGTTTGCCTCGGCTGGCGTCTTCCATCACGCCGGCATCAAAATTCCCTTCTTTGCCTTCTTCGCCCACGATGCGGGAATCCGCTGCCGTGAAGCACCGCGCAACATGCTAGTGGCAATGGGGATTGGGGCGGTGCTGTGCATTGGTATCGGTTCGTTCCCGCACTATTTGTACAAACTCCTGCCCTATCCGGTTGCCTACGAGCCGTACGATGCGACCCACATCGTTTTACAGCTTCAGTTGTTATTCTTTTCGGCACTGGCCTTTGTCGCGCTCAAGCTGACGGGCATCTACCCGCCGGAGCTGCGCTCGGCCAATATCGACGTGGACTGGACCTATCGCAAGCTGCTGCCAGGGGCGGCGCGGTTGTGCGTACAGGTGGGTGCGCCGCTGTGGGATGGACTGATCGCTTGGAGCAAGCGACAGGTTTTCGCTCTAATAGAACAGATGCGCCAGTACCACGGCCCGACCGGCGTCTTTGCGCGGGCGTGGCCTATTAGTAGCAGCGTGTTGTTGGTGACGATTTTCTTGGCGGTGTACTTGTTTGTGTACTTGGGATGACGCTGCTTCTTAGTCCCTGATGTTACGGAGTACGTGGTCGGTGGTTGGTTTTCGGTCCGATTCTCGCCGCGGGCAGGACGCCCTTGATTCGACGAGGCCGATGGCCGTAGGGGGCGGTTTGAAACCGCCCCCTACCCGGGTGCGTAACGTCAGTTAGTCAGAGCTGCAAGGCCGTGCGGATGGTTGCGGCAATGGCGGCGGGCGAAGGACCGATATCTACGCTCAGCGCGTCGTGCGGCTCTTCGAGAGTTGCAAACTGGCTGTCGAGCAGGCTGGTCGGCATGTAGCGGTGCTGCCGCGTTTCAAGCCGCTGGGCGATGAGTGCCTTGGGGCCTTTGAGATGGACGATCTGCACGCCGGGCCGCTCGCTGACCAAGATGTCGCGGTAGCTCTGCTTGAGCGCCGAGCAGCCGAGTATCGCGCCTTGCTCGGCTTGTAGCCACTGATCAATGGCTACAGATAAGGTCTTCAGCCAAGGCCAGCGGTCTTCGTCGGTAAGCGGCGTGCCGCTGGCCATTTTGCGCACGTTGACTTCCGGGTGGAAGTCGTCGGCGTCGTAATAAGCCCATCCGAGCTGTTGGGCGAGTTGTTCGCCCACCGTCGTCTTGCCGCTGCCCGTTACGCCCATTAGTACGATAACCATGCGCTGCCTCTCCCGCGTTGTGCGCTGTGGGCTTGAACATATAGGAGCGCGTCTGTTGCAACAAGGTCAGTTATCCACTAACGCGGCGGGCGGATTGATTGGCAGTTCCAAGACTACACAGGCCCCTTGGGCGCAGTTTTCGATGAATAGGCGACCGTGGTGGTCGCGGGCAATGCCCGCGCATACGCTCAGCCCCAATCCGCTGTGCTGGCTCGACGCCTTGGTCGTGAAGAACGGCGCAAAAATATCGGTCCGGATTTCTTCGGGAATGCCCAGCCCATTGTCCTCGACCTTCAACACGATCCAGCCTTGGCGGGCCGATAGCCGCAGTGCGATTCGTCCCGCGTCGCGCACCTGCTTGATGGCTTCGCGGCTATTTTGGATGAGGTTGAGGACGACCTGTTGGAGTTGACCGGCATGAGCTTTGATATAGGGCAGGTCTGGAGCTAGGGTCTCAACGATTTCGATTTGGTCTTGTAGGAGCGTCCGGCGCAGCAGCCGGACTGTCTCCTGCACGAGGTGGGTGAAGTTGACCCATTCCTTCTGCGTCTTCGGCTGGCGCGCATACCCTAACAGCCGCTCGCTGGTGCTGCGCGCTTGGAGGCCGGCCTCGTACACAGCTTGTACGCCATCGCTGACGACGGGTGCTAAGTCGCCTTCGCTCAGCAGGCTGGTCTCGCCGATGATCACCTCTAAGTATTGGTTGATTTCGCCGGTGAACTCGGCCGTCAGTTGCCCCATCACTTGCAATTTCTGCGCTTGGCGTAGCTGGGCTTCTTTGGTCTGCAACTGCGCTAGGTCTTCTTGTCGGTAGTATAGTCCGCTGAGGACTTCGCCTAAGCCCTTGAACAAGCCGATATCCGCATCGCTACAGGCGATGGCTTCTTTGCGATAAACGGCTAAGACGCCTTGATCAAAGGTCGTTTCGAGGATGGCTTTGACATTGCAACGCATCTGTTGGGCCAGCCAAGCGCATTCGCCGTGGCGGCTCGGTGCTCGATAGCAGGTCGCGGCTGATTTCCACGCTCCCAGCACCCACTGCTGTCCTTTGGTTAGCGGGGACCAATGTCCGTCGGCTGTCAAGGGATGGACGCGCATCGTGCATTCGCCGTTGTCAGCTTGCACCCGGTACAATCGGCAACCGTCGTAAGCGATTCCGGCGTGGTCCAAGGTCTGGCGGATCTGGGCTAGGATCATGAATTCGCCCTCTGGTTCTTTGTGCCGCCAAACCGCGAGCCGCAAGTCTCGCAACAGGTCCTCGTTAGCATTTCCGCCGCAGTGCTTTCCCATGGTATGATCCGTATTTCGATGTTTAGCAAACGTGTGTAACACAAGGTAATACCACAGATTCAATTTTCCAAAAAGTCAAGGGTAAACGACGAGTTTGCCCGTAGTGACGATAAAATTGTCGATGTCCGTTCAAATGACAACTCCCTTGTCGCAAACGGCTCGCCCGCGCATTGGAGGCGCAAACTCGCCCTTGCGGTGTTGACAAAGTGATGCGCTCTATTTGTGTTTGATGCGCTACACCACCAAATCCAAAGAAGGCCGAATGGAAGCAAATCACACGCTGCAACAAGAACGCGCCATCCTCGTCGGCGTCGCCCTGCCCGCGATGCCCGCTTGGGAGGCCGAACACTCCCTCGACGAGCTCGGCCGCTTAACCGCCACCGCTGGCCTCGTCGAAGCCGCGCGCCAGATCCAAGGGCGCGACCGCATCGATCCGACCTACTACGTCGGCAAGGGCAAGGCCGCCTCCCTCAAGCAGCTTGCGGCCCAGTGCCAAGCCGACGTGATCGTCTTTGACAACGACCTCTCGCCGGCCCAGATGCGCAACTTGGAGCGCGTCACCAAGCGCCGCATTATCGACCGCAGCGCCGTGATCTTAGACATCTTCGCGCGCCACGCTCGCACCCACACGGCTCAGATCCAAGTCGAGTTGGCCCAGCTCAACTACCTTCTGCCGCGCTTGACTCGCTACTGGACCCACCTGTCGCGCCAAGCCGGTGGCGGGGCCATCCGCGGCATGGGAGCAGCCGGCGTCCGCGGCCCGGGCGAAACCCAATTGGAAATCGACCGCCGCCTGATTCGCCGTCAGATCAATTCCCTAGGGGCCAAGCTCGACAAGATCGGCGTGCAGATGGCGACCAACCGCAAAAATCGCGCGGATGTTTTTAAGGTGGCCCTCGTGGGTTATACCAACGCCGGCAAATCCACCCTGATGAGGGCGCTCTCCGGCGCGGATGTGCTAGTCGAAGACCAGCTCTTTGCCACCTTGGACTCGACCACCCGCGCCGTTGATCTCGACCGCAACCACAAGATCCTGCTCACCGACACGGTCGGTTTCATCAACCGCCTGCCCCACCACCTGTTTGCCTCTTTTCGCGCCACGCTCGAAGAGGCCGTGGAGGCTGATTTGCTGCTCCACGTGATCGATTTGAGCTTTCCGTACTACGAGTCGCAAATCGCCACGGTCGAGCAAGTCCTCCACGACCTCGGGCTTGCCGACAGCTCCACCCTGAGGGTGTACAACAAAATCGACCAAGTAGCTCCCGGCGAAGAGGAGCGGATCGCGGCCGCGTACGCGGACCGCGAAGACGCCATCGCCGTCTCGGCTAGCCAAGCCATCAACCTCGACGCGCTGCGCGACAAAATCCGCGCGTACAGCGTCGCTGGAGACATCACCTTGGAGTTGCAGGTTCCCCAAGCCGAAGGCCGGCTCTTGGCCCATTTACATCAGCAGGGTCAGGTCCTCGCGGAGACTTACAAGGGCAACGACGTGTGCTTGTGCGTGCGTTTGGAAAAGACGTGGGCCAAGCGCTGGCGACTGGAGCGCTTTGTCCTCGCCTAAGTGGCAAGCCAACGGCACAGTCCTACTATCGACGATTGAAGGCCGTTGCACCGCCGGATAAAGCGTCGTATGCAAACTAACCGCGAACCGGAACCGT
The DNA here is from genome assembly GCA_009840005.1 of Gemmatimonadota bacterium. The sequence continues at coordinate 40,392 of VXOR01000073.1, forward strand.
CGCTCGCCTTTGCCGTAACCACCTCTGCGCGTCCCAGCCCTCGGGAGCTTGCGAGGGCGCATTGCCTTGCTGGCGAAATCGGCTACCGCTATGTGCCTCGTGCCCACTGCTCGCTCGCTGGAATGGCTGCGGACGAGAATCTCGCGGGCCTGATCGTCGTCGAGCGCGGCAATTTTTCCCTTTGGGTCGCCGGACGGTGTCTCCGCTACCATCCCAACATGGCCAAATTGCGGATCCTCGCCTTGGAACAAGGCAAGCACGACATTTTGGTTGACGCCTTGCAACTCAAATTAGGCGACCGCGTCCTCGACTGTACCTGCGGTTTGGGTGCGGACGCCATCGTGGCCGCTTACAAGGTCGGCGCGACGGGGCGCGTCCGCAGCCTTGAAGCCTCGCCGCTGTTGGCCCTGCTGGTCGAGCGCGGCATGGCTTGCTATGCGATTGACGACCCGCCATCCCTCGCCCCGGCCATGCGCCGCGTCGAAGTCCTAAACGCCGACTATGCCAACTACCTGCGCCGCGAAGCCGATAATGCTTGGGATGTGGTTTACTTCGACCCCATGTTTAGCGAAACTATTGCCGGCGCGCAGGGCTTAGATCTGGTCCGCTACTTAGCCCAGGGGGGCAGCCCATCTCCTGCGGATTTGGGCGAGGCCCGTCGCGTCGCTCGCCGCCGCGTGGTGATGAAGGACCGCCGGCCCGGCCACGCCCTTGCTCGCCTCGGTTTCGCCAAAGTCGAGGAGGGCCGCCGCGTGTGCTACGGCGTGCTACCCGCTTGGTAGAGACGTTTTATTCGCCGACCGGAGGGAACGAATCGTGGAGCTATCCTGTTGTGCTTGGGCCTTGACTGGCTCGGAAGAAGATGCCCTTACTGCGCTAGCTGCTATTGGCTTTCGCTCCATTGACGTGCAGGCGAAGACCTTTTTTAGCCCGACGTCGCGTGCGCACATCGACGATCTCGGCTTGTCGGTCTCCTGCCTTGCGCTGTGCTTTAACATGGAAGATGCCGCGGCCCTCGACGGCGCGCCCGCCGCGCAACAAGCCGCCCTCGACCACTGCCGGGAGGCCCTCGACCACGCCGCGGATCTCGGTGCTGACACCGCGTATGTGGTCCCAGGGACTGACCCAGTCGCGCTGCCCCAGTTTGGTGACGCCTTGGGGCAAGTGGCGGACTTCGCGGCCGCGCGTGCGATTCGCGTTGGGGTTGAGCACTTCCCCGGCAAGGCGCTGCCGACGGCCGCTGGGACCTTGGAGTACCTGTCCCGCCTAAACCACCCCAACCTCTACTTGCTCCTCGACACCGGCCACCTACAGATGTCCAAGGAAGATCCGGCCGCGGTCATCGCCGCCGCCGGAGACCGGCTTGGGTATGTGCATCTAGATGATAACGACGGGAAAGGTGATTTGCACTGGCCTCTACTAGCGGGCGTGTTGACCGAGGGTGCGCTCGCTGCGACTTTTGCCGCCCTCGCCCCAAGCCCATACGCTGGCCCGGCGAGCATTGAGCTCAGCCCCCAACTCCCCGATCCTGTAGCCGCCCTAACCCAAAGCCGCGCTTGCGCCCTGCAAGCGGCTAAAAAAGAGTAGTCGATGCCTATTTATATCCTGCTTTTAGCCACCGTACCCTTCCTCGCCTGTAGTGGCGACGAGGGTGCCCTCAAAAAGGTGCCGCGCAATCGGACCTTGATCATGGACTGCGCCGAGGCCAATACCTGCTCTGGCCAGATCCAAGATTACAACTCCTTTAATCCCTTCATCCCAGGCGGCATTTCGCGGATAGGATATAACTTCCTTTACGAGCCGCTCTACTTCTTCAATGCCTACGAGGAAGATTCCGAGCTAATACCTTGGATCGCCGAGAGCCACCATTTCAACGAGGATTATACCGAACTTGTGGTCAAAATCCGTCCGGGCGTTGAGTGGAGTGACGGGCATCCTTGGTCGGCGCACGACTTTGCCTTTACCATCAACATGCTCGTGGAGCACGCCCCACAGCTCATGTACTCGACGGATATGGCGACTTGGGTCGCAGAGGCGGTTGCCCTCGACAGCTTGACGGCGCGCGTCGCGCTCAAGGCACCCAACCCGCGCTTCCTTTTTAGCTACTTCGTCCACAGCGGCGACCAAGGCGTCCCCATTGTGCCCAAGCACATCTGGGAAGGCCAAGACCCGCTGACTTTTTCCAACTTTGACTTGCAAAAAGGCTGGCCGGTTCTGACCGGTCCCTATCGCATGGTGCGCTCGGAACCAGCCCAACGGATCTGGGATCTGCGCGAGGGCTGGTGGGCTGAGAAACTTGGCTTTCAGGAGCTACCTCAGGTCGAGCGGCTGATCTACCTGACCTACATGGAAGAGCACAAGCGCGTGCAGAACCTGATCGCCAACAACATCGACACCTGCTTGGAGTTGCGTCCGGCCAACATGGTCTCCCTCTTGGAGCGCAATCGCAACATCACGACTTGGACGGGCCGCGAGCCGCCGTACAGCTACATCACTTGGTGGCCCATTTCCTTGGGGTTTAATGGGCTGGAAGCCCCTTGGTCCGACCCAGAGATGCGCCGTGCGGTCAACTACGCCATTGACCGCGACCAACTCGTAGCCATAGGCTGGCAAAACTCAGGTGCATGGACCCTGCTGCCCTTGCCCGATCTGCCGCAGATGCATCGGTATTTTACCCTCGCCGAGGACTTGGTCGCCGAGCACCAAGTCGGCGTCTTCGACTTGGAAAAGAGCGCGGAGATTCTCACCCGCAAAGGCTACGAACACAACGGGGTCTTCTGGGAAAAGGACGGGCAGCGCCTGAGCATGGTCATCGACATCTTCTCCCACTTTCAGGATCTGACGCCGGTGCTCATCGCCCAGCTCAAAAAGGCCGGCATCGACGCTTCCTTCCGCATGACCTCGGATTTTACCACGCGCCTGCGCCAGGGCACGGCCCGTGCGTACCTGATCGGCAACTTCAGCTCTATGCGCGATCCCTATTTTGTGCTGCGCCAGTACCACAGCCGCTTTGTCCAGCCCACCGGCGAACCAGCCGACATGCCTTGGCGCTGGCAAAACTCGGCCTACGACGCGCTGATCGATCAGATGGGCCAGACCCCGACCGACGCCTCGGAGATGGACGAACTCTACCGCCAAGCTATGGACCTTTGGCTTGCCGAGTTGCCCTCCATTCCCCTCGTCCAATGGCCGCACCGCATCCCGCACAACGAGACCTATTGGACCAACTGGCCCAACGCGAAAAATCCCTATATCAACAGCGCTTACTGGAGTCGCACTTGGCTCTTGGTGCTGCTGAACTTGCGGCCGCAGGTGTGAGGGGTACAAGCCGTAACATTAATCCGACGCACGGTGTGGATCGGGTCCTGTGTACTTAGCGCGCGGTCGTATTAGGCGTCCGGTCTGATATTGCTCAATGGCGTGGGCGATCCAGCCGATGATGCGACCGAGGCAGAACAGCAACAGGGCTGTTCCTTTCTCCAAGCCCAAGATTCGGCGCAGAGTTACCAGCCCCAGATCCACATTGTGGGCAAGCCCCGTCCGCTTCCCGACTTCTTCGATCAATGTCTTCGCCAGTACCAATTCCGAAGAATTGGGGACCGCTTCCTCTAGCAACTCCATGAGGACCTTCGCACGGGGGTCAACGCCTCGATAGACCACGTGTCCGAAGCCTTCGATTACATCTCCCCGCTTGAGCCTGCTGACAATGGTATCGCCCACGCTGTTCGCCGATTCAGCTTCGTCCCACAAGGCCTCTAGCCGGTCGGTCGCCCCACCGTGACGGGGACCTTGCAGGGCGCTGAGGCCAGCCGTTACCACCGCATACAGACTGGCGCCGCTCGAAGCCACGGTGCGGCAAGTAAACGTCGAGACGTTGAGCTCGTGATCGGCACACAGAATCAGGGCCGCTTCGATCAACCGAGCCGTTTCCGGCCGTCCGGGTAGCCAGGTGCTTTGCAGCGTCTGCGCGATGCCGCTGACGGTTTTGTCTTGGGCAGTGGCAATCAGCGTCATGAACCGGAGAATGCGAGCGCCGCATTGGTGGATGTGCGGAGGTGCAGTGGCAAAGGCCGCGGGGTCTTGGGCTCCAATCGCGGGAAGCAGTGCCTGCATCTGTTCGACTTTTGACAGCGGCGCAAGCTCTGCGATGAGAGCTGGGCTGATGCCGTTCAGCCGGGCCTCGCCGGCGAATTCCTCAATCTGCCGAGAGCGATCTCCCGTCCACAGCAACGCGGCGACTTCCTCCACCGTGCTCTCACGCGCCAATTCGCTGACGCTGATCCCCCGATAGTAGAGGTCGTCATCGTCGACTCGACTCAGAGCGGACTCTAGTACCGGGTCCCCTGTTTTCAGGGCCTGCTCGGCAGCTACTTCGGGACGCGCCCGAAGCTCCTTGTGGCGGCGGAGACGTTCGATGTCTTCGCGGTAGTACTGGCGAGTGCGTTGCCGCTGATCCCCGGTTTCGGAACGGATTAGGCCGCGACTTACATAGGCATAGAGGGTCTGCGGCCGGATTCCCAACTCGGCACAGGCCTCTTTAGCAGATAAATAGCGCGAAGGAGCCATCGTCATAGATTGATTTATGAATCAATATTGACAATATAAGTGATCGCGTTATAATCGTCAATTAACCAATACAACGGAGCTTGAAACATGACCAACGAGATCAAAGAAGGACTGGAGGGGGTAGTCGCTGCCCGCACGCGGTTGAGCGGGATCGACGGAGAGAAGGGCAGACTGTGGTTGGCGGGATTCTCTCTTGAGGAACTTGCCCCCAACGCGCACTTCGAGGAAATGGCCTACCTGTTGTGGCATGGCCAGCTACCGGACTACGAGCAGTTGGAGGCATTCCGCAGTCGGCTGTCGAGTTGGTCCCTGCCCGGGTACACTCAATCCCTAATCGAGGCCGCCGTCAGAACTGGGCAAAGGCCAATAGACGTACTGCGGCTAGCCTTGGATTCGCTGTGTCTTGAGGACGCGGAGATGGATGTTGTACTTGTGGGTGCCACTCCTGTAATCGTCGCTGCCACGTGGCGGTTGATGAATCAAAAACCCGCGATTCAGCCCGATCCGGGGCTTCGTTTTGCGGAGAACTTCCTCTACATGCTGTCAGGTTGTAGGCCAACCGCGGCCATGGCCCGCGCGCTGGACGCGTATTTCAACGCGATGGTTGATCACGGCATGAATGCATCGACCTTTACGGCTCGCGTCATCACTTCGACGCGCTCTGATCGGAAGTCAGCCATCGTCGGCGCTCTCGGTGCCTTAAAAGGCCCGTTGCACGGTGGTGCCCCCGAGCCGGCCTTGGCCATGTTGCAGCAAATTGGCACTCCCGACCGAGCCGAGCCCTTCATTAGAAACGTCCTCGAACGCGGTGAACGCCTGATGGGTTTCGGGCATCGCGAGTACAAGGTGCGAGATCCCCGAGCGGCTGTTCTCGCACAAGCCGCTGAGGAGTTGTGCGTGGCCAAAGGAGACACGGGTCTGTTCGATTTGGCCAGACTTGTAGAATCAGAGGCGGTTCGACTATTGGAGGAATACAAGCCGGGCCGGCGCTTGTTTACCAACGCCGAGTTCTATACGGCGGTTCTACTACACGAACTCGGTGTCCCATCCGAGTTGTTTAGTAGCACCTTTGCCGCAACTCGCATGGCCGGCTGGATTGCTCACTGCCGGGAACAGGAAGCAGTGGAGCGGATTTTTCGGCCGCAGTCGGAGTACGTCGGGTGCGAGGGCAGAGAGTGGGTGGAACTAGGAGACCGCTGACACTGCCCACTTAAAGCGGCGCTTGGTCGCCTCAAGCACTTGGGCTTGCTCCACACGGCCCCCATAGCGACTTTTCTACCTTCCTTCGTCTATACTAACGCAAACGAATTATACGGCAAAGTGAGTTGCTGTCACGTAGCCCATTGGGCTCGGCATCAGAACAGAATATCAGCAAACGTCAGTAGCCAGGCCTCGAAGTCAATACCTTGCTTATCCTCCTGAACCACTGTTTCTGACTGCCGAGCAGGTGGAGATTGAGAACGCAGCACCAACCTAGACAAGTGCTCGTGGGCAAGGTGCCATCCTCCTTCCTGCTCAACCCACACGCTGGAAAGACGAAGTGTATGCACCCGACTACGCTGTTTTTTCATAGAGATTCTGGCATCCAGATACCCTGTCACCACAGCGGTATTCTCGAAGAGTTGCACCTCGATATGCCGGGGTTTGAGGTTGAACGTGAGTCCGGCCTTGAACCCGGACTTCATGCGGTCCCGATCGAACCCTTCGCGCAGCAGGCCGCCAGATGAGGAGAAAATGGTATAGCCCGGCGCAAAACTGCGCCCCAGTCCTTCGTGATCTTTGGCGGCAAAAGCCTGATAATGATCCATCACGGCAGACCGTACACTCTCTTCGTCGGCGGAACCGCGGGCGGGTAACAGGGCAAGTGTACATAAGACTGCGAGAGAATACCTGAGATTATTCATCGAGAGGATCCCCTTTCGAGTTTCAAGTTTTCCAAAAAGAAGCGAACAAACACCCGCAAGGTGAAAAGCGATGAACCCCTACCAAACTAATGTCTTTATTAATGCGCAAGCCCACCCTCCACCGGACTACGGTCCAACGCAGCAGGCGCTGCTAAATCGAGATACCTTCGCCGATGTGGAAGCAGAGGTGACGCACTTACCCGGTTATCAACCGACGCCGCTGATTGCGTTGAACGGCCTTGCTGCGACGAGCGGTGTTGAGGGCCTGTGGTGCAAGCACGAAGGGTATCGGTTTGAGGTGGGGAGTTTTAAACCGACGGGGCCCGTTTACGCAATGCTGTCTGTGTTGAAGGGTGAAATTAAAAAAGCCATTGGCGTGGAAACAGTCACAACACAGGACCTGATAAATCGGCAGTATGAATCGGTGACGAGAGAGATTGTCGTCTCGGCGGCAACATCGGGCAATCACGGGCGAGCGTTGGCGTGGGGTGCCCGCATGTTCGGTTGTCGATGCGCGATTTACATGAACGATGGCGTCAGCGCCGGTAGAGAGGAAGCGATTGCTGCCTATGGCGCAGAGGTGGTGCGGGTACCGGGAAGCTATGATCAAGTGGTGCAACGCTCGTATGCGGACGCGGAGATGTTCGGCTACTTTGCCATATCGGATGAGAAGTCCGCAGAGTATCCCCACATCTCCCGTGAGATTATGCAGGGGTACGCAATGGTCGCGGACGAAATCGTTCGCCAGTTCAGTGACGGCCAGCCGCCTACTCATGTCTTGGTCCCCGGCGGTGGTGGTCGATTGGCCGCGGCGACCTGCGGGCATTTGTGGGAGCGCTATGAGAGCAACCATCCGCGGATAGTTGTCGTTGAACCCACCGCATCGGCCTGCCTATACCAAAGCGCGATTGAAAACAGCGCGGCAACCGTCAGCGGGGATGGTCGCTCCGTTATGGACGGACTGGTCGTTGAATCCGCGTCGCCCCAAGCGTGGGATATTCTAAAGGCTGGTGCTTTCGCCTTTCTTACTATCCCCGACGAAGCGGCCGTTGATGCCATGCGACAAGCAGCGACCGGTGTCGGGGGCGATCCCCCAATGGTCATTGGTGAAACGGGGATTGCAGCGTGGGCGGGATTTCTGGCGACGACCCGGGACGAGAATCTGCGCCAGCAGCTTGGACTCGATTGCAACAGCCGCATCGTCATCATTGCAACCGAGGGGGCGACCGATCCGGAAGTTTATCGCAACCTTGTTGGCTCGACTCCAGAAGCGGTTTTGGCGGCAACCGAACCTCGAAAGGCCCCGCGATGACAAGACGCGAATATTTGGAATCGATTATGCCAACGCGCGAGATGGTGGATCATTTTGCGACACCTGCGAAGGCCGATGTGCCGGTAGAGTTGGCGAGGATTATGTGTAATAATGCACAGTCGGCGTTTGATCCCGAGATCGGATGGGTGCTTTGCGATGGGTTTCGCGGTGGTGGTGTAGATGATTCGCGCGGGTTTTACGCGTACGAGAAAGACGGTGCGCGGCAGGCGGTCAATTACGCGGATCGCCCGTGTCGCATCCATACGTATGGGAATAGCTTTACGCATTGCGATCAGGTTAGCAATGGAGAGACATGGCAGGAGTATTTGGCCGCGCATCTGCTGGAGCCCGTTCGCAATTACGGCATTGGTGGGCACAGTGTGTATCAGGCGTATCGGCGAATGTTAATTGTGGAGAGAGAATATCCCGCCGAATACGTGATTTTGAACGTGTGGGACGACGACCACTTTCGCAACTTGGATGCGTGGCGATCCATTCGCATGGGACGACAGGGGCGGTTTACGCTGCCGCATTTGTGCGTGAATCTGGAAAGCGGAACTGTGGAAGAGCGCGAGAATTTGTGTAAGACTCCCGAAGAACTCTATCGGTTATGCGATGCGGATTGGGTGTGGGAGACTTTTGGCGATGACCCGATTTTGCACGCGGTTATGGCGCGCAAGGGCAGTGTGGAAGATGCGTCGGCAATGGCACAGAGTATGGGGGGAGAGTTCGAGAATGCGGGGTCAGATGCCGAGGTTTACAGCCTGCATACTGAAGCGGCTCTGTTGGCGACGCGGTTTGTGATTGAAAAGGCCGAGGCGTTTACAAAGGCTAATGGAAAAAAGCTGCTGGTGATTTTGTCATTTGGTTCACACAATGTAGCGAATGCCCTGAAGGGCGAGCCGCTTTTTGACCAGACGTTTTTGGATTGGTTGGCGACAAAGGACGTACCGATGATCGATTTGCGCGATGCGTTTCGGGAAGAATACGCGACCTATCGAGGAGATGTACAGACGTTTTTGACGCCGTATTATATCGGGCATCACACGCCGCGCGGGAATTTCTTCTTTGCTTGGGCGATAAAAGATCGAATTGTAGAATGGCTCGATCCAAAACCATTACCCTATCAAATAGCGTCGGATTGAGCTCGGCTCGGTCCGGGCGGCGATGATCCTCAGGCCGCGCATTGGCTGATTTTCCATCGTCCTGCATTTATACTAACGAGGGCAGTGGAGAAATGTTACAAGAGCCGCCCTTCCTTCTGCAGAATATCCCCGGCAATCGCGTAGGTCGTTCCGTGCATGGCAATGACGACGAGTCCGATTCCGGCCGCGAGATAGCCGCCGAGGTACAAGTTGGGGATGTCAATCGACTCGTAGTTGTGGGCGTGGGTCTGGACTTGATCGAGTTGGAAGCGGTAGTTGTCGCGCATGGGCGCGAGCGTCAGCGGCGTAAAGCCCTGTAAGATCGAATAGTCGGCCGTGCCGCCGATTTCCTTGATCACGTGATCGACTTCCACCACTTGGTTTCCCTCGGGCGTTTTCAGTTCGACTTGTCCGTCTTCGGCGATTTGCGTCACGTGGGTGTGGTACAAGGTTTTAAGCCGGGGCGAGCGGCTTTCGAGGATTTCGGCGATGCGATGGTAATAGGGCAGCCCGTGGCGGCTGTCGTTGATGAGCTGCCAATGGACTGCTGACCCTTGGCGCATGGCGTAGTACACCTGCTTGCCGGCGTCGTGCAATTCGGTTGCAGCCCAATCGCCCGAACGCCCGCCGCCGACGACGAGCACCCGCTCGCCGGGGAAGTCTGCGGGTTTGTCGTAGTGCGCGGTGACAAAAGGCCACTCCTCGCCCTCCACGCCAAGGGAGCGCAACTGAGCGCGCTGGCCGGTTGCGAGGACCAAGTACTTGCAGGTGTAGCGCTGTTCAGTTCCCTTTTGCACATGCCGACTGGTGAGCTGAAAGCCCCTTTCGTGCGGCTCAATCCGCTCGACCTCCTCAAAGGTGCGAATGCGCTCTGCCACCCCAAAGCGCTCGGGCACGCGGTGATAGTAGTCGATCAGATCGGTCTTGAGGATCAGAGCGTTGACGTCTAAAGAGTGCCCGATTTCTGTGGCGTGCTGCGCCAGCGGATAAAAGGCAAACTCCATCCACTGACCCGGCGACAGAGTCAACAAGTTGTGCGGCGCGCGGTTCCACAACCCGCCGACCGGCTCGCGGCTGATGAGCAGTGCGTCCAGCGGCTCGCCGCGCCGAAAGTCCATGGCGACTTGGTCGAGTTCCTCAAAGAGCTGGCGCGGGTGGTGCAAGGTGCGGAACAGATCGACGGGCCTGATGCCGCTCTGCACGAGATACTGCATATCCAGCCCTAGCAGGGACTTCGGCGAGCTCAGCCGAGCCGTGCGGTCGAATTGCTGTAAGTATCTGGCTAGGGGCGCGTAGCGCGCGGCAAACATGCGGCTGTTGCGGAAGAAAGGATGCCAGCCGCCCAAGACTACGGCCAACGGCAGGCCCGCCGGTCCGCCGCCGACGATGATAACGGTGTGGTGTTCTGGGTTCATTGTTGCCCGACGATGATACTTTCTGGGAGGAAGCTAGCGAGGAAACTCTGAAACAGATTTAGGACAATAAAGAGGACGATGTGTATGCTCGATTACTCGACGAATGATGTTGTGCTTGTCCGATATTCCTTTTCTGAATTTACCCGTGTGCGCGGGAATGACGGCAGACGCAGCGGGCCTACTCGTCGTCTAACAGGTGCCTGAAGGCTTGGAGGCTGGGCACTTGGATGGCCGCCCGATGCAACTGCTTGAGGCGCTGTACATCGTCAATAGCCTCAATGCGGCGGGCCAATAGGTGCATATCCTCCGGCCGAAAGCGCAGAGCCAACGCTTCTTGGATGCTTTCTTGGATGCCTTGCTCGATGCCTTGCTCGATGCCTTGCTCGATGCCTTGCTCGATGCCTTGCTCAATGCCTTGCTCGATGCCTTGCTCAATGCCTTGCTCAATGCCTTGCTCAATGCCTTGCTCAATGCCTTGCTCGGTGACTTCCTTGACGATTTCCTCACGGATAGTTTCGGCGAGATACTGGGCAAACGAGGATTTGTGCATGAGGTCCATGAGATGCTCCTTGGAAACAATGGCCGTGATTGTCTGCGGATTATACACTAAGTCGCTCAAGATCGCCAGTCCCGCGAGAACATCGGCCTTAACCGACTGCCCCAGTGGCAGGGCCGCCGCCCGAGCGACACACTGCTCTAACCACGCCTCTTCGGCCTGTCCGGCTGGCGGCTGCATCAACGGAGCAAACGGCAGCAAGCCTACCGCCCCGCTGTCGAGCACAGCTTGACCGGGGAGCTGGCTCAGTCGGATCACCTTATACTGAACGAGGATTTGGTAGCCGGGATGCTCTTGGAGGTAGTAGCCCGGATCGCGTCGTCCGGCGTCGGGGCGCAGGTAAAAGACGTGAGCATGCACCGGCAGGCCGTAGTGCTCGATAATGTAGCCGATGTAGCCAGCCATGCGGCGGGGCATGGCCGGGTGGTCGGTGGTTTGAAACTCGTGGTGAACTAAGGCGTACTCGCCGGCGATGCGCACGCGGAGGAGGCTGTCGGTACGGCGGGCTTTGACGGTGGGCTGCTCGCTCTCTATCACTTCGACGTCTTCGATGTCGTCGCGCTGGAGGGCAAAGCGGGCGAAGTCAGCCGGGTAGGTTTAGATCAGGTGCTTGGAAACGGTGTCGATTTCGGCCATGGCGATCCATTGGGAATTAGAGTGTGCCAAGCCGTCCGAACCGAAGGGAACGGCTGGGCCATTCGTAATTCTGCAAGATCTATGCCAAGGCGGCAGCACAGCGGGGAGGACGGGGCTATGCGGATGAGACTGTAGCGGGTACAACCCACGAATGAAACCTTTAGGGATCAGCAAAGTACAAGACCATAGGATTTTACCTCGGAACGTGGGGCATAGAGATGTGCTCCAAGCGGACAGGGAATGTCCGTTGCATCTAAAAAAATCTAATTCTTGAGCTTTCCGCCCCCGACTTGAGCGATTCGCGCGAATTCGCTAGCATAATATGCGCTGGCTGAATTACAAAGCAGAGGAGACAGGATCATGACGCTCGAACAAATTTTGGCACACCCGCCCAAGATCCTCACCCCAGAGCAGCGGCAATCCTATTTCGACAAGGGCTTTCTCTTAGTTGAAAATCTCATCGGACCGGAATGGATTGAGCGCCTGTTGGCCGTCACCGACGAAATGGTCGAGCGCAGTCGCGGCCTGACGCAATCGGACGAGGTCTTCGATCTAGAGCCCGACCACACCTCCGACGACCCCCGCCTGCGACGCCTTACCAGCCCAGTGGATCAGCACCCGGTCTATTGGGAGTTCGCCTCTCAGTCGGTCTTGGCGGACGTGGCTGCTGATTTGGTCGGCCCGGACATTAAGTTTCACCACTCGAAATTGAATTTCAAGTGGTCCGAAGGCGGCGAGGAGGTCAAGTGGCATCAGGATATTACGTATTGGCCGCATACCAATTACAGCCCCTTGACCATCGGCACGTACCTCTACGACGTCGATGACGACCAAGGGCCTTTGGCCGGGGTCGCCGGCAGCCACAACGGGCCTTTGTTCGATCAGTACAATGCCTCTGGACAATGGGTCGGCTGTATCGCCGAGCAGGATCTGCCCCAAGTTGATCTCGACCGCGTGGAGTATATGTCGGGACCAGCCGGATCCATCACCATCCACAATTGCCGCACCGTACATGGATCTAAGAAAAACTTATCGCCCAAGGGACGGCCCTTGTTGCTCAATATCTATTCAGCGGCCGACGCCTTCCCCTATACGGCTAATCCTTTGAATAGCCCGCAGTACTCGGGGACTATTGTGCGGGGCAAAGAGGCGCGCTGGGCCTATCACGATCCGCGGCCTTGTCTCATTCCGCCGGATTGGTCGGGGGGATATACGTCTTTGTACGCGCTGCAGCAGGAAGAGGAATGGGAGGTATAAAAAATGGCCCCGTATAAAGTAGCTATCGTCGGCACTGGCATGGTTGCCAACGTCGGTCACATCCCCGCTTGGCTGGAGTTAGCCCCGGCCGTAGAAGTGGTCGGCGTGTTCAATCACACCTTAGCCAAGGCCCAACAAACCGCCGACCGCCACGGCATCCCCCATGCGTACGACGTCTGTGGACGCATGATGGACGAGTTGCGCCCCGATATCGTCTCCGTCTGCACCCCCAATGTCTCGCACCGTGCGTACACCGAAGCCGCCCTCCAGGCCGGTGCCCACGTCTTTTGCGAAAAACCCGTAGCCGCCAGCTACGCCGATGCAGTAGTCATGTACGCAGTGGCCGAGGCCGTCGACCGCCATCTATTTGTCACCCAGACGAGCCGTTTCTCAGGTGCCCATACCGCTGCCAAGCAACTGGCTGACAGCGGCCATCTAGGCGAGATGTACTACGCTGAAACCTCAGCCTTCCGCCGCCGTGGCGTGCCCACTTGGGGCCGCTTTCACATGAAAGAAGCCTCGGGCGGCGGTCCGCTCTACGACATTGGCGTCCACGCCCTCGACGCCCTGCTGTGGATTATGGGCAATCCCAAAGTGGTGGCCGCCTCGGGCGCGACGTACACCAAGCTGGCCGACCAGCGCGAAGACGTGGTCACGTCGCTGGCTGACAGCGGTGCGCCAGAGGGCGTGTTTGCGCCCCGAGACTACGACATTGGCGAGTACGATGTCGAGGATATGGCCGCTGGCTTTTTGCGCTTGGAAAACGGTGCCACCATCAGCATTCGGGCCAGTTGGGCGGCCAATTTGCCCGATGGCACTGGCGGTACCCTCATCATGGGCACCAAGGGCGGACTCACGTTTAATCCGCTCACTTTTATCGGCACTTTGGGCCGCTATCAGGCCGACACTCGGCTCAACGTGCCGTCTGATCCCTCGGTGCCCTTCTCGGGCCACTGGAAAGCCGCGGCCCACTTCGTCGAAGTACTTGAGGGTCGGGCCGAGCTGATGGTAAAAAAAGAGGAAGTGCTCAACGTCATGGCCGCCCTAGACGGGCTGTACCGCTCGGCCGCCGAGGGCGAGGAAGTGAGGATAGGCTGATGACCTACCTAAGCGATGCAGCCCTGCAGGATTTTATCGTCCAGGGATACCGCGTGGTGCAACCGACCGCGACCGCAGATCTACACGGCGAATTGCACCGCCAAGTCGAACGCGTGCTCGCCACGGGCAATCCGGGCAACGGCCTGATAGATCGCATTCCCCTATTGCACCAGTTGTTCGCCGATCCGGCAATAGATGAGACCTTGACCGGCATTCTGGGGCCGAGGTACGCCCTCTGCCGCCACTGCCACTGCCACGATCTCGCGCCGGGCAACCAAGCTCAGAATTGGCACAAGGATTATCCCTTCGGCGGCAATGTGCGCTACCACCGCCCGCGCTATGTCCTAATGCTGTACTATCCGCATGAGGTAACGCCGGATATGGGGCCTACGGCGCTGGTGCCTAAGACGCAGTACTATATGGATGGCCCCAGCGATGAAGTCGCAGGGTTGCCCCTGACCTGCGCGGCGGGCACCGTGGTCATCACCCACTACGAATTGTGGCACCGGGCCACGGCCAATCGCTCGCCCCGGACGCGCTACATGCTGAAGTTCCTCTTTACCCGCACCCAAGAGGGCACACCAGAACAGCGCAGCCGGTGGCTGCCCACAGGACGCCACGCAGCTTTGTACCGCACGCTGTGGCGCTGGTACGGGGGACAGGCTCCCGCCTTGAGGCCACGGCGGTCGGTGGCTGCCTTGCAGGCGGCTTTGCGCGACCCCGATGAACGGGTGCGGATAGATGCCTATTACGACTTGGGGACGCTGGGAGCCGAAGGGGTGCCGGTATTGATGGCAGCGCTCAAAGACGAGTCCGCCCGGCGTTGGCAAACCAATCTCGAACGCGGCGATTTTACCAATCCCAGCCAGTTGGAAAGTCCCTACGGGCTGGCTGCGGCCGGTGCTGTCGCAGTGCCCGCGCTCGTCGAGGCGTTGCAGGATCGGGATTGGTGGCTGCGCGCCGGGGCGGCTAGTGCCCTAGGCTGCATGGGTGCCGAGGCTCAGGAAGCGGCCTCGGCCCTTGCCGCAGCATTGCAGGACGACAGCGAATGGGTCTGCCGCAATGCCGCCGATGCCTTGAGCAATATGGGCCAAGTGCCGGCGGCAGTACCAGCTTTGACACAAGCGCTGGACGATAGCCGCGCGATGACGCCTTGGTCTCTGTCCGATGCGCCGCTGTGCGAAAATGCAGCTATGGCGCTGGCTAAATGGAGGGCACCGGCCGCGGCGGTAACCGCCTTGCACCGGGCGCGTCAGCAGGGCAATGAATACGTGCGATCCTGGGCCGAATGGGCGTTGGACCGCCGCTTTTAGGAGAGGGTCCTATAAGCCTTATTGAGGAGCTATAATGAACTTGGTTTTTCCCTTTAGCGAAGCAGCCCGGCTGCCCATGGCCGGGGACAATGTGGCGATTGCCACTCGGCGCTTGGAAGCGGGCACGGGTATAGACTACGAGGGACGGTCGTTCACTTTGTCGCACACGGTGATGGAAGGCCATCGCTTTGCCGTCGAGCCGATTGAACCCGGCCAGTTTTTGCTGTCGTGGCAACTGCCCTTTGGCGTGGCCGAGCGCGCCCTGCAGCCGGGCGACTACGCCTGCAACCAGAGTATGCTCGACGCCTTGGGCATTCGGCAATTGGACTTCGACCTGCCCGAGCAGGCCAATTTCGTCGATCGCATTGAGCCGTATCAATTGGACCCGGCGAATTTTCAGCCTGGCGTTGCGCTCGCTCCGCATGAGGAGCGGCGGACTTTCCTAGGCTACGGCCGCGCTGGGGGACGGGGCGTGGGCACGCGCAATTACATCGTCGTCTTGGGCACGTCCTCGCGCACGGCTAGTTATGCCCGGCTGTTGGCCGAGCGCTGGAGCGACCGACCGGCTGGCGATGGCGTGGTGCCGATTGCCCACACCGAGGGCGGCGGTGGATCCGATCCCAATAACCGCGAACTTTTATTGCGCACGCTGGCCGGCTTTGTCGTCCACCCCAACGTCGGCGCTGTGCTGGCGGTGGACTACGGCAGCGAAGCTGTGACCAACAAGATGCTGCGGGAGTACATGGTGGCGCACGGCTATGGGCTCGACCACGTTCGGCATTGCTTTATGAGCTTGGACGGTTCCTTTGCGGCGCGTTTGGCAGAGGGCGAGCGGCAAGTGGCCGCTTGGGCCGAGGAAATGGCGGGCGAGGAGCGGGGCGAACACGACCTAAGCCATCTCAAGATCGCCTTGCAGTGCGGCGGCTCGGATGCCTTTTCGGGCATTTCGGGGAATCCGCTGGCCGCTTGGGTGGCGCGCGAGTTGATTCGCTACGGCGGCGCGGCCAACCTCGCCGAGACCGACGAGCTGATCGGTGCCGAACCGTACGTGCTGCAAAACGTCAAGAATGTGGAGACTGCGCGCACCTTTTTGCACATGGTCGAGCGCTTCAAGGAGCGGGTGTCGTGGCACGGTGCTTCAGCCGAGGGCAATCCCTCGGGGGGCAACAAATTTCGCGGTCTGTACAATATCGCGCTCAAGTCCATTGGCGCGGCGCGCAAGCGCGATCCAGACGTGCGCTTGGACTACGCCATTGAGTACGGCGAGCCGCTCAAAGGGGGTGGTTTCTACTTTATGGATAGTCCGGGCAATGACTTGGAAAGCATTGCCGGGCAGGTGGCCAGCGGCTGCAACGTCATTTTCTTTGTCACGGGCAACGGTTCCATTACCAATTTCCCCTTTGTGCCGACGGTCAAGATCGTCACCACCTCGGAGCGCTACCAATTGTTGGCCGCGGATCTCGATGTCAATGCTGGGGCCTACTTGGATGGCTCGCCGATGGACGAGTTGGGTCAGGAACTGTTCGAGCGCACCTTGCGGGTGGCCTCGGGCGAGCGTTCGCTGGGCGAGCGGGCTGGCCATGCCCAAGTGTCCATCTGGCGCAACTGGCAACAGACCGATATCAGCCAGTTGGAGAAACTGTTGGCCGCTCCCGTGCCCGAGGGTCGGCCCGCTCCGGTGCGGCCCGAAGTTGGACCAGCAGTGTCATTCCCCATGCTGGACGGGGCTATAGATCAGGTGGGGCTGGTTTTGCCCACCAGCCTGTGCGCTGGCCAGATCGCCCGCATGTGCGCCGAGCGGCTCAATGCCCGGCAAGTGGGCCGCGAGCGGGGCCTGTCGCGTTTTGTCGCCTTGGTCCACACCGAGGGCTGTGGGCTGTCTTCGAGCGGTGCCACCGAGCAAATGCACTTGCGCACCATGATGGGGTACGCAGCGCATCCGCTGGCGCGGCGCGTTTTGCTGCTGGAGCACGGCTGCGAAAAGACGCATAACGATTACATGCGCAACGGCCTTGAGGAATGGGGTTTGGACCCGGCTGTTTTCGGCTGGGCGTCAGTGCAGTTAGACGGCGGCATTGTCAAGGCCATGGACCGGGTCGAGGCGTGGTTCCGCCAAGCGCTGGCCGAGACGGAAGCACCCGTTGCCGTGGAAGGCGGCTTGGGTGCCTTGCGCTTGGGGATGCAGGCAACCGGTGCGCTGGGGAAGGACGCGGCGCGGTCTTTTGCCCAATTGACGCGCTGGGTAGTGACCGGGGGTGGCACTGTGGTCGTGCCGCACAACGCGGCACTGCTGCAGGAACCGGCGTATCTGGACTCCGTGTTAGTCGAGCCGTCGAATGCCGCGACATTGCCCTATGGACAGGCGGCCGCGGAGCCGGGTTTTTACATCATGGAGACGCCGACTGACCACTGGGTGGAGACGGCTACCGGACTGGGTGCTACGGGCGTGAATCTGATCTTGGCTCATACTGGCGAGCATCCTCTACAGGGGCATCCCTTGACGCCGGTGGTGCAGGTGAGTGCGAATCCGACGGTGACGGCGCTCTACGGCGATGACATTGATTTGGCTCTGACAGGTGCGGCCGACGATTGGGCCGAGCAACTGGCCGTTTTGTTGGCCGAGGTGGCGCGAGGCGATCACGTCCCCGGTGCCTTGCAGCAACGCAACGTCGATTTTCAATTGACGCGGGGTTTGTTGGGGGTTTCGACCTGAATCAATATATCGGCTGCGACAGCCACGCCCAACTCTCCGGCGAATGGTTTGAAATTGTGCCCCTCTTTGCTTATGATTGTCTAAGTGGAGATGCTTTTAGTTCCCACAATAGGAATGTGCTTTGATCACTATGCTCGCCGATAAAATTCATCGCTCCGGCACTGGGTCTAGGTCCGACCAGCTGCCCGGACTGTTCTCTACGTTTGCCGCTGCCAGCGCGGCCGGGGCGGCCTATGCCGTGTACGGGGCAGTGGAAACGCCGAGCGACTGATGTGAACCAATAATTATCTCTTCGTCGAATCCCGCTGCTCATTGAAAGAGCAGCGGGATTTTTTTGTTCTGTGAGGAAAGGAGCGTTCAACCATGGAATACCGCATCACGGCCAGTCAACTGAGGCAGAAGTACTTCGACTTTTTTACCCAGCGCGGCCATTGCCGCATTGCATCGGCCCCCATCGTACCCGACAACGACCCGACGGCCCTCTTCATCTCGGCGGGCATGCAACCCCTGGTGCCCTATATAATGGGCCAACCGCACCCAGCCGGTCGGCGTCTGGTCAACGTGCAAAAGTGTTTCCGCACTAGCGATATCGACCAAGTGGGCAATACTACGCATCTCACTTTTTTCGAAATGCTGGGCAACTGGTCGTTGGGGGCGTACTTCAAACGGGAGATGATTCCTTGGAGTTGGGAATTTCTCACCGGAAAGGAGGGCCTAGCTCTGGATCCGCGCCGTCTGTACGTCACGGTTTTCGCCGGGGACGATCAAGTGGAAAAAGACCGGGAGTCAGTGGATTTGTGGCGGAAACAATTCGCCCAAGCGGGTATAGGAGCCGCCGAGGGCGAGCGCATTTTTCCGCTGGGACGAGCCGACAATTGGTGGGGGCCGGTGGGTCGTACCGGGCCCTGCGGACCCGATACAGAGATGTTTTTCGATGCCGGTGGGGTACCGTGCGGCCCGGATTGTCGGCCGGGTTGTTCCTGCGGCAAGTACGTGGAGATCTGGAACGACGTATTCATGGAATACGAAAAAAAAGCCGACGGGACCTGGGGCCGTCTAGCCCAGCAGACCGTGGACACCGGCATGGGCCTAGCCCGCGTTTTGACTATGCTCAATGGCTTAGACTCGGTCTACGATATCGATACGCTGCGGCCTTTGGTCGACCAGATCGGCCGCATGAGCGGCAGGACATGCGAGCGCCACGCCCGGTCTTTCCGCATTGTCGCCGACCACGCCAACGCCGCCTGCCACTTGGCCGCCGACGGGGTGGAGCCGGCCAATACCGAGCGGGGCTATGTGCTGCGCCGGCTCATCCGTCGGGCCGTGGTCCACGCCCGCCGTCTAGGCATTGAACAGAGTATCTGGGCCCCGCTGTTCGAGCGGGTGCGGGCTGGAGGGGGTGAAGTGTACCCCGAACTGGAAAGTCGGGCTGGACAGATCTTGGACGCTTTGCAGGGCGAGGAAGAACAGTTCGAGCACACCTTGAAAGAAGGACTGAAACGCTTTGAACAAGTGGCCCGAAGGAGCGAGGAGACCATTGAGGGAGAACGCGCTTTCGATTTGTTCGCCACGTACGGTTTCCCCCTGGAAATGACCCAGGAGTTGGCCCAAGAGCGCGGTTTGGCCGTCGATACAAAGGCTTTTCAGCGGGCCTTTGCCCGGCACCAGGAACTATCGCGCCGCAGCGCTGGCCAGCAATTCGCCGGCGGCTTGGCTGATCGTTCTTCTGCGGCCACCCACTACCACACAGCAACGCATTTGCTGCACGCCGCTCTGCGACGGGTATTGGGCAGGCACGTCGAACAGCGCGGCAGCCATATAACGGAGGAGCGGCTGCGCTTTGATTTTGCCCATCCGCGACCCCTCAAAGCCGGGGAAATCGAGCAGGTCGAGAGCTTGGTCAACGCCGCCATCGAGCGCGACTTTGCAGTGTGCAGCGCAGAGATGGCGCTGGAGCAGGCCCGTGAGAGCGGGGCCCTTGGCTTATTCGGGGACCGGTACGGGGAAAGCGTACAGGTCTACGCCATTGGCGAATTGGCCCACGCGCCCCAGGGTGATCCACAGGGGCCGACTTTCAGCAAAGAGATCTGCGGTGGCCCCCACGTGGAGCGCACGGGTTTGCTGGGGCGCTTCCGCATTGTGCGCGAGCAATCGGCCAGCCGGGGGGTGCGGCGCATCCGGGCGGTCTTGGAGGCTTGAGCGACCACATCTCCGGTGCCTTGCAGCAGCGCAACGTCGATTTTCAATTGATGCGGGGTTTGCTGGGGGTGTCGACCTGAGTGGAGAGAGGGAACGCCTCTCGGTGTCCGGTACCCAAGCCGAATGCCATCGCAAGACGCCGTTTGGCTTGAAGGTTCGCGGCTCGGTACTATCCCATCCGCAGAGACGGTAATATGAGCTACCTCTTCCTCTTTAGGTCGGATGACAATATCAACATCCCGATCTAGCGCATTTAGGAAGGCCAAGAGCTTTTCAACGGAGAATTTATCGAACTGCCCTCTCTTCAGGTCGGAGACCCGTCCTTGGGCAATGCCGAGTAGGGTGCCGGCGTCTTTCTGGGTTAGGCCGCTCTCCTCGATGATACCTAAAATTTTTGTGGCGATGCTTGCTTTTAATGCCCACTCCTCTGGATTGGCATATCCTAAGTCAGCGTAAACGTTCGTCGATCCCTCATAGTACTCAGCATCGCCTACTTTTCTGTTCTTCATAACGTTCTCTCTTCTGTCGGCTACTGCTAGGAACCCGCCTCCAAGCAGAGAGTGGCCCAGTTCTGGAAAAAGGTTCGTCCGTTGGTGTGAAGGGCGGGCAAGTGCTGGGCCGCGTCGGCTTTGATTTGCTCGCCGTCTAGTCCCTCCTCGCGCACCTCGTCGGCAAAAGCCCGCACCATATCGGCGATAATTTGCGTGGTAACTTCCATATGGAAGAGGAGGCCATACGCCGCCCGGCCATAAGAAAACGCTTGGTAGGTAGTGAGGGCAGAGGAGGCTAGCGCAGTAGCGCCTTTGGGCAGATCGAAGATGTCGCCGTGCCAGTGAAATCCTATAAAAGATGATTCGAGTCCGCCCATCAGTGGGTCTTCGTTGGCGGCGGGTTTCAGTTCAATTGGATACCAGCCGATTTCTTTCTGCGGACCGCGGGCGACCCGAGCACCAAGAGCCGTGGCCAAAAGCTGACTGCCTAGGCAAATGCCGAGTACGGGTTTGTCTTCTTTTAGGGCTTGGTCGATAAGGCGTATAGCCGCGTCTATAAACGGGTAGCGCTCGTGTTCGTACACGCCCATCGGACCCCCCATGACCACTAGGCCGGCGGCCCCGTCCATATAGCGGGGAACCTCT
Organism: Gemmatimonadota bacterium; assembly: GCA_009840005.1. Next base: position 61,642 of record VXOR01000073.1, read on the forward strand.
TCACCGGTGAAGGTATGCACGTAGGCGGGTTCGAGACCGCAGCCTTGGAATACCTGACCGGCGATCCCCAAGTTTTCTGGCTGTATGTTTTGCAGCACCCATATTTTGTTCATTGATCGGTTTCCTCCGCTATTTCGTCCTACAAATCACCGCTTCCGCGCCAGCGTCAATCCGTCGCCAATCGACAGCAGGGATGCGGTCACGCGTTCGTCGGTGTGGATTTTGGCGTTGAGTGCTCGGATTGCCACGGTGCTCTCGTCCTGTATGTTGGCATCGGCGGGCCGCCCGCCCCACAGCACGTTGTCAATTAGGATCAATCCGCCCGGGCGCAAGAGTTGCAGACAGCGCTCGTAATAGGCGTCGTAATTTTCCTTGTCCGCGTCGATAAAGGCCATGTCGAAGCAATCCGCTTCCCCGGCTGCGAGCATTTTGTCGAGAGTTGCTACTGCTGGTCCCAACCGCAATTCGATCTTGTCGGCTACGCCGGCTTCCTGCCAATAGCGCCGGGCAATGCTAGTAAACTCGTCGCTGACGTCGCAGGCGATTAGACGCCCATCCGCTGGCAGGGCTAGCGCCATGGCGATGCTGCTGTAGCCAGTAAAGGTCCCCACCTCGACGATTCGCTTGGCGTCGATTAGTTCGACGAGCAGCCCCATGAACTGCCCTTGATCGGGCGAGACCTGCATTCCGCCCATGGGCATGGCTTGGGTCTCCTGCCGCAGCCGCTTGAGGTCGTCTCGGTCGCGTAGCGAGTTGGCGAGGATGTAGTCGTAAATATGCGTTTCGATAAAACCGTTGCGGGAACTCATGGGCCGACCTTTCGCAAAAGAGGATGTAGGAAGTTGCGCCAAGTAAGCGGATGCCGAGCGCAGCACAACTTGCCGGCTGTTTGCTAAATCAAGATTGGAGTTTGGGATTTTCCGCGTGACGCCGGCGGTCGCGTTGGGTCTTTTTGGCCAGCGCGCGCTGGAAGGATTCCTCCAAGTCAACTCCGGTTTGATTGGCGAGGCATAGGAGGACGAAGAGCACGTCGGCCATCTCCATGCCGAGATCGGCTTCCTCGCCATCCTTGAAGCTCTGCTCGCCAAAGGTGCGGGCCATGATCCGCGCTAGCTCGCCGACTTCCTCCATCAGCACGGCCGTATTGGTCAGCTCGGAGAAGTAGCGCACGCCGACATCGGCGATCCACTCGTCCACCGCTCGTTGGCAGGCGCGGAGGGTGTGCTCAGGCGCTGGCTGACTCATAAGTAACGGGTGCAAGACCGTCTTGCTGGCGTTGGGCATTGACCTCGTCTAAGCGCCAGGGCACGGCCGATCCGTCGGTGCGAAATCGCTTGTAGTAGCCGCCTTTGCAGCGGGAGATGGGCATCAACGGCGCGACGGGCCGCAGTTCGGCTAGGGCCGCTCCACTGAGCGCCGTGCCGCTCGCGAGATCGACGACCTCGATTTCCCCGGGGTCAATGGCTCCTAGGCCGCGGGCGTGGGCGAATTGCAGATAGGGGGTGGCTTGGGGGTCGAGGCCCATCAGGTAGGTGGCGACTGCATCTACGTGTACCTCGTTGACGCCGGCCACAGCCCAGCCGAGGGGGTAGTTGGCTCCTTCGTTGAACGCGGTGCCGTCGCGGCCGACAAGGCCATCTACCACTGAAAGCCGCGGTATCCCCAAACCGCGCAGCGCGACCAATAGATCGCAGAGCTTGTGATAGAAGTGGTCTTCAAAAAGGCTGAGGCCGCTATCGGTCAGCCGCCACAGCTCATCGGCGAATGGCTCGTCCACGGTTTGGATCGCGCACAGGTGCCGCTCGGGCTTGGCGATGATGCCCATCAGGTTTTTAATCGACAAGGTCGTGCAGCCCAAATTGTGGCACTTGGCGAGGGGGACGTTGAAAAAGAAGGCGCAATCAGTCACTTCCCGGTACAGGGGATAGCGCTCGTACACCACGCCATCGGCGACCTCGACGACGCGGGAATCCTCGTCGGTATTCATTTCTGCGAGCCGCACGCCCCGCTCATCGGTCATAGCGCGGTAGCCGCACAGTGCCCAAGTATGCCCGGCCGTGGGGGTTTACCCGGACTGGCCGTCGGCAACCACCATGCGCTCGGCGGGTACGCCGCGGTCGCGCAGGGCATCGAGCAGGCCGCCGACAAACCCGGGGTGAGTGATGACGCGCTTTTCCGGTGGATAGAGCACGGTGGCGTTGGGCTTGAGCAAGATGGTGCCTGCGGCAGGTAGCGGCACCTCAAGGGCAGCGAGAGTGCGATAGGCCAACTCTCGGTAGGTTGCAAAGGGGGCGTCGGCGCGGTCGATGGGCGAGCGCGCTAGATATACGGCGTCGGGTTGTACGATCATGGTGCTCTCCTATGCAGTGATAGACAAGCAAAAAAAAGCGGCCGAGAGCCGCAAGCTCCCGACCGCTTATTCTCATTAAGTGTGCAACGCGCCTTAGTGTCTTTCGATGTCAGCGCCCAAGGCTCGCAGGCGGTGCTCGAGGTGGGCGTGCCCGCGGTCGAGTTGGTAGAGGTTGCTGATCTCGGTGCAACCCTCGGCCGCTAGGCTAGCGAGCACGCAGGTGGCCCCGGCGCGAATGTCCATGGCCTTGACCTGGGCCCCTTTGAGCTGAGCTGGCCCGTGCACCAACACCAAGCGGTCCTTTTCTGGCGCGATGCGAGCGCCGAAGGAGCGCAAGGTCTTGACATGCCCGAGGCGATCCTCGAATACGGTCTCGCGGATATAGCTGTCGCCTTTGGCCATGCACGCCAAGGCCGTCACTCCGGGCTGCAGATCTGTTGGGAAGCCGGGATAAAAGGTGGTTACTACGTTGATCGGCGACAAAGTTTCTGGCCCGCGCACCCGCATCCGAGCTCCTTCCTCTGTCATCTCGACACCCATCTGCTGTAGCTTGGCTTCAAAGACGTACAGGTGATCGCGCACCACGCCCTTGAGGGCGATGTCGCCGCCGGTAATTGCGCTCGCCATCATCATCAGACCGGCATCGAGTCGATCGTACATGATCGTGTGCTCGGCACCTACTAACTCGCGGACTCCCTTGATATGCACTCGCCGCGTACCGACCCCTTCGACTTGGGCACCCATCTTTTGCAGCAGCGATGCGAAATCGACGATCTCCGGGTCGGAGGCCGCGTTTTCGATTGCGGATTCGCCCTCTGCTAGGCAGGATGCCATAACGAGGTTTTCCACCCCAGTATGGCTGGGCAAATCGCAGTACATAAAGGCACCGGATAGCTGCTTGGCCATCACGTCGATGCCGCCGCCGTTGACGCCTTCGACCTCGGCCCCGAGCCGGGCAAAGCCGCGATAGTGATAGTCGGTTGGTCGCGAGCCAATCGTACAGCCGCCGACCTCTTGGATCCATACGCGGCCAAAGCGGGCCAACAGGGGACCGACGAAAAGCAGCGAAGCGCGGAAGCGATTGGTCAAATCCGCGGGAAGCTGGGTTTCCTTGACATCGCGGGTGTCTAGGACGGCCACTCCTTCGGTTGCATCGTAATCGACGCGCGCGCCGAGCCGACGCAACACTTCGAGGGCCACCAATACGTCGTTGACCGGGGGGACCCGGTGCAGAACGGTTTGCCCTTCGGTGGCCAACAGCGATGCGGCCAACATGGGCAAAGCGGCGTTTTTGGAGCCTTGGACCTCAACCTCACCTTGGAGAGGACGTCCGCCGCGTACGAGAAGAACTTCGGTAGAACTCATTACTACTCCTGAAGTTAAGAGAACGGGCAAACACACCAAGGGGAGGGGGATATTCCAAATGTAACATTGGGTATGTGGTTAGTCAATTACCTAATGCCTTGCTTGACAGAGAGGGGCGCATCTCTATATTCCACCAAACGCAAAATCGTTTCTATCACGCCAGAAAGGAATCTCAATCATGGCCGAAACTCCTCACATCGTCGCCTATCTGAAGCCGGTTTGCGGCTGGAGCAATAGCGTGCGCGCTACCTTCGCCAAATACAGCTTGGCATACGAAGATAAAGACATTATCAACAATCCAGATATTTACGCTGAGATGGTGCAGAAGAGCGGCCAGCCCCTCTCGCCCTGCGTCGAGATCAACGGCCAGATGCTGGCCGATGTCGATGGTGATGAAGTCGAGGCTTGGATGCTTGAAAACAGAGTCGTAGAGCCAGTCTCGGCCTAATCGCGCATCCGGCTCAACAAGCGCCGCATCCCCTCGCACAGGTTGGGCTGCTCGTGGTTGAGTGGCCCGCTCGCCGCACGACGGATCAGCGTCAACGCGCCCCATAGCTGGCCGTCGCTAGCTTTGAGAGGCAACACGTAGCTAAAGCCGATAGACCCGCTTTCAGCCCCCTCCAGCAGGAAGCGCACCACTCCTGTTGGTAGGGGGCTTTCTTCGTCGGCACTGGCCTGTCCCACTAGTAACAACGCGGAGGGACCGATGCCGTCTTGATCGGCGAAGGCGCGCATGCCGTCTTGTTCCAGCACCCGCTGCAGAACCTCGGCTCCTGCGCCAGCCGTGTGGACTACCCCTTGGCCGGCGCGCTCGTATACAATGGTGTCTGCCGCTTCAATGCCCAGCAGCAAATCCATGCCTTGGATCACGGCTTCGTCTGGCGACATGGCCTCAAGCGATGCGACGATGTGGGGGGGAATGGTAGCGGGTTCGGGCATGTTAAACGGGATGATCGAGACGGGCATGGCACATCCTTGACAATGCAAATGAGGGGGCTTTAATTTTAATCTTTCTTCTGGTGGCGCTTTAGCTCAGTAGGTAGAGCAGGAGACTGAAAATCTCTGTGTCCGCGGTTCGATTCCGCGAGGCGCCACCACTATTATAAACAATAAACAGCCCCTTAGCTTGCACAAGCTGAGGGGCTGTTTGCATTTGTGCGGGTTCATCGGGCATTGTCCTCCACTACCCCGCGCTTTATTTGTCCCCAGCTTGCGGACTGCACTGCCGTGGAGGGGAGTTCGCGCGCAGCGCAGCGAAATCCGACGATGATATAGGTCACCGAAGGGGGCAGCCCACCGCGGTCGGTGGTGCGCAGGCGATACGGATCGCTGCTCATCGACCCGCCCCGCAGCACTCGGCTGATTCCTGCATCCGGCCCCTGCGGATCGCGCTCAGTGCTATGTGCGTAGTAATCCTCGCCGTACCAATCCATCACCCACTCCCAGACATTGCCCGCCATGTCGTAGGCTCCATACGGAGAGATCCCGCGCTGGTAAGAGCCTACCGGGGCCGAGTCGAAAAAGCCGTCGCTGTCGTCGCCGCGACAGCAGCCCTCCTTGCCGTAGTTGGCCCGGCTGCGGTCAATGGAATCGCCCCAAGGATAGATGCGGCCGTCGGTGCCGCGAGCAGCCTTTTCCCACATGGCCTCGGTCGGCAACTTCATGCCGGCCCAAGTGCAATAGGCGCGGGCACCGTACCACGAGACTTCGGCGACTGGTCGCTGTTCGGTGCCGGGAATTGGCGCGTATTCCTCGTGGTAGTGGATTTGTGCGTCGGGATCGCGCAGGTCGAACAGCAGGTGCCCTTCCTCATCCGCGTTGCGACCGATGTCGTTCAAAAAGGCCGCGTACTGGTCGTTGTTTACTTCGAAACGGTCGATGTAGAAGTCGTCGAGATAGACTTGGTGGACCGGCTGCTCGTCTGCCCGTCCCTCGGCTGATCCCATTGTAAAATAACTGGTGGGGACGCGGACCAACTCGTGCATTGTGCCGGCCGGCGTCTGTACCTGGACTATCTCTTGGGCTAGAACACCCGATGCCCATACCAAAAAGCACCAGAATGCACTGCTGCGCGCCATACCGCCTCCGCTACATGGCCTTTTTTGCCGCAAACTGTTGATTTACTTTCCTACATACATAATTGCCATCCCCCGTTCCAGCAAAAAAGAAATTGGTTTCCACTCATCGCGAGGCGCTGTCGCTTTTTAACCGCGACGTGCGCCTAGTGCTTTTCAGCCAAGCTCTGATCGGCTTTACGATCTTCGGCGGCGTCTATACGGTCCTGCTCAACCTCTATCTCCTGCGCTTGGGCTACGGCCCTCAATTGATCGGCCAAGTCAATGCCGTTGGCGCGCTGTCGTTCGCCTTTTTGAGCATGCCCGCGGGTCTATTGGCCAACCGCTGGGGGGCGCGCCGGAGCATGATCGTCGGCATGATCGTCGCCGCCCTCGGTTTTGGCCTGTTGCCCCTCAGCGAGTTAGCTCCCCCTTCCGTGCAGCTAACTTGGATCATGGGGGCGTATGCCCTCGGTTTGCTCGATTCCCTTCCTGACGCTGATCTGTCCGCCGAGACTGCGCAATCACGTGTTCTCGACGCAGGTGGCGCTGTGGCCGTTGGCGGGTTTTGCCGGCAGTTTGTGCGGTGGCCTGCTGCCCGGCCTATTTTCTGCGCTCCTCAGCCTGCCCGAAGACCATCCGGCCCCCTACCGCTATCCGCTGCTGCTAGCCGCTGGCGTGCTGTTCATCAGCGCTGGCGCTATCGCCGCCACCCGCTCCCGTCCGCCCAAACCGCCCGCGAGGGAACGCGGCGAAGCGACGCCTTTCCCCTTGGCCATCATCCTCGCCTTGAGCTTGGTTACTTTCTTGCAGATGGCTGCGGAAAACAGTCTCCGCATCTTCTTCAATGTCTATATGGACGACGGCCTCGGGGCCTCTACGGCGCTGATAGGCAGCCTGACTGCTGGGGGCCAGCTCTTAGCCGCCTGTACCGCGCTGGCCGCTCCTGCGCTTAGCCGACGTTTCGGCCGGGTACCGGTGATTACTTGGGGGGCCGGAGCGATGGTGCTGTGCCTCATACCGCTGGCCTTGGTCGCCCATTGGGCAATGGCCGGAGTCGCCTGTATGGCCCTAGTAGCGCTCAGTTCGGTCCGTCGCTCGGTCTATATTGTGTTTCAACAGGAACTGGTCCCCGAGCGCTGGCGGGTGACTATGAGTTCGGCGCTGACTATGGCCTACGGCATCAGCATTGCCGGCGTTTCGCTCGGCGGCGGCTGGATGATCGACGCGCTGGGGTATCGGGCGTTGTTTTTGAGCAGTGCCGTGATTACGGCCGCGGGCGTGCTCTACTTTCAGGGGTACTTCCGCATCCCGCGCGGCGAGTACGCCAAACGCCTGACAGACGAGGGCGCGTGAACTGGTACTAAGCACATTCAATGTGCATTGCGTCGCATCGTCGTCTCAGCCGTGCGAGCTGAGCTGCGAACTTGAGATCTGCTGTGAGATTGCAGGATTCGTGGGGATCTGCGAGGAGGTCGTATAGCTCCTCATAGACGGGCTGTTGTTCGTAGTAGCGAATGTATTTCCAGCGTTGCGTGCGCACGCCTTCGCTCTTGGGGATGTCGGCGCGGTTGAATCGGTGCTCGCAGAAGAACGCCTTGCGCCATTCGACTTCTTTGCCGCGCAGTAGGGGGACGAGGGATTTTCCCTGCATTCCGTCCGCAGCGTCCAAGCCAGCTAGTTCGAGGATGGTTGGCGAGACATCGATGTTGAGGGCCATTTCTTCGCGGACGACGCCTCGATTGCCCTCGTCAGCCCGTGGGTCGAAGACGATCAGGGGAATGCGGATCGACTGTTCGTTCAACTGCCAGCAGTCGCTAAGCCCGCGATCGCCGTAGTACATCCCGTGGTCCGAGGCGAAGATCACGATTGTGTTGGCGGCTAACGATAGTTGATCTAACGCCGTGAGAATTCTGCCGATGTTGCGATCGACGCCGCTGACCATTCTGTACAGTCCGCGCATGTTCCGCTGGTAGTCCGCAGGCGTTGCATAGCGGGCCTGCCACCGCACGCGACTTTCCGTCTCGCGCAGGAATTTCGGCAGCCGCCTGAAGAAGTCGGGATGGGCGTTGAGTGGCTCTGGTATCTTCGCATCCGCGTAGAGAGGATCTTCAGCGGCCGGCCAGATGTAGTGGCGCGGGTCGTTGTCCTGCGCGTGCGGCGCATTGAAACTGACGGAGAGGCAAAACGGCTGGCTGGAATGGGTGCGGAGGAAGTCGATTGTTTTGTCGCCGGTGATGTCGGTCAGATGGCGCACATGGCCGTCTGGCTGCCGGATCTCATACCCGTCTTCAGTCCAGTGTTCGTAGTTGTCGAACGCGTCAAACATCTTTCCTATTGCGCCCTCGTCTGCGAGGGAAGGGTCGATCCCTTTTGCGGCAATGCCGAACTTGCCGATCAATCCCGTGCGGTATCCGGCCCTTTTGAGAGCTGCCGGGTAGGAGCTGTCGGTGAACGCGCTTTGCAGGGGCGGCGTGAGGAAGGTGAAGCGGTGGCGGCTTTCATAGACGCCGGTGAGATAGCTCGCCCGGCTGGCGGCGCAGATTGGACTGGTGCAGAATGCGTTTGCAAAGCGAACGCCATTTGCGGCAAGCCGGTCGATGTTCGGGGTTTGGATGATTGGATTGCCGGCGCAGCCGAGCAGGTCGTTGCGCTGGTTGTCGGTCAGAAGGAAGAGGATGTTCGGGACAGAGGCCATGATATTTGCTCTGCTAAAAATTAAAGGCGTCGGATATGAACGCTTACTTTGCGCCTTCGATTGCAACTCGATTTTGTCGCGGTCTTGGTCATAGCCTTCGACGCCGAAGCGGCGATAGGTCTCGCCCGTATCCAGCACAATCGGCATGGTGTAGCCGTGTTCGGCGACAAAATTGACCCGCAAAGCGCGACTATGTGAACCGCCAAAATAAAAAAACCGCCTAGTTGCCTAGGCGGTCGCGCAAATAGTTTTTCCGCTAGTCGAAATTCACAGCACCTTGATCGGCGTCAGCCAATCCTCACGCGCAGCCGAAGCCGCGGCAATCGCATCTGCCGACCCCAGCACCGCGACTCGGCCCGCTGCGCCGACTTGGTCCAGCACGGCGGCAAAATCGGCAAAGTGCTCGGCCTTGGTGCCCAAGACTTGGTCGCGCATTTGCTGGCGATAGTCGTCGTCGATGCCAGTCAGGTAGCGCACCAGCGAGGCGTAGCCCTTGGCGTCGGGGAGTTGGTAGGCGTCGATGTCGCCGATGGTGCCGATGATGGCCTTGGTCAGCTCGTCGTGGCTGATTGGATAGTCGCGCAAGAAGGAGCCGCTCTGGTCGTACACCTGTAGCGTCTCCAGCAGGTTGGGGTCGCGGTACGACGCGTACGCGAATACGCCGGTAAACGGGTCGAGGGAGCAAAAAGCCCCGTAGGCCCCGCCTTGGACGCGCACTCGATCCCAGAGCCAAGTGGTGGCCAAGTAGCGCGTGATGACAGCCGACGACCCGTCTAATTCGTAGCCGAGCGCGAAGAGATTGGCCGCCTTACCCACGTAGTTGACTTGGGCGGGAACGGTCAGGCCCTCGTCGGCCGCGGTTAGGCTCGGCGTCCAAGCTGCGGGCGAGTGCGCCTCTTGCGGCAACTCGCGCAACAGTTCCGCTAGGCTTTGGTCGCAGGCAGCGCGGTCGCCGCCGGCCACGGTTGCGTTGCACAGCATACCCGGCCGGTTGACCAGCAGGGCGCGGATCTGCTCCAGCCGCGCCTGCACCGCTGGCCAGTCGCTGCGGATATCTTCGATGAGCTGCCGCAAGAAGAACAGATAGCTCAAGCCGCGCATCTGCTCTGCGAGCCAACCAGTCTCGTCGAATTGCGCGCGCAGCCGCGTCAATACCACTCGGTGCCCGCCCGGCACTAGCCCGGCCTCTGCACTGGCCCGCTCTTCTAAGGCCATCTGCAAGAAGCGCTCGCGGTCGTCGAGGCGGCCCTCTAGCAGCACGTCGCGCACAATAGCCGTCAGGTCGGCGACCCGTTCGGCCATGGCCTTGCCGCGCAAAAAGAGGTACGCTGCGGCCGGCCCGCCGCTGGGGCGCGGCCCCACCAGCGAGTGGGCACTCAGGCCGCCGGTCTGGCTGCCGATCCGCTGTTGCAGTTCGACGAAGCTCATGCGCTTGGTGCCCATCTCCAGCAGGGCGCGCCCAAAGAGCGGGATATAGGGCACAAGCTTTTGGGGCAGCACCCGCAGGTCGCAGCCCACGTCGAGATAGGCGATGCCATTGGTGAAGAGATCGTGGTGGAGCACCGGCACTTCAGCGATTTGATCCTCTTGCCGAGGCACGGTTTTGATCGCTGGGTCGAGGTCGCTCAATTGCAGGCGGGGCAATTTGGCCAGATTCTCGGGCGCGTCGGGTTGCTCTTGTAGGTGCTTGAGTTTTTGGGTAGATGCGACTAGTTCCTCTAAATCCGCATGGCTCAGGTGCGCCCGGGCCGCTGCTAGGCGTGCGGTCTCTTCCTCCTCCTGTCGCGTCCCCAACTCGGCGTCGGGCTGGAGAACCACGGTCGTGCGGTGTGAGTTGTCTAAGAGGTGGCGTTGGATCAGCCCTTCTAGATAGCGGTCGTCCGCCGCTAGCTTGGCCTTGAGTGCGGCGAAGGAGTCGGCAAAGCGCAAGGGCGTGAAGGGGTCGCGGTCGTAGAGCCAGTCGGTCAACAGCCGCAGCATCAGTCCTAGGCCGCGCGGAAAAGACCCGGTGTTGTTTTCTCGGAACCGGAACTCCGCGGTGTGCAGCGCGGCCGCGACCATCCCTTGGTCGATCCCGCCGTCCGCCAAGTCGCCGAGGTGCTGCAAGATCAGGGCTTCGACTGCATCGACATCAGCCTGTTGCACGCCCTTCAGGCCGACGCTGAAGAACATCTGCGCCAATTCGACCTCCAGCCCACTGCCGGTCAAATCCTCGCCCAGCCCGGAGTCGATCAGGGCCTTGCGTAGCGGGGATCCTGGAGTGCCAAGCAGCGCGTGTTCGAGCACTTGGAGGGCACGGCGCTCGTCGGCGTCAATCGCGACTTCGGCGAGCTCAGTCGAGTCGTCTTGCAACAGCCAAGTGAGCGCGACAAAGTACTTTGGCTCCTCGACCGCGTCTGGATTGACTACATAGGGAAATTGCTGCCGCTTGGGCGCGGCAAAGCGCGGCTGGGTGCCGATGGTCGAGTCAACGGAATGCGCCTCGTAGGCGCTTAGATAGTCGTGCAACAGCGCGAGGCGCTGCTGGGGGTCGTCGTCGCCGTAGAAGTAGATGCGGGCGTTGGATGGATGGTAAAAGTCGTCGTGGAAGCGCTTGAACTGGTCGAAGGTGAGGGCCGGGATGTGGCGCGGGTCGCCGCCGGAATCCACGCCGTAGGTGGTGTCGGGGAAGATGGATTGCTGGATGCGCTCGCCTAGGATGCGCTCGGGATCGGAATACGCGCCTTTCATTTCGTTGAAGACCACGCCTTTGTAGCGCAGCGGGTCGTTAGGGTCTTCTAGCTCGTAGTGCCAGCCTTCCTGTTGCAGGACTTCCGGCGTCAGCCGCGGGTAGAATACGGCGTCGAGGTACACGTCGATCAGGTTGTAGAAATCCTGCAAATTGGTGCTGGCAACCGGATAGCAGGTTTTGTCTGGATAGGTGAAGGCGTTGAGGAAGGTGTTGAGCGAGCCTTTGATCAGCTCGACAAACGGCTCCTTGACCGGGTACTTGCGCGAGCCGCACAGCACGGAGTGTTCGAGGATATGGGCAATGCCGGTCGAGTCGGTCGGCGGGGTGCGGAAGTTGATGCCAAAGACCTTGTTTTCGTCGTCGTTGATCAGCGAGACGATCTCGCAGCCGGTGCGGTGCCGGTAGAGCAAGGCGCGGGTGTTGAGCTCGGGAATTTCTTCGTCGCGCAGCAGTTCAAAATCGCGGCGATCCATGGGGTCTCCTTTGTGGTGTATAGCGAAAAAGCTAGCGGGCAAACATATTGGCGGGGCGGATTCTAGTCAAAAGATAGTGATCAGTGATCAGTGGCCAGTGGTTAGCCCACACACCGCCGCCCTATGGGGGAGGAAAGGGGGCTGGCCACTGGCCACTAGCCACTGACCACTGGTCCCGGCAGGGCGATTTTGCCGAGGACGACTGGGCACTGGGCGCGGGTGACGGCTGGGATATTGCCGGGGCGGCCCATCAGCGTCTCGTTGGCGAGGACCGCGAAGGAAAGGGCCTCGCGCGCGTCTGGATCGACGCCTAGGTCGGCTAGCGACTGCACGGCTAGCTCCGGCAGGGCGTGTTGCAACCCGGTCATAATGCGCGGATTGTGGACGCCGCCGCCGCCGACCCAGAGTTTGGCGAACTCCCTAGGGCAGAAGCGGCGAATGCCCTCGGCAATGGATTGCACGGTAAAGGCGGTCAGCGTGGCGATCAGGTCGGAGTCGCGCCACGTGCCGCGGCGGAGAATGTCCGCGAGGAAAGGCTCGCCAAATTCCTCGCGCCCCGTGGATTTGGGCGGCTCGCGCTGCAAGAAGCTGTGGCGCATCAGCTCGGCCAACAGGGCTTCATCAATACGCCCTCGCGCCGCTCGTGCGCCCCCGCGATCGAAGTGCTCGCGCCCCTCGGTGCAGTGTGCCACAGCCGCGTCGATGAGCATGTTGCCTGGCCCTAGGTCAAAGGCCCGCACTGCGCTGGCATCGGCGTTGGGCGGCAGGGCCGTGATGTTGGCGATCCCGCCGATATTGAGTAGCAGACGCCCTTCGTGCCCGGCAAAGAGCAGGTGATCCACTAGGGGCACCAGCGGTGCGCCCTCGCCGCCAACGGCCATGTCGGCCGCGCGAAAGTCCGCAATGGTCACCGCGCCCGTGCGCGCGGCAATGACGGCGGGCTCGCCAATCTGCAAGGTGGCTCCGCTAGCGGGCAGATGGCGCACGGTTTGCCCGTGCGAGCCGATCAGGTCGATGGATTCGGGACGGAGGTTGGCCTGCTCGGCTGCGGCTAGAGCCGCTGTGGCAAACGCCTCGCCGAGGGCAAAGTTGACCCGGCACAGCGCGTCGAGCGACGCATCCTCGGCGAAGAGGCCGAATACCTCGCGCCGCAAGTCGCTGGGCAGTGGCGTGGTGTTAAAGGCCAAGACTTCGTAGCGCGTGGATTCGCCACAGCCCCACAAATCGACCAGCACGGCGTCGATTCCGTCGGCCGAGGTGCCGGACATCAGCCCTACGATCCGCCGCCGCTCTTTGGCGGCCAGTTCAGCTAGCCGACGCATGGCGGCGAATCCAAGGTCGGCCAATAGTCGCGTTGGTCATCCTGTAGCAGCCCTAAATGACTTGAACGATTCGAGATGCAGATCGTCTTGTTTCTACCATTCTGCGTCCATCTGCGCCCATCTGCGGATTACCTTATCAGTGCCGGTCGCGGGCCGAGTGCAGGTAGTAGGAGACGACCTGCCCGCGGCCGTCGATGACGTGCACGCCCGGGTAGCGAATCGTCGTTGGACACACGTGCCAAGGCACGGCGAGGAGGTAGGCACCGACTTCGGGTTGAGGACCAGACCAGGAGAAGACGCCGTGTTCCTCGTTTTGCCTAGTCAGCTCGGCCTGTGGGTTCTGCAAGAGCTTGGCCCGGGTCGCCAAGGGCCCATCGTCGCTGATGGCCTTGGTGCCCAAGTCCGTGGTAAGCGTCTGGTGCTCGGGATAGCGGTCGACCACTTGCGTCAGGACGAGGGCCGCCCATTTGAAGGGCAGCTCGGCCATTTTGCTGCCGTATCCAGCATCCCAGTACACGCAGGTGCCTGGAGAGCCGTACATCCCCTCGGTGCGGGCGTAGTACAAAGAGGAAAAGGAGCCACCGCCGACGACTCGGGGCACGGCCAAACCCTCGTCTTCGAGGGCTACTTTTAGGCGTTGGGCATCGCGGATGTGCCGCTCGGCCGCTGCTTGGCGCGCCTTAGGCTCGGAGAGGTTATCGTGCCCGTCGTACAGGTGCAGCCCGCCCGGCGACAGGTGGGGGTGTTGTGCGACTTGACGGTAGAGGTCGAGGGCCGCGTCCAAGGGGGCACCGGTGCGGAACATGCCTACGTTGAGGTCGATCATCACCCGCAGCGTTTGCTGCTGCTCTTGGGCTACGTCGCCCAAGACCTGCACGTGCACAGGTGCGCTGGCAATCGCGCTAATGGTCGCCTCTCTTTGCGCCAACGCGGCAAAGCGCTGCACTTTGCTTTTTTGCACCAGTGGATAGGACAGGATGGCTTCCTGTGCGCCGGCGTCGAGGGCCATTTCCAGTTCCTTAAGCGTGGCGCATTTGAACCCGGCGACGCCGGACGCGAGTTGTTTGCGCGTTACGTCGATGGACTTGTGGGTCTTGACGTGGACGAACAGGTGCTCGCTGCCGCCGGCTAGTTCGCCGACTGCTTTTATGTTGTGGTCGAGCTGATCGGCAAAGACCAGCATGGCTGGCGTCTCGATGCCGTCCGGCTCGGCGACTTTGTATTCTCCTATTTCGATCATACTTTACTAGTGGGTTGAGGTGATAGGCTCTGGCTCGCAGCCGAAAGTAGCGCACATCGCTTATTTGGGCAACTTTCTCTATTTTGTTTCCTAATTGTTTGGTTGGAGAGAATCCCATGGCCGAGTTTGACCGTGTTTCCAATCGCTTTTTTGACGACGAAACGGAGCAGCCCTGAATCACCATGTCAGCATCCTATCCGCGCATTCCCTACGGCGAAGCCGATTTCAAGCGCATCCGTATCAACGGCTGGCTCTACGTCGATAAAACGCGCTTTGTTCACGCGCTCGAAGAAGAACGCTACGCCTTTTTTATTCGCCCGCGCCGCTTTGGCAAGTCCTGTTGGATATCGCTTTTGGACAACTACTACGACCGCACCCGCGCCGACGCCTTTGAGGCGGTCTTCGGCGGCACCCACTTGGGGCGACAGCCGACGGCTGATCGCCATCGCTACGTGGTGCTGCGCTTCAACTTTTCGGCCTTTGACGACACCTTGGACACCTTGCGGGAACGGTTTGAAGAGTACTGTCAAATGGTGGTTCGGTACGCGCTGGGGCGCAATGGAGACTTGTTTCCCGAAACGGTGCGGCAGCACATCTGCGCACGGCCCTCGGTCACGGGGCAACTCAACGAATTGTTCCTGTACGCCAACGATCACGGCATTCCGCTGTACGTGCTCATCGACGAGTACGACAACTTCGCCAACACGGTGCTGGCACATCACGGGGAGGAGGCGTATCAGGCGTTCACCCACGGCGGCGGCTTCTATCGCAATTTCTTCGCCACGCTCAAGGATGGGGCCGGGTACAGCGACGGCGGTTTGGAGCGGTTGTTCATCACTGGGGTGTCGCCAATTACTATGGACGACGTCACCAGCGGCTTCAACATCGGCAGGAACATCAGTTTGCGCCCAGAGTTCAACGATATGCTCGGCTTCACCGAGGAAGAGGTGCGAACTCTGCTGGAAATGTACCGCGACTGCGGCGCATTCAACCAAGACGTAGAAGGTGCGCTGGCGGTGATGCGCGAGTGGTACAACGGCTATCGGTTCGCCGAGGAAGCCGAAGGCGTCCTCTACAACACCGACATGGTGCTCTATTTCCTCGCCGAATCCATGCCGAACAAAAGAGCACCGCGCGAGTTGATCGACACCAACGTGCGGATTGACTACGGCAAGCTGCGCCACCTGCTGACAGTCAACCGCCAACTCAACGGCAACTTCGATCTGCTGCGCCGCATCATCGGCGAGCAGGCCGCCGACAGCACGATCCAACTCAGCTTTCCTTTGGAGCGACTGAATCGGCGCGAAAACTTTCTGTCGCTGCTGCACTACTTCGGTCTGCTCAGCATCCACGCCATAGCGCACGGCGTCCCCCGGTTGGGCATTCCCAATCAAACGGTCAAGCGGCTGATGTATGGCTACCTGCGCGATGCTTACGACGACGTGGGGGTATTTTCAGTCGATGTGTACACTTTCTCCCGCCTGATGCGGCAGATGGCGTTCGATGGCGCGTGGCAGCCCGTGTTGGACTTTTTGCGCGATGCCTTGGTCGAACAAACCGGCATCCGCGACTACATGGATGGCGAAAAGGTCGTACATGGTTTTGTCGCCGCGTATTTGAGCTTGGTCGATCAGTTTCTGCTGCACTCGGAGTACGAACTGAACAAGGGGTATGCCGACCTCTACTTGGAGCCGTTTGTGGCGCAGTATCCCGATGTGGGATATGGCTACGTACTCGAACTGAAGTATCTCAAGCGCAGCGAGGCGGCGGACGACGCCGTAGTGGCCGCTAAGGTGCAGGAGGCGGTGGAGCAACTCCGGGGCTACTTAGCCGATCCGGCGCTGCGGAGCCGCTACCCATCGGTGCAGCACATTGGCTTGGCGGTGGTGTTGCACGGCTGGGAGTTGGTCGCCTACGAGGCAGTAGAAGACGCTAGTGTTTAATCGACCTTATCACTCTCATCTAAAGGAGACTCGCTAATGCTCAAACTTGGCTGCATGTCCCTCAGCTACAAAGACGAATTTGCCGCGAACAAGCTCGACTTGGAGCAGTTTATTGAACGCGCCTACCAGCTCGGCCTCGACGGCATCGACATTCACACGCGCGCTTTTGCCTCGCTCGACCCAGCGTATCTGCGCAGCATTCGCATGCAGGCCTTCAGGCGGGGGCTGGCGCTTTCCTATATCGGCGTCAGCTCCAACTTCGGCAAGCCGCAAGACGAGCTAGATGCGGAGGTCGCCACCGCCAAGGAGTGGATTGACGTGGCCGCGTTTATGGGGATTCCGCTGGTGCGGGTTTTTGCCGCGTGGATTCCCGCAGGCGAGCGCGAAGAGGATGTGTGGGCGCGGATGATGCCCTGCTTGGAGGAAGTGGCAGCCCACGGCGAGGAAAAGGGCGTGGTGGTCGGCTTGCACAACCACAATCACGGCTGCGTCACGCGCACGGGCAAAGACGTGCGCCGCATTATCGAGGGCGTCAACAATCCCTATTTCTCGCATATCCTCGACACGGGTCAATACGTCGGCTCGCCCGGGGCCTCAGGCCAGCGCGGGCACGAGGATCCGGCCCTCAACTTTTACGGCAGCATTGAGGAGACCGCACCGTTAGCTGTCCACGTCCGCTGCAAGATATATCGCATCCAAAGCGGCGTTGAAGAGTGGCTCAACTATCCGCGCATCTTCGAGATTTTGCAGGGGGTCAACTACAATGGCTGGTTGTCAGTGGTGTACGAAGGGCAAGACGTGGAAGCAGAGGCGACCGCTGTGCCCAAGGCCGTGCGCTACTTGCGCGGCTTGATGGCCGAATACGACGCGGCGTAAAAAGCGAGGCCCGCGCAACATGGTCGCTGCGTTTGGCACACCCCGCACCTTTGTAAAATTCTGCCTGACTGGCCTCAGCGGGGTGGTCGTCAACTTGGGTTCGTTCCAGCTCCTGCTCGAACTCGGCGTCCACAAGTATCTGGCCTCGCCCATTGCGATAGAAATTTCGGTTTTTTCGAACTTTTTCATCAACAACTATTGGACCTTTGCCGACCGCGAACTGAGCAGCCGCAAGCGGAGCCGGGGTTTGCGGTTTCACATTGTGTCGCTGCTGGCCCTTGGGGTGAGTTACTCGACGTTTGTCGTGCTGTCGGAATTGTTGCCGCAAGTTAATCCGGTGTGGCTGCAAGGATGTGGGATCGCGCCGGGGACGTTGGTCAACTACGTCTTGAATTCCTATTGGACGTTTCGGGAGGAAGGGCGTTGATCGGCCTTAATATCTAACTGACTTTACGTACAGACCCGTAGGGATGAGATGCTTCGACTCCGCTACGCTGCGCTCAGCATGACAAGGAAAGAAAGCACCGGCCACTGTCATGCTGAGCGTAGCGAAGCATCTCCTACCCAAGAAGCCTCCTGTGCGTAATATCAGTATCTAAGATGAATAAGCACACTAGGAGATAGCTTTTGTCGAAGCGCAAGCGGTCTCAAGCGCATGGTCGCGGCGCGGCCGCACGCCGGGAGAAGCGCAAGCAGGCGCTGCCTCGGTCCGTGCGTCTGCGCTCGATGTCCGACCTCCTGCTGCATCCGGTCGCTCCCGACGAGCGGCCGTGGAAATTTTTGCTGCCGGTGCTCGCGCTGGCCTTTGTCGCACGAGCGGCTATTGCCCTGTCCGGCGACTTTGTTTTGCATCCCGACGAGATCATGCAGTACCTAGAGCCGGCGCATCGCCTAGTCTTCGGCAATGGTGCTCACTTCTGGGAGTACTTCTACGGTGCCCGTTCGTGGCTAGTGCCTGGGTTAGTCGCTGCCGTCTTAAAGCTATTTGACATCGTCGGCCTCGGTCAGCCTGCTTGGTACGTCGGCGGCGTCAAGCTCGCGTTTTGCGCGATCTCCCTGCTCATCCCGGCGGGCATGTACTTTTTTGCTCGGTGGCACTTTGGTGAGACTGCGGCGCGGGTCGCGTTGCTGATGGGTGCTTTCTGGTACGAGCTGGTCGGTTTTGCCCACAAGCCGATGACCGAATTTGTCGCCACGGCCTTGCTGGTGTCCTTGCTCGCGCTCTGTGTGCGGCCTGCGCCGGACAGACTGCGGATAGTCTTGACGGCGGCGGTACTAGCGGTGCTGGTGGCGGCGATTCGGGTGCAGTATGCCCCGTTGGCCTTGGTGGTTCTCGGCTTGTTCTTTTTACGCACCGAAAAGAAGATGCAGCTTGCGCTGGCTGCGGCCGCGGTTTTCGTTGCCGTCGGCTTATTCGACGCGATCACGTGGGATGGTAGTTTGTTTCACTCCTACGTCGTCAACATCCGCGTCAACCTCGCCCTCGGCGACTTGCGCGCTGGTGAAAGCCCGGCATGGCAATTTCTCTATTGGCTCCTGATCGCCAATATGGGACTGGTGGCCTTGTGCGTCTTGGCGTTGCCCGACCTTCGACGCTACGGATTCCTGCTGATGCTCATCGTCCTGACGCTGCTGATCCACTCTACACAGTCGCACAAGGAGTATCGCTTCATCTTCGTCGTCATTCCGCTCTGGCTGCTGATTGGCGCAGACTTTGCGGTGTGGTTCGCGTCTCGCGCTAGCGCGGGCAGGTCGCGCATGTTGTTGGGGCCGACTTCCCTTGTGCTGACGGCATCCTTCGCCGCGGTTTCCCTAGCTGGTATCCTGAATGCGCTGCCGTATCAAGATAGAGTGTACCAAGCCTATTCAAAGGAGACCGGCATGGTCGGCTTCCTACGCAATCAGGACCCCGTTTTTGCTGCGTACCGCTATCTTGCCAATGCGTCTGGAGTTTTCGCCGTGTGGCAGGTGGACCGTCCCTATTACAACCTTCCCGGTTATTACTATCTGCATCGCGCTATACCGTTCTACGACGCCAACACAGGGCACCTTATATTCGCGGATCCAAAAAAGATAGAAGTGGATGAGATTTCAGCCTCGGTCAGCCACATTGTGTCGGCGGCTCCGGCCACTTCTATTCCAGGCTACTCGGTGGAAAAAACATTCGGCAGCATTCGAGTCCTGCGCCGAGATGCCGACGAGCCGGCTATCCGCCCATGGCAGGAGTACGCTCCGACGATCTCTGACGGTACCCTCACCGCATTAATGCACAAGCTCTACCCCGACGCGCCCACGCCTCCGACCAATTCGGGTATCCGCTTTGCCGATCCGTAATAAAGCAACGCTTCTAGTACGTACAAGAGTGTATCATGCCTGACCTTTCCGCCCTGCGCTCATCACTATCGGCCCCTTTGCAGACCGCGCCATACACTGCGGCGTCCATGGGTGTGCTGTTGATCGCCGCCTATTTGTGTCTGGTGAATTTGGACTACGCTGCGTTGTGGCACGACGAGGCACCCGCCGCCTTTTTCGGCAAGACCCTGCTGCAACAGGGCGACATCGTCGGTTGGGATGGGCGCAATCTGGTCGGCGGCATCAATGGGCGTACGCTCAACGAAGAGTTGCGAGACGTGCTGCCGCCATTGATGTACATACTGAACGCGGTGGGTTTTGCCATCTTCGGCGTCAACGAGATGGGTGCCCGCATCGTCCACGCCATCCTCGGCATCGTCGCGCTCGGCGTCTTCTACCTGTTGCTGCGCCAACACCTGCCGAAGCACCCGCGACTGAGGTTCTTCATCTTTGCGTTCGCTGCCGGGTCGGCACAACTGCTGCTGTATTTCCGCCAGAGCCGGTATTTCTCGGTTATGGTTCTCGCGCTGCTACTTCTCTTCTACCTGTACGAACGCTACTGGCAGAGCAGAAACTCGGCGTACCTGCCGGTCATCGCGTTGGTGGCCGCGCTGTCGTTTTTCAATCACTACGCCGGCGGCGCAGCAACAATGCTCTCGCTGGCGGCGTATCACCTGCTCTTTCGCGCTCGCGCAACCATGCGGTGGGAGTGGGCGCTGTTCGCCATTTGCGGTGCGGCTGTCGCGGCGGTGGGCTCAAGCTACCTCTACTGGCTGGGCGTCATCGGCGACGAGCGCAGTGGCTTCATGGGATTTGCCGGGCAAAATCCCACGCCGTACCAAGGCGACAAGTCAGAGCTAGTCATATTCATAGAGAGAATTTGGATATACACCCGGGAGCTGTTCACCGCCGACTGGATTTCATGGCCGGTATTTTTGTGGTTCGTGGGTATGGCGTTAATCGCTTGGCAGACCCGTCGGAAGCAGGTGGTCGCAGCGCCGCAACAAGCGAGGCGACGGGGCCAGCGAGTCAACGACGGCGCATCCATTGCCCAAAAGATTCTCGGCGACGACTTCCCACTAACAGCCGCAGGAAAAATCATCCTAATGGGTGCGCTATTTGCGCTGTTTGCGGCGATGCTATCGGTGCAGCCTATATGGCTGCACTCGGTTGCCGACCTGCGCTACTACGTGGGGGCATTGCCATTGCTGTTGACGATGAAAGGGCTATTTGTGGAGTGGGCATGGCGGCGGCACGTTATTGCTGGCACAATAGCACTCGTCGTGCTGCTGTGTACCAGCGGCGGGGCCTATCCGTTCAACATGGTGATGCACCTTAGCGGCCAAAAAACCCTCGGGCTGCACCTGTTCGAGTTCATCCGCGAAGTCCATCGCCCGTACCGCGACTCCATCTCGGCAGTCTCCAGCTACTTGTTGCAGAAAGCCGAAAAGGATGACTTGGTGCATGTGCCGGACTTTGCCTACCGCGAGGCGCTGATTTTTTACGTCGGCGACCATGTTAGGTTCTGCTGTGTCTTGGACGAAACTACGCCACTGCCCAAAGACAAAATTGCCGCGCTAGATGCACCGCTCTACATTGAACAGAACACGCCCGACAGGATTATTTTTTTTAGGCAGTTGCAATTGGGGACGGCCAAACAATTTACAGTGAAACCATTCACTGGAATGTAAGAGGTTGTCGCCAAGCTCGAAGTCTATCCTTATCCGACCCAGCGGCCCGAGCTGAATATGCACGCCTTTTCCCCGCTGGATCCCGGCGATAACCGCGTGTTCATCCTCCGGCGTCAAGAGAAGTAGGTACATGGCCAAAAGAAGACCGACGGGGAAGACGCCGAGCCAACGATCAACTGTATCAAAGCCCACGCGGCAGGAGCGCAGACAGGCGGCCCGTGACGACGCAAAAGCCCAGAAGACGGTTTATACCGCATCGTCCCTAACAGCGGCGACATTTTACTTGCGGCAGGACGCGCTAGCGGCTCTCGCACTCGGCCTGTTGGTGGTCGTCTGTTACCTGCCGGCGATGCTGTGGGGCGGCTTCGTCTGGGACGATAGCATACTCACCGACGCCAAGCCAGTGCGGGGCATATCGGGTCTGTGGCAAATCTGGTTTTCCCCCAGCGCCATTGAAGGAGAGGGACATTACTGGCCGCTGGTCTATACGACCTTCTGGGTGGAGCACAAGCTGTGGGGGTTTGACCCGGCAGGCTATCACATCGTCAACGTGCTGCTGCACCTAGCGAATACGCTGCTTTTGTGGCATCTGATGCGTCGGTTGTCGGTGCCCGGGGGGTGGGTGGTGGCTGCGGTGTTTGCGGTGCATCCTCTGCACGTGGAGTCGGTCGCTTGGGTCATCGAGCGCAAGGATTTGCTTTCGGGTTTGTTCTACCTTGCGGCGGTGTTAGCCTGGATGCGTTTTGTGGAGCAGTCGCGTCGAGGGTGGTATGGGTGTTCGCTGGTGTTGTATGCGGCGGGTCTTTTGAGCAAGTCCATCGTGGTTACGCTGCCGGTGGCGCTTTTGCTCTGGCATTGGTGGCAACAAGGCCGGGTGACTTCGGCCGATCTGTTGCGTCTCGTGCCGTTTGGTGTAATAGGGCTGGTCATCACGGTCGGCGACTTGTCGTTTTATCAGTCTAGAGAAGCGTTGGCTCTCGGCTATTCATTAACCGAACGGACGCTCATCGCTGCTCGTGCCCTGTGGTTTTACGTGGGCAAGCTACTATGGCCGACCAACCTAACCCTCGTCTATCCGCTTTGGGACATTCGCGTCGCGGATCCGCTGGCTTGGGGATATCTGGCCGCAGCTATCGCGCTGGCGGTAGCTCTCTGGTGTTTTCGGCATCAGGTTGGGCGTGGGCCGCTGGCTGGGGTGTTGTTTTTTGTGGTCACGCTGTCGCCGGTTTTGGGCTTTGTCGATTACGGCTATATGCAGTTTGCGTTTGTCGCCGACCGCTTTCAATACCTCGCTGGCCTCGGGATTATGGCCGTCGTCATCGGTGCGGTCGCGTATGGCGTTGGTCGCCTGTCCGACTGGTGGCAGAAGGGTGCGCGGGTCGTTGCAGCGGTGGTTATCGTTGTGCTGGGGCTGCTGACCTGGCGGCAGGCAAGCGTCTATCGGGACGACGAAACTCTCAATCGCCACATCATCGCGCTCAATCCGCAGGCACGGGATGCCTACCTCAACTTAGGCGACGCTCTGTACAAGCAGGGCCGGTATGAGGAAGCCCTCGACGCAACCCGCGTCGCCGTAGAGCAACGCCCGGAATACGCCAAGGCTCATTTTAACCTTGGCGCGATTCTCAATGTGCTGGGACGTTCCGAGGAAGCCGAAACCCACTTGCGCCGCGCCCTCGC
>VXOR01000073.1:84426-159119 GCA_009840005.1 Gemmatimonadota bacterium
GAAACCCACTTGCGCCGCGCCCTCGCACTCAATCCGCAGGATGTGGACGCTTGCCGGAAATTGATCGAAGTACTCACGCCACAGGGACGCTACGAAGAAGCGATTGACCTTACGGCGCAGGCGGTGGCGCTGGCCCCGGCCTCGCCGCAGGCGATCGAGTTGCAGTTTATTATGGGACAGATAGCACAGGAAAACGGACAACCCGAGGTGGCGACAGAATACTACATGCGCGCCTTGGAGATAGACCCACATTATGCGAAGGCTATTCGTAGGCTAGCCCATCTGAGGTCGGAGCAGCAGCGCTACGACGAGGCGCTGGAACTTTTTCAGCGCCTCATCGACATTGATCCGAGCGACGCAGTGGCTCATGGCAATATGGGCATCGTCCTCTTCTACTTGGGCAGAAGCAACAAGGCGCTGCAAAGCTTCGACCAAGCACTTTTCCTCAATCCGAACCTAGAAACCGCACGTGCCAATCGAGAAACTCTGTTGGAGGTGATAGAAGGAAATCGTCAGTGACGAGACGGTCGCTAGCTACTTCTCAGGGAATGCCCAACTCCCGCCGATACACCTCATCTGTGTTAGCCTGCAACTGCCAGTAGGGCACTCTTATCGTCCGCATCAATTCGCCGCGCCCGCCATCGCTGTCCTCCCAGCGCAGAATCCGATGCGGATAGGCTTTTTCCGTCCACAGTGTCCGCTGCCGCTGGCCGATATGCAACTCCCACCGGACGCTGGCCAGCGCGCCGGTTTCCGTCTCAATCTGCTCCTCGGCGGCCTTGTGGATCCGCCCGGCCACGGTCGCATGGGGCTGATGCGCCTGCCGAAGCTGCCAAAAGCTCGGTAGTACCTCCATCTCCCGCGCCTCGCCTAGCTCCATAAATGGTCCTTGCAGCTCTCGGATGCGGATCAGCAGATGATCCTCGCTCGCAAAGTGCTCCGGCTGCTTTAGCTGATAGGCCCCCCGGCCCTCACTGGCAAAATAGCTGCTGATATGTCCGTCGATCTGCCCGTTGCGGAACAGGGCCTCGTCAAAGACCTGCCCGCACCACTCTTGGGCGCTGAACGAAATGCGCCGCAGCGCAAAAGGATGCCGCTCGCCCGCCACTTGGCTGAAAACCGAGGTCATTACCGAATAGTCGTAGATCCCGGTCGTAAAGTTGAGGATGTGGTTGAGCTTGAGCGCGTAGAATTGGTCGGCCTCCGGCGTCGGCGGATCGGCCTTGATAAAGGTCTGCCGGTGCAGGCTCTCGGTCACGAAAATCATCACTCCATACCCCTGCCGCAGCTCGCCGTAGCGCGGTTGAATCACCTCATAGCTAGAGATCTCGGCCTTCCCGTCGGCCCAGTGCGCGTAAAAATCCACCGCGCCTACGTGAGCCGCGCCGAGCAACAGCACCCCTATAATCCACTTTGTCATAGCTCACCCTGCTTTCTTTTGGCAAAATCGCATTTTGTAGATCGGAACTTAAAATGGATAAGGTATTATCGCTTGTCGAATCCGTTACTAGCCGGTTGATATTTTTTTAAAATCACATAAAAAACGCATTGACGTATTGCTCCTCGGTTGACTATATTCTACAGAAGTTTGGTATATAGAACAGCTTATTGGTATCTTAAACACTTATTCCCGCAGCCAATCTGATTGTCGCCTTATCTAGCCGGAGCTATATCGTGGAACTTAGCAAAACCCCCTGCCCCTCAGACTCCCCGCTCGACTTGTCGCAACTGCCTCGGCACGCCGAAGCTGTCGTCGCCGAAATTTTGGCCCCGGCGCGCTTGGCCGCCCGCCTGCGCGAATTGGGCTTTTTGCCCGGCGAGCACTTGCGCGTTTTGCGCTCCGGCACCGCGATCATCGTCCAAATAGGACAGACCCGCCTTGCGCTGCGGCGCCGGGATGCTGCCGCCATCCGCCTCGTCCCCTTCGGCTGAGCTCAGGTCGAAGCCTAGTTTTTCCTGCTCAGCAGACGCTCCGTGCGGACCCTCGCACTTATTGGCAATCCCAACACGGGCAAAACCACGCTTTTTAACGCGCTGACCGGCCTTGCGCAGCACGCCGGCAACTACCCAGGCGTCACGGTGGAATACAAAGTGGGGACCCTGACGCTGGATGGGGGCGACGCGCTCGAGTTAATTGACCTGCCCGGTGCCTATAGCCTCGCTGCGCACTCCCCCGACGAGATGCTGGCCATTGACGTGCTCTTGGGCCAACAGCAAGACGCGCCGCCCATAGATGGTATCTTGGCGGTCGTCGATGCCAGCAATCTGCGGCGCAATTTTTACTTGGTTTCTCAGCTTGCGGAAATAGGGTTGCCCCTGGTCGTGGCCCTCAATATGGGGGACATAGCCATCCGGCGGGGCATTCGCATCGACGCCCGTGCTTTGTCTGAGGCGCTTGGTGCGCCAGTGGTACCCATCTGCGCCCACCGGCGGCAGGGATTGGACGAGTTGCGGCGCACTTTGGCGGATTTGAGCGTGGATCCGGCACCTACGCGGCCACAGCAGGTGGCCTTGCCCGACCAACTCCAGCGCGCCACTGCCGAGTTGCAAGCCGCAGTCCCCGGGCCGCTCTCTTCGGCAGAGGCCCTACGCGCTCTAGTCGATGAAGACGGCTATGCCGAGCGCCGCTTGTTGGCGGCTTCGGCAAGCTCAGCCGAGTCGTCGGCTAGTGATGGAGTCGCGGACCGCTTGCACGACCTACGCATGGCCGGTGCGGATGCTCTGTCTGAGCTAGAAAGTAACGCCCGCTATGCTTGGATCGATGGTCTGCTCGCGCAGGCGATTGACCAGCCCAGTCGCCTAGAGGGCCGACGATCGGATCGGGCCGACCGCATTCTCGCGCACCGTCTCTTCGGCGTGGCGATTTTTGTGCTGGTCAACGTCTTGGTATTTGAAGCCATTTACACGTGGTCGGGGCCGCTGATGGATGGCATTGACGCGCTCTTTGCCGCCTGCGGCGACCGCGCCGCGGCGTTCATCCCCCCCGGGGCCCTGCAAAGCCTCGTCGTCGATGGCCTCATTGCCGGCGTCGGCGGCGTGCTCATCTTCCTGCCACAGATCGCCATTTTGTTCTTTTTTATCGCCCTGCTCGAAGACAGCGGTTACATGGCCCGCGCCGCGCTGTTGATGGATCGGCTGCTCACCCGCGTGGGGCTGTCTGGCACGGCCTTCATGCCCCTGCTGTCCAGCTTTGCCTGCGCCGTTCCGGGCATCATGGCCACCCGCACCATTGAAGACCGGCGCGACCGCTTTGCCACCATCTTGGTCGCGCCGCTGATGAGTTGTTCGGCGCGCCTGCCGGTGTACGTGCTCTTCATCGGGGCCTTTGTCCCGGACAGCCCGCTGTTGGGTGGGGTCATTGGCTTGCAGGCGCTGACTCTATTGGCGTTCTATTGCCTCGGCGCACTTGTCGCCATCCCAGTGGCTTGGTTGCTCAAGCGGACCTTGCTCAAAGGCGATCCTCCGCCCTTTTTGCTGGAGTTACCTTCCTACAAGACGCCCGATCCGCGCACAGTGTTGCTGCGCGTGTACCACAGCAGCCGGGCCTTTGTCGTCCGCGCTGGCAGTCTCATCTTGGCTACTACGATTGCGATGTGGGCGCTGGCGTACTTCCCGCGCTCGGGAGACGTGGTCGAGCGCCACCAAGTTGAGCGCCAAGCGGTTGCGCCCGCAGCCCTCGACGCCTTGGAAAAGCGCCAAGCGGCTGAGTTGGTAGAAAACAGCTATCTGGGCCAAGCCGGGCACTGGGTCGCGCCGGCCGTGCGCCCTTTGGGCTGGGATTGGCGCATTGGGATGGCGGTCATCGCCTCTTTCCCGGCTCGCGAAGTCATCATCTCGGCCTTGGGCACCATCTACAGCCTCGGCGCGGGCGAAGACGAAGGGTCTGAGACGCTGCGCACGACCTTGGCCGCTGCTACGTGGCCGGATGGCCGCCCGATCTACACGCTGCCGGTGGCGCTGTCGATCATGGTATTTTTCGCCCTCTGCGCTCAGTGTCTATCGACCCTAGTCGTCATCAAAAAAGAGACCGGCTCCTATGGCTGGTCTCTGTTCAGCTTTGGCTATATGACGGCCTTCGCATATCTCGGTGCGCTGGCGACCTATCAAGTCGGCACGGCCTTGGGCTTTTGACGTGGACTGGCAAACGCCGGTGGCCGTCGCCGTTGCCGCGCTCGCCGCAGCGTACGTGCTGTGGCGTTTGGCGCGGCCTTTTTTTCAAGACAAATCCCAACGCGATGAACCGTTGCAAATAGAGAACTCGGATGATAGTGGCCAGTGATCTGTGACCAGTGGCCAGTCCCTGCATCACGCCCCAAGGCCGGGGGTTGGGACGGACCACAGATCACTAACCACTGATCGCTGGATTACCCGGCGCGCCGCAAAAATCGCTTGCCTGCGAGCTGATCGACTAGGCCGTCGAGTTCCAACCTCAGCAGCACGTCGAGTAGGGTCGCGGGCGGCAGGGCGCTGTGTTGGGCGAGTTCGTCGATGTGCCGGGGTTGGCGCGAGAGTAGGGCATAGACGCTCTCGTCCTCCGGGGGGAGAGTAGGCGTGGGTACGGGTGCGCTTTGCGGGCGGGGTACTGCCCACATGGTCAATTCCTCTAGCACATCTTCCACGTTCTCCACCAACTTCGCTCCGTCCTTGATGAGCCGATGGCAGCCTGCGTTGCGGCCCGAACGCACGTCTCCGGGGACGGCAAATACCTCGCGGTTTTGCTCTAGGGCGTGTTGGACTGTAATCAGTGCGCCGCTCTTTTGCGGGGCCTCGACGATGACCACCCCCAAGCTCAGCCCGCTGATGATGCGATTGCGGCGCGGGAAGGCCCCCCGCTCTGGCTGCGCCCCCCAAGCAAACTCGGAGACAATGGCTCCGCGCTCGCGAATTTGGCGGTAGAGTGGGGTGTGGGTGCGGGGATAGGGCACGTCGGCCCCGCAGCCCAACACGGCGATGGTGCGCCCGCCGGCTGCGAGCGCGGCTTGGTGGGCGGCTGCGTCGATGCCGAAAGCCATGCCGCTGACGATGCAGATGCCTTGCGCCACCAGCTCGCGGGCCAACTCGGCGGCGATTAGCTTGCCGCTATCCGATGCTTTGCGCGAGCCGACGATGGCTATGGTGGGCGGGACCAAGTCGTCCGGCCCCAGCGCAAACAGCACGGGGGGTGGCGCGGCGATTTGGCCCAGCAGTTGGGGATAGTCCGCGTCTGCTGGGGCTAGACAGCGTCCACCGGCCGCGCAGAGCCGTTGCCATTGCTCGGCAGCCCAAGCGAAGTCGGCCGGCGTGGGACGTTGCTCGGGCGCGTTGGCCCCCACGGCCGCAGTCCAATTTGTAGCGGCAAGGGCTTCTTGCGCCGAGCCAAAGTGGGCGAGCAAGCGCCGCACGCGCTTGGGCCGCTCGGCTTGGTTCAGTGCGAGTAGCGCCTGCACTTCGCGTTGGGACTCAGGCATTGTGGAATTTCTCCCGCAGGCGGCGCTCGATACAAGGCGGCACGAACTGGTCCAACTGCCCGCCCATTTGCGCCACTTGGCGCACAACCGACGAACTGAGATACATGTACTCGGCCTTGGTCATTAGAAAGACTGTGTCGAACTCTGGCCACAGCGAGCGGTTGGTCAAGGCCATGGCAAACTCGTGCTCGAAGTCGGTCACCGCCCGCAGGCCCCGCACGGCCGTGCGGATGTTGTGCTGCCGCGCATAGTCAACGGTCAGGCCGTCGTGGAAATCGACCTTGGCTTGGGGCCAGTCGCTAATGGCCTCGGAGATCATCGCCCGGCTCTCGGCCAGCGAAAAGAGCGGCCTTTTGTTGGGATTGATCGCCACCAGCAGGGTGACTTGGGAGAAGATGCCCAAGGCCCGCTCTAGGATGTTCAGGTGGCCAAAGGTGATGGGGTCGAAGCTGCCGGGATAGATGGCCGCGTCTGCGTTGTTCATTCGGAGACTTCTACTAAGATGTCCACGGCCGCGTAGAGCCGCGCTTGCACCCAGCCGCGCTCGTCGCTTGTGACGGGCAAGAGCAAAACCTCGCCGAGAGTGGCGACGGCCTCGGCCTGTTGCAACTGCTGCAAGAAGGCGTCGATCTGCTGCGGGGAGCCAATGCTCCGCAGTTTTTGCCGCTGGTGCGTGCTCACCGACGACAAGGCCCTATGGGTGGGCTCTTCGATCGAGAGGCTGTCTAAGCCACTGGCGTCGGCCCAGCGGGCTACCTTGCCGAAGAATTGCTCCGCTTGGTCGGGCGAGAGGACAGCCAGTGGAGGAGTATCCCGCTCGGCAAAGCGGCCTTGAAATAAAAAGCGCAGCGTGCGCTCTTCCCGCCAAGTCGAAAACGAAATCCGCGATGGCAACGCCTGCAAGCGAAGCCGAAACTCGCGCAGCGCTTTGTACGAGGGGCTGGTTCCCTCCAGCCAGTACTCTCCACGCGAAGTGCAGTTCAGCGAAGACATGCGAATCCCGACAGGAATCTTTTCGTTGATCCGCATGACTTGGTGGCAGGCTGTGCTGCGCTGGGATGAGGGGTCTTGGGACAGCGTTGGGGCGGAGGTGGCTTCTGGTTGGACCACAGGCTTGGTCGTGGTTTCTTGTTGCACTACAGGACTGGAAGTGGCCTCTTGCTGTGCCGTGGGTTCGGGCGGGTTCTCTGGCTGCGCTATGGGCTTGGAGACGACCTCTTGTGCCGAGCTTAGTGTAGTTTCTTGCTGTGCCGTGGGTTCGGGCGGGCTCTCTGGCTGGATTTCGGAGCTTGAAATGGCCTCCCGCTGTGGTGCGATTTCTTGCTGCACTGCGGCAATGAGGGCGGAACTCGCGCTAAAAATCGGCCCCGTCAGCGCGGGGAAGAAGTGGTGAAGGCCGTATAGTCCGCCACAGACGACTAGTACCGAAAGCAAGGCTTTGGACCAAGGCGACCGCCCTTGGCGACCGAGAAGCTCAACGCGGATCATCGCACCAACCCCCGCTGAGCCAGCCCGACGGCAATGGCATACTCGGATCGCTGCGCGGGCGGGGTGCTGCCGAGCAGCTTGGGTTTGACTGCGGCGAGTGGGTCGAGGATTGAATGCGGCACCCCCAAATGCGCGGCTAAGCCCTCGCTCCAGTACACAAAGCCGGCTCCCCACAGGCGTTGGAGGCCGTTGCCGCCCGCGCTTAGCAGCTTGTGCGCTGCGCCTTCTAAGGCTGCGGGCGCGTCATCATCTTGCTCCCAGCAGCAACTAGTCAGTGCACACAGTTCGCCTTCTTCTAGTAGCAGGAGCCAAGCCTCGCTCGCATCCGCGTAGAGCAGCAGCGAGAATGTATCTTTGGCGAGCAGATTGGCGCATTCGCTGGCGTTGTACAGGGCAAAAGGCACTAGATCCACATCGAGCCGACCGACCCCTGCGGCCTTACCTAGGGCGCGGTAGCCATCGAGCGCATGGCGGCGCGCCGCCACCACAAAGCCCCATTGCGAGGTCAGCACGAAATCGCAGCTAAACGCCTTCGCGTCTTCGGTCAAGAGCTGCTCGACTTCCCACAGGAGTTGTTGGCGGTTTTCGCGCTCAATCCTCGCTACGAGGGGCCGGCGCTGAATGAGACCCAAGCGTCGGTCTAGCGCGAAACAGGCCGTGCTATAGTCGAAGTTATAAGTCGCCGAGAGCGCGGCTAACTTGGTGGCTAGCTCTTGTCGCTGCTGCTCGTCGCCTAGGGACACCGGATCGAAAGGGCGCTCCAGCTCTTCGGCTGTCAAGACTAGCGGCCGGATGCCAGCGCGGTCAGCGTCTAGGGCGGCGATGCGCATGGTCTGGCCGCTGATGTGAATCCCGGTGGCCTTTGTCCTGCCAAGTCCAAACAATCCCAACCCCTTCTTCTACAAAGTGGCCTCTACTCCACTGTGAGCAAAGGACGGAGCTTTGCTAGCGTCTTCGCGCCGATGCCATTGACTTCGGTTAGTTGCTCCAGCCGGGCAAAAGGACCGCGCTCGCGGCGGAAGGCGACGATCCGCGCGGCGATCTTAGGGCCGATTGCCGGCAGTGCGACTAATTCTTCTACTGTAGCCGAATTGAGCGACAGCGGCCCCTGCTCGGCTACTACCACTTGACGCGGTGGCGGCGGAGCGACTGCGCGCGGCACGACGCTAAATTCCTCTGACTGCGAGGGGCGATACCAATCGCCGATGGCGACGAGCATCCCAATGAGCAAGGCCGCTGTCAGGCCGATGAGCGCGCGTTGCTCGCGTTGATTGAACAAATAATACCTCCCACAGCCGCGTCGGGCAACATGCTTTAGCGGAGGAAGAACGTGCCCGAAAGCCGCACTTCGCGGATTTTTCGCGTCTTGTCTCTGAGGTGGTCTTTGTTGTTTTCGATGCGAATCCGCCCCTCGCCGCGGAAATTCGTGCTGAAATTGTAGGTCATGGACAACTGAGTGCGCCAGCGGTTTTCTTTGCCATTGGGGACGCGCTCTTCGTCGCCGGTGGCGATGGAGCGCGTTTCTCCTTCAAACTTCTGTTCTAAGTTGAGGGTGACGTCGCTTTTGAGCCGGCCTATTAGGGGCAGTCGCCGCGGCTTGAGGTTATGGGTGATCTTGAAGGTGGTGGTCACCTGCTCTCGGTCGCGGGTGCCGCGCAAGGGCTGCTCGCCGCTGTCCTCTCCGGCAGTTGGTTCAAAATCGCGGCTCTCCGAGGTGGAGAGTACGCGCTCGATGGTCGTGGTCGGTCCCCAGCGCCAACGGCCATTCCACGACGCCCTAAACTCGGTCTTGGTCTCCTCAGAGAGCAGGTGGCCGGGCGCGAGACTGCCCTCGCCCTCGCTGCCCTCCGAGGTCTCGAAACTCGCGTTTACCTGTGCGCTGTTGATCACTCGCTTTATCAACGGAATCCGGTCGGCTCGTCCCCAGCTAAGACTCACGCGCGGGTAGGTCCGCTCGTTGCGCAAGCGCAGCCGTTGCTGCGAAGCGCCGCTGCGCTCAGTGGTCTGCTCCCTGGAGTTGATCTTGACGCTAATGCCAAAGGGCAACCGCATCCCCGAGCCAGCCTCAAATGAGGATGTGTGCGACCAATTGTCTTGATGGGTCAGCCCTTGGGTCACTTGCCGCACTCGCAGGGTGTCTTCGAGGCCGAGTTGATAGGAAAGCGAAGGCCGCTGTAGCAAATTGAAGCGGCGCGAGTTGGTGTTGCGCCGCCAACTCGCGTTGACCGGCTCGACGAGGCGGCCAGTCCATCCGGCGAGGCGGCGGAGGATATTGGGACCTCGCGGCGGCTCGGCTTTGGTTGGCTCTTTCTCAGTTTGGTTTTTCTTTTGCTCGGCTTGGTTTTGCTCTTGTTCGGCTTGGTTTTGCTTCTCTCCGACTTGGTCTTCCTTCGAGGTTGGTGCGTCCTCGTCTATGTTTCGGTTTCGATTGCGATTGCGGTCTCGGTCGTCGCGCTGTTGCGCCTTGCGGCTTTGTCCCGGGGATTGGCCCAGGTTCTTGAGCAGGGTTGGGATTTTGAAATTGAGGCGTGCGGAGAGGTCATTCTGGTTGCGGATTTCGAGGGTATTGAACGGCAGGCCGCTGATTGAATCGATCGGGGCCACTCCGCGCCGCTGCGCTGGGTCATTTTGCTCTTCGTAATTGGCCTTGAAGGTGTAGTTTTGGTCCAGCCACGAGACCAAGCGCAGCGAAAAGCCCAAGTCGGCTGTTTGTCGGCGCCCGACCTCGCGTCCAAAGCTGCGCTTGTCGGGAACGAACTTTTTGCGCAAGTCTCGGTCGATTTTGAGGTTGTAGTTGGCCGATAGACCGGAGAGCGGATTGAGCTTAGAGGCATAGGTTTCGACGAGCGTAAAGTCCTTCTGTGCGGTTGGTTCGTCGTCGCCGCGGCGCAAAAGCCGCGAGGTGCGTCGGCTGCCGTTGACCGCGTAGGTCAGGCTCGTCGGCAGCGGGCGAAACTCCATCCGCGTCCAGCCCGTGGGCATGAACTCCGGCAACCAGCGCATGATCCGCAGTTCTGGTTTGGGCAGGGGCATGCTGTAGTTGAAGTTCATGGTCTGGGCTTCGCGCTCGTTGATTGGGCGCACCGGATCCGAGCTGTGTTCGCGCGAATGCGACAGCCGCAGGTTCATCTGGTCGAGGGTCCAGCGCAAGAAGAAGTTTTTGCCCTGCCGCCGGCTGATGGACACGTCGTAGAATTCCTTGGAGCGAACGGCTTGTTGCTCTAGCTTCTCTTCGGCGGTCAGCTCCACGTCCGAGCCGGGGCCGAAGCGCGGCAAGCTGGTCGAGCGACTGAGATTTACCTTGAGCGGGATCAAAAATCCCCAGCTACTCGGCAGGAGTTTTTGCGCGTTGGTGGAGACCGACAGCGCGGCTTCGCGGTCGGTGCTGTTGCCGCCTTGGCCGGTAAAGCTGCGGAAGTTTTCCTGCCGCCAGAGCACGTTGCCGCCGAGGTTGGCAAAGTCGGCTAGCTTGGTGTTGAGCTGGGCGTACGCGGCCAGCCCGGGATCGTTGCGCGCCTCGTCGAGGCGCAGTTCGTCGAGGAAGATGCGGCCGCTGTACGCGCGGTTTGCAGCGCGATTGCGCAGGCCAATGCTCAGTTGTTTGATCGACTGCATGGACGGGTTGCCGCGCACCCGGTAAATGGCTTGCTCGCCGCTGCGCAGGCCCGACCGCGCAAAGACTTGGTCTAGGGAAAAGCGCTCGACTTGGGGATCGTAGCCAGCCATGTGCAGCGCCTCCAACTCGCGCTGAGCGATCAAGCTCTTGCCGTCTAGCGGTGCCCCGTGCGGGTCGATTACTCGGTAGGTGTAGTAGAACTCGCCTGTGGTGGTATCGGCCCGCCCAGATTGCAGCAGGGCCTTGAGTTGGGAGATGACCGGCAGGTCCACATCTACTTGATTGCCCTTCCAGCCCTTGCGCCCCCCGCTCCAACCCGGGAAAATGGGGCTGATGGTCTCGTAGTAGTTGGTCGAATCCACGCCAAAGCGCACGAAGAGCACCAAGTCGCTCGAATCGCCGTGGGCGTATTCAATGGTTCCGCTCGAATCGCCATAGACGTACATGCGCAGCCGCTCGTAGCTGGTGTAGTTGGCCGAGCGGGTCAGGATGCGAGTCGCCGACATCTGGTGTCCAGGCTCTAGGTTTTCGTAGGCCAGCACGAGGGACTGCTCGCGTTCGCGGGTGCGCGACTGCACGTTGCGGCGGATCTTCACGCCGGGTGGCGGTCGGTAGCTCTGGCTCTTGTCGGTGCCGATGACCGTGACGTCGAGGGCCTCGCGGTCGCCGAGCGGGAAGCGATCATCGAGCCGCACTACTTCGTCTTCCTGCCACTTGTTGCCCACGATTTCCACCAGCGCGATCTCGGCCCGCACGGTGTCTGCCGCGTCCGACCGCGGCTCGCTTGAAAGCATCAGGCGCACGTATTCGATGCGGGTGGAGTCGGGCAAGCCCACGCGCTCGACGTGGGGGCCGAACAGGGGCACGCGGAGCTGGCGCCAGCCCTTGTTTTCGGTGCCGGCGACCTCGTAGTGGATCGAGGATAAGTCGATCTCGTAGTGGTAGTAGTTGTTGCGTCGGTCGAGTACGCCGTTGCCATTGAGGTCTTCCGTGTCCGGGCGGTCGCCGCTTTCAACGTCTTTTTTGTTGTTCTCGGTTCCGTTGATGTGGCTGTAATTGTTCTTGTTGCGCTGAGCGTCGTATTTCCAGTTGTCGCCCTCGGGGTCGTCGGGCGAGCGGTTGGGACGCAGGGGATCGGGGTCCGGGTAAAGCGCGGTGAAGGCCTGCTTCCGCTCGGCTAGGGAGCGGGTGGTGTCGAACGCAGCGTCTTGCAGCCGCAAGTAGAAGTTCAATTCGGCTTCGTCGTTGCGGCCGTCGATGCCCACGTCTTCCTCCCGCGACACCAACCCGTCCCCTGCGGCTTGCCCGGGGAAGGGTTCATCTTCGGTGTCGAGGCGGCCATTGGCGATGTAGTCCTCGTTGATTTGGTCGCCCAAGTTCAGGTGCAAGGTGCCCTCTTGGCCCCGGACCCAGATCTCTAGGAACTTGGACTCGGACAAGTCGTTGACAGTCGAAAAGGCGAGGGAGACTCCTCCCCAAGACTCGGTGGCTTCGAGGCGCGGCAGCAGCTCTAGCGCTAGGATGTCGGTGCGCCGGTTTTGGGCTTCGATTTGCTCTTCTTGGTTGGGCCAGATGTCGGTGCGCAGCACCCCGTTGTAGGGATTGTACCAGATGAAATGCGTGCGATTTTCCGCGCCGAAGCGTGCACCAACCGGTGCGCTAGCCGGTGCCCAGCGCGTGCGGTTGACGATTAGGGAAATGGGCCGCTCGCTGTCTTCAAAATCGTCGATATAGCCGCGCCCCTTGGTGTTGAGATTGGGGCGGCTTTGCGCGATTTCGGCGTCGAGGGTGACTTCCGAGGGAACGGCCGTCTTGACCAGCGGCAGCATATCGACGACGCGGGTGAGGATTGGCACTTCGCGCCGGGCGCGCAGGTCGAGGTTCCAGATCACCGTGCGCGTCGGTTCATTGCCCACCCGCACCCGCCGGTCGCTCGAACGCTCGTTGTTGTAGATCATGGTGCTGCCCACGCGCCCGTCGCCACCCCAGAACTCGTACTCGGTGCGCAGGCCCAACAGGGTCTTTTGCTGACTGCCGATGTTGAAGACGTCCTCGGACTCAAAGGAGATTTCCAAGTCTGCGCCGGGGTCGGCCACTTCCTGAGCGACCGAGCCAATAAACGTCACGCTGCCTGTGTAATCGACTCGGTAGTCGGTGTCTCGCGTCAGGGGTCGGCCGTTTAGCTGGACCTCCACGGTCTCGGGCCGGACGCCGCCGAAGATGCCGCCCAGCCGGATGCGCTGCTCTGAGGAGGCGGCGCGGACGAGGATTTTGTAGCGGCTGGCCTCGATCTGGGCGCGCTGCTGCTGCTCGTCGTAGATAGCAGGGACGGGCTCGTCGAGTAGGCCGAGGTATTTGCCGGAGCGCGGATCAAAGGGGCGCTGGTCGGGGAAAATCAAGTGCCCACGGATGTCGTCTAGACCTATGTAGTCGGCGTCGATGACGCGGTCGGGCGCGCTGCCGGGGTCTTGGCCGCGCTCGTCCAAACCCAAAATCTGCAAATAGGAGCGACCCTGTTGCGAAAGTTGGTCCTCTTGGCCGGGCACTTCCTTGGCGATATCGACCTGCAAAGTCTTGGGGTCGAAGCGGCGACCAGTGGAAAAACCAGAGGCAATGCGGTACACGTTTTTCCACTCTAGGTTCCAAGTGGGAAAGCCCGGGCGGGGATTGCGGGCTTTGATCAGCTTCAGATACAAGGAGTCGGATTCGGCACCGGCTGTGAGCCGCGCTGTCTCTTGTTGGAGCGTGCCGTCGAAGTCCGGCACGTTGGTTTTGAAATGCACGGCCATGGCATAGGGGGCGGATACGGGCCTGTTGAGGATGATATAACCCGCCTCGGCCACGACCGAGTAGTCGTCGTCCGGGTCGAGCCGGTGCCAAGTTCCTTCCTCAAAGCAGCCGCTGTTGCGCAGGCGATTGCCCGCCGCGTCAAAGCACTCGATGGTGGAGAGGGAATCGGACGGATCGACCCACGCAACGCCGGGCTTGGCGAACAGTTCGGCGTCATTCCGCGTATTGAAGTCGTTGATATAGACTTCGAGGCGGCTGATATCGACGAAGTTTTCCGGGCCAAACTGCACTCCTTCCAACAGACTGCGGAAGTCGGCAAGGTGGGCGCGGTAGAACTCGTGTAAGAAGAAATACGTGTTGCGGATGTATTGGTAGTCTCTTAGCTGGAGCGTGTCGATGGCCGCTCCGCCCTTGAAGGTCTGGCGGTTGGACTTGCTCTTTTCGTGGCTGGCTACGGTCGTAAAGGCCAGCGGCCCGACGTGCCCTTTAGCGCGGATGCCAAAGAGGCCCTTGTTCTTTTGCCGGAAGCCGACGAAGCGCGTGTTGGGCAGTTCTAGAGTGGTGTTGCCGGCCTGCACCTCTTGGAATATGGAGTCTTCCTCGCCTTCGTAGTCGAGCTTGATCTGGTTGGATAGTTGATCGCCCAAACCGGAGCCAATGGCCGAGCCGAAGTTTTGGGTGTCTTGATCGATGCGGATGTTGATCAGCTCGCCGACTTTGCCTTCCACCGTGAAATCAGATTCCTGTTCGATGCCCAGCGAGGGAAACTTGGAACTGCGGCCAAACGAGGTCTGCACCTCGCCGTCGGTCCACTCGCTCTTGCCAGAAACGATGATGGTGCGCGAACCATTGAGCGCGAGGCTGGGGCCTTCGTCGCCGATAAAGCGCCGCAGGGGCTTGGGCGTGGAAAAGGGCACCGTCCACTCAAAGCGGCTGCCCCGGCGCTGGCGCTGCCCGGAAGCTGTGCTGCGAAAGTCGCGGCGGATTTGCTGGTGCCAAAGCTGTCGGTGCCTCGCTTGGTATTCCATGCGGAGATAGTGGTCTAGAGCCACGGCGACCGTTGGTCCCTCGGTGAATCCGCTGATGCGGCGGCCGTAGTGGGCCATTCCCAAGGAGTCCACTGCGGCTTGGTACGAGATCAGGGCGCGGTCGGGGGCGGGCAAGAGCGGCTGGCCAGTCCCAAAGGCAACTTGGCTAGGGACGGCAAAGCGCTGGGAAAGCGGGCCGTATAGCGGCTCGAAGTGCAGCTTAGGCTCGGCACGCACCACTACCGCGAGCAAGCAAACACACAGCCACGAGGAAAACGCTTGGCGGGAAAAGCGGAGAAACACCTCTAAATTCACACCTATCGCCGTCTATTGTTTGACGTGATCGCAAGCCCTAAAAGGTGGGAGCTCGCGGCGTCAAGCCGAATGTGCTCGGCAGTCTCAACTGCAGTCTCAACTAAAGAGCAGTCTTTCAATTGAGGTTTAGCGGAAACGACTCAGAAGCCTTCACTGGTGATTCGGCCATAGCCAAAGCAATGCGCCGAGCGGCTTCTGTATTAACCAAACGCGATAGGCGGTCTCCAGACCCAAAAACAGGAGGACGCTGCCCAGACGAAGCGGGCAACTACCTGAAAACATAGCACGCGGCTGCAATTATTTCAAGGAAGCCCTTGCAAAAACCATTCCTACCGCACGGTGCGGGGAGTGCTTTTTTAGTCGGCGGCCTAAGTCGTTATATTTGAGGGCACTAGGTCCGTGGCCGGTCCGAGTGTGCGCCGCTTGCAACGAGGTGCCCTGAGTGCTACGCGCCACAACCCCGTAACCCTTTCGACCCATGACGACCCTGTCCCGCTATGTGCTCAAAGAGCACGGTTGGCCCTTTGCGCTCGGCTTTGCGCTGATCCTCTTCATCCTGCTGATCGACGTCGTATTGCAGACGATGGATCAGGTGCTGAGCAAGGGGCTGACTCTGCTGGCGGCACTTCAACTTTTGCTCTTTAACTTGGCTTGGATCGTGGCGCTGGCCGTGCCTATGGCCGTGCTCATCGCCGTGCTGATGGCCTTTGCCCGCCTCGCCGCCGACGGGGAAATCATTGCGGCCAAAGCCTGCGGGGTGAGCTTTTGGCTGCTCCTACGGCCGGTGCTGGTAGCCGCGTTTTTGCTCACCCTGTTGATGGTGCTTTTTAACGACCAGATCCTCCCGGACTGGAACCACCAAGCCCGGGTCCTGTCGTCGAGCTTGCAACGGACGAAAGCGGCCTTGGTGCTGCGGGAAAAGGAAGGAGTCTTCATACCCGATTTGGGCGATTATCACCTACTGATCCGCCAGATTGAACCGGAGACGAACGAACTGGCTGGCATCGCACTTTACGACGCCTCGCGCCCCGGGCCGCCGGTGATTGTCCACGCCCCCAGAGGCCGCCTCGCGCTGTTAGGCGATGGAGCTTACATCCGCTTGGAGTTGGAGGGAGGCCATGTCCAGCGCGTCGAAGCGGGCCAAGAGGAGCGCTTTTTCTACGGCACTTTTGCCCGCCAAGTGCTGCACATTAAGGACGAGCACCGCCGCTACGAACACCGCCCCTCGTCCTACCGCAGCGACCGCGAGCTAGACATCGCGGCCATGCACCGCTTGGTGCAGGAGCGCCGCCGCGAGCAGGAGCGCGCCTACGGACGCCTCGATTCGATTGCCGCGCGCTACCTCGAATTGCACCAAACAGACATCGCGGCCATGCACCGCTTGGTGCCGGAGCGTCGTGAGCAGGAGCGCGCCTTGCACCAAAGCCAGTTTGCCGACTCTACGGTCAATGAGCTGGAGCGAGAAAGGGAACAGGCGGCCGAGGCTCTGCGCCGACAGTGGCGGCACATAGACCGCCGTGCGGGGCGGATCAACGAGTACTTGGTCGAGATTCACAAGAAGCTATCCATCCCGGCCGCTTGCTTGGTTTTCGCGCTGGTCGGTGCCCCATTGGGGGCGCTGATTCGCCGCCGCGGTGCCGCCGTCTCCGTCGGCATCAGCCTGTTTTTCTTTTGGATCTACTGGATGTTCCTCATCGGCGGCGAGGAGTTAGCCGACCGCGGCTATATTCCACCGCCGTTGGCGATGTGGGCACCCAATGGGGTTTTTGCCCTCGTCGGATGGGGGCTGTTGCGGGTGGTCGCGTACGACCGCGCTGGTCGCCGGGGGGCGA
Organism: Gemmatimonadota bacterium; assembly: GCA_009840005.1. The sequence goes on from VXOR01000073.1 coordinate 100,943, forward strand.
AAGAGACCTGAGATGCGCATCCTCGACCTCTATCTGACGCGCCGCTTTCTGTTGTGTCTGGGAATTGCCGTGGTCAGCCTGTTGATCATTGCGGTGATTATCGATCTCACCGAAAACATCGACACGTTTATCGACTTTGAAGCTCGTCCCGAGCAGATCTTGCTCTACTACGTCTATCGGCTCCCGTACTGGCTCATCTTGACCCTGCCCATCGCCGCGCTGCTGGGCGCGCTCTTTGCCTTGACCAGCTTGGCGCGCCAGAATGAAATTGCCGCCATGAAGGCCACTGGCATTAGCCTGTATCGGCTGTTGGCCCCGGTTTTGGCGTGTGCCCTCGTCGTTGCGGTCGCGGCCTTTTTCTTTACCGATTGGGTGGTGCCGTCCGCCACTTATCGCTACAACCAAATCAACGATGAGATTAAGTCCTATCACCGCAGCGATGGATCGCGCCGCCAAGTCCTGCTCCAAGATGCGGACAACCAGTTCGTGTACGCCCGCAGCTACGATGCGGAGCGGCAACGCGCCAGCGAAGTGTCTTGGGAGCGACTGCACGGCTACACGCCGCTGGAGCGTGCGGTGGCCCGGCGCATGGAGTGGCGGGAGGGCATGTGGGTGCTTTTCGAAGGCCGCCGCTTTCACTTTGCCGCGGACGAGGCTGTGGCGACTTCTTCTTTTGATACCCTATCCTTGCCGAGTTTGTCGTTGCTCCCCAGCGACTTTGCCCGCCAGCAGAAGGACCCCGAGGAAATGAGCTACGCCGAGTTGGCCGACTACATTGCCCGCGCCACGCTCAACGGGGAGGACGCCACGCGCCAGCGCGTCGATTTGCATCTGAAAGTATCCTTTCCCCTGACTAGTTTCATCATCATCGCCCTTGGCGCGATCCTCGGTGCCAATGCCCGCCGCGCTGGCTTGGCCAACAGCTTCGGCTTGGGGGTCCTGATCTGCTTTGTCTATTACAGTTGCGTCAAGGCCGGCCAAGCCCTCGGTTGGAATCAAATCCTCTCGCCTTGGCTGGGCGCGTGGATAGCCAACCTGTTGTTTGCCGTCTTGGCCTTGGTGCTGCTGTGGCGCGTGCACAAATAAAAAGGCCGTTCGCCCGTCGACGAACGGCCCTTGGGGAGACTCGTATTGGAACAAATGCTCAGCGGATGCCTTGCTCTAGGTGATAGATCTTGAGTTTGAGCGAAGCCGAGCGAGATTTCCAATTTTCTAGCAAGGCGGCCGCTTGCTGCCCTGCTTGTCCGTCGAGTCTCCCACTTAATCCGACTAATAGCTGGGCTAGGCGAGCGACCTTGTCTTCTGAGGCACCGGAGGTGAGCCGCTCGAAGTGGCCGATTAAATCGGCGTCCGACGAGGTGTCGGCGCGTTGGGTGATTTGGTGCAGGAAGCGGGCGTGGCTGCGGGCGAAAGCCGCGTCCTCGCCGCACTTGCTGAGCAGGTGGCGCAGCAGCTTGGCCGATGGAGCCTCTTGGAGGATTTCAGCGGCTATCCGCGCTGCCCGTTGCCAGACGCGGGTGGTCGAAGTCATAGTTTGCGGCAGCCCGGTTTCGACAAAGAGTGCGAAGAGCGGTATCTGCGGCAAGCGCGCCAAGAACGCGCGCAAGAGGCTCTCATTGGGATCGCACTTGAGGAGACAATCGACGGCATAAGGCACCATAGATGGATGCGTGCGGCGAATTTTGTCGAGCAATACGGCCGCGATGTCGGCTGGGAGATTCGCCGCTAGCGCCTCAGTGATCGGTGCGAGGGTTTGGCGGCTGATCGGCACGCCTCGTGCTGCTTCGCGGGCGACCGCACGCTCTTTGCTGGTTAGAAATTGGGCGACTTCGTCGCACTGGCGCAGTGCTTGCACCAAGGCCGCGGCTGGCCGAGAATCGAGTTCCTTGTGCGCCAACCGCACGATCCGGCGCAGCAGGCGCAGCGAAGACAGCCAGGAGCGGTGCTGACTCAAGATGTCGATGGCCGCTAGCCGGCGGCTGTCGCCCGAGTCCTCGGCGATGGTCAAGAGTTGCTCCAAATCGTCCGCGCTGAGCACCAGCCCATGTGGTTGGGCCTGTTCGGCGTGGAGCAATTGGTCTAGCGATGTTTCGGCGACTGGCGCAACCTGTTGGCGCAAGTCGCGGATGTCCAACACCATAGATTTTTGATCCTCATAGCTGTGCCAAAACGAGCGGCACAACTACTAGACTATCGGGAAGTGCTCTATTAACTATGCAAGGGGAAAGTGCTGAAATTCATCGTGGGGATGTCAAACGTAAAACCCACCCCGCGATAAAGCAAGCGAAAATATTGCGCTCTCTTTAAAGCCTACGGAGACGCGCTGGCTACCTCTAGGCTGAAGGGGTCTGATTCATCCGCCAGGCGCACATTTAAGACCCAATCGCCGTCAATCGAGACCCGGATCTTGCGCCGCACCCGAATCCCGTCTGCCGTGCGCGGCACGAGTACTAGGTCGAATTCCACTTCTAGACCGGCTGGCAGCACTCCGCCCGAAACCTCCGTACGCTGGCCGGCCGGTACGTGGGTGCGCACAATCCGCGGCGCGTCCGCATCGGTCTCGTTGAGATACGCCACTTCGAGATCGTAGGCGGTGTGGTTGGCGACTGCGACGGTGCCGGCCCGGCCGGTAGGTTCGGCGGGCGCAGGTGCAAGCGGTGCGGTGGGGTCTTTGCCGCCGCAGCCGCTGAGCAGCCAAGCGGCTAGCAACAGCGCAGTTGTTACTGCGCGGTAACGTGCAACAATGCTTGGGCGATCCATTCCACCTCGTCGTCGCGCACGGTGCGCATGTCGAGCAGGAGCCGCTCGCGGGCGATGCGACCGACTACGCCCTGCCGCCTGAGCTGGCGACCTAGCTGCTCGACCTGGACCGCGCTTGGCTGGAGGACCACGGCTCGGCTGGGGATCTCGGCTAGAGGCAAAGACCCGCTGCCGGCTTGCGCTAGCGATTCGACCACCTTGAGACGCAGGGCGCGGCAGACTTCCTCGGGCAGAAGGGACAGCAGCCTCTGGGCACGCTCCTCTAACGTCTCGACCGTCGCTCGCAGCATGGCTAGCGCTGGCAGGGCCTGCATTAGCTTGTTCGGCGGTAGGCGATAGAGCGACAACACCGCTTCGAGCGCGGCATAGATCAGCTTGTCGCAGCGCAGGGCGCGCATGAGCGGATTTTGGCGCACCTGCTCTACGTATAGGCGCTGGCCGGCGATGATACCGGCTTGCGGCCCGCCCAGCACTTTGTCGCCGCTAAAACTGACCGCGGCCACTCCGGCCTTGAGACTGGCGGCGACCACCGGCTCGGGCGGCAGCCCCCACTGCTCCAGATCAACTAGGGCACCGCTTCCTAAGTCGTGGACCAGCGGTACCCCTGCGCGCTGGCTCAGGGCGGCCAAGTCCTTTAGGGCCACCTCGGCGGTAAAGCCCTGCACCTTGTAATTGCTCGGATGCACCACTAAAACGGCACCGGTTTCCGGGCTAACGGCACGCTCGTAGTCGTGCAAATGCGTGCGGTTCGTCGTGCCAACCTCGCGCAGTTTGGCTCCGCTGGCCGCGATGATTTCGGGCAGGCGGAATGAGCCGCCGATCTCGACTTGTTGCCCCCGCGAGACCACCACTTCCCGTCCCCGTGCCAAGGTGTCGAGCAGCAAGAGCACGGCGGCGGCGTTGTTGTTGACCACGGCGGCAGCTTCCGCAGCGCTCGCCGAGCATATGAGGGCCTCAACGTGCGCGACGCGCTCGCCGCGTTTGCCCGACTCCAGTTCAAATTCGAGGTTGCAATAGCCGGTGCTCACCCGTGCGACGGCCGCTTGGGCCGCTTGGGGCAGCGGGGCTCGGCCCAAGCCGGTGTGCAGCACCACGCCGGTGGCGTTGACGACGCGGTGCAGCCGAGGTTTAGCCTCTTGTTCGATACAGTGGCGTACGGCCCGCTCGATCCGCATATATAGGGGTGCCCGCTCCTCTTCTACAGTGCCTGCCCGCACTTGGCGACGCACATCTGCAATGCAGCGGCGCACCAGCTCGACGACATAGGCGCGGTCGTACTCTTGCAAGAGGTCGGCGACCTGCTTGAGTATCTGATCTACTGAGGGCAGCTTAGCTTCATTCATGGAGGCGAAGTATAGGTTGCCCCTCTGCGGCCAGCAAGTAGTCTTTGCGCAATAGCCTTAATAACCTTATACTTGCAAAACCCCTTCCCCTGTTGTCCAATTCCAACTATTAGTCTATGTCGCGCCCGGTTTACATCCTGGTGGCGCTGCTCCTGTGTGCTCTTGCACTGGACGCCGCCGAGCGCAGGAGTCCAAGTGTCCACGTGGTCAAACGAGGGGACACGCTGTCTGAGATAGCCGTGCGCTACCGAGTCTCGCAGGAGCAAATCAGGCGCTGGAACAAGCTCCGTAGCAGTAGGATATACACTGGCCAGAAACTCAAAGTTGGGTCGCCAGCGCGAAGCGGCGATTGGTATCGCGTCCGCCGCGGCGACACGCTCTCGAAAATCGCACGACAGTTCGCCATCCCAGTCTATAAACTCAAGGCGATCAACCGCCTCGACGGGGATGTCATCCACGTCGGGCAAAAGCTCCGCCTGAAATCGGCCGCGCCCGCTCGGAGTGCCTCAGCCGACGATCACGACGAAGAGCCGCGCGAATACACGGTTCGCCGCGGCGACACGCTCTCGAAAATCGCCCTGCGATTTGACGTGGGCTTGGGTTTTTTGCGCCAGCTCAACAAGCTCAAAAGCGACCTTATTCGGCCCGGCCAAAAGCTCCGCCTGCGCGCTTCGCGGTTAGAGGAAGCCGTCCACGTGGTGAAAGAGGGCGAAACCCTGACTGAGATTGCCCGGCGCTACCGAGTCTCGGTCAGCCAATTGCAGCGCCTCAACGCCCTTGTCGGCGACCGGATTCTCATCGGCCAGAAGCTCCGCCTCAAAGATGCGGCGAGCACGGTACACATCGTGGAGCGCGGGGACGCGCTGTGGGAAATTGCCCGTGCGTACGGCATCAGCGTCTATCGCCTCAAGATACTCAACGGCCTCCGGTCAAACCGCATCTACCCAGGCCAGGAACTCAAGCTCTACTCCGACCGAAAGCTCGAACCGAGCGGCCCGCGGCTGGCCACGTACGTGGTGAAGCGGGGCGATTACCTCGCGCAGATCGCCCGCCTGCACCAGATGAGCGTGGCTGAAATCACCCGCCTCAACAAATTGAAAAAAAACGCCGTCATCCACCCGGGCGACCGGCTCAAGGTGCGGCCCATGCGCTGGGTGGAATTGTCTGAGATCAATTGGGACGACCTGCAGATCCGCCGCGCTGACACGCCGAAAATTGCATCTGACAACGGCCCGTACTACTTCTCTAGGCCTCGCAATAAGCGTCAGCCGAGCAAGAAGTATTACGAACCCCATCCAAGCTCGCCGCGTCAGACGTATCGCCAAGCAGCGCGCCTGTGGCGGGAATTCGAGCACAAGGTCGGGAGCATGGGGCGCTTGAGCTCCCGGTTGGAAGGCTGGCACATCGTCCTCGACCCGGGCCACGGCGGGCTGGACCCGGGCGCATTAGTTTCTGCTCGCGACGGCAAAGGCAACAGGCTCTATGTAGTAGAGGACGAGTACGTGTTCGACATCGCGCTGCGGGTCTATGTTTTGGCGCGCTTGCACGGGGCCCAAGTCACCATGACCCTACTCAGCCCCAACCACCTAATTCGCCAAAGCGAGCCGCCGACCCAGACCTTTGTCCACGAAAAGAACGAAGTGTACAACTGGGCCGCTTACAACCAGACCAACAAGCTCAGTGCTTGGCCGTGCTACAACAATCTTGAGACTCGCGTGCGCATTGCCCGTCAAGCCTTTGCCAATGCGCCCCGGGGCCGGCGCATCTTTCTCTCCCTTCACGCCGATAGCTCCCCCAAGGCCCCAGAAGCACCACTGGTTCTATACTACAAAAGCAGCAAGGGGCGCGTAGATCGCGTCTCGCGCCAGTTCGCCCGCTCCCTGCTCCCGGCCTTGGGGGCTGGTGCCCACGTCCGAGGGCAGGTGTTAGGAGTTTTGCGCAACAACCCGGCTGACGTCAAGGTCCTCATCGAAGTGCGCAACATGGCGTACCGGGACCACGTCTGGGCTTTGCGCTTTGAGGATCTGCGCCACCGCGATGCCGAAAAAGTGGTGCGCGGCCTCCTCGACCACGCCGCGAGTTCTACACTCCGCGCTGGCTACTAAAAACAAAAAAGCTCCGGGAGTGTTCGTCCCGGAGCTTTTTTGTTGGTTTGTGCTATGCGGTGCTAAAAAGGTCGTTCTTCTATCAGCCGTTTAGCGGCCTTGCGCACGACTTCGGGTTCGAGGCCAGCCAGCTCGCACCAAGGATCAATCCTAGAGCTTTCGACAAAGGCCATCTCCGGGGTGTCATCTGGGGTTACCACGATCTCATCCATCTTGGATATTTCGCGTAAAGTACTGAGAATCATAGCGTTAGCAAGGCGTCGATAAGCCATCGCAATGCGTTCCACTTGGGCAATATCCTGATCTGTTCTCATAGCACTTCCTGCGGGGTTAAGAGTATATGATATGCGACAAATAAAGAATCGAGGTGCTTAACTTCGTCTAAAAGCGTTCCTTCCTTTCTATAGACATAAAGAGTAGTGTTTACCGTCTAGCTATCTATAATGGTAAGAAATTTTCGCGCAAAATTTTCAAAAAAATAACGCGCCCGACAAAAAAATAACCGCAGCACCTGATGGCGCGGCGGCTATACTATTCGTAACTCGTTTTTTTTTAAATGTTTAGAAATTCTTCCCGCCGCACCGAGCGCTTTTCGGCAGCGGCCCGGTAGAGGCGGTAAACCCACTCGATAGTCTCCAAAGCCTCCGGTCCAAGCGAATAAGGGGTGCCCGCACCGGCTAGGCCACGCAAAAAATCGGCCCACTCCAGTTCCCACGAGCGATCCTCGCTTGGGTAGTCGAAGCACTCGATGTCCGGTGCGCCGCCTTGGGGATTGCGCCGCCCTACTACGGCGCGTTCTGGCCCATAAGCTCCCCCCAAGCCTTCAGCGCAGACGTAGCCGTCGCGCCCGAAAACCTCAAAGCTGAAGAGGTTTTTCCACTGGGTCCAACTCGCGTGCAGCGAGGCGATCTGTCCGGTAGCTGTGCGAAAGAGACCGTAGGCGTTGTCCTCCACGGGCGAGTCCCAGAAATGGGTCTCGACATAGCCTGTGACTTCGGCAAAGTCCCCCAAGAGCCACTTGGCCAAGTCGATTAGATGCGCTCCTTGGTCCAAAAGCTCGCCGCCGCCCGCCTTTTCGGGATTGGTCCGCCACTCGCGCTCGTAGCCGGGCCGCCCACCGTGGCCGTAGCGCACCCGGATACTCAGCAGCGGGCCGATCTCGCCCGCCGTGCAGACCTCGTGCAGCTTTTGGACGGCGGGGTGATAGCGGTGGTTGTAGCCGACCTTGAGCACGCGCCCGCTCTGCTCGGCTGCGGCGACGGCCTGCCGGGCCTCTTGGGGGTTGCGTCCCAGCGGCTTTTCGCACAAGACGTGTTTGCCGGCCAAGAGGGCGGCGGTGCTGATGGAGGCTAGTGCGTCGTGCGTCGTCGCGACCACCGCGATGTCGAGATCGGCCGCGATTAGCTCCTCCCGCGAAGCGGCGACTGCGGCCCTGCATTCGTCGGCTAGTTCGATCGCGGCGGGCGCGTGCTCGTCGTAAATCAGGGTCACTGCGGACGCGGGATGGGCGTGGGCCGTAGCCGCCCGCCGCCGCCCCATGCGACCCGCTCCGACGATTCCCACCTTGTACACTCAGTCCTCCTGCTGTTGGACGCGCCGCACGGCAAAGGCCTCTGTGGCCATGACCGCCTCGACATCGAAGGTTTTCCACGGGTCCCAAACCGCTGACAGCAGCCGCCCCGTTAGCCCGTCTGAGCGCGCCGAGGCCAGATAGACTGCCAGCTCGGCCGCTCGCTCGCCCGTAGCGTCGCCCTCGCGCAGCAGGCGCTGATCCCGCTCGCGTTCCTCTGCGCTCACGGCCGCGCCGGCCGCTAACCGTTGGTCTAGCATCCGCGTGTTGATCGCTCCGGGGGCAATGGCGTTGACGTCAATGCCGTGCTCAGCCACTTCTCCAGCCAAGTTCTCGCTAAAGCGCACGACTGCGGCCTTGGAGGCGCTATACGCACTAAAGAAGGGCCGCGGCCCCACGGCACCGCCGCCCGAGAGGTTGATGATCTTGCCGTAGTGCTGGGCGATCATGGCCGGCAGGACCTTGCGGGTGCAGTAGAAACAGCCGCCGAGATTGACCTGTACCACCTGTATCCAAGCCTCTGGATCGACCTCTTCCACTCGCCCGATAGGCCCCTGAATTCCCGCGTTATTGACCAGCACATCGATCCCACCCCAAGCGGCGAGCACGTGCTCAATGGCCGAATCCACTTCCTCGCGCCGTCCCACATCCGCCTGTAGTTTCAATGCTGTTTGGCCTTGGTCTGCCAAAAGCGCGGCTGTCTCGTCCAGCTCTGATCCGGTGCGGGCCAAGATCGCCACGTGCGCCCCTTCCTGCGCCAAGGCCAAAGCAATGGCCCGACCAATGCCGCGCCCGCCGCCGGTCACTAGGCAACGCCTGCCTATCAGCTCCATATCGCGCTCCTCCGTCGCTTGAGCAAATATGCGGTGTTGGCTTGTTCTTGCCAAAGGCCAACAGGCCCGTCGTTGACCTAGCGTACCATTCATCCTAAATTAATAGGCATACATCTTAGCGAGCCTATTCGATGTTCCTGCCCAGTACTGCACCCGACCTCAAAGCGCTCTGCCTCCACATCAATGCCCATTGTCCCACCGGCGGCCTTTTTGAAGGCGACCGCACCCATTTACACCCGGACAGTAATCTGCCGTGGCGCATTGCCCCGGAGCCGTTCTGGCTCTCGCCGGCGCAATATCGCTACCTAGACCAACTCGGCGGCGTCCTCCATCAGTTTTACAAGGCCTCCAACCAGCTCTACCACCAGAGCGTCAAAGGCGTCGAGCCGCCTTGGATTCACGAGTACTTGGATTTGGGCAAACCGAGTGCCGTGCGCGAAATGGGCCTCTGGAATCGCATCAAGTCCCAGTTGCCTTTGGTCATCCGTCCGGACCTGCTGCTCACCGAGGACGGCTTCAAGCTAGTCGAGCTAGACGCCATTCCCGGCGGCATGGGCTTCACCGCCCAAGTTTCGGAGGTTTATGCGGATCTCGGCTACGACATCATCGGCGGTGCCCGCGGCCTGATTGACCCGTTCTACGAAGCCATTGCCGCTGCCGCCAAGGTGGATGAGCCGCATTTCGCCCTCTTTGTCTCGGACGAATCCGAGGCCTATCGCCGCGAAATGGAATGGCTGGTCGAGCGCTTGCAGGCGGCTGGCAAGCCGGCCCGCAGTGCCCACCCGCGCGAGGCCCGCTTTGACGAAAATGGCCTCTTCCTCCAAAGCGCTGACGAGCCAGCCCCTTGGCGCATTGACGCGGCCTATCGCTTCTTTGAGTTGTTCGACCTCAAAAACATTCCCAGGGCCGAGCTGTTTACCTATTTCACCAAGAAAAACGCCCTGTGCTTGACTCCGCCGCCGAAGGCATACCTCGAAGAAAAGCTCTGGCTGGCGTTCTACCACCACCCCGCGCTCAAATCCTATTGGCGCCGCACCTTGGGCAAGGAGCCTTTTGCCGCCTTAGACAGCTTGATTCCGCGCTCGTGGATTGTCGATGCGCGGCCACTGCCGCCCCACGCTATCATTCCCGGTCTCGACATTGGCGGCCAGCCCGTCAGCGACTGGCAGCAGTTGAAGCACCTAACCAAGAAGCAGCGCGAGTTGGTGCTCAAGCCCTCGGGTTTTTCCAACATCGCGTATGAGAGCAAGGGCGTATCCATCGGCCACGATCTGTCCGAAGCCGAGTGGGCCGAGCGCGTGCAAGAGGCCCTCGACCGCTTTGCACACCAGCCCTACATCTTACAGGAATTCCACAAGGCCGCCCGTCGCAGTGTGCGCTACTACGACTTCCACCGCGACGAGGTCGTGCCCATGCGGGGCCGGGTGATGCTGCGTCCTTATTACTACGTCATCGGCGATGTGCCGCACCTGTGCGGCATCCAAGCCCTAGTGTTCCCGGCCGACAAGAAGATCCTGCACGGCATGGTTGACGCCGCGATCATGCCCTGTGCTGTGTCCGCGGAAAAATCCCCTTTCTGACCGCCATGATTTCCCTAGACGAAAAACTAGCGCATCTCGAAGATATTTTGCGCCCGATGGGACAGGTGCTGGTCGGCTATTCGGGCGGGGTCGATAGTGCCACGCTGGCAGTGGCGGCCCAGCGGGTCTTGGGCGAGGGGGCCATCTGCGTCACCGCGGACTCTGAGAGCTATGCCACCGGCGAGCTGGAGAAGGCCGCTGAGATCACCCGCGAGTTCGGCATCCGCCACGAGGTGGTCAAGACCCGCGAGTTGGACAATCCCGACTACGCCAAAAACGCGCCCAACCGCTGCTACTACTGCAAGCAAGAGCTTTTCACCCACATGGAGCAGCTAGCGCGCAGCCTCAGTATCGATTACATCCTCTACGGCCAAAACGCCGACGATATTGGCGATTTCCGCCCTGGGGCTGCGGCTGCCCGCGAGCGCGGCGTCCACGCGCCCTTAGCCGAAGCGGGCCTGACCAAGGACGACGTGCGTGCCCTAGCCAAGCGCTGGGGGCTGACGGTGTGGGACCGCCCGGCCATGGCCTGCCTGTCGTCGCGCTTCCCCTACGGCACGCCAGTTACTGCCGAGGGCCTGCGCCAAATTGACTGTGCCGAGCGCTATCTGCGCGAGGTCTGTGGCTTCGATCAGGTCCGCGCCCGCCACCACGAGACGCTGTCGCGCATTGAGTTGCCCGCTGAGGACTTGACGCGCCTGCTGGGCGATCCGGGTGTGCGCCGGTCTTTGATGGAGCACTTGCGGGAAATTGGCTATCTGAAAACTACCGTCGATTTGTGCGGCTTTCGCTCCGGTAGCATGAACGAGGCGCTGCTATCCATCTCCGACTCCGGTGCCGACGAGCCGCTCTTTGCGCGGGTCAATCCACTGCTCGCAGCGCATTCGCTGCTGCCGGCCGCGTACGAACAGCGCGACCAAATGCTCGTCCTGCGCTTGCCCGCCGCAGGCATTGCCCGCCTCGCTGAAGTCCGGCTACGCTCGGCCCTAGTGGCTGCGCTCGCCGACTTGGGCCTGCGCTATGTTGCCCTCGAATTAGATCCCTTGGACGCATGAAACGCGAGATCGCACTGTTCGGAGCGCATTGCCTCCGCCAGAAGTGTGCGCGGGTTGCAGAGGTGGATGACACCATTCGCGCCCTCGTCGCCGACCTCTTCGACTCCATGCGCACCGCGGAGGGGGTCGGGCTTGCCGCTCCGCAGATTGGCGTCCTCAAGCGGGTCTGCGTCGTTGATGTGACCGCTCATCAGCCAAGCTACCAACCCGTGGCCTTAATCAATCCCAAGATCACGGGCCATGAGGGCGAGCAAATCGGCGAGGAGGGCTGTCTGAGCTTTCCCGACCTGTACGGCGATGTCAAGCGCTACGCTTGGGTCGAAGTCGAGGCCATTGGCTTGGATGGCCAGCCTTTCAAAACCTCGGGCGAAGGTTTTTACGCCCGCGCCCTCCAGCACGAAATCGACCACCTCGACGGCAAGCTCTTCATCGACCACCTCAGCCCGCTCAAGCGCCAGCTCATGCGCGGCGCGCTCAAGCGGTTAAAAAAAGAGAGTCAGGCCAAAGCCTCGGCCATCCATTGACAGCATTTAGTCCGGCTCTTACCTTATCAAACGAAATGGGGGCGTAGTTCAGTTGGTTAGAACGTCGGCCTGTCACGCCGAAGGTCGCGAGTTCGAGTCTCGTCGTCCCCGCCATTTTGCCAGCTCCTTGAGCGCGCTTTGCGCGGTTGAGGAGCTTTTCTTTTGTCAATTTCTACTTCTCACATGCGAGAAAGGTACAAAATGCAAGATCGCATCCGCGAAATTCTAAGCTGGTATGGCAGCGACAACCCCGGCACCTTGACCAACTTGGCGCGCCTACTCAACCACGGCGCGCTCGGCGGCACCGGTAAGCTGGTCATTCTCCCCGTAGATCAAGGCGTCGAGCACGGGCCCGGACGCAGCTTCGCCCCCAACCCGCCCGCGTACGATCCGCGCTATCACTTTGAGTTGGCTATTGACGCTGGCCTCAGTGCATACGCCGCCCCGCTCGGGTTCCTCGAAGCCGGCGCGCGCGACTACGCCGGCGATTTGCCACTGATTCTCAAGCTCAACAACCGCGAAAACCTCCACTCCGACGCAGACCCCACGCAGTCGCTGACCGGCTCCATTGCCGCCGCTCTGCGCTTGGGTTGCGTTGGCATTGGCTACACGGTCTATCCGGGTTCGGCCCTGCGGCAGGAGATGTACGAGAAGCTGCAAGCTTTGGCTGAAGAGGCCAAGCGGTACGGTTTGGTCGTGGTAGTCTGGTCTTATCCGCGCGGCACGGACTTGAGCAAGGAAGGGGAAACCGCGCTCGACGTCACTGCGTACGCCGCTCAAATCGCCGCCCAGCTAGGGGCCCATGTCATCAAGGTCAAACCGCCGACAGCTCACATTGAGCAGGACGAAGCCTGCAAGGCGTATGCAGATGTGCCGGCTGGCACTTTGGCCGAGTGCGTGAGCCACGTGGTGCAATCGGCTTTTAACGGGCGGCGCGTGGTGATCTTTTCTGGCGGCCCGGCCAAGGGCGAAGAGGAAATTATCGCGGAGATCACTGGCATCCGCGATGGCGGCGGGTTTGGCTCCATCATCGGCCGCAACGCCTTTCAGCGCGAGCGCGGGCAGGCTCTGGATCTGTTGCAGCGGATTGTGGGGATCTACGCCGACGAGCAATAGCAGTCCTACATTCATAAAAGAATCCGCAGATGGACGCAGAAGTAGAAACAAGACGATCTGCATATCGAATCGTTCAAGTCATTCAGGATTGTTATAGATGCACATCACCGACGCCCAACTTGCCACGTACAAAGAACAGGGCTTCCTGATCGTCGAGAACTTCCTTACTAAAGACGAGCAGCAAGCCGCGCTCGATGGCTTCTTCACTCATTTTGCCCCGCCCTACGACCAATACCTAGCCAACGACCGCCGCAACGACACCCCTCAGCAAATACTTTTCCCTTGGGACCACTCCGGCCTCAATCACGTCACCGTCCATCCCGATCTGATTGACGCGGCTGAGCGGGTCTTAGGTACGCGCGAGATTCGCCTCTGCGAGGGCCACCTAGGTATGAAATACGCCGGCGAGGAATACGGAACCAATTTTCACATCGACTACGGCAATAACACATTGGGGCCGATTATTGAGCCCGACGATTTTATGAACTTGGTGTGTTTCTACTGCTTTGACGATGTCGAAGAAGGGATGGCACCGATCCGCATGGTGCCCAAGGGCTGCTCCGATGCGGAAGCCGTGCCGATGATCGTCCCCGGCGGTTCGGTGTGCCTCTACAGCGTCTTTACCCGCCACGCTGCCTCGGATTTCACTGCGCCAGCAGGGCACCGCCCGGTTATGTGGGTGGGCTTCACTCGCAAGGACCGCCCTTGGGACGGCGGTCGCACCTTCACGTATAAGAGCGGTGCTCAAGGCGCGGCCATGAATCGCTTCATGGCTGAGGCCACTCCGCGCCAGCGCGAACTGTTGGGCTTCCCGCCGCCGGGCGACTCGCTATGGACGGAAGAATTTATCGCGGGGATGGCGACGCGGTATCCGGGATTTGATCCTGCCCCCTATCGCACGGCGAGGAACGACGATGCGGGAACGCTTAACCCCCGCTACGTGAATCGTCGCGTCGTCCTTCCCTACGGACTCAAAGTAGAAGAGATAGAACAGGCGGTGGAGGAGATGTACCGACTGTTTCACGGATTGAACAACTCCCTCGAAAGCAGCGGCTTCCGTCCATTGGAGGAATTGCTGCTGGGCAATTCGCTGTCCGGTATGATCTCCGAGTTTCTCGTAAAAAATATCGCCCGCGCTGCTGAAACGCTGGAGGCCAATGCGAAGGTAGGAGGACATCCCGATCTGCTGCCGCAAGGCCATTACGCATCGAATCTAGTGTTAAAAGGGGACGAAGGTATCGAAATCAAGTCGTCCATTCAAAGCGGTGGGTGGGGGCACAACCCAGAGGACTGCTGGCTAATGGTATTTCGCTATGCGATTGGCGAGCAGGAAAAAGGGACTTCTACTCCGCTGACATTCCTCGAAATTCTCTGCGCCAAGCTCGACGAAGCGGATTGGTCATTCTCAGGCCGCACCGGTGATTCGCGCAGGACGCCCACGGCGTCCATAACGGCTGCTGGTGTCGAGAAGCTACGAAACAATTTTCTCTACCGGCTGCCCGGCGTCGGCGTCGGTCGCCATCGAGCCATCCTCGCCGACCCCTAAGCGCCTTCAGCCGAACAAGCTTGGCTGTTCCCCTGCTTTCGGAACCAGCTTGCTTTCTCCGTTGACCTCCAGCATGACCAATTGCGGAATTGCGGCTTTTGCGGTCTCGAAAAACGCAGGGTCGCTTTCAATACCAATACTCTCGTAACCCACTGCACACGCGGCAGCGATGGTCGAACCCCCTCCCATGAAGGGATCGAGCACTACTCCCTCACCCAACGGCAGAGCTGCGCGCACGATTTGGCGCATAAAGCTCTGCGGCTTAAGGGAGGGATGCGGCGCAATGTCGCGTTCCGCTGGCCGAGTGGGCGCACTGCGAATGACGTCGCCGAAAGGACGCTCGGCATTGATCCGTCTCAGTCCGCCCGTCTTCCACACGCGCAGGTTGTCCTGTACACGCCCCTCGCACGGCTTGCGAAATAGGCCCCAAGGCTCCCAACCGGAGCGAGGCATAACGGTGACGTCCGCAAATTCGTCGTGTGCATTTTTAGGACGATCGCCGCCCCGCAGTGTCTGTACTAGGCGGATGATCTCACCGCGTTTCTCAAAGCCGCTTTCGACGAGGGCGGCATAGACCAAGTGCGACAACAGGGGGTTGGCGGCAATGAAAACGTGCCCTCCAGGCACAAGCACTCGCAATGCCCGCTCGCCCCATTGTCCAAAGAATGCGGCAAGCTGCTGCTTGTCGCCGTTACTGAGGACGGTAAAGCGAGGTAAGGGCTGGCGGACGCAGCCGTCTAAAGCTGGGGGGATGCGCCAGACGCCACCCCGTCCGCGCCGGAGTTTGTCCTTTTCCTGAGTGGTGTACTCTTTCAGGCCGTAGGGCGGGTCGGTGACGATGGCGTGGACGCTATTGGGGGGGCGGTGCTCCATCCATGAAAAACAATCTTCTTGAATGAGTTGATATGAAGCTTCGCCGGTCTGGTAGAGCGCTTGGGACTCGGCGACAGTAGGAGGTGCATCTTGCGGATGGTCGGTACGCCCAAAGGTGCCGCGCAGGATCGCCGACACTTCGGCAGGATGCTGCGATAGAATTTCTCGAAGATCGGAGGGCAGGTAATCGGCCAAGATGAGGAGCGGATCAGGATCGGTCTCACAGATTTGGGCTAGACGTCGGACTGTCGCTTCGGCGGGTCGGGCCTTGCCACTTTCGAGGCGGGAGATGTACCCTTTCGAGACCCCAAGGCGGTTCGCCACATCGGCTTGGGTCAATCCGCTTTCGAGGCGAGTTTGCCGCAGGTGATCCCCAAACTGGACCATGCAGACGTTCTCCTCCATGAGGGTGGATGATCTTCGCGTAATATAGTTCGGTTTACTTGTTTGGTCAACCATGTTCGTATCGCTACACGCCCTGTAGTTCCAGCTCGTCTTTGTGGTGGCAGGCGGCCAGATGCGATTCGCCTTCCAGCGCGGGCATCTGCTGGCTGCACAAGTCGCTTTTGTAGCGGCAGCGCGGTGCGAACGCGCACCCTTGGTCGTCGGTAGGCGTTGGCTCGCCCGCCTCGCTGGCGTCTTCGTCTTCTTCCATCCACGAGGCGTGGGGGTCGGGTGCGGGCGCGGCCTCTAGCAACATGGCCGTATAGGGGTGCTGCGGTTGGGTGAAGAGGGTTTCGGTTGCGGCCTGTTCGACGATTCGGCCTTGGTACATGACGGCCACTTCATCGCATAGATAGCGCACCACGCTCAGGTCGTGGGCGATAAAGAGCAAGGTGAGGTCGAGGTCGGCTTGCAATTGGCGGAGCAAGTTGAGAATCTGCGCTTGCACGCTGACGTCGAGTGCGGAGACTGGCTCATCGGCGACGATGAGCGACGGGCTCAAGGCCAAGGCGCGGGCAATGCCGATGCGCTGGCGCTGGCCGCCGGAGAAGGCGTGCGGGTAGCGGCGCACGTATCTGGGGTCGAGTCCTACTCGCTCCATCAGCTCGCCCACGCGCTCGTGGCTGTCGTGCGCCGACCAGCCATAAGACCGGAGCGGCTCGGCGATTAGATCGCGCACGGGCATTCGCGGATTTAGGGACGAGTACGGGTCTTGGAAAATCATCTGCATCTGCCGACGCGCTTGGACGACTTCGCGCCGGCCGAGTTGGGCCATATCGACGACCTGCCCGTCCTGTTGCCGAAAGAGGATCTCCCCGGCAGTCGGGTCTAGGGCGCGGAGAATCATCCGCCCGGTGGTGGTCTTGCCGCAACCGCTCTCGCCGACCAGCCCCAAAATTTTGCCTTGGGCGAGCGAGAAGCTCACACCATCCACGGCCTTAACCCAACCCGTTTGTCGCTGTAAAAGCCCCCGGTGCACGGGAAAGTGCTTTTTTAACCCTCGCACTTGCAGGAGGGCGTCTGAGGCCCCTGTGGACATCGGGCTAATCCCCTCCTTCTTCGGTGTGGATGAAACAACGGGCGCGGTGATGTGGCCCTACTTCTGCGGACGCGGGCATTTGCTGTTCGCAAATGGGGCCGACCTTTTGCGTGCAGCGGGTGTGGAAGGGGCACCCCTCGGGCAGGGCGTACGCGCTGGGGACGCTGCCCTCAATCGGCTCGATGTGTCGGCGTTTGCCCGTCAGGCTGGGGATGGATTGCAATAGGGCCGCGGTATAGGGATGTGCCGGGCTGTCGAAAATTGCGGCTACTGGCCCCTCTTCGACGATCCGCCCCATGTACATCACATAGACGTATTCGACTGTGTGAGCGATCACGCCTAGATCGTGAGTAATCAGCATCAGCGCTAGTCCCAACTCGCGCTGGAGTCGCTGGATTAGCTTGAGCACCCGCGCTTGGACGGTCACGTCGAGTGCCGTGGTTGGCTCGTCGGCGATTAAGAGCCGCGGATTGCTCGCCAGTGCCATGGCAATCATCGCCCGCTGGCGCATGCCGCCCGAAAGCTGGAAGGGGTAGTCGTCGGCGCGGTCCTGTGGATCGGGGATGCCGACTAAGTGCAATAGTTCGACGACTCGCTGCCGCGTTGCTTCTGAGGACAGCGAGTCGTGGAGCTGGATCATCTCGGCGATTTGGTTGCCAATGGTGTGCACCGGCGAGAACGCGGTCATTGGCTCTTGGAAGATCATGGAGATGTCGCCGCCTCTGATCTGGTGCATCTCGTCGCTGTGCGCGTCGAGCGCGGCGAGGTCGATTTCTCGCTCGTCCAGCTTGCGGCGGTAGCGGATGTGGCCGCTGGTTATCTCGGCTGCTGGCGGCAAAATCTGTAGCAGGGCGTTGGAGGTCATGGTCTTGCCGCAACCGCTTTCGCCGACGATGCCCACAGCTTGGCCGGTGTTGATGCGGAAGCTGACGCCGTTGAGCGGCCGCACCACGCCCTCGTCGCGAGTGATGCGCACGCTCAGGTCGTGGACGTCGAGTAGGGGAGCGGTCATAGGTAGCTAAGCGGTCTCGAATTCCAAGGCAGAGAGATTCAGATTGGACGAGCGTTTCGACAGATAGAGCATTTCCACGCCCACTACTTCGTTTGATTCGTTGTAATCGAGTACCACTCCCGGCGAGACCTCTGCGGACTCGACGATGGTAGAATCATCGAGGCGCAGGTAGAGCGCATCGGCTTCTTTATCGACATGTAGTTTCATAATTTTCCTTTCATGTTTCGGTCAAAAAATACGCTCACCACCCGCCAAGGTGCAACGCGGGTGTTGACAGCGACGCGCAGTATTCGATTGTCCCGCTCTGGGATAGAACGGAAAAAACGCTCTACCTCGGGGTCGTTTGGGTCGGGCATGCGCAATGCTGGTTCGGCTACTGCTAGTTTGACCCACTCTATGGGGATCATTCGTTCGGCCATCGCATGAACCGCGTGCTTGGTACATTCCAGTTTTCCCGATTCGGATGGCATGTTACTCACTTATATCCATAACCAGAGACGCAAAATTTTCGGCATGGATCGGCACAACGCCAAGCTCCACCAGATGCGCGTTGTCTGGCGAGTCTATGGCAAACACCGGCTTTCCAGCGGCGAGTGCGTCCTTGCACAGTGCCTCAGTTTTGCCGCCTTTTTCGGCGTGGGCGACGAGGATGTGGTCGGCGAACGCGGCGATATAGGCATTGCGCTGAGCAGCGATTGCTGCGGTGGGGCGACGAATGCGGTCGGCAAAAAAGGACAGAATCATCAAGCGCCCTTCGGCTAACGGCTCCTGCCAGTTTTTGGGAATCCGCATTAGGCCAAGCCCTCGCGCAGGACAGACCACGACGGACGCCGAGCCGCGCAACAGCAAGTCCAAGCACTCCTTCTCCATGGGCGACTGAAAACCGCCGATAATCGCGGCATCAGTTTCGCGCAGCATCCGCGCAAGATCGTAGGTTTTGAGGATTACGTCGCCTGGACAGCGCACAGAACAGAAGAAGCCAATCCGGGTGCTGTCAAGTATGCCGGGGTTGCCCTTCAATGTGAACGTAGGCGCACTCCCAGCGTCAGCACAACGCCGCAACGCTACCGGGGTATCCGGTGCTCCCGATTCATAGTGTCTAGTCTTCAATTGCTGCTGAAGCACCTTGTTCGGCGAACACATATCTTCAAGCCTGCAACCAATTTTCTACATGGAGCTCGGAAATTCTTTGAAAATGCTTCTCATTATTGGTGACGATCCCAAGTTTGTTCACTATTGCTGTGGCCGCGATCAAAATGTCTGCATCGCCAATCAATTCCCCTCGTTTTCGCAGGTCTGCGTATATTTCAGCGGCTTTTGAGATTATCTCTTCGCTCAGGGAGAGGATGGTATTCTGCGAACAGAAGTTCTCAAAGACTGCTAGCTGTTTAGTCGCTCCCTTTGCTTTTAGGCCGCGCAGAATCTCATACTGTGTGATGATGGAAAAGTGGAATCTGTGGTGCTCTTTGAGATAGGCTTGAGCCTTGGAGGTGACTGTGGGATCTTGTCGCATAACTGCGGTTAGAATATCCGTGTCCAACATCGCGCTTCGTAAGGCCATTATGGAGTTCTATCTCCGAAAAAATTGCGACGATCATGAATAATTTCTTCCATGTCATCCAAGTCATCATCGGAGAGTCCTTCATAAACCTTGGCCGCTAGCTTGAGGAGATCACTGCTATTTTCTTCAAAGGAGGTTTTTAGTCCCATGCGATACTTGATGTCGTAGTTGATGATGAAATCTAATTCCTCGTCGGTGAAGCCATAGTGTTCGGCGAGTACGCGGTCAATTTCGTCGATAATGGGTTTAGATTTGGACGCATAATACTCGTAATACGAGATTGAATCTCCGCTCTGAGTACTAATCTTTTTCTTTTTCGCGTTTGCTTGCAAGTCTTTCATCAACCTCGCACTTAGTTCTACTAAAATCCTATCCTCGACAATGCTTTGTTTTATGGGAAGACTCCGTATTACTGTATCGCTCAAATGAAAACAATCACTATAAGAAATAAAATACATATAGAACAAAGAACTATTCAAAATAGCACAAACAGCATGTGCTATATCCGAATCAAAAAAATATAAATATCGACCGTGAGGAGGAGATCCTACGATCCCATTCTTTGAATAATAAGGAAATCCATACTTAACCTTTGTCCAATACTGGGTTGCTTCTTGATAAAATATAAAATTGCTAGTCTTTTTACTCGAGACAAATAAAGATATTGGACAGGACGAGGATATTTTTAGTTTTCGGAAAATATCACTTTCAACACTGTCCGAGCATTTGGGAAAAACTCCGTCAATTATAGGAGTATATGAATACGATGTATATCTAATTTTATTGAAGAGATGATGTCGAGCCTCTCCATACCATCTTTGGTAGCAAGCTGCTAGCAGACTACTACTAGGATCCTCTCGTTTTCGTCGTGAAAGAAAAACTACGCTTCTGCAATGTTGTAAGCCAGAAAAGAGCTTTCCAGGTCGATCATCAAATGGAATAACGTACAACTGATTAGTTTTTTCTTTCAAAAGTTTCCGCAACAAAGCCATACGCGAAGAGCTCATCATTGGGAGCTGAACGATAAAGCTAAATTGTCCACCTGAACATACAAGATTGATGGCTCTTTCTGTACATAGATTGTGGAGATTGCCGCATTTTTCTGTTTCATAGCCTCTGATGACGTACGATTTTTTTATAGTCGAATATTCCTTCCACGGCGGATTCCCAATAATCACGTCAAACCCACCGCCGTCCATAATCCCATAAAACTCGACAAACCAGTGAAATGGCTGGTGGCTGTCCCGCCATTTCCGGTACGCTCGTTCATCTCCGGTCTTGACGCCGTAATCACCCGCCAAATAGTGATCCAATTCGTCTCGCAGGTTGTCGAGCCATTTTCGCAATTTCGTCTTGGCGTTGGTGAATTCAACCGCATCCATCTCGCGCTCAGTCTGCATCTCTCGAAACTGACGAAAGGCCCGGTCGGCAATTTCGGCGTCCTCTTCAATGCGTTTCAGCTTGGCCTTATCTTCCGGATAGAGCATTCTTTGCTGGCCATCCGAGGTGGCGACGAATGCATCCTGTATTTCCTTGAGCGTCGTGAATCCGACAAGTGTATTCCCAGCGCGGACATTGAAATCAACGTCGGGCAGCGGCTCGATCTGCTCGTAACTCTCCAACTGAGCGACCAGCTTTAGGAAGAGCCGTAGCTTGCAGATTTCCACAGCCTCTTCCATGATGTCCACGCCATAGAGGTTATCGACGATAATGGACTTGAGAATGAAGTACCGCTCGCTGGCGTGGCTGGCAACCTGTTCCAGCACCTTGCGGAAATCACTTAGTTTCTCTGGACGATGCTTGCGTTTCGAGCGTTCCAGATCGTCGAGGAATCCCTGCATGGTTTCTAAGCAGGCAGTGTATATCGGCTCCAAGATGTTGAGCGCGGCAAACAAAAAGGCACCGGAACCGCAGGTGGGATCAAGGATGGAGACCTGAGTAATCGCCTTCCAAAAGGCGCGAATGAGTTCAGGCCCCTCGCTTCCCGCGATCACGTCTTGGGCGAATTTCTCGATGTCCAGATTGTACGTGATGAGATCATTGACCGACGTGACCTCGCCGGCAGTGAGCTTAGCGCGGACTTCTTCATAGTGCTGACGGCGGGCTACGTGCTCGCGCCAAGTTTCAGTGGGAAGAGCATAGTCGGGCGGGGCCGCCTTGTTCCAATCTCCGCGCTTGGACACGTCTTGCAGGCCAACAGCTATCTCAGGCGGTAACTCGCGCTTTTTCGCAAGAGCTTCCCCTTTATGGATGTCGTAGGTAATGCCGTGGCGAACTGCCTCGTAAAAATACCGGTCTGGGTCGTCCGCTAATAGCTGCCACACCCCGCCGCCGGGCTTGAAGGCGATGGAGCACTCCTTCTTCGCCCGATCAAACAGGAAGGGAATGATGGTGTTGCGGCTGATGTAGCCGGTGATGTCCTCCTTAGTATAGTAGGCCCCCATCTGCTTCTGATTGATGTACTTCTCGAAGATGTAGCCGAGGACATCGGGATTGATCTCGTTGTCATTGCGAAGCGGCCGATCGTCGAGATGCCACTGGTAAGCGTCGAAGAAATCGAATATCTGCTGAAATGCCTCATCCGGGATGTGGATGTCTTCGTTGTCGCGTTCTAGGTCGTGGACTTCAAAGAGGCCGCCGTTAAGATAGGGAATCTCGCCCAGCAGTTCGGCCAACTCGGGTGTGCGGTCGGCCTCTGGCTGCCCCAGTCCCTCGTGAAACAGCCGCAGAAGAAACAGTCGGTAGAACGTCTGAAAGCGATCCTCCCCGTACGCTGTCTGCATACGTTGCAGGCGGTTTTGCAGATAATCTGTATCGCCGTCTAGGAAGCCGCGCTTCTGAATGAAGTAAATGAACATCATCCGGTTTAGCATCAGCGAAGCGTACCATTCGCGGTCGGCTACGTTCTCGATTCCTTCGATGAAGCTGAGGAAGGCGAGGTGTTCTTTCTTGAAGCGGTCGTAGAACCTCTTTGTGACCTTCTCGACATCAAAGGCCGCGCGCACCCGCCCCGATACATCGACGATGGTCAGGTCGTCTTCTTCGTCCAGCGTGAAGACGATTTGCTCCAATTTCTGGATCAGTGCTTCTCCCGTCTTACCCCTTTCGTAGATATGCGAGCGAGAGCGGTCGGGCTGGCCGGGTTCGCGCTTCACCCATTGCCAATGGTGCGTGCTCCTGTCGGATAAGGCGTACACGATGATGTGTTCGCGGACCTTCTTGGCGACGGTTCTTTCGATCTTCTGGCGAGTGGGATGGTCGGGGAAAGCGGCGTCCGCGTCGGCCACGTACTGATAGGCCACCAATCCGCGCTTGTGGGCGACGGCTTGGAGAGCGTAGGTCACGTCGGCGACCGGGATTTCTAGGCCCTCGCCGCCACGGTCCCAGCCCAGTTCCTCAATGAACAAGGATCGGAGGTCGAATCGCTCCAGCGATGCTCTGATTTTAGGGCGGTCGAGGTGTGTCGGCATTGGGAATGTCCTCGATTAGATCTTCGTTTTTAGCACCTTAAAATTTAGTTCACTGTGCCTATATTATCCAACTATACCAACATAAGTATATTATATTTGACAAAATTCTCTAAAAATGTGAATTTATGAATATGGAATATACTTATTCTTCCGAAGATGTGCTGCCAATCGGTCGGCGGAGGCTCGCAGCCGTAATACGGGCTGCCAACGATGTTATCCAAATTGCCGATGTCGCGGCGGCACTTGCCATCGGCAGGCTTGAAGCCTCCAAGCTCTTGTCCCGATGGGCAGGCCAAGGCTGGTTGCGGCGCGTTGGTCGAGGGGCCTATATCCCCGTGCCTATGGATTCGCTCGACAGCCAACATGTGCTCGAAGACCCTTGGGTACTTGTTCCCGCCCTTTTCACCCCGGCCTATATCGGAGGTTGGACGGCCGCTGAGCACTGGGACCTTACTGAGCAGTTGTTCCGCGACATCGTCATAATGACGACGCAGACGGTGCGCGAAAAGCATCAGGTCCGCCACGGAGCGCACTTTATGTTGTACCACGTCCAAGAGCGCAAAGTCTTCGGTACGAGGCCCGTTTGGCGAGGCCGTTCCAGAGTACTGCTCTCGGATGTTCACCGGACCGTGATCGACATGCTGGACAATCCCGCCCTCGGAGGAGGGATTCAACACGTGTCCGACTGCCTCAATGCCTACCTGAAACGCCCTGATCGCAGCGATGATACGCTCACTGCCTACGCTGAGAGACTTGGCAATGGAGCAGTATTCAAGCGCCTTGGCTTTCTGGTCGACCAACATTCCGATACTTCCCATATCACCGATGTTTGCCGGGCGCATCTGACAGCAGGCAACGCTAAGCTCGATACCACCCTCAGATGCCCCCGTCTGATTTCCAAATGGCACCTCTGGGTCCCGTCAACTTGGGCGGGAAAATCGAATTAGCACTATCCTGACGAGATTTCAGTTCCCAGTCCGTCCAATTAGGCCCAGCGAGCAGACAATACTCGGTTCTTGGCGTTCATCTTCTTCATGGACGATGCAGAGCCGATCCTCATCCCTGAGCGTGATGACCAACTCGGCAAGTGCCTCATCAGAAACCCCGCTACGCAACTGCCGGTTTAGCGTATCCAGCGCAGCTTGACGCAAGGGATAGCGATAGATGTCGTCAATTGCCCGACGTAGAGGCTCCGTATCGAACAGTGTACCTTCGACCTGTTCGGCATGGCTCTTGAGCCGATCGTAGGTGCGAAATCGAGCTCCAGACGGTCGCCCAAGCTGGCCTCCTACCTGTTTTTCCTGACGGGAAATGTACTCTACAGCCTTACTTACTAGATCGTGATGGGTGTCGTGACGCGGTAAGGCCGGCGTGTCGGGCGAGCATTCGGCAGTCCGCAAAATCTCGAATTGACTCTCGGTAATGCTCCTACCATCGCGGTTAATCCAAGCCAATGCATCGTTTCCTTGCTCGGTACGCATATAAACGAGAGCTCCTTCCGGTCGCTCCGGTCGTTCATGGTAGGCTTTCGAGGAATACACCACCGAGGGTAAGCCCTCAATCTTCTTTTTGAGCGGCGGGTCGGCCTCCGTTGCGTTTTTCCAGATTTGATAGGCGTAGGATGAGAGATCAACTTCTGTATCATCGTCACCATCGAGAATTCCAGCCTTCTCATTATAGAGGTCGAATATGGCCCGTTGGTCCTCATCCTCGAAGAATGCCTCATCCGTCCCTACGACCTCGGCGTTTTCTTGGAGGCGCTCCCGTACACGCTCCCGCAGCCGGATCAGACGTTCGACCCCTTCGGCGGGAAGAAAGGAGTAGCACAGGATGTTGTCCGCCTTTTGACCAATACGGTCAACGCGGCCAGCACGTTGAATCAGGCGGATGATGGCCCACGGCAGGTCGTAGTTCACCACGATGGCGCAATCTTGCAGGTTCTGCCCTTCGCTGAGCACATCAGTCGCAATCAGTATGCGTAGTTCCTCATTGCCGAGATCGTCTTTCTCGTTGCTCCTCGGGCTAAAGCGCCAAGCGAGTTTTGTCACGTCTGGCGAGTCCCCTGTTGCGGCGGCCATGTCTAGCACTCCGCGTGTCTTCAACTCGCTTTCTAGGTAGTGCACTGTGTCGGCGAATTGGGTAAAGACTAGAACTTTTCGGTTCGCATGTTCGTCCCTCAGCAATTCTTCCAGTGCACCTAGCTTGGCATCCTTGGCCGCGTGCCACTCGCCGAATTCGGCTAGGAGGTCGAGAAGTGTCTTGGCGTCGGCCTTTAGGGCACTACCGAGGTTTGTGACGAAGTGGTGTGGCGGCAGCCAGCGGAATCGCCTCTTGTAGCGATCAGCATAGAGCGCATAGACCTCGGCAGCTCGCTGGCGGAAATCGGCCTCAGTTCGCAGTGGGGTTGCTCCGTTGGACTCTTCACTCTCGTCTTCATCTCCCGTATCGAAAAAGTCCCCGACTCCCTCATCAGCATCTCTATCGAAGGATTGCGTATCCAAGAGTCCGGCATCGATCGTTCCGATGGGGAGCGGCAAGTCATTCTCAATGGCGTGAAGAAAGATGAAGTTCCTGAGAACGTGCCGTTCGACCGACAGCAGAAAGGCATGGCCGCTGCTCTCCAGACGTTTAAACAGGTTGGTTCGGCAAAAGCCCATGAGGCGCTTCCCAGCGCGCGATAAGTCGTCTATGACCTTTGTCTCAGTCTCGGTGGGTGGCGTGGGCGGCGATGGCTCGACGTAATTGCCCAGACCATAGCGCGGGAGTTCCAAACCGTTTATGGCCTCAACGACGTTGTCCGCGAACAGCCGGGCATATTGCTCATCTATATCAAACCGAAGCGTCTTTGGGACTCGTGCTGGGAAATAGGAGCGCGTGCCGTCTTCAAAGGTCAGATATTTTCGCCCACTGGTCTCGTCGGTGGCAGCATAGTTGTCTTGGATGAAGCTGCGAGTCCGACGCACAAGGTACAGGCGCATTAGCTCCCGCCAGTCGTCGGTATGCTCAGATTTTTCAAATGCCGCTAGGGATCGAATGGGGGCTTGATGCTGGCGCACGAACTCGGTTTCACCCATCTGCTGAAGCAAGCGTTCTGGGCGAATGCCGAGATCTGTATCCTCAGCTACAAATAAGCGAAGCTGGCTAGATAAATCTAGGTAAGTCTTGTTGTACGGGGTCGCCGACAACAGGATGCACTTACTGTCGTTTTCCGTGATGTATTCTTGGATAGCGCGGTATCTCTTGCCTTCGCGGTTTCTCAGATTGTGGCTCTCATCGATGAGTACCAGCCGGTAACGGCGCATATTGGGCAATTCGTTAATCACGCGGCTGATCGACAGTACGCGAGCCCGCATACGGTACTGCCCGCGATAATCCTCCCACATTGGAACGAGATTCTTCGGACAAATGATTAAGGTCTCAAGGCCGTGATCGTCTTCAAATACTCGGGCTAGAGCGGTTGCCATGAGCGTCTTGCCCAGCCCGACGACATCGCCGATAATGACACCGCCGCGTTTGTTCAGGAGATGGGCCGCGATTTTTACCGCAGCCGTCTGGAAGTCGAGCAGTTTGTTGCCGAAGTCTGTGGGGATACGAAACTCGTTCAGGCCGGCCCGTGCTTCCTGTGATAGGTGATAGGCTATCTTAACGTAGATATGGTACGGCGGAATTGGTTCCTCTCTCGCCCAACTCTCATTAATAATTTCGATAAGCTCTTCCGAGATATCGATGCACCAACGGTCATCCCAGCGTTCCTCAAACCATTGAGCGAGCTTCTGACAGGCGTCGTGCTCCAGCACATCGACGTTGAGTTCACCCTGACCAGACAGCCCCGCTTGGGTGAGATTGCTGCTGCCTAAGTATCCGACGGTCGGATTGATCGGATCGGGGCGGAACAACAGGTAGAGCTTGGCGTGAAGCGGATGCTTGAGAAACAGCTTGACCACGACCTTCTTTGCTTCGAGCTGTCGCGCTAGTCTGCGCAGGCCCGCCTCGTCCGCGTTGCTAGGAACGCCGATCGTCAATTGCTCTCGAAACTCTTCTGCTAGCTTGCGTTTCAATCGCAACGCCGTCTGGTTGTCTAGCTGCTCTTCACTGAGATTTCTCGCAATGCGAAGCTCTTCATGGGGCAACCGCTGCATGCCGACTAGCAGACGGCAGCAATGACCGTCTCCACCATCCCATTTCTCGACGTATTCGTCGATGGCGCGCCAGCCGCGCAGGTTGAAGTAGCCCACGCAGAAGTCCGCCCGGTCGGAAACTTCTATAGTTTCTGCTAGAGCTGGAAGAAGAGGTTGTTCAATATTGTCGAAAATTCGCGGCACTGTACTCGTTTACAGCGTTCGGTTTTGGTCGGCTATCAAGGCGGGGAGCGTCGGGCACTCCACAACCCGCATCACACATCAATCTGCAACTCTGTATGGCGCGAGATCGCGTTGAAGTCGGAGTCATTGTGAAGGATGGGAACGCCGGCGCGTATAGCTATGGATGAGATGAGACAGTCTATCAGTTTGCGAACGGTCTCCCCTTCCCGCCGACAACGGCGGTAGAGGGCCGCGGCATCATCGTAGTCCGTTGGCAGCGTCGGAATGATGGCTGCCCGTGCGAGCAGTCGGCGCAGACTTTGCAAATGAGATTCGTCCCGCGCACCGGCGCAGACCTCCATCCGCACGGCATCACAAATGGCAATCTCTTGTGCCAATAGGACGTCGACGCGGATGCAGACTGCGGAGCCGGTGCCGCGCAGAAATTCGACCCAAGCTGAAGTGTCGATCAGAATCATGTGGTGCGACTAGAACGCAACGCGTCGAGGTCGCCCTCCCAACCCGACCCGCGAAGCTGACGAGCCTCGTCAATGGACAGGGGCTCGGCCGCGAGTGAGCGTAGCGCGAAGTTGATCGCCTCCCTCTTGGTCGTCAGCCGATAGCGGCGCATCACCTCTGCACACGCCTGATCGTCGATATTTACGTTGGTGCGGGACATACACCTAATATACACCAAAAGGAAAATGGCTACAAAGATTCGCTGGGCCGAAGTTTTCTCGCCTCGCCAAAAGGCAATTAATGGCTCGCATACGGATCGGCTGCGTCGCGCATCCCATCGCCGACCAAGTTGAAGGCCAAGACCGCGATGACCACGAAAAGCCCGGGCAGCAACAGCCACGGTGCCATGGCCACGGCCTGAAAGTTCTGCGCCTTTTGCAGCAGCACCCCCCAGCTAACCACGGGTGCCCGCAGCCCAATCCCCAAAAAGCTCAGCGCGGTCTCGCCGAGAATCATCCCCGGCACCGCTAGGGTGGCCGAGGTGATCACATGGCTGAGGAACGACGGCAGCAGGTGTTTGAAAATGATCTTCAACTCGTGGGTGCCCGACAGGCGGGCGGCAACCACGAAATCCTCGTCGCGCAGCGACAGAAAGCGGCCGCGCACCACCCGCGCCAACCCAGTCCAGCCCATCAACGAGAGAATGATGGTGACGCCAAAGTAAATATGCAGCGGCGGCCAGTGCGCTGGCAGCGCCGCGCTCAGAGCCATCCACAGCGGTAGCTGCGGCACGGCCATCAGGACCTCAATGATCCGCTGCACCACCACATCGACCCAGCCGCTGTAATAACCCGCCAATCCCCCGAGCAAGATGCCGATGAGGAAGGTCAGGGCCACGCCGATTAGCCCAATGGTGAGCGAAATGCGCGCCCCATGTATGATTCGGCTGAACAGGTCGCGGCCCAAGTCGTCGGTGCCAAAGAGGAACAATGGCCCGCTGTCCGCGCTGAACAGGTGCCAGTCCGCGTTGAAAAGCCCCCAAAACTCGTAGGCCGGGCCGCGCGCAAAAAAGCGGATCGGATACACGGCCTCGGTATCGACGAGATATTCACGCTGCCACGGACCGGCGGCTGTGTCTTGCCGCACACCGTGGACAAAGGGCCGCCAATGAAAGCGCCCCTCGCCGTCGAAGAAGCGAATCGACTGCGGCGGACAGAGGACGTATTGCGCGTGGCGCTGGTCGGGCTGGTAAGGCGAGACAAATTCGCACAAGGCCGCGAGGCCGTAGAGCGCAATCAACACCGCACTGCCGGCCAGCGCCAGCCGATGGCGGCGGAAGCGCATCCACATCAGACGCCATTGCGAGGCGTCGGCTAGTTGAGTTGTGGGGCGGTCTTCACTCATAGCGGATGCGCGGGTCGGCAATGGCCAAGAGAATGTCCGACAGCAGGGTACCGATCACCGTCAGGACGCTGAGCATGAGCAGGAAACTGCCAGCCAAATACATGTCTTGGTTGCGGAGGGATTCGAGCAGCAAGGGGCCGGTTGTCGGCAGGCTCAACACCACGCTGGTGATGGCCGAGCCGGAGATCAGGTGCGGCAGCATCCAGCCGACCGTGCTGATAAAGGGATTGATCGCAATGCGCAATGGGTACTTAATCACCAAGCGGACCGGACCAAGGCCCTTGGCCAGCGCCGTTGTTACGTAGGGTTTGCCTAGCTCGTCGAGTAGATTGGCGCGCATGATCCGCATCAGCCCGGCCATGCCGGCCGTGCCGACGACCACGGCCGGGATCCACAGATGCCCGAGCAAATCGCCGAACTTGGCCAAGCTCCACGGCGCACTCGCGTACTCGGGGGAAAACAACCCGCCCACGGCGATCCCAAACCACTCGTAGCCCAGGTACATCAAAACCAGCGCCAGCAGGAAGTTGGGCGTCGCCAAGCCGACGAAGGCCGCGAGGGTTGCCGTGTAGTCGAGCGCCGAGTACTGGCGCAGGGCCGAATAGATGCCTACCGGGAAGGCCACCAGCCAAGTCAACAAGGTCGCGGTCGAGGTAATCAGCAAGGTGTAGCCAAGCCGCTCCCAAATCAGGTTGTTGACCGACTGGCCGTACATCACCGAATAGCCCATATCGCCTTGGAGGAAGCCACCCATCCACTTGAAGTATTGGATAACCATCGGGTCGTCGAGGTGGTAGCGGGCGCGCAGGGCGGCGATCTGTTCCTCGGATATGTCTTGGCCCTCGGCCTGTAGCTCTTGCAGGCGCGACGTGATGATGTCCCCGGGCGGCAACTGGATGACGACAAATACCAGCACCGAAACGGCCAGCAGGGTGGGGATCATAATTAGGACGCGGCGGATGATGTAGTTGATCATGGGTTAGTGGTTAGTGGTTAGTGGTCACTGTCCACTGCTAGATACCAAGTCTCTGGATAGTAGGGCCAAGACCAGCGCGAATCCCACCCCCAATAGCCTTGGCGCGGGACATTGCGCAGCCGGTTGCTAACAATGACGGGATGTGGCCCTAGGCCGATGACGCCGAGCGCCCACAGGTTGTCGGCTTGGCTCTGGAGAATTTTCTTGCCCATGGCGATGCGCTCTTGGAGGTCGGATGTGCGGCGGAGCACCTCCCACCAAGCGATTAGGTCCCGGACCTTGCCGGGCGGCATCCAGCCGCGCACTCCGTCCGACCGGTACCACCGCGACCACTCCGGCCACTGGGTCACCTCCTGCCCCACGTGCATGGGCACGTACCAAAAAGGCTCGATGGGAAAGAGGATGTCGGCATTGCGGTCAGCGTGCCAGATGCTCATGTCCATAACCCCGCCTCGAGTGCGGATGCCTTGTAGCGCGCCGCTTATTTGCTTGCGGTTGATGTGCAGCCCCACTTCGCGCCAATGGGCGGTCACCAAATCCACCGTAACTTGCTTTGGCGTCTCCCCGATTGTGTACTCCAGCGTGATTTCGAGGGGGCGGCCATCGGGATGCTCGCGCCGGCCATCGCCGTTGCGGTCAATCAGCCCCATCTCGTCGAGCAGGGCGCGGGCGCGTTGCGGATCGTACTCGGCCCAAGCTGCGGCAAAGGAAGGCTCAAAGTAGCGGCTCGAAGATACGACCGTCAACTGGCGTGGAACCCCTTGCCCGTAATAGGCGATGTCGTTGATCTCGGCGCGGTTGATGGCCAGCGAGAGGGCGCGGCGAAAGCGCACGTCCTGAAAAATCTGCCGGAGCCGCTCGTCGGGGTGGGTCATGTTGGGCATGAAGGTCACGTCCGAGCCGTAGGGACGAGGCCAGAGGTAGGTCTCGTAGTCGTTGTCCTGCTCGAAGCGCTTAAACAGCGGGATGTCGGCGGTCTTAAACTGCCGCCCGGCAAAATCGACCTGCCCGGTGGCGGCCTTGGCCGCCATGATCTCGGGGCTGTCAACCCGCTGGACTTCGAGGTAATCGATATAGGGCAGTTGGTTGCCGGCCGGATCTACTTTGGGGTAGTAGGGGTTGCGGCGGTAGCGGACGCGCGTCGAAGTCTTGCTAACCACCACGTAAGCGGTCTGCACCGGCTTGTAAAAGACCATTAGGTCTCGAGTGTTGATAACGGCTTGGAAGTAAGTTCGCCAGTCTTGCACGCCGAGTTCTTCTGCTTCGTGCGCTAGCTGATCTGCGTCGGTAAAGTCGGGGTGATAGCGGCGCATAAAGTGTGCTGGTGCCGACAGGTGCGAGCTGTTGTGGGCGAGGTGCTTGACAAAGAGCGGCATCGGCTGGGGAAAGTGATAGCTAAAGACGTGGGGACTGTGTTTTTCGATGCGGGCTCCCTTAAAGCGGGGCGACACCACGGGCGTGAGGCTTTTGTTCTGATGGACGCGATCGAACCAAAAGACAAAGTCGTCGGCCGTCACTGGGTGGCCGTCAGACCACTTGTGACCGGGCCGGAGGAAGACCATCAGGGTCTGCGCGTCGTTGTGGTACTCGACCCGTGCGGCAAAGTTGGGTAGGGTTAGCTGGAGCTGCGGCCCCGGGCGCAGGGTTCCTTCGGGCACGTTGAGGAGTTGTTCGCCGGCGAGAAACAGCCGCGCGGTGCCCCCGTAGGTCCCAATTCCATTAATCGGCTCGACGACAATCGGGTCGTCGGGGAGCCGCTCCGCCACCGGCGGCAACTCGCCGCTGGCCACCAGCTCGTCGAGCATGGGCGACTGGCGAAAGGTAGTTAAGCCGACTTCCGAGGCCGTGCGCGGCGGATGGAACCAGCTTTCGGGCCACGCAGTGCGCGGGATATCGCCCTCGGCCGCAGGGGGTGCCGCTTGACTTTCTCGGCCGCATCCTACTAGGACCACGAGCATTAGTAGGAACCCAGCCTGCACTCCATTCATCAAAATTTGTACCACCCGGAAAGAGGCGCACCGCCTGAGAGCGGCTAATAATCAAAGGCCAAAAAGTCTAAAGCGATTCCGACCATTGCGCCAGAGGGAGCGACGACCTACTTTTTTCACGCATCAACACGCGAGGAGATGGCGATATGAAAATGCTAATGTGCGTAGTAAGGCCCAATGCACTGGACGCGATCAAAGAAGCACTGAGCAAGTTGGGCATCCAGGGCATAACAGTCAGCGAGGTCAAGGGGTTTGGCCGCCAGAAGGGCCACAAGGAGATCTATCGCGGTGCCGAGTACGTCGTCGATTTTACGCCTAAAATCAAGGTCGAGGTGGTGGTGAAAAACGACCTCGCCGAGCAGTGCGTGGATGCGGTGTGCGGGGCTGCGCGCACGGGTCAGATCGGCGATGGCAAAATTTTCATGCTGTCGGTGGATGAGGTCGTGCGGATCCGCACCGGGGAGACCGGCGACGCGGCTATTTAGCGGGCGGGACGCTCTATAGGGTAACAAGTAGAAAAACAACAACTAACCCCAATGCGGGCGAGGGACGTGGTTCCCTCGCCCGCATTTTTTTTGCAAAAAGTGCTTGACAAATTTTTTTGGTTCTGTATTAATGATTTAATACAGTAAATCACTTGTATAATCTGGAAAGATGCTCATGGCTAAACGCAAGATCGCACGGGGAGGGGACGCGCTGCATCTGCGCCTCGATACCGCTGTAGGGGTGCCGATCTACCTACAACTGATCGAGCAGATCAAGTACCACATCGCCACCGGTACCCTCAAAGCCGACGACGATTTGCCCTCGGTGCGAGCCGTGGCCAGCGCCCAGCTAATCAACCCGAACACCGTCGCCCGCGCTTACCTCGAATTGGAGCGCGAGGGCGTCATCTACAAAAGGCGCGGCATGGGAACGTACGTCGCCGAAAAGGGGGTCTCGATGAGTACTGAAGAGCGGCTGAATATCGTGCGCAACATAATGGAAAAGGCACTGGTAGAAGGGACGCAGCTTGGGCTGGACGCGGCGAGCCTGCGCCGAGTGTTTGAGGAAACCCTAGAAAAATTTAGCAGCCAATAGGAGAAGCAACTATGGCAGCAGCGGCGATTCGCATTGCAGGCTTGGTTAAAACCTTTGGCAAACACCGAGCGGTAGATGGGCTAGACTTAGAGGTGCCCGAGGGCAGTATCTTCGGCTTTTTGGGGCGCAACGGGGCCGGCAAGACTACGACCATCAAAATACTGATGAATATGCTCAAACCCACCGCCGGCGCGGTGGAGGTGCTGGGCCAAGACCCGCACATCCACGAAAAGGAACTCAAGGAGCGGGTGGGCTACATCTCGGACAATCCGGTGCTGTACGACTGGATGAAGGTCGAGGAGGTGGCGTGGTTTGCCGGGCAGTTGTATCCGCGTTGGGATCAGCAGAAGGTCGCCGCACTGATCGAGCACTTTGGGCTGGACCCCAAGCAGAAGATCAAGCACCTGTCGCGGGGCATGAACGCCCAACTCAATCTGGCGTTGGTGCTGGGCCACGACCCGGAGTTGTTGATCCTCGACGAGCCGGCTTCGGGGCTGGACGTGATCGTGCGCCGCGACGTGCTCGAAAGCATCATCCAAGTCATCAGTGCGGAAGGCCGGACGGTGTTTTTCTCGTCGCATTTGGTGCACGAAGTCGAGCGGGTGGCCGATCAGGTCGCCATTATCGACCAAGGCAAGTTGTTGGTTTGCGGCGAGTTGGATGCGGTGCGGCAGCAGGTTAAGCGGGTGCTGGTGCGGACCGAGGACGCGGTGGATTTTGCCGGAGTGGCCGGGCTGCGCGGCGTGCAGGGCGAGGGCCGCCAGCGGCTGTTGACGATTTTCGACTACGGAGACGAGGCCAAAGCGCAGATTGAACAGGCGGGTGGACAAGTTGTCGAGGTGATCGACTTGAGTTTGGAGGAAAGTTTCGTCGAACACGTGACGCCGCAAGGGGGAATTCCATCGTGAGGGCTTGGCGCGCATTGCTGTGGAAGGAGAGCCGCGAGGAGCTGCCGAAAGTGCTGGTGGGGTTGGGGTTGTGTGCGGTGGTAGTGGCGCTGCGGCAGAACGCGGAGTTCAACGAGGAATTTGCCCGAGACTTTGCTCGCTGGATTACGAATTTTATCGTGGTCTGCGGCGTCGCGTTGGGCATGGGCTTGGTCGCCAAGGAAAGCAGCAAGGGCACCTTGTCGTTTTTGTTGGGCAAACCCCTGTCGGCAGTGGATGTGTTGCTGCCCAAGTACGTCGTCGGCGCGGTGGTCCTGTTGGTGCTGGCCGCTGGGGCTTGGGTGACGGTGTATGTGGACTTGGAGGGGCTGGCGTCTAAGAGCTATAGCTTCTACAGCTATACCGGCTCTTGGTACTTCCCTCTAAAGCAGTTCGCCGAGGAAGTAGGTTATGTCAACATGTTGCTGGTCCACCTTACGACGGGATTGGTAGCCTACAGCTTGATCTTCGCCAGTTCGACAGTGTCCGATCACCCGCTCAAAGGGGCGGCCTTGGGCATTTTGCTGCTGGTCGTCTTGGACATGTTATCCGACAGCGTGCTTCACTATTTCCCCGCGCTCAAGCCATCCCTCGCGTTTCTTTCAAATCGGACTACGATAGTCCGCATGGTGAGCGACCCTTGGCTCTATTTCGTGCGACTAAGCGCCACAGCGGCGGTTATGGCCGCTTGTGCGGCGGTTTCCATCGCGCTTTGGTGCCGCTTCCGTGGGGTCAGCATCGGTTGGAAGCCCATTGTCATCGGCTGGCTGGGTCTGATCGCTTGCATAAATCTCGGTGATCTGACCCGTGAACCTCCGCCGCCAAAATCGGGACCGCTGAGTGTTCTTACCCCGGAGGAAGGGACCTATCTCGACTTGGCCGTCGTCGGGGAGCGGGGGTATGTGGCGACTGAAGGGGGCTTGGCGGTCATAGATTTGCGCGATCCTACCAAGCCTGAGCTACTAGTTGCCGTGGAGGTGCCACTGTGGTCAATGCGCCGGATCGCGGTCGTGGACTCGCTGGCCTACCTCCTCGGCCAGCACAAGGGGTTGCCCGCTGACAGCCTCGGCATCGCCGTCTTCAGCATCGGCGATCCGGTCGACCCGGTCTTCAAAGGGTACCGGATAATTGGCGGTGATATAGAGGCATCTTGGGACTGGGAGCGCTGCGGCGCGGGATTGATCCTCAGCGGGCGTTGGGGTGGTAAGTTGGGATTAGTGTCGTTTGCGTTAGATGCGGAAGGGCTGCCAGCACGGGCGGACGAACTGGTCGTCGAGGAGCTACCAGAAGGCTACAAGGATGACTTCCGAGGCTGGTGGGAACACAAACTGTCCATGCACGTACACAACGAGCGGATATGGGTAGGATACAGGGCCGGTTTCCTCGCGGTGAATGCCCAGAATTTGGGAGCGCTGCGAGAGATCGTGCGAGTGGAAATGGACGACTACAACAGTGCTTACGACTCGAATAAGAGCCGCCCGATAGCTCGTGAGGGCAACACGCTCTACGTCCGACGGTACTGGCCCGGAGACTTGGTAGCCTTCGACATCACTGATCCCAACAGGCCGCGCGAAATCGGATACTGGTCTTTTAGTGCTGGAACTACCATAAAAGTAATTGACTCTTGGGTGTACAGTACGAGGTCGAATGGGTTAGTCGTCCATCGGTTGACCGATTATCACGCCTACGAGGATGTGGGATCTTGGGAAGTGCCCGATGAGCTACAGTCTCGGTATTCTTTTAGTCGTGGTTGGAGACGGCTCCATCTCGTCCGCGACCATTTCTATACCCTGATCGGGCGTTCGCTCATGGTGTTCCCGCTGAAGCTAACCGAAGGGAGCCAGCTATGAGTGCCTTATACGCGCTGTTGTGGAAAGAGGGCCGTGAAATCCTGCCCAAGATGCTAGGAATCGTCGCGCTCGCCGCGCTGATCTATCTGATGCGGCACCATGCCGATTTCAACCGCGTGTTCTCAGAAAATTACCTCCTAACTGCTCCTAGAGGTATTCTGGTGTGGATGGCGATCATGCTGGCTATGGACGCCATCGCCCGCGAGCGCAGCACCGGCACCCTATCCTTCCTCCTAGACAAGCCGGTAGCGGGCGCGACAGTGCTGGCGATCAAGTTCTTGTTAGGGCTTGGCGGCCTGCTGTTGGTCGCGCTAGTGGCTTGGGCGACGGTGTATCTGGGTCTAGATAATCTCGAAGTGGGCCAAGGGTGGGAGGCATATCAACTGACCACCGTGCAGAGCATTGACTATGCCTCAATGGTCGCCCTGTCGTTTACTCAATTCTCATTGCTCTACGCTCTGATTTTTATTGGCTCGGTGATAACGGACCATCCCTTCAAGGGTGCCGCCGTGGGGATTGCGCTGGCCGTGGTGTTGGGGGGATTCCTTACAGGCTCGGCAACGGCCATCTTTCCGCTTCTCAATCACTATCCACTCGTCGCAATCGGCTTGGATAATGAAGGGCATTTGGTGCGCTTGGCGACGGACTCAGCTCGGTTTTGGGTGACGGTCTTGGCCAGTCTGGGTTTGACAGCGACGGCACTGGTGGTGGCGGCAATGCTTTTGCGCCGCTACCGCGACGCTATCCTCTCGTGGCGCACGGTGGCGATAGGGTGGGGTGGGGCAATTGCCGCCGTTTTTGTGATCCCCTACATCGCGGTCCCTGTTGCCAACCAACGAATGCCTGCTGGGGTGCTAGAGGCTCCCGATAAGCAGTACTATGGGGATCTCGCGGTCCAAGGCGGGCTCGCCTATATGACCAACGGGCAAGGAGGTGTCTCCATCGCCGACTTGAGCAATCCGCAGCAGATGCGCCTGCTCGGCAGCACTAGAATAGACTCCCATGCGTTGAGCTTTACCGAAATATGTGTGGCTGATTCTCTGGTATATAGCGTCGGATGGCGCAAAGGGCTACCCAGCGACAGCCTCGGGGTGGCCGTCTTCGACGTCAGCGACCCAGCCGCGCCCATGCTCAAGGGCTACCTTATGTTCACCGCCATTAAAAAGAGGAAGTGGGCCTACCAGTATTGGGGGGCCACAGACGGCGGTTTACTCCTCGTCCGGGAGCGGGGCGATGCCTTGATTGCCGAGTCGTTCGCCTTTGATGAAAAGGGCATGCCAGTGGTGGGCGATGAGCGAGTGATAATGACCATACCCGATCCCTTCAACGATCCCTCTGTATGGAGTCGCCGATGCCATGTAAATGTGCGCGGAAGTCGCGCCTACATAGGGACCAAGCATGAATTGGTGGTCATTGATGTGACCGATGCGCGTGCTTTGCACGAGGTCGAGCGGCATACTCTAGAGTCCTTTCGGCCTCGGTCTTACTACGGGTCTAAGTTGGTAGCTATTGATGGCGACAAGCTCTATGTTGAGCGCTTTTGGCCGCAAGAGTTGGTCGAGTTCGATATCACCAATTCCGATCAACTGCGCGAAGTGGGATACCTGCCGTTGTCTCGGAGCGATAAAAACGGACTTGATAAGCAGTTGCTGATTGCCGATGGGGTAGCCTATGGCCTAGCCGATGGAGTAGCCTACGGTCGGCCATACGATGAAGTGAGAGTGTGGACCATAGCCGAGTACGGGGCGCTGATCGAAAGTGATCCCTTGGTCGAACCCGAAGGACCCGGCAGGGAACGTTGGGGCTTTGAATATCTATCCGTGGCCCATGGGTATCTTTACGCGACTTGGGGTGGTGCGCTGCTAGCGTACCGTTTGGATTAGGGCGAGACTAGGGAAGGTCGGCTTTGAGGGGACGGAGCTCCTATGGGCGCAATGTTAGACGACGTTACTCCGGCCTCTCATGCGCTCGGTTACCGAGTCGATGCGATTTTCAAGAAGGGTTCCAATCAAGGAGAAGTCTGATGAAACTATACCTTAGCATCCTCGTCGCTCTGCTCAGCACAGCGAGCATGGGGCTGGCCCAAGCACCACGCGCCGCGACCATCACGGGAAAGATACACAACCCTCCAGCGCGGGAAATCGAGTTTGGCTACCGATCCTCGCTGTCGCCAACAAGGTCTGAACACCTCGTCGTGCTGGACAGTGAAAACCGCTTCGCCCTCACCTTTCCGGTTCCCCGAGGAACGCTCGTCATGGGACGCTACAAAGACCCACAACCTCCCAAGTGGAGATGGCTGGAGGGGCTGCGATCTTTCGTCTTTGGGCCGCGCGCTCAGTTGATCCTCTTTGTCGAGCCTGGGGACAGTCTGCACATCGAGATGAATGAAGGCCGTTTCTCTTCCTCCCCTGAGTTCAGCGGCCAAGGCGCGGACAACAACCGCTTCATAGCCGAGATTCTGCCCGCCTACCTCGACTACCGCCCCGACTACGAGGGGCTGGAGTTGGAGGATTTCATTCGCCAAGCGGATCAGCGGCGACAGGATGAGTTTGAGTGGCTCGCCAAGGGGCGTGAGAAATACGCGCTTTCTGCGGGGTTTATCGACTATGCAACGGCCCGCTTCAACTACGAGTGGGCTAATGAGATGATTTCCTACCCGACGCATTACAGATTTGCCAATGACCACGACAACAGGGACATCACCTCGGAGTACTACGACTTTCTACAAGACATTCCCTTGGTCGATGAGAAGGCCATAGGCACAAGCGAATATCGCACCTTTCTGACGCGCACCTTGGACTGGGAATTAGACAAGGAGAGGCTTAAACCTCCCACGCTGTCCGAGATGTACGATTTTTCGGGTTTGGAATTGTCAGACGCCGACCAGATTCAACTCGACTCCCTATACGAAAAGGAGGGCCGAAGGCCCAGCCTGTCGAAAATGGTCGATTTGTCGGCATTGGGTTTGTCGGATTCGGAGCAGATCCAACTGGAGTCCCTGTACGAAAATCGCCGCTCGCTCAGGCTGTCCGAAAGATTCGATTTGTCGAAATTCGATCTGTCAGACGCCGCCATAGCCCAACTCGACTCGTTCTACGAAAGGTCGGATAAATCCTATGGTACTGCGAAGTCAAGCGGGTACGAATCGTCTAGCATTGATACGATGGGCACGAGGGTGGTGTTCCACCTACCTATGGAAGAAGAGCTTGAGGGAACGGGTGAGAGAGTCCCGCTATCTGAGCTACTCGATTGGTCGGAGTTGAGTCTATCGGCCGCTGCCGTGGCTCGCCTCGACTCCCTGTACGAACAGCGCCGCTCGCTCAAGCTGTCCGAGAAACTCGACTTGTCGGAATTTGGTCTGTCGGAAGCGGCTCAAGCCCAACTCGACTCCATGTATGCCGCGCCTTGGATGAGGAGGATTAGTTTTGGTGGGAAACGCTACGCTCTAGCTAAGCAAAAACTGGACGGGAAAGTACTCTATTGGTTTCTGGCCGGCGAGCTGATTAATGGGTTTGAGCGCGGCCACACAGACTTTGCCTTGGTCCATGAAAGGTGGGAGGAATTCAAAGAAACTAACCCCTATCCAGAATACAACGAAGCTATCGAGGCGGCATTGACCAAGGCGCTGGTTCTACAACCGGGGCAACCTGCGCCCGACTTCACGCTCGACGACCTCGATGGCCAGCCGGTATCGCTGAACCAATTCAAAGGGAAGGCGATATTCATCGATTTCTGGGCGAGTTGGTGCGGGCCATGTATCAGCGATCTGCCCTATATACAGAAAATCAAGGCCGAGATGGCCGAGCAGCCGGTCGTCTTCCTCAACATTTCGTTGGACGACGATGAGGCAGCTTGGAGAAAAGCGATTGCCAAACACGAGATCAAAGGTGTCCATCTGCGGGCGGCTGGGTGGAGTGCGGACGTAGCAAAAGCCTATAGCATCAGTAGTTTGCCTTCGTATTACGTGGTGGATGCACAAGGGCGAATCGCGGAACGGCTGCGCGTATTGGACGATACTCAAGGGATCGTCGCCATAATCGCGGAGAGCACCAAAGCAGCGGGCGGCTAATCGCCAGACTAGCCGAAGTTCAAGCAAAGGGGTCGGGATTGCTCCCGGCCCCTTTTTGCGCTATCATCAAAATCTCTCCCCAACAACGAAAGCCAACGCACATGACCACCGAGATATTTGCCGGGCGCACCGCCTTAGTAACGGGCGGCAGTCGCGGCATCGGCCGCGCCATCGTCCGAATGCTGGCCGAACACGGAGCCAAAGTCGCCATCAACTACCAACACAATGCCGAGGCCGCGCAGGAGATCTTAGCGCAGGTCGAGTCGTGCGGCACTGAGGGCATGGTCGTCCAAGCCGACGTGTCGCAGCAGGCAGAAGTCGAGCAGATGATCGCCCAAGTGCGCGCGGCATTCGGGCCGGTCGAACTACTGGTCAACAACGCCGGGATCGCCTATACCCAAGAGCACGGCGAGTTCGGCTTTGCCGAGTGGGAGAGGATGTTTGCGGTCAACGTCCACGGGCCGTTTTTGACCACTTGGGCCGTCAAGGACGAGATGATTGCGCGGCGCTTTGGGCGAATCGTCAATATCTCCTCGCTGGCCGCTTGGCTGCTCAAGCCGAACATGATCCACTACGCCACGACCAAGGCGGCCGTCATCGCCTTCACCCGGCAATGCGCCCAAGCGTTTGCCGAGCACAATGTGCGGATCAACTGCCTAGCGCCGGGGCTGACGGATACCGAGCTGGCGCGCTCGGCTAATCCCGGCCAAGTCGCCGAACTCATCGCCAGCACTCCGTTGGGACGGATGGCCGATCCGGCGGAGATGGCGTCGGTGGTGCGCTTTTTATTGTCTGAAGAATCCAGTTTTATCACCGGACAGACGATTACCGCCTGCGGCGGCCGGTCGTAACGTAGGGGCAACCCTTGTGGTTGCCCAAGCTCCGACCCTAAAGGCTACACCTAACGGAAATCTGGGTGTCGTATATTGAAGAAAGGCAACGGTCCATGAGCAACCAGATATACAAGCAATACGGCGCGGCGCGGCCCCGGTCGCAGGAGTACTTTGACCGCGCCTGTAAGACGCTCGGCGGCAAGGTGGGACACGATTTGCGCTACGCAACGCCGATGCCGCTCTATATCGAGCGGGGGGCTGGCGGTCGCAAGTGGGATGTCGATGGCAACGAGTATATCGACTTCCTACTTGGGAATGGTGCCCTGCTCTTGGGGCACGCGCCCGCCGAAGTCGTAGAAGCCATCGCCGAGGCAGTGGGGCGTGGAACGCACTTTGGCAACGACCATCCACTGCACATCGAATGGGCCGAGCGCATACAGGCGCTGGTTCCCTCGGCCGAGCGCGTGCGCTTGGTCAATTCGGGAACGGAGGCAACCCTGCTGGCGCTGCGCTTGGCGCGGGCGTTTACCGGTCGCCGCAAGATCCTGCGCTTTGCCGGCCACTTCCACGGGTGGCACGACGACGTGATGCGCGGCGTGCAGCCGCCCTTTGACGCGGACGGCTCGTTGGGCATCCCGCCGCACGTGCGCGAGCACGTGGTCTGCGTGCCGGCAGGGGATGCGGACCAAGTCGCCGCTGTCCTCGACGCCGACAGCGATATTGCGGCGGTGATTATCGAGCCGTCAGGGGGGTCGTGGGGAAGAGTGCCTTTGGTGCCGGAGTTTTTGCGCGATCTGCAAGCAATGACTAGGGAGTGCGGAGTAGTGCTGATTTTCGACGAAGTGGTCACCGGCTTCCGCTTTAGTCCGGGCGGCGCGCAAGTGCTCTACGGGCTGCGGCCGGACCTGTCTTGTTTTGCCAAGGTGGTCGCCGGCGGCATGCCCGGCGGGGCCGTGGTGGGACGAGCAGACATTATGGAACTCTTCGACGTAACGGACGATGCCCGCCCGCGCGTGGCGCACCAAGGGACTTTTAACGGGGCACCGCTTTCGGCCGCGGCTGGGATCGCCGTGCTCGAGCGCGTGGCTACGGGCGAGCCGATAGACCAAGCCAACGCCCGCGCTGCTGAACTGCGCGCTGCCTGGGACGAAGTACTGGAGCGCCGAGGCATCGCCGGGTACGTGTACGGGGTGTGTTCGACGTTCCATGTCTATTTTGAGACCGATCGCCAGCGCGTGCAAAAAGCCCAGAGCCGGGCGGATTTGCACACGACCGAGGCCGAGCGGCTCAAGGGGATGCCGGGGCAGTTGATCGAAGAGTACCAGCGCAGTTTGCGCTTTTACGGAGTCGATAACATGAGCTCCACCGGCGGCGTGCTCTCGTCGGCGCACACGGCCCAAGATGTCGAGGAAGCGACCGCGGCGTTTGCCCAGACGGTTGATTCGCTGTTGGCGCAAGGGCTGATTTTGGCGTTGTAGCACTGCGGCCTTGCCGGATGGCGCGGTCGGCTATAATTTTTTGTTACATTCCCTTGACATTTTGCCGCGAGGAACGTCTATGGCCGAAGTCGTTCGCCACAACTGTGGTTTGACCGTAGCCCACTCTCTGCACGACGCCTACCGCTTTATTCATTCGCTACAGCATCGGGGCCGGGAGGCGGCCGGTATTGCTGCAGTAGGAGATGGCCGCATCGACGTGATCAAGTGGAAGGGTGGGGTCTCGCGCTTTGACGTAACCGACCTCCACAAAATTTTCCTCAGCCCCAATTACCATACCTACATGGCCCACGTGCGCTACGCCACCCGCGGCTCGAAGGACAAAATCCTCGAGGAGGCGCATCCGCACGTCATCGGCGGCACGGTCGAACACCGCGACAACCACATCCTGATCTGGGACTGCGACATGGCGGCCGTCCACAACGGCCAAGTCGATCGGGCTTTCTTCCAAGACTCGGCTCCTTTGTACCTGTATTCGAGTTGCGATACTGAAGCTTTGCTCTACCTCTACCGCGAGCGCGGCGCGCACAACTTTCTCAAGGAAGTGCCCGGTGCCTATACCTTGGCCATTGCCGACAAGCGCGAGCGCGACGTGATCGCAATCCGCGATCGCACTGGGATCAAACCCGGAGTGCTCGGCTGGAAGGACGGCAAGTACGTGATGGCCTCAGAGGACATCGCCTTCCGCAAAAACGGCGGCGAATACGTCGAAGATTTGGAGCCGGGAGCGATCTACTCTCTCACGCCCGAAGGGAACTACCACAAGGAAGTCGTGGTCTCGACCAACCTCGCCTATTGCTTTTTTGAGTGGAACTACATCACCGACCTCGACTCGATCATCAACGGCGTCAGCGTGCGCCGCATCCGCGAATCGCTGGGCGAGATACTCAGTGAGGAGTTTCGGCCGCCTGACGTCGATCTGGTTACGTACTTGCCGCGCTGTCCCGAGGTGGCGGCCCGCGCCTATGCCA
The DNA here is from genome assembly GCA_009840005.1 of Gemmatimonadota bacterium. The sequence continues at coordinate 144,127 of VXOR01000073.1, forward strand.
AGCAGGCGGAACTGCCCTTTGAACCCGTGTTCTACAAGATGCGCGGCGAGCGCTCGTTCCAAGGCTCGACTGCTGGCGAGCGCAAAGAGTCGATCGACCAGAACCTGCACCTTTTGCCCGGGATGGCGCAAAAGCTCAAGGGCAAGACCGTAATCCTGATCGATGACAGCATCATCCGCGGCAACAACTCCAAGCGCGCCTGCGACCTGCTCTACGAGGAAGCTGGCGTCGGGCAGGCCTATTTGGTGAGCTACACGCCGCCGATTGGCATTATTGGCGACGATGGTGTGCCGAGGGGATGCACCTTTGGGGTGGATATGCCGCCGGACCCGCCGCCGGACGACGAGTTTATCGCGCGTGGGCGCACGGCCGAGGCCATTAGCGAGGCGATGGGGATGCCGGTGATTTACTTGTCGCAGCAGGGGATGCTAGATGCCTTTGCGCGCGCCGGCCTGCCCGAGCGCGACTTGTGTACGTACTGCATTGGTGGGTGCATGCCCTTTGAAGCGGCTGGGTCGTTGATCCAAATTGGCGACAGGCCGCAACTCGACTTGTGGCGGGCGTGACCGAGAGACAATTTGGACGGCAGCGGGCGAGGATTTCTTTCCTCGCCCGTATTTTTTTGCAGGATAGGCTAGTCCCGTACGATGGCTAGACGGTGCAGTGCCGTCTGACCGTCGGCTTCTAGGACGAGATGATAGACGCCACTGGCGACGAACTTGCCGGCGGCATTGCGCCCGTCCCACGGCACCATGTGGTTTTCGCGGGCGGCGCGGGGGCCTAAGTCTTTCGACCAGACCAAGTCGCCGTTGGTCGAAAAGATCGACAGGCGGGTCTGGGTGCTAGGGGAGGCCAAGTCGAAGACTAGGTGGGTCTGTTGGTATTGGCCGGGGCGGAAGGGGTTGGGGTAGCTGGGTTTGAACAGGGTGGCGAGGGCCGCTCGCGCGTCGGTCAGTTCGGGGTCAAATTCCACGGACACTTGGTAGGGATAGGCTGCGCCGTGGTCTTCGGCTGAGGAGATTACTAGGACGACCTCTTCGTATTGGTCCCAGCTAACGACGCGAACCGTCGGCTCTGCAACCGGCCGCACCGCGATGCTGTCGGGGGCGATTAATAGCAGATGGCGACGCCAAGCACCACGGGAAGACTCAAAGGCAAGGGTAACGCCGCCTAGGCGGAGCTGCGGCGCGAGGCGCAGATAGTTGCTGCCGGTGGCGTCGAGCCGGTTCGAATCGCGGACTACTGCCTTGGCAGCGACTGCGATGTCGTGAGTGGGGACGAGCGGATACTTGTTTCCTTCGGCGTAAAATCCGCGGCGATGGCGGCGGCCGGTGAAGTAATTCCAGACGGCAAATTCGCCAATAGCAACCCCCAAGCCGCCCGGCTCAACGCGGCGGATGACGCGGTCGAAGTGATCGAGGTTGACGCTTTGGCGCTCCTTGAGTTCTTCCCAGATCAGGCGGTTGAGATCGCGGCCATAGTGCTGGTCGAGGAAGTGGGAAAAAATTGCACTGCCGTAGGTGTGGGAGGCATTGACGTTGGAGTTGAGGGCGCGGTGGGGTATGCTCAGGAAGTGCGGCAAATACTGGAGATAATCGTCGATGTGCGGATAGGCCACTTCCTCCATCCAAGTCGAGGTTGATTCCTGCCACCAACTGCCATCTCTACCTGCGTAGTAGCCAAACTGAATGGCATGGTGGAACTCGTGGGCGATGGTCACGCGCAGAGCGTCTAGTCCGCGAGTCTGTACGTAGCTGGAATCGGTGAAATTGTTGTCGATTTCGAGGTGGCTATGCGTGACCGCGTTGGACGACCCGGGATAGGCACAGCCGTAAATAGGAGCCGAGAACCCACATCCTCCGTGCCCTAAGTCTATGACGTAAACGTCGTATTCCTCGCCGCCGCCCAAGCCGTTGTCCGAAGGCGGCGGGTTGTAGCCAAGCTGTTCTACTTCCAACTCCCAAGTGCTATCGAGGACGGTGGCGGCGAGGTCAATGTAGTCTGGGATGCCGTTAGCATCGTCGTCGGTAGGATCAACCGCGTCGCTACCTTCGGTGTCGTAGTGGACGCGAAAATGACCCGAAGGCGTTAGCAAGCTGTGCTGAGTGCTAGGTCGGCGCTGTACGAGTTTTAGACGCTGGTGCCCGGTGCTCAGCTCTGAGGCCGCGTCCATGGCTTGGAGCAAGTAGGGGGTGCCGCAGCGCAGTGCGGTCGGTGCGCTTTCTGCATGGCCGTCCACTGTGCCGAGAGACAACAGGACGATGAGCAGTTTGGGTACGACAGCAATACCTGCCCGCTCCGCGCAAACCCCTTTCATCGCCCTGCTCCTTTTCTTGCGTTGGGACACTATTTGCCCAGCATTTCGACCCAGCTTTCGGGATCGTCGCCGTCAATTCCGACGATCAATTCCAATGTTTGTTCCATCCACAAGGTGTCCCCCGGCATCAGCTCGCTCAGCGGGCCGACGTTTTCGATTTCGCCAAAGCGCGGCTTGCCGTCGAACACTTCGGGCGTGGAATTGAACATCGTCACCGTGCCGCCGTCTTCGGGGTATTCGGCATCGGCGACATGGGCGACGGTGGATTTGAGCGCGGTCTCGTTCCAGACGAAGGCGATCCAGCCAGCGTTGCCGTTGGTGCCGACCTTGTGCCAGCCGTTTTGCGGCTCGATCCGATAGTCGAGCGCGAGAGCGTGAGGCCCTAGGTGGATACCGGCTTCGTTGGGGTCGGTGCTCGGCCAGAATAGCAGACTGCGGCGGCCCTTTGTGCGCCAGGGGGTGACGCCGACGCCCGCATCGGGGCGGATGACGTTGAGGGCCCAGCAGGCGATGCGGCGCGGTTTGTCGCGCATGTTTTTGAAGCCGTGGCGGATGTGGAGCATTGGTCGTTCGGCGTCGAGCGCAATCTCCATAGTCAAGCGCAAACCCGAGCTATCGTCTGGGGCGGCGGTGAGGCGCACGGCGCGTGCGCCGGTCCTCTCAGCGGTGGCCGGTTGCAGGGCCGGCAGCCCGGATTCGGGAATCTGGGTCGGCTCGAAAAACCACGAGCGCACGCCGATGTATTCGTATTCGCGATAGACGTGGAGGGGGTTTTCGCCGCCTTTGAGGCGGAAGGCGAGGACTCGCGGATAAGGTTCGGCGATGGCAAAAGCCTCGGCGCGGTCGTTTTTGAGCCAAAAGCCAGTAAAGCCTTCGTACTGGTCGGTTTGGGCGGCTAGGGGTAAGGCGGCTAAGAGTAAAAAACAGCAAGCGATGTGCATGGGATTCCTCTGCTTTAAGGGTAGGGAGTTGTCGGCGACCGATTAATTGTGCATGATAGGGCCTCCGAATATGCCCGTCAACGCAACAAAGGAGAAAACCAATGATCGTCGAAGAAGTACGGCTGTGGAAATTGACTCGTCGCCATGTGCGCGAGCGGCTGGAACAGGGCCTGATTAAGGGGGCAATCCTGCCCACTGGTAGTACCGAGCAGCACAACGAGCACTTAGCCATGGAGCACGATACCGCCAGCGCGGCGCATGTGGCGCACCAAGCGGCTTTGCAGCTCTATCCGCAAGTGGTAGTGGCCACGCCTCTATCCATAGGCATATCCGAGCATTGGATGGAGTTCCCCGGCACCTTGAGCCTGCGGCCAGAGACCTTTTTTGCCGTGGCCTACGACGTGTGTGAGTCGCTCAAGCGGCACGGGGTTGAGCACATCCTGATATGCAATGGCCACGCTGGCAACGGCCCGTTGGGCGGCCAAGTCGAGGAGTTCAGCCAGCGGCTGGACATGGATGTGCAGTTTTATTCGTATTGGGCGGCGTATTCAGAGGAACTGGTCGCCGAGGTGCTGGAATCGGGGGATTGCCCAGCGCACGCGGCCGAGTTTGAGACCTCGTTTGCCATGGCGGCGTTTCCCGAGAACGTGCACTGGAAAGGGGTCGATTACGAAGGGGCCAATCTCCAGATCCAGAGCGAGAGCTACGCGCCGCGCGACCCAGTTTACTTTGAGGCGGGCCGCGACTTGGCCACACCCAAGAAAGGCCGAGTGATGGCCGATGTGGCCATTGACTGGGTCGCTGCTAAGATGAAGGAGATGATCGGCACTTAGGGAAGCGACTGAGCGTTGGTGGCCCTCTTGACAAGGATATTTTCTGTATGGTACTGTTGGGTATGACTTCAACCCAATAGAAAGGAGATATTTATGACGGAGCTTACGGAGCGGGTTGCTCGGCTCGAAGGAGCGTATGACCATCTGGCGACCAAAGCCGATATTGCCGAACTCAAAGTAGCCACTCAAGCCGATATTGCCGAACTCAAAGCAGCCACTCAAGCCGATATTGCCGAACTCAAAGCAGCCACTCAAGCCGATATACAGGCGCTGAACGACGATTTGACGAAAAAAATCGGGACTGTGGAGAAAGAGGTCGCTGGGTTAAAAAGCGGTGCCAAAACACTAGCAACGGCCGTTAGTGTGGGACTAGTGGCCGTTCAACTCATTCTTAAGTACGCCCTCCCGTAGCTACAGATTACTCTCAATGCAAACGCCCTGCTCCCCGAAGGAAGCAGGGCGTTTCGCATACCCTGAGAAAGTAAGCGGCCTATCGTCGTGAGCGAGTCCGTCGTTGCTCTAGGAGCTTGCCTAGTGCCGTTCTTCAACCAAAAAATTTTCAAGTGAAACCGCTGTATCGGGAAAAGCCGTTAAAATTCTGCGGTCAGAAGTTACCAGAGGTACACTTAAATTCTGTGCTAGCGCAACAAATTCGCAGTCATAAGCCGAGCATCTCGATGAAGCGGCCAGTCTCATAACAGACACAGAAGAAATTGTATGTTCTTGTCCTTGCATAATTTCTTCCGCATTTCTCAGAAGGTTAATCGCGTGATATAGGTCGAAAATTTCCTGCCGAATGTACAGTGCCAAAAGATTCCGAAATTCACTGCGCCAGAGCAATGGTGCGGCCCATTCAGGAGCCTGTCGCTTCGCCGCTTCTGCTTGTTGTGTCCTTTCTCCGCTAATCAGCAAATAAGCGATTAAATTTGTATCGACAACAATCAAGAGCGTCCCTCCTCTTTGGCTTTTCGCAAAAACTCATCTGTCAGAGGTGGCGCATCCGCAACGCGATTTCTCAATTCTTCTAACTTTTTCAGCAGACTTTCCGTACTCTCGCGCTGGCGGATCAAGACTTCCTCTAAGCAGCCGATGACCTCGCTGTTCACACTGCGACGATGGGCGGCAGCACGCACCTTTAGTTTTTTATAGAGCTTGGGCGGCATATTCTTTATCGTAACATGGATAGCCATAGCAACCTCCGTATTAAGAAAGGGACCTTTGCAAAAGCTACGCGACCAATGACTCAGGTCAACACAGCATGTAAGATGGAAGCCCTTAACGCGATCTCATCGCAGACCCTTCGCTTGATGTTGGCCTCTCAATGCAAACGCCCTGCTCCCCGAAGGAAGCAGGGCGTTTCGCATACCCTGAAAAAGCTGTTGCAGCCCTTAGTAAGCGGCCTTGATCTGGCCCCAGCTCACGTCCTCGACGGCGGTCGCGGACTCCATCTCCGGCAATAGCTGGTCCAGCAACACGTCGTTGGTGGCCGTGCAGCAGCTTTCCGGCGACATGGTCCAGAATCCCTGATAGCTTTCGAGTGCGCACTCGGTGCACGGCTCGTCGAAGTCACCCACGGTCACCGACGTGTGGATGATCTCGTCTTCCTCAAGGTCGAAGATCACGGCTTGCTCTGGGGTAGCCGACGCGTCGTTGGGCATCGAGATGATCGGCGTGATAGCCAGTTCGTAGTAATAGGTGCTCTCGCCGAACTGCTCGCCGTCGTAGCCCCAGCCGAAAGTGATAAAGTCGCTGCCATCCACGAACCACTCCAGCGCCCGCACCGGGCGATAGAACTGATAGGCACCTTCCACCGGCGGCACGGCCCACTTGTAGCTAAAGTTGTTGGCCGGTTCGCCTTCGAGGTTGTGCTCTTCGGTCGGCGTGTGGTCGGGGTTGACCTCTACTTCCCAGGCGTCGTCCTGCCAGAAGGCCGAGGGATTTTCGCGGTCCAGGTTGTGGACATTGTCAAAGACCTCGGTCATGTAGTAGAGCTTATTCGCGTTGTCGTTCCAGCCGATGAGGTGGCGAATGTTGATGTCGCTGACATCGATCTCGCCACGACCCACGGGCTGGATATCGGCTACCGGCGAATAGAGGCGGTCATTGCGGATCGTGTACGGATCGATCGGCACGACGTCCCAGTCCGACAGGTCGCCGTCCATGGTGGGGACGAGATTGTCGGGGAACTGCACGGCGAAGTAAAGCTCGCCGGGAGGCGCATGGCCAAAGGACGTACCGCACAAGCCCATGACCAAAGCTGCCGCTAAAACGAATTTGGTTCGCTCTTTCATAGCGAAAATCCTCCTTAGGAGAAGTGAGAAATGCTGTGTGAAAAAACTGCATCAAGGGTCTAGGACCAAGCCCAAAGATGACGTAAGTCTAAAAAAAAAAAAACTTACGTGTCAAGCACTTCCTCGCTTTTCCATAAAAAAATGCGGGCGGGGGAATAAACCCCTCGCCCGTTGCCACAGCACCAATTGTATGTGTTGGTCAATAAGCGACTGAGAGAATACCGGCGCGTTCTTCCTTTTCTTCTAGTTGCAGCCGCCAGATATAGGTGCCCGGGGGCACGAGCTGTTGGGCGTCGTCGCGGCCGTCCCAGCGATGGGCGAATTCGCCGCTGCGCGCGGTGATGGACGGCAGCTCGACTACGAGTTGACCGGCGAGATTGTAGATCGCCAGTCGCACCGGGCGGCTAGCCGTAACTTCGCGCAGCTTGTAGGCGATTTCCACGGTCTCGTTCACTCCGTCGCCATTCGGCGTAAGCGGGTTGGAAGTCACGGCAATATCGACGAGGAGCCGGCCGCCGACGGGCGTGTTGACGGCGATGGCATCGCCTGAAAAGCGAAAGGTGGCGTTGCCCGGGCGAACTTGCTGCTTGATCTGGTCGGGATCGTTGCTGTCGAAGACCCAACCTGAAAATTCAGTGCCAAAGCGCAAGACCGGCACCACAAAGCGCACTTCGAGCTGTTTGAAGCTGTCGTCTTCGCCTTGCAAGCGGGGAAAGGACACCACGAAGCGGTCGTCTTGGATATCTGGGACAAATTCGTTCAAGTCGAGTTCGGTGCCGTCGCGTTTGACTGCAGAGACGGCTTGGACTTGGGCGTGAGTGCGGATTTCCAGCCGGTCGAAGCCGGTGTCGTCAGCGGTAAATTCCGGCCGGACGACGTAGGTAAATTCCGTGGGCGCAAAGGAATCGACGGCAATGGGCCACACCTCGCCGAGGACTTCTCGGGCAGCCGGCGCATCGCCGAATTGGATCGTGAGTGCTCGGATGCGAGGTGCAGTGGTAAAGGTAGAAAACAGGCGAAAGGCGACTTGGACGTAGCGGCTCGGCCCGGGCGACAAAAGCGGCGTGCCGTCGCGCCACGCCTCAGCCGACTCGTCGCTGTCGCGCAAACCCGCGGCAAAGTCGTAGGGCGGCGACCAAAAGCTCCAGTTGTCGGTGTCGTACACGGTGGGCAGGCGACCGGACGGGTCGAGCTTTTCGTATTCTTTTAAGGTGATCGGACGGATGTCGCCGTTGATATTTTCGTCGAAGTAGAGGCTGGGATCGGGCGAGTTGCCGGTGCGGGTGCGGACCTCGATGCGGGTGCCCTCGGGCACATCGGCATCCCAGCGAATTTTGCCCCAGTTGATTGGCTGACCAAAGTCGAGGATCTGGGTGACGAGGACGGTCTCCTCGACAAAGCCCTCGCCGTACACCTCGAATTCGGCGACCTCCCAGTCGCGCAGGGGGAAGGCTTGGGCGGTGATGTAGCGGATCGACTCGGTGGGGAAGCGCAGTTCCACTACGGCATCGAGATTTTCGCGGTTGGATTCGATTACAGTAAGCGCGGGGTCTTGGTTGCGGACCCAGCGCAGGCCCTTCGTGACGCGGCTGACTCGGTCGCAGGGGTTGTTGGCAAAGCGCACGTTGTTGTCGCCTTTGCGCAGTTCGTACCAAGCGAGAAAATTGGCGGCGAAGCTGTCTTCGCCAAATGCCTCTAGGGGCGGCTTAGGCTCAGTGAGCTCCTCGATGAGCAAGATGTCGTCTTCTCGTCCGAGGCGGGGAAGAAAGCGGATGCGGTTGACGGGTATGGCCGCACGAAAATCTACGACCACGGAGTTTTTCCAGCCTTCGCCGGTGACCCCGGCGACAATTCTGCCGCCGCTGAAAATGCCTTGGCCTGGGGTGAAGCGGCGGAAGTGGGCTGTGGTGAAATCGCCGTCGAATTGCTTTTTCACGGCGCGGATCTGGTCGTCGCGGGCCGAGCAGCCGTCGGTCGTCTGGATTTGGCCTCCAGTGTACGGCAGTAGAGTGTTGATGTCCGCGGCATTGGGGTCAATCAGGGTTAGATTGACCGTCGGGTCGATAAAGCGCGGCCCAATGGCGTTGTCGGCAAAGTCGATGAGGGTATCCGCAGCCGCGCCGTGGGGCGTGACGCCCACGGGTTCAGTGCCCACGAGCTGACCCTCGGGATCAAAGAGCCAGTACTCGCCGGCTCCTTCTTCGGACAGCAGGCTGGGCCAGGGAGTGCCCTCGTCCCCCCCGACGAGAAATTCCCCACGGCTGTGCGCCGGCACAATCGATAGGACGAGCAGGAAACACGAAGCAATGATGCGCTGCATGGCGTCTCTTCCTTGAGATGCTGGTAACTGACGTTACGCGGCCTTATGCACCTCTAGTGCGACCACTTCGACAAGCTCAGTGGCCAAGTACTGAGCTCAGGCCCCGGGCACTGAGCCTGTCGAAGTGCTGCGTAATGTCACCCATATTATAAAGGAAGAAGCGGGCGGTTTAGCAAGTTCGGATATGTGCATAGCGCGCCGCATTTAACTTGATTTATGCCTGTACTTTGATTGTTTTATGCAGCAAATCGCACGGAGGATGGACATGAAAGCGCATTGTGCCGCGGCCGGCCTCGTCTTAGTGCTCTGGCTGTCGAGCGGGAGTTGGGCTCTCGACACGGTCTCGATAGGGGAGGATGGCGAGTTGGACTGGCAGGGTGAAGGCGACGCAGTAGTCACCACCATTGATGCCGAGCACCGCTCGCCTTTAGACCCCAACAACTTGCTGGTGGGCAACGCGCCCGGCGACTTAATCGAATTCGCCCGCGATGACTTTCCCCGCAGCATCCTGCCTCTGCGCATTGCCGAGGGGGACAACGTGGCCGTCGGCACTATCGAACGCGGCGGCGATATCGACTCGCCCAATGTCTTCGACTTCAGCGGCACGTTCAAGCCGCTCGACTTGGAGATGATGCTAAAGGAGTTGCTCTCAGACGAGCCGGGCGGCGAGTTGTTGGCCTTTGAGCGCAAGAATCAGAATTCCCTCGGCATCCTAGTCCTGCTCAATTTAGGAGCGCGCTTCGGGGTGGAGCGGATCCGCATCTATCCGCGCAACACGGTCGTGCCCTCGCCCTCGACCCCCTTCCAAAACGACTACCTGCGGGCGTATGAGCTTTTTACCAACGACGGCCTGAACCTGACCAGCGAGAACACGCCTATCTGGAGGCCGCTGATCGCCGAAACCGACAACCAGGTCGCGGTTATCGACGTGCCGCTCGACCCGCCGCGCTACGTTCAGCACCTGCGCTTGCGGGCGACTTCGCCGGTAGATTTTGAGATCGACGAGATCGAGGTTTTCGGCAAGGGCTTTCTGTCGCGGGCCCAGTACGTGTCGGACATTTTTGACGCTGGGCAACCCGCCGTGTGGGGCACCTTGCGCTGGGTAGAAGAGGTGTTGGGCGATCCGCGCTTCTCCAGCGCGCAAATCCGCACGCGCACAGGTACGGACACCTCGCCTTTTGTGTACACCCGCCGGCTGCGTGGCAAGCAAGACGCCGAGGACATTCCTTTTTCGCTGGAAAATCCCGGGGAAGAAATGGGCCTAGCCGAGTATCGGAAATTTCCCCAAAAGGCGGGTCAGACGCCCATTACCGATGCCGCAGGCCGCGAGTGGATGGCCGGGGCCGTGACCGACGACCTGATCAATTGGAGCCCTTTTAGCACGCCTTATCCGGCGGACGCGGCCAATGGCCCGGGCCGGCCCATTGTTTCGCCCAGCCCGCGCCGCTACATGCAGTTTGAGGTAGTCTTTAATAGCAGCGACCTAGAGGCCGCGCGGGTGATCAAGTCGCTGAGCTTCGACTTGTTGACGCCGCCGTTTGCCGACGCCTTGGTAGGCGAGGTTTTTCCGCGCGAGGTACAGGTATCTGAGGAAGTGCCCTTTACCTTTGCCATGCGCGCTGCTATGGGCACGGACGGCCTGCGTGGCTTTGACACCATTGAGATCGACACGCCAGCACGAGTGTCGAGCATCGACGCGGTGCAGATTATTGAGGGAACTGGCGCGGTCGTGGCCGAGCACCAATTCGACAGCCTCGACGCGGCCAGCGGGGAGTTCGCCATTGCCGAGGTTGCCGACGACCGCTTTGCCGTGCGCTTCCCCGTGGTGACCGACGACCAGACGCAGGTTCACGTTCGCTTCCAGACCAATGTGCTGACGTACAGTACCAACTTCACTGCGGCGGCGCGGCTTACGACTGAGCCGGGTGCCGCTCAAGTCATTGATCCAGGCAATGTGGCCTTTTTGGGCGAAGGCGACGAGGACGCGTTTTCCGGTACCACGGTACTAAGCCCGTCCGTGTTGGCCGAAGGGCAGCTCTTGGGCGAAGTGCAGGCTGTGCCCAATCCCTTTACCCCCAATGGCGACGGCATCAACGACGAGGCGATCATTCTCTACAACTTGCTGGCGCTGAGCTCCCCGCGGCCGGTCGAAGTCGCGCTCTACGACTTGAGCGGCCGGCGCGTGCGCGTTCTCTTCGCCGGCGACGAGGCCAACGGCCGCTACACAGACAAAGTGTGGGATGGCCGCGACGACCAAGGTCAGCTAGTTCCCCCGGGCCTGTACGTAGCTCGCGTCTTTGTCTCCGGGGATTCGGGCGACGCCGAGCAGAGCCGCGTCGTAGCTGTGGCGTATTAAGAAGTCATAGATAGCGCCGAAGCCCAACAACAAGAGCGCATCCGCCGCGCTGCCGCGGAAACTCGCAGCGGTCGCGTCCTATAAATGGCTGTATATCACGCCCTAAAGGTATCGGGATGAGGGCAATATGAATGACGTGATGATCAGACAAAGAGAAGAACATGTGCTGTCCGTCAACGAGGTGGCTTGTGTTGCGGAAGTCCCCGTAAAGTACGTGTATCGCATCATTAGATCGGACTTATTGAGCTACGCTGTGAAACGTTCCAACGGGCGCATAGCCATACTGAGTAAGGGGCTGGTCGGTGTGAAACTCGCTTACGATACGGCCGAAATCCTGACCACAGAAGGGCGGCGACAGTTAATCCGCCGCCTGCTCGATCATCCCGAAGCCGATACGGTCCGCGAAGGTGCGGTCTCGATTGATATTCAACCCATGAAAAGCACCGTGAGACAGAACCTAACAGCCTTGGAGAAAGCAAAAGGAATGGTGGAGATAGACAGTGAGGTGCTCTCGGGTACGCCTTGTTTCAGAGGGACGAGAATACCCGTCTATCACATTGCTTGGATGGTTGCCAACGGGGATGAAATTCCCGCTATCTTGGAGGCGTATCCGAGGCTAAACGAGGAACAAGTTGAGGCTGCTATTCTATATGCCAAAGCCTATCCTTTTCGGGGCAGGTGGAAAAGACGGCAGGCTTGGCAAGAGCAAAGGCCGATCTCATCAAGCAAGATCGCTTTCGAAGCGTTGTCTGGGTCCGCGTGAAATTCTTGATCGATGAATGCCTCAGCCCCGATCTCGTAGCAATCGCTCGAAAGAAGGGCTTTTATGAATCCACACACATTACATGGCTAGGTCTCCAGTCTGCGTCAGATTGGACCATTGTGCTACGTGCTGTAGAGGATGGGTATGTAATTGTCACCAACAACACAACGGATTTCACGTCCCTTGTCGAGCGCGAAACTATACATGCCGGGCTAGTTTGCCTCAACATTGCGCCCGCTCACATGAGTTTAGATTCACAGAAGTGTCTGTTTGAGTGTGCATTGGAGCAATTGCAAGGCGAGGAACCTATTAACGAAGTGCTAGATATTACTCTGACTGACAAAGGCATATGCGCTACCCGGTACAAATGGCCGTCCCATTCCTAATTCACCTCCTCACTCCCCTAGCTGATCCCTCATCTTCCGCACCCGCTGATCTGCGGGTGCCTCCGCCAACACCTGCCGCGCCTTGCTAGGCCGCAAAGGCCGATGAACACTTCTAGGTAGGCATACACGCGCAGGGGCCGACCCGTGCGGTCGGCGAGACGTCCGGCCACCCAACTACCCAGTGCCAGTCCGGCCATAAACGCAGTCAACACCGTAGCCGACGTAAATACCGTATTGCCCATCGCGAGCCGGAAGAGCCGCATCCAAGTGATTTGATAGATGAGGGCGCAGGCTCCAAAAAAAAAGAACAGCCCAAAAACGGCCCAGCGGCTCGCGATGTGCATCGAGAAGTCGCTGGATCAACCACCGAAAATTTGTTCGATCTGGGCTTCCATTTCCCGGCGCGCCACCTTTTCCATGCGGTGGGCGCGCTGGTTGCGGCTAAAGGCCGCGAATTGGGCGTCCGCGTCGGCTTGGCGTCCGGTGCGTTGGTAGAGGTGCCCAAGGAACAGATGCGCTTGGTAATCGCGCGGAGCAATTTGGAGCAAATGCTCAAACAGGGGCACGGCTTCTGCATAGCGCCCTTGGCGGGCGTAGAGCATGCCCAAGCTCCAGTGGGGATGCGCGGCCTTGGAGTCGAGTGCGATGGCGCGGCGCAAGAGTTTTTCGGCTTCTGCTAGCCGATCCGTCTGCCCGAGGGCCATGCCCGTGGCTTGTTCGAGTTGGATGAGCAAGTCGGCGAGGCGGGTTGGGTACTCGGACACGTGCGGTTCGCGCTGCACTAGTTGCTCAAACTCGGCGATGGCCTCGCGGCTTTGTCCCTGCTCCGCGTACAGGCGGGCCAGTTGATAGCGCACGAGCGTTGAGTCTGGGTTCAGTTCGAGCGTGCGGCTATAAGCTCGGGCGGCGCGTTGGGGTTGGTCTGCCATCAGGAGGGCGTAGCCAAGGCCGCCGTGCGCGGCTGCCCAGTTGGGACGCGCCGCTGCGACCTCGGAGTACGCGGCCGCGGCCTCGTCGTAGCGCCGAGCGAGCAACGCAGTGTGGCCGAGGAGAAAGCGCACGTCCGCGTCGTTGGGCTGCGTTTTAAGATAGCGCCGATAGAGTTCAAGGGCCTTGCCGTAGCGCTCGGCCTCGGCGTGGAGCGCCGCGAGTGCGAGGAGTGGCTCGGCAAAACTGGGGTCGCGAGCAATGGCGTGGCGGTAGTGGCGGGCAGCGTGGGCCGGCATGTCCCGTTCCTCGTACGCGTAGCCGAGATAGTAGTGCTCGTGGGCATCGCCCTCTCGATCCATCGCGCCCGTGGCCACATTGCAAAAGATCAAGAGCGCGGCAACGGCGGCGAGCGCGGGCCAGGGCCGCTGCCACAGGACGCGCATCCCATAAGCCGCAAACAGCAACAGCACGGGTACGGCAGGCAGACGATAGCGTCCGGTGACGAAAAACAGGACTACGGAAAGCGAATAGCAAGCCACAAAGAGCGCTAGCAAGCGCCCTTCGGGAGACTCGGAGGAGCGCAGAAAGACAAAAAGCCCCAAGAGCGCCAGCGGGGCGATCAAACCAAAGGGAAACGCCAGCCCTTTTTTCCACAGTAGGATCGACAAAAGCGACGAGTCGTTGCGGGCGAAGTAGAGGTCGCGGTTGCGCGGGATTTCGTCGCCGCGCAGAAATAGGTAGCCCTTGTACGCCAACAAGCCCATGAAATCGAGCGGCTCGGAGGTTATGTATTGCCAAGATTGGGCAAAAAAATAGCGCGACTTGGCCGAAGGCTGCTCAATGCCGGCGCGGCGCTCGGGCATTTCCACCAGCTCGGCCCAATCCCGTCCCGGGCGGATGCGGGTCGTTTGTTCGTAGTCGGCGTTGTTGCCGATGTAAAAGTTGATGCCTGCGTTGTGCGAGATGAGCACTAGATCGCCGCCGACTGCCCAGTTGCGATACGCGACCGGTGCGATGACCAGCGCACAGCCCAAGAGCAGAAAAGTTGCCGGGCGAAGCCGCCGCTGCCGCCAGTAGAGATAGCCCAACAGCACGGGCGCGAAGAGCAGCACGTTGGCCACGGCGAGCGCGGACAGGCCCAGCAGCACGCCGGCGGCTAGCCAGCGCACCCAACTTTCGGCTGAGCTCAGGCGTTCGGCGAGCTCAGCCGAGCCGTCGAAGCCGCCCGCGCCGATTGCGAGCAATAGCACGAGCAAGTTGAGGCAACAGGCCAGCAGGGTTGGCAGCAATTCACCGCCGAAGTAGATGAGGGGACCATACAATGCCGCGGCAATCCCCGCGCCTAGCCCGACTCCCGCGCCAAAGACCCGGTACCCCAACAGGCAGATGAGAACGCAGACGAGTGCGCCGATGACAGCTTGGATAAGACGCGGTAGGTAGAGATCGTCCCCGGCGAGGGCAAAGAGGACGCCGAGGAGCACGGGGTAGAGCGGCGGTTGCCAGAAGGGCGCGGGCCGACCTGCAAAGGATACGTTGCTTAGGTAGCGAGCGTCTTCGGTATAGGTGCGGGCATCGACGACGGGTGCGGTGAAAAGTGGGCTGGCGCGTATTTCGTGAAGGTAGTACAGACGCGCTGAGAGGGCGAGCGCAAAGACAGCCACTACCCCCATGAACATCCAGCGTCTAGCCATGTAGCAATTCTACATCATTCATAACTGCTGTTACGCATCCGGGTAGGGGGGGGGGTTTTAAACCCCCCCCAACGCCCCCCGCGATAATAATAATAAATAAAAGAATTTTAATAAACACAGCCCAACCCCCGCGCAGGCGGCGGGCAATATTATATCCCCCAGATG
>VXOR01000073.1:159129-213736 GCA_009840005.1 Gemmatimonadota bacterium
AAACTCCACCCACCCCCCCCCCCCCCCCATTAACCTACCTGCTCAACCAATTTCATCAATTATAACAATTAAATAATTTTTTTACCGCTTCTGGGGGGGGGGGGTTTTCACCCCCCCCCCTACTGCAAGCCTGCGTAAATAGAAATAAAGATCTGATTGATAATCACCGCGTCCTCGCCCCGGGGCTGGCGGCGGTCAATTTTCATGCCCGCATGGGTCGTAACCTTGTAGCCGAGATAATCGGAGATATTGGCCAACTGCAAGGCCCAGACTAGGCCATTGAAGTCGTTGGAGTCGCGCTCCATATCGTTGAGGAAGGTCATCTCCAGCCCGCTCAGCAGGGTCGTATGGCTGAGCAGGGGAAAGCCGAGGACAAAGCCGCCAATCTCGGCCAGTTCGGTGCGTTCGTCGGCTGAAATCAGGTCGCGGCTCTGGCGGCGGTATTCGCTTTTCCAGCGCGGCTCCAGCCACAGGTGCCCAAAGTCGAAGCGGTAGCTGATTTTGTTGATTAGGCCAAAGAAAAAGTCGCGCTCG
Organism: Gemmatimonadota bacterium; assembly: GCA_009840005.1. The sequence continues at coordinate 159,664 of VXOR01000073.1, forward strand.
CGCAGGCCCAACAGTGCGCGCTCATTGGCACTCAGCCGCTGGTGGTACAGATCGTATTTGAGGTAATTGGCCGTCAGCAGGCCGCCCAGCTTGTAGTCGTGGCCGACCCACAGGCTGTTGATCCAAGCGTCGCGAGCGATAAGGGGATCTTCGACTTTGGTCGGTTCACCGGTGCGGATATTGGCATTGGGCAGCCACTGCAAGAGGTCGTCGGGAATGTCGTCGGTCGTGGACTTGAGCATCTCAAAGACGCGGAAGCGACCCCAAGCAGGGGTGTCGCGGTCCAGGGTTAGCAAGACGTAATTGGCGTGGTTTTTTTGGATAGAAGAAATGAGGCCCTCGCGCAGGACGCCGACCATCAGCCGCAACTCCGGGGTGAAGTGGATGCCGCCATAGGCGTTGTACCCTCGGTGATCCTTCTTGTAAGGGTAGTCGGGCAGTTCGTCGTTTTCAAAGCGATCGACCCACAGGTTGTTGTTCAGGTCGATGCCGAAGAGGAATTCGGGCCGATCGACGTTGTGGCGTAGGAACGGCTCCTCGTAGTCCGGGATGAGGTTGCTCAAGAAGCGGTTGTCGTTCTGGTTGAAATCCGAGATAAAGTCGTTGTTCTCATCCCAGCCGGGGAAGACGCTCGGATCGCCGACCTGCCAGTCTTTGCGCACGGTGTCGGGAAATTCGTCTTGGTCGTCGTTGTCTTCGACTAGCTCGACGACGTGGATGCGTTCGTCCTCGTAGTCGATAAAGCCATCGCCTTGGGCGGTGAATGTGCGGGTGGAGTAGCGAGGATCCATGCTGTAGGCCTCGCCAAAGAAGAAGAAGGGAAACGCGACCCGCGAGAGGTTCATCATCCACGCGGCGGCGGCGCGGTCGCCGCGGATGCCCGAGAAGGTGGTGTGAGTCTTGGCGACTACATTGGGATACTTGGTGTAGCTGTAGCTGAGATCGTACTCGCCGTAGAAGTCGAAGCCGAGAACCTTTTGCAGCTCTATGGTTGCTCCCCAGATCTGGGTGGAGGTCGGCAGGCCGTAATCGAAACTGACTATCTGCAAATTGGTGTTGTCTTGGACATTGCCCTCGGCCTGGGCGACGAGCAAAAGCACGGACTCGCCGCTGGCGTTGAGCTGGCTGTCGGAGGTGACCCACACTTGATAGTCGTTGCCCAGCACTAGGCGGAACTCGACCTTTTCAATTTCTTCTTTGGTGCCCGAGGAGCGGTTGACAAAGGCCGGGCTGTCAAAGTCGTAGCGCAGGCGAATTTCCTCGACGCCGTCGGCCGAAAGGAAGCCCTCTCCCACGAGGCCGCCCTCGATGATCGGTTCAAAGCGAATGGCCTTGCCGTTGTCTTGGGTGCCGTCGAGATAGGTGATGATGATGTCCGAACCGGCGCTGAAGAAGGCCGCGCCGCCGACGCCGTCCTCGGGACTGTCGTCGCGCAAGACGATTTCGATGATCGAGACGGTCTGGTTCTGATCGACCGATAGTTCTCCGGTGAAGGGGTTGCCGGTAAATCCGTCGATGAGGGTGTTGGACTGGTGGGCGTTGACCATGGTCAGTCCCAAGGTGGCGAAATCACCCACCTGTGCAGTGGTGCGACTGCCGAACATGGATGTGGCGTTGGTGACCAAGCTCTCTTGATCGTTGGTTGACGCGCCGCCGGGGCGGCTGATACGGGAGTAGATCAGGGTGCCTTGGTATTTGTCGGCTGCGTAGTCGAATTGAATGCCGTCCCAGCGCGGCTTGGAGAAGGTCATCGGCGTCAGGGTCGAGCGAATTTTGGTACCGGCCGTCAGGGCGTAGTGGTGCTGGCCTTTGGAGTCAGCCGAGATGACCAAGCCACTAAACCAACCCTCGAAATTTCTGGACTTCAGCACGGAAGAGCCAAACTGTCGGGGTTGGGTCTGCGAGTTGTTGAAAACCAGCCAGCCTCGGGTGATGAGGTTGCCGTAGAGGTCGTAGTAGTAATCGCCTTCGCGGATGGAGCTGACGTAGCGCTGGTAGTGATCGCGGGCGTAGTTGGAGTATTCCCACTGCCGCCACTGGTATTCGTTAAAAAGCTCCTGCGGCACGTACCATCTGCGCTTGGCCGGGTCGAGAGCGCCGAACAGGACGCCGGACCCCTGTGGTTCAAAGGAAACCACCCCACCCCTTTTGACCGTGCCGAGGCGAGCGCCGTATTCTTGGGCGTCAGCAGCAGCACTGCCGAGCCACAGAATGGCTATTGCCGTCCAGAATATCCATTTCCGGTTCACTGCAATCCCTCCTTCGATTAGTAGGCCACGGCGATAATACGCGCTTGGGTTGTCGTCTGTTGGGTGGCGTCGGCGTCGAGTTGGACTTGGCACAGATACAGGCCGGGCGGCGCACGGCGGCCGTGGTCATCGACGCCGTCCCAACGCACGGTGGTGCGGCCGCTCAGCACCATTTCCTCGCGCTGCCAAACCCGTCGCCCATCGAGCGTGTAAATCCGCACTTGGAGGCGGCGACTGGAAGTGAGTTTGAAGATGTCCAGCGAGATTTCAGCCGCGTCGTTGATCCCGTCGCCGTTGGGGGTAAAAGGGTTGGGCCCGACTGAGAGACCGTGAACGAGATCGCTGTCGATGGGGACGCTGATCGACAGCGTGTTGCTGGCGACTCCTTCGTCGGCGTCGCCCGCTTCAATGGCCTGCCATGCCTCCTCGGCGTCGACGCTTGCTGCATGGCGGACGAACAGGCGCAATGTGGTGCCGTTGAGAAAGACCGGTGCTGAAAGGCGCAAGCGGAAGCGTTGGCCCGGCCCGGTTACCATGCCGCGCTCGGCCGTGGCGAGGCGGTTGTACGCGCGCGAGTCGAGCGAGTCGCCGAGCGCGTTAAAGGGGAACTGAGCGCCGTCGCCGCGCAGAATGCGGAAATAGCGCACAGGGCCTTGCTCCTCGCCGGGCAGGTCTTGGTAGCTGGTTTGGTCGATCTCGCTGAGCTGGTCACCATTGCGGCGGAAGTAGCGGATGGCCCCCCGTTCGTCTTCGTCGAGGGTGCCGTACGCCGCGCCCGTAAGCGGCAAGCCATCTTGGGTCACAGGTACCTCTTCGCCTTCAAGGGTAATGCGATTGTACGTGCGGCTGGCTGCGGGCAGGATGTTGAGCGCGTCGTCTAGGCGCACCCAGATCGAGTCGCCGCCGTTGGCCAAAAGCGCGGCTTGCGTCTGGTCGCTGGCTGTGAACACGCCGCGCTCGGTCCCAGGGCGAAAGACCTTTTCACCGACTTCGGCGAGCTCAGTCGAGTCGTCTGGGCCGCTGATGCCAAGCTCCAAGAGTTCGAGCTTTTCCGAGGCTGGCATGGTCAGCAGAATCTCGTTGAAGCCAGAACTGCGCGAGGCCGCAGGCGACTCGATGAAGTAGGGCTGAGCAAAGACGTCAAAGGTCTCCCGCACACCGGAGACTTCCACCGAGGCCGGCCACAGCTCGGCCGCGATGCGCTCGGCCACGGGATTGAGCAGTTCGACCGCGAGCGAGCGAATCGAAGCTGCGGCCTCGCGGTCGGTGGTAATCATCTCGACTTGGAACTGCATGAATTTGCGCAGGCCGGGGGAAGTGACGATGTCGCCAGGCTGCTGGTAGGCGCGGCTCCAAGGGCTCCAGCCACTGGTGGACACAAAGGTGGTGTCGGCTGGCCCCTTGAGTCGGGCTAAGAGGTTTTTCCAAGCGTCATAGGTGATTTCGTTGCCCGTTTTGTCGAAGTAGCGAATGACCTTGCCCAGCAGGTCGCCGGTGCGGGTGCGGATTGCGACGGTCGTACCCGGGGGTGTCTCGTCCTCCCAAGTAATGGCCCCGAAGTTGCGCGCCCCAGGCAGTGCAATAAGGTCGGAGGTCAGCACTACTTGCGCTGGGTAGCCGGTGGAAAAAAGCTGGTACTCGGCAATGTTCGGCCCGGTGTTGTACCCGCCTCGACGGCGCGGGTCCGCCGAGATGATGCTTATTTCGAGAAAGCGGAGCTTGGGGCTAGGATCATAGGTGTCGAGAATGTGTTCAAAGCGGCCGCGGCTATTGTCCTCGCGAAAGCGGGGACTGAGGCGCGACCACTTGATCTTGCCGCGCGTGTCGCGCGAGCCGTCGGAGCCGCGGATCAAGTACCCGTCTATATAGGGTCGGGGCCGGGTCGAGGAAATGCGCATGGCGTCGAGCCAAAACGACGCGCCCATATCAACGGTGAGCACGCCGCGATCGATGGTCGGCGACCAAACGAGGTGCAGGAAGTTCGTGTTGAAATCCGCGTCGAAAGCCGGTCCTGGTATGAAGCCGTCGCCAGTCAGGTCGAGCTGGCCGCCGCCGGCCACCAAGCCGCCGCTGATGTTGTCGCCAAATCCGTACACCTCGATTCCGGCTAGGCGCGGCCGCTCGCGCCGGTAGTAATCCAAACGGCCTTGGCGCTGGGCGTCGAGGCTTTCATAGATCGCTTGCTCGACCGGCTCTTCAAAGCCCTGTTCGTCGCGGATGAAATAGATGATCGCGCCGCGCTCGTCGGCTGGCAGGGCTTGCCACTCCTCTTCGCTGATGCGCTCGCCGCGCTCGCCGCGGGTATCGCTGACCACGATGCGGATGGTCTCTACCAGCTTGCCCTGCCAGCCGGGGTCGGCATTGAGTTGTTCGAGACCGATGCGGAAGGTGCGCTGGTCGCGGTTGGGGGCTTTGGTGTTGGCGATGCGTTCAAAGGTGATTTTGTCGGCGTTTTCTTGCACCGGCTCTTGGTCGGGCGCGGCGAGGACGCGGAACTGGAAAAAGGGATCGCCCAACTCTTCCTCGACGAAGTGGATGACGAGGGAATCGACCGCCACGACGCGGCCTAAGTCTATTTCGATCCACCAGTCGTCGATCGGTGCCTGCGGGTCGGGCTCCCAGAAGGTGGTCGGATCGTCGTCGAGGATATTGGCGGCTGCGGCCGCATTCGAGCCGACGCGGCTGATGCCCGGACGAAAAAAATAAGAGTAAATGGGGTTGCCCTTGCGGTCGACGATGATCTCGCCTTTCACGTCGCGGGTCTGGGTGCTATCGATGTTGAGGATGGCGGTCTGGTTGCTGCGGCGACGCAGCTCGGGGATGGGGCGGGTGAAGGTTTCTAGATCGTCGAGCAAATTGAAGTGCTCGCGAAAAAAGTGCGGCTCAACTGTGCCGTCCGGCGACACCTGCACGGCGTGGGTAGGAAGCTGCCAATTTTGCCAGTGCGCGGCTCTGTTTACTACTACGGAACGACTGGTGACGCGATGGCCTTTTTGGGCGTCGGCTGCGAGCAGTGGTGCCAAGCAGAGGACGAGAAACGCTAAGAGTTTCATGGTGACCTCCTAAGCATCTGGTAGTGCGCCTCGCGTTGTGCGATGCGGATGCGGCAATCAACGGGCAGGTCAAAGAAGCGCTGTGGGGGCTGGCCGGGCCAGAGTACGTGCAGGCTATCGACGCGGGTGGCCGAGCCGAGCCCGAGGTGCAGGAGTGGCTCGTTGCTGCTGCCGAAGCCAAAGCCGCTCTGGCGCTGGGCGCGGATGGTGCGGCCGGCGGCAAAGGCGGCGACGTGCGCACCAATGGCGCTGCGATTGGCCTGCGTGCCCACGAGTTCGATGGAAAGGTAGTGCTGCGCCGGGCCGTCGTTGCGATAGAGCGCGTTGTCCCACGTGTCGGCGTCGTAGTGGCCGCCCAAGCCAGCGTAGAGGTCCAAGTCGCCGTCTTGATCGAAGTCGGCGAAGGTGGCCCCGTGGCCCTTGCCGAGGCTGCCGGTACCCGCAGTGGCCGTGATGTCGGCGAAAGTTCCGTCGCCCATGTTGCGGAAGAGCGCGTTGGGTTCGAGGCGGGCCATTTGCGGGCCGCCGTTGGCCAGATAGATATCGACGAAGCCGTCGTTGTCTAGGTCGCCAAGGCCCGCGCCCATACTGCCGAAAGAGCGCTTGAGTCCCGCAGCGACCGCGATGTCGGCAAAGGTGCCGTCGCCGAGGTTGCGATAGAGAAAGGGCCGATTCGGCTCAATGGCCTCACCGGTGACCATGCTGTTGAGGACATCGGGAAAGGCGCTCATAGTTGAAGCAAATAGGTCGAGATGACCGTCGTTGTCAAGGTCAAAAAAGAACGCCACATACCCGCCTTCCACTGGAAAAAGGACTCCAGCGCGCTCGGCCACATCGGCAAAGGTGCCATCGCCGAGGTTGCGATAGAGGCGGTTGAGCTGGCCGATGTTGACCGCGTACAAGTCGGTCAGGCCATCGCCGTCGAAGTCGCCAGCAGCCGTGCCAATGGTCTGGCCCGAGTCGGCGACTGCGGCGGCGGTCGCTACGTTGAGGAACGCGCCGTTTTGCTGGTTGTGCAGGAGGGCGTTTGGCGTGTCCGTACCGGTGACGCCGTTGGCCACGTATAAATCGAGGTAGCGGATTTCATTGACGGCGAGTTCAGCTTCGCGGGCAAAACCGCCAAAGGCGAGAAGTCGCGCTTCGAGCAGGCGAGCCTCTGGCCGCTGGCGCGCTGGTGTCGGCAACTCGTCGAGCTGGCGGCCCGCGCTCTGCCAGCGGCCTTGGCGGAGTAGGGCTTCGCCAAGGCGGATTTGGGCAATCGCGCTGTCGGGTGCCAAGCTGACGACGCGCCGGAAGAGAGCCTCGGACTCGGAGAACCGCCCTTGGTGCAGCAGGCTCAGGGCCTCGGCATAGACGCGGTCGCTTTCGGCCTCGGGCGGGGCTTGGCAGCCGAGGCAAAGGCCAGCCAAGCACAGGACGCGGAAGGAGCGGATCATGGCCCTTGGACTTCGGCGAGCTCAGCCGAGTCGTCCAATTCGCTTAGCTTAGCTCGGGCGCGTTGGTGATCTGGGGCAAGGGCGAGCACCTTTTGCAAGGCTTGCCGCGCTTGTTCCCGCTGCCCTTGCTGCATGAGGATCAGCGCCAGCCCATAGTGCGATTCTGCGTGGTCTGGGTCGAGGGCAGTGCTGCGGGCGAAATGGGTGTGGGCATCGCGGTAGTTGGCTTGGCGGATGTAGGCTAGCCCGAGGGCGTAGTGGGCGTCGCGGTGGTCGGGATTGCGGGCGAGGGCTTGGCGTAATGCCGCGACAGCTCCGGCAAAATCGCCGCTTTTGAAGCGTGCGCGGCCCAAGCCATAGGCTCCGGCAAAGGAGTCGGGATCGATCGCCAAAGAGTGGACAAAATGCGTGGCAGCTTCTTTGGACATTCCCTCGTGCAAGTACAGGTCGCCCAGCATGATGTAGGCGTCGCGGTGGTCGGGATTGCGGGCGAGGATTTGCGCCAGTGCGGCGCGGGCGTCGGCGAAGCGCTTTTGCTGTGCGTACACGGTGGCGAGGCGCAGGCGAATTTCTACCGAAGTAGAGTCGCTGGCGAGGGCGCGCTTTAGGGAGTCGATCGCCTTGTCCCACGCGCCTTGGCGAATGTAAATGTTGCCCTGATTGAGGTGGCGTTCGGCTGCGCTCAACTGCTGGAAGCGGCCCTGTGCGCGTCGCATGTCGGCGGGGCGGTCGCTTTCGGCGTAGGCCTGGGCCAACAGGTAGTGGGGAGCAGGGTTGTGCGGGTCGGTGCCAGCGACGTGCTCAAGCACGGGGATGGCCGCTGTGGGTTCTCCGAGGCGGATGAGTAAGCCGCCTAGACCTAAGCCGCCTTGGATGTGGTCGGGATTGCGGGCGAGCAGGTCGGCAAAACCCGTGCGCGCTTGGGATAACTGCTGGTTGCGCACGAGTAGGTCGCTGTGGTAGTAGCGGGCCTCAAGGTGGACTTCGGAGAGCTCAGACTTCGGCGAGGCTTCGACGTTGAGCTCAGCCGAAACGCTCAGTCGAGTCGTCGAGTCGTCGAGCGAGAGTTCGATGGTGCGGTTGAAGGCTGTGAGTGCGCCGGCAAAATCGCCGGTGGCGCGGCGCACTTCGCCTAGGTAGAAGTGGTATTTGGCGCGTTCGGGTACGAGGGCAATGGCCTGCTCCAGATGGGAGGCGGCCTCTAGGTAGCGGTGCTGATCTCGCAGCACCGCGGCGAGGGCAAAGTGTGCACGGGGCTGGACTTCGGCGAGCTCAGACTTCGGCGAGGCTTCGACGTTGAGCTCAGCCGAAACGCTCAGTCGAGTCGTCGAGTCGTCGGGCGTCAGGGCTAAGGCGCGTTCAAAGGCGGCGATGGCAGCAATGGGCTGGTCGAGCCGCGCGTGGGCTAGGCCCTTTTGAAAATGGGCGGTGCTCGACGCGGAATCGAGCGCCACGGCCTGTGTGAGTTCTGCTAGGGCGCGGGCGGGCCGGTCCTGTTGCAAGAAGAGCGTACCGCGCTGGAGCAAGCGGCGGGCTTCTGTGGGGTGCGCCGCGTCTTGCGGGTCGGGGTGGTCGGCGCAGGCGATTGCGCCCAAAATCAGCAACTTTCGGCTGAGCTCAAGTCGAAGCAGGCGCGCGATCATTGCTCAGAAGCTGTCCGAAAACCCTTGACGGCTGTCGCTTGGGGGCAAAGTATCCGCAGATGAACGCAGATGAACGCAGAGGCGGGATGACGTGGCTTGGAGTACATCGGGAATTTTTCAGGTGCCTTGGACCAGCGAATCCGGCAGGGCGGCCTTGAGTGCGCGCTCGTCGATCTCGACTCGGCTCTGATAGCGCTGGCGCAGGTCTTGGACGAAGCGGGTAAAGGCCGCGTTTTCCCGTTCGCGGCGCAACAGAGCGCGGGCGCGGCGCTGGACCTGCTCATACGGTTCAACCTGGCCGGAATTGCGTCCTTGGACGCGGAAAATGGAGTACCCGTCGCGCACCCGAATCGGCCCGACGAGTTGGCCGGGTTCCGCGGCATAGATGGCCGGGACTAGGCGCGGATAGAGCTTCTCGTCGCGCGGATGGAAGTGGAAGCGGGCTTGCGACTGGACGGCTTGGGCGCGCACACTGCGGTCGGCGAGATCGGCAAAACTTGCACCGGCCGCGAGTTGGTCGCTGAGCCGCTGGGCCTCGGCCGGGCTAGACGCGAGCAGCTCTTCGACCTCGATGGATTCTTCGTGATAAAACATGTCGGGATGGCTGTCGTAGTACTCCCACACCTCGGCGTCGGAGAGCATTTCGATGGCTGCAAAGCGCTCGCGCACGGCGTTGAGTAGCGCGTCTTGGTAGGCTCGCTTGGCCAGTTGTTGGATGTCCGGGTCGTCGTGCAGGTTCTGTTCGCGAGCGGCGCGGCGCTGGAGGAGGGGACGCAGTACTAGCCTGTCTAGCGCAGTGCGTGCGCGCGTGCTGTCTTTGAGGCTGCGCTGGGCATTGAGCCGCCGCAGGGCCTTATAGGCCGCGGCGACTGTGGCTTGGCCCTCGGCAAAGGTGTAGAGCGGCGCAGTGCACGTGTCGAGCAGCGCGCCGTCTTCTCGCTGGGCCGCGCTGAGCATAAGTTGTAGTCCGTTGCGGTCGAGGGCAGCACTTGCCGCCGCGCGGAGCGACTCAAAGTGCTCGGCCTCAACTTGGGCTAAGCGCTCCCTGAACAACTGCTCCTCAATGAGGGGTCGGTAGCGCTCGTAGGGCGTGTCGCGGTCTTCGGTGAAGCGGACGATGTGCCAACTGAGGCCAGCACGCAAAGGAGCGGATATTTCTCCCAAGGGCAGCGTATTGAAGACCTCGGCCGGGATGTGCAGACTGGGCGCGGCCTCGCGGCCAATAAAGCCCAGTTCGCCGCCCTGCTCCGCCGAGCGCTTGTCGAGCGAGTGAGCGCGGGCCACCTCGGCAAAGGGCTGGCCGGCGTCGAGGGCCGCCACGGCCGCTTCGATTTCAGCGCGGGTGTGGACCAGAATTGCGTTGAGCTTGCGCTCGCGGTGGTAGCCCTCCTCGGTAAAGACGCGGCGCACGTCTTCTTCGGGCACTTGCACCTGAGCGGTTATGTTACGCGCCCGATAGAGGGCGATGACGCGCGCATCTACGGCTTCATCGACGGTGCGTTTTACCGATTGCAGCGTATCCAGCCCGTGGGCGATGGCCTCTTTGAGAATGAGCTGGCGGTCGATGAGCGATTGCACGTATTGTCGCCGCGCTGCGTCGCCGCCTTCGGGGTGGTGCAAGCCTACGGGCAGCTTTTCGACAAAGGACCGCAAGCTCTCTCCTGAGATGGGCACTTCATCGACTCGCGCTACGGGCGCGTTCGTTTCCTGCGAGCAGGCCGCGAGGGCAGCAGTGATAGCAAGGATGTACAGGGGACGCATAGATTTTTTCCTTCTAATATACAGGGGTTCGATTGCCAACCATGCCGGTGAAGCCATCCACCACCAGCCACAGGCCGGCGGCGACGAACTGGCCGAGCACGATCCCGACGAAAAAGGGGCGGGTGAGGAGATACGTGCGGGGGCCGCCGTATTTGAGGACGGTGATCTTGATGAGCCAAGCTAAGAAGATCGAAAACCAGATGCTGTTCATTACCCAGCCGGTGCTGACGGCAAAGCCGAGCGGGTGAAAGGGCCACCACACGAAAAAGTGGCGGGCGGTCATTAAGCCCCCCATGATCAGGGCGCCGAAACCCGTCCACAGCCACCCGACGAGGCTGGGCCCCGTGGGATTGGCGAGTTTTTTCGCGGCAAAGTCCGAGGGATATCTGGCAAAGCCCGTAAAGTACTGGGGATGCAGGTTGATCGCGCCGTCGCGGTACGCGAGGTAGAGCATGAACCAGCAGGAGACCACGAGGCTGATGAGTATGGCCACGACAATGGCCCAAAAGAGCCGCCGCCGGGTGCCGCTGATCGCACTGCCCAAGCGCAGGCTGTTGGCGAGGGGCGCGGTCATAAAGACCAGCAGGTCCCCCGCCCAGACCAAAGAGTAGCCCGTGGCGACCATGCCCGGTGCGCCAAGCGCCGGGACTCCAACGCCGGAGACGACAAAGCCGGCTGGGACCATTTCCGGGGTTACGGTGGGCATACCCGCTTCGGCGATGACGCGCGCTAGGCCGATGAATATGACCAGCGACGAGAACAGGAAGAAGGGCACGATCCAAGCTGGGATTCCGCTCTTCCACAGCCAGAAGCCCATCGCGCTGGCACCGCCGACGAAGAGCCAAAACGCGGCCCGATAGGAGAGGATCTCCGCAGAGTCGTCGATCCGGTCGTCGCCCCACAGGGCCTTGCGCAGGACGTTTTTGAGATGGGGCCGCGCCGTCCACAGCCCGTAGAACACCAAGACGATGAGCGCACCCATCATCTGATGCCCCATGATCGCGCCCACTGGCCCAGACCCAGTCCAAGGCCCCAGCTCCTCGGGGCTGAAGATGCCGATGTAGCGGAAGATGCTTTCTTGTATGACGTGCAGCAGGTAGAAAAACCACAGGCTGAAGGCGATATTGGAGTTGATGAAGTACGCAAAGCCGAACATCAGGAAGTTGATGCGGATGTTGAGCGAGGCCGTGCGGCTGAACAGTTCGACGCTGGTCTGGAGGGCGAGGGAGGGGACGAAGTTGAAGTAGTGGTGCAAGGCGTTGGTGCTGTTGAACAAGAAGGGCAACAGCAAGCCGCACCACATGATGGGGTTGCGAAAAAAGGGTTTGAGGCTTCTTTGCTTGCCCTCGTCGTCTTGGATCATGGCAAGCGGGACTTGGGCCAGCGGAAAAACGAGGCGCTCGTTGTCAACCCACTGGCGGCGCAAGATGCTTATGGCCGCGATAATGGTTGCGTAAAACGCCGCGTAGAAGACAAACCAGCGCCCGAGCGGCTTGAGCCAGACGTCGTAGGGAATGGCCGAGCCTTTGGTGCCCTCGTAAAATGCCTTTACCGCGGCCGGATCGTACACCACCATCCAATCGGAGAGAAACGGGTGGACTAAGTCGGCCCATTGGTTTTCAGGGGTGGCGTAGTAGAAGGTGCCGGTGATCATGGGCAGCAGCATGCCCACCACGCCGCGCGTGGGGATGGCCGTGGCCACGGCCATCATGGCGAAGATTACTACCAACTCGCCGCGCCGAAAACCCCAGCGTCCCAAGGCGACTTGGATAGTCAGCAGCAGGAAGAACAGCAGGAAGAACGCGGCTGGCGTGGCCGAGCTTAGCCCAAGGCGCGAGCCTTGGATGACCATGCTGCCGTAGGGAATGCCGATGGCAATGGCCAAGCTCAGCGCGGCACCGACGAGGATGCTCCGGCCCGTAATGGGGGCCGACGTATTGTCAGGGGAGGGGATGGTGGACATGGCTGATGAATTGGGAATTACGAATTAGGACGCTGGGGCATCCCCTTACGAGATGCTGACATTTATGAAATAGCTCGAATTAATAGTAAATTCGTAATTCGTAATTCCCAATTCCTAATTTTTATGGACGCGCAAAACAAAGTAAAAACAATAAATAAGGCAAAAGGTCGGGTCGTTGCGCTGTTAGTTGGTTTGTCGTTGGTCGCGCTCTTTGAGGCGGGCTTGTGGCTGGTGGGCGTGGGGCCGGATGACGGCCTTTTCGTGGCTAGCGACTCGTCCTATCGCATTAACCCGCAAGCTGCGCGGCGCTTCTTCCCCCGCCAGTACGTGCGCTTGGCCCCTGGGCAGGATCGCTTTGCCCGCGACAAAGACGCACGCGCATTTCGCGTGTTCACGCTGGGAGCTTCGACCCTGCTCGGCTTCCCCAATCCCGCCTATACTTCGTTTCCCAATTTCTTGCAACAGATGCTCGTTGATGCGTATCCAGCGCGCGAGATCGAGGTAGTAAACTGCGGCGTCACGGCCATCAATTCCTTCGTGGTGCGCGAATTTGTCGAGGAGGTGGTCGAGTACGAGCCGGATCTAGTCTTGATCTACGCTGGCCACAACGAGTTTGTAGGGCCGTACGGGGCCGCGACTCCGTTTGTGCGCTTGAGTGGCAACTGGTACTTCATCCAGTTGCAGATGGTCTTGCAGCGGACCAAGACCTACTACTTGCTCGACAGCCTGCTGCACTACGTCGCGGCTGCACTGCGTCCCGCTGCACCCGCTGAGTCCTTTGGCGTTCACTTGGTGCAGCGCGAGATTTACTTGGAGGACGAGGCGCATTGGCGGACCGAGGCTCATTATCAGCGCAATATGGCTGGGATAGTCGAGGTGCTGAGCGAGCGCGAGGTGCCGATTGCGCTCTGTACGCTGGTTTCCAATTTGGCCGGATTCTATCCCCTGCGCTCGCAGGGGTCGGTCCCTCCGGGCGCTACATCCGCGAATTATCCGCAGCACGCGGCTCTGCACTTTGACGCGGGCTTGGCGCACCAGGCGGCTGGGGATTCAGTGCAGGCGCTAGCCGCGTTTGTGCGCGCCCGCGATTTAGACGGCATTCACCTGCGAGCCTGCTCGCCCTTCAACCGCGCCATTCGCACTTTGGCCGCTGAGTCGGGTGCGATTTTGATCGATGTGGAGCAGGCGTTTGCCGCCCATGCTCCGGCTGGTTTGGTCGGCGACGAGCTGATCACTGAGTATTTGCATCCCACAGTGTGGGGCCACTACCTGATTGCACAGACCGTGATGGCGAGCCTGTTTGCGCGGGAGGATGTGGTGGGTTTGGCGGAGGGTCGTGCGGATGCCTTGGACGATTTTGCCGGATATTGCCGCCGCTTGGGTTACGGAGTCCGCGAGCGCGTGCTAGCGCGCAACGACCTAATCCTGCTGCTGAAGAACATGCCGTACGCCGAGCGGCCGCCGATCTTGGAACAACGGCTCGCGCACTTAGTCGGCGAGCAGCTAGCCGACTTGCCCAAGCTGAGCTACGCGCAGATTGCGGATTTTGCCCATCGCGGCGGTGTGGCCTTCTTGGCGGCTATCATCGCCGACCTCGCCGACCCACAGCCGCTAACTGACGCGCTGGACGAGTTGGTGGGGCCGTTGGGGTTAGGTGTAGGGGCGGTACGGAGCGCCCCTTGACAACTCGTCAACACAACGATAAAATTGTGTTATGATGCCGCCGTTCGACTCAGCCGGAATCCTTCCTCCCGGAGTACATTGGGCTAGTTGGGACGAGGTGACAAATCGATTCGGAAGCAACCCTTGGAGGCAACGCCTCATTACTGGCCTCAGAGCGGCTCTGCAAAATCTAAAGAATGCGGGTTGCCAGACCGTCTATCTCGATGGCAGCTTCGCAACAAGCAAAAACTTACCAAACGACTACGACGCTTGCTGGGAGGAAGCGGGCGTTGATCCGACGGCTCTCGACCCTGTCCTCTTGACATTCGATCTCGGCAGAGCCACACAGAAAGCCAAGTACATGGGAGAGTTATTTCCCGCATCAATTACTGCTGAGCCAAATGGATTGTCGTTTTATGAATTCTTCCAAACAGACAAGCACACTGGCAGACCGAAAGGGATTATTGCCATAGACTTGGGAGGCTTCCAATGATCAAGAACGAAAGGCAATATCGGCTCACCAAAGCGCAAGTAAACCGATTCTCGCAGACCTTGCAGGGCCTCGGCGAGGCCGACGGAGTGCATCCGCTTATTGTCAAGGCGCAGCGCGAGGCCCTGAGCAGCCAGATTGCCGACCTGAAAGAGGAGTTGCGCGAATATGAAGCTCTAAAGGCCGGCCTGTTTCAACTTGACCAACTCAAGACCGTCGCCGAGCTACCGACCCTTCTAATCAAAGCGCGGATCGCCCAAGGACTGAGTCAAAAAGAGCTGGCGGAACGCCTCGGACTGAAGGAGCAACAGGTTCAGCGGTACGAGGCCACGGACTATGCTTCAGCCCGGCTCGCTCGAATCAAGGAAGTCGTCGGGGCCTTGGGTATTGAGGAATGTTCTGGAAGATGAAAAAAGAGACATGGCCAATCCACAGCATGTCATAATGAGCGAATGCTTGATTAGTACCCTTCCGTGAAGTTTATATTCCATTCTCCGTCGGTTTCAAAGTAGAAGAAGTATTCCGCTGCAGACCGTCGGTGAGGTTAGTGAAGGAGCCATCGGGTATGCCGCGTATGATAGTACCGGCTTGGGCCGCAGTGGCTAGGCTGGCAATGTCGGATTTGGTCAGCATCCCGCTGTGGCTCACCTCAGTCTGATTCGGCCAATTAAGCCCCATTTTGGAGGTTCGTCAGGTGCTGATATCTCCGTAAAATCGCCCGATTCTACTGATATTCAATTTTAGCTCAACAGCTTCTAAGGCGTTTTCGGTTGTCCCTTATCAGCGTGGCCTTCTTGGCGGCCATCATCGCCGACCTCGCCGACCTACAGCCGCTGGCTGACGCGCTAAACGAGTTGGTGGGGCCGTTGGGGTTAGCTCCCTAGTCGAGCAGGGCTTCTCCGTAGGCGAATAGCAGCGGCGTTCCGCCGGTGTGGACGAAGACGATGTTTCCGCTGTCGCGGAAACGCCCTTGGCGCACCTGATCGATTAGGCAGGCCAATCCCTTGCCCGAATAAGTGGGATCGACGAAGATGCCCTCGCTTTGGGCGAGGAGGCGGATGCTGTCTAGTGTGGCGCGGTCCAAGTGGCCGAAGCCTGGGCCGACGTATTCATCGGTCACGGCGATGCGCTCTGGGTCGGGCGCGCATTCGAGGCCGAGGTGGGCTGCGGCTTCTGCAGCGGATTGCGCGATGCGCTCAGACACGCCTTCGCGCTGGCCCATCTTGCTCTGGGGCGTGCCGAGGAAGCGGGCCGAGCGCCCCAAGAGGACAAAGCCGGTCACTAGTCCGGCCAAGCTGGTCCCTCCGGACCCGATTACCACGTCGTCGGCTTGGATGCCTGCGGCGCGCACTTGGGTTTCGATTTCCAAGGCACATTGGATGTAGGCAACGCGAGACAGTAGCCCGGACAGACCACTGAAAGGTTTGTACCCCTCTTCCTTGAGCCGCTCCACTTCCTCGGCTATGGTTGCGCCGACGCCCTCGGGCGGAGCAAAGCGGATGCGTGCGCCGCATAGCTGGTCTAAAAGGTGGTTGCCTTGGACTGGCGATTTGTGCCCCATGATGGAATCGTTCTCGCGCAGGACGACGACGCCTTTGAGGCCGAGCTGGGCGCAGGCTGCGGCGAATTGACGGCAGTGATTGGACTGGACGACTGCGCTCAGCACGGCGGCATCGCACCCTTGGGCCGTGGCCTCGGCGAGGGTGAATTCGAGGTAGCGGGACTTGTTGCCGCCAAAGGCGAGGCCGGTTAGATCGTCGCGCTTGATCCATATCTGCGGCCCCTCAAGCGCGGCCGATAGTCGCGGACAGTGCTGTAAGGGCGTTGGCAAATGCGTCAGGCGGTGGCGGGGCAGCGCGTCGATGGCGCGTTGGATTGTTTGGATGTCCATGTTGTTGGCTCCTTTGGGTGCGTTGTACATCGGTGTAGGGGCGACTCTTAGAGTCGCCCCTACATGCCATTTATTTCCACAAATAGCGGTAGTTACCAATCCATTCGAGGTGGGCGCGGCGGATGAGTCCATAGTTGTAGAAGGCGTACCCATTGACGCCCGCTTGGCTCAGCGCGGTCAGGTGCACGCCGAGTGCGTCGCTATCGGCGAATCCTCCGGGGGAGACGATGGCGCTGAGGCCGGTGTCGGCGGGGAATTCGCCGCGCAGGGTGCGGACGCTAGCGGCTAGGGCGTCTGGCTCGCCACCTACGCCGGCGTTGACCATGTACACGTTGCGGAGGACGCGATCCGAGTCAAGCCCGTTGACGGTCCGGTCGCGGCCCCCGAAGAACGAGGCGCGCGCACCGGCTTGGTTGGCGATGGCAATAGCTTCCTCGACCAGCGAAGTTGCCGTTTCGACGCGGGCGTCGAGAAAGGTCTGCAAGCGGCCGGAAAAGGCGGTGGCGAGGAATTCGGCGCTGGGAGGCTGCATGTCTTCTGGGGTAGGCTCGGAGGCGAGTTCGCGGGCGAGGAATTCGGCGACCTCTGCGCGGAAGCTCTCTCCGTCCAAGCCGAGGGCACTAGCCCGTTGCAAGCAGTGCTGGCAGTAGCACAATCCCATCAGCAGTTCGCAGAAGGGCGTGATCTTTACGCCGACCTTGGGATTGCGGAAGCCGTAGCTGAAGTGCAGGTAGCCCAGCGATTCGAGGTGGAATTCGTCGGGCTGGAACTGTGCGGCTATATCGCGGCAGAGTGCACGAACGTAGTCGCGCACCAAGGGGCTGGCCGGGCATAGCTGGGCGAAGTTAATGTGCCCGAAGGGATCGTGCTTGGCCGCGTCTGGATAGCGCTGGGGCAGGTAGTGGTTGTAGTTGAAGACCAGCCAACTCGTCAGGTCGAGGCCGCGCTCTTTGATTTTGTCTGCGATCCGGCGCATGTAATCTGGGCCATCGACGACGTTGCTGATTAGGGGCGCGATTGGGCTTTCGTCGTAAAAGGCTGCGGACGGCTGGAAGTAGAGAGCGCCTTCTTCTCCCCAGTAGAGGGGCCGCCGAGGATTGTGCGGCAAAAAGTATGTCGATACGTGGTAGCTCTGGGCCAAGCTGACGCTGTTGAGGCCGGCTGTGTGGGCGATGGTGTCTAGGGCCGAGTCAATGCCTTCGTCGGTTAAGTCCCAGGGGTATGTGTAGATGGTCGCTCGCATGGGGGTTGTTTCCTTGGGGCACGGCCCATTCTTCTCGTGGACAGAGTCGAGGGAAACCTGCTTCAGGGGGAAGGCGACTTCGATGAGGCGTTTGTCGTTGGAGGTCATGGTTGCCAGCCTTGAAACGCATTGCGGAGATCCGCCACAAAGCGCCTGAAAGACCTATCCACTCGTGCGGCGCGGTTGATATTTATCTGCTCTACAATGTCTTCCGCATATTCGATACCGCCAAGTCTAGGTATTGTCCCCGTGGCATAAATGGCCTCAATCAGCCGCTGTTTATAACGCCCGCGATCGCATTTCTGATCGGTCGCGTCACAGCCCTTACCGAACACAGCCTTGAAGGCCGCGCCGTCAAGCAGCAGCCAACGCTCAATATGCGGATCGGGAATGGCAAGGATCATCGGCGCAAGGTCGTCTCGAACGACGAGCTCCCGCGCACGTTCGTTCAATCCTTTGCAATTGGCGTCGGTAGCAACGACAATCAAGTCAGGCCAAGGACTACCCTGCTGCTTCAGGTCCCGCATGTAGTCATTAAGCTCCGTGATGACTTTGCCGTGGCCGCCGACTGCGACGCGCCAGTCCAGTCTTATAGCTATATCGCGTTCTACGGAGATCCGCCGCACGAGAGCACCGATGATTTGCTGATGCGCGTAGTCCTCGACGAAGAGCGCAATCTCACGCATCGAAGTCCCCTCTCAAGATGCGCTCGGATACGGGGAGCGCCTCCTGTTGCTCCGAGAATGCCTGATCGATATCACTGCGCCGTCCCAATGGTCCCCAAGTAGAAAACGGCTCAATTCGCGTCTTGCGGTCGATCCGGTTCGTCACAAACAGGGAACTGTCCGCGAGCAGATCGGGCAGGATCGGCGAGTGCGTGGTGACCATGTACTGAGTCTGTTGCAGGGTCTCCTGTGTTTTCAGCAATTCCGCGATTAACTGAATTCGGCGCGGGTGAACGCCGTTTTCTGGTTCCTCAAATCCGACCAATGCCGGAGCGTCATCAACTCCGGTCAAGGCTAGAAGCCCGAGCATCCGCAGAGTACCTTCGGAGAGTACGCGAGCCGGTATCGCAACGCCGCCTTCCTTGAGGCGAAGTTCGACCTCGCCGAGGTCACTCACCTCTACCTCAATGCCGTCAATGTTCGGCATCAGCGCATGTAACGCCTTCTCGACTCCCCTGAACTGTCTTTCATCAGTTGCCTTCATGGTGTTGAGGAAGGCGGCAAGCTCTTCGCCCATCAAGCCGATGTGGCGCACTTCCTTTACTGGATTGGCGGCGCGCATGCGTTCACGCGGCTCAAAGTAGAAGAACAGCCAGCTCTCCAATTCGCGCCGTGCGGCCGCTAAGTGCGGATAGTGCGGCGGATAATGCGGCATAGAGAGGATGCTGTGGTCTAGATAGCGGTCATAGTAGGTGGGGTGCGCCTGTCCTTCGTGCCGCAGGTGGATTCTTTCGTCTTGCCGTTCGAGAAAGGGCTTGCGTTTACCCGTAGGTTCGCCCTTGCTGTTCAGGGCGGCCAAGTATTCATCGGCCACGCGCAGAACGCCCGATCTGGGCAGCATTTCCACCTCAATGCGGTAGCGGAGATCGCGTTCGCGGACACGGGCCGGGAGCTTGCTTCTCTCTTTAGACTCGCCCTCACCGTGCGGACGACGCATTTCTAGTATCTGGCGATTGACGGTCTCGACGACTGCGTCCGACAAGTTTAGGTCAGCTTCAAGCGAGAACGATAGCCGCTCCTGTTCGAGCAGACCCTTGATGCCTTTTTGCCCAATGGTAAAGGATTCGAGCGGCTTGCCGCGATAAGGTGGGTCAAATGCCTCTTTGACCGTTCGGCTCGTCCCCAGCTTCGACAGCAGTTGCAAAGCATCGAGCAAATTGCTCTTACCAGCGGCATTCGGTCCGAACAGAACTACAAGCTGGGATAGAGATACTTCGACGTCTTCAAGAGACTTATACCCTTGGATATGTATGCGCTTCAGCATGTTGAAGCCTCCATTGCAACGATCTTTAGTCCGTCGAGTGCAGTTTTTGGAAATCGCGATTCAACGCAGCCATCACTCTCAACTGAGCTTCAGCTTGTCGGATACCTCAGCAAGCAGCTCGTTGATCTTTTCCACTGCCTCTGGGTCGGGCGTGGTTTCTCCACCGAATTCGATGCGGATGTTGAACTTGAGGGTATTGCCGACAGCGGCCTTGAAGATGGCTGGAATCTGCTCGGCCAAATCTTGGATGCCGTTGGCTTCAAGGACATCTTCGGCCATGAGGAGTCCTCGTGGCCTGGGCTTAGAGGGTTCCTCGCGTGCTGTGGAGGGTACCTGGAAGATCACCTGTTGGGCACTGGCCAAGTCGCACGGCCACGCGGCGCTATCACTACTCGGCTCGATCCAGCGCGCACGGATACCATCTTCTATCGCCGTTTGCACTGTGGCCCACGGCAAATTTACGCCCCGCTTGGTCGAGAGTGCAGTGGCAATGGCGAGGGCATTGGTCTTGCTATCTTTCCAAGCATCGGGGATTGACTTGGCCATCAACTCGTCCACGTCAATCCGCTCGGGTGGTGGCCTTAATGTCGCGGCAGCGCTGAGCACTCCAGCAGGGACTGGTTCCTTCAGAATTGAGGCCGGTCCGCTAGTCAACCACACCAGTCCCTGCTCGACAGCTTGTGAGATCGCGATCTCGACATCCTCTGGTTCGCACTTCGGGATGCTGATCTCCTCTTCGTAGCCCTCTCTGGGCACACTCACGGTGTGGCTGCCGGAGAAATAGTCGTACACGTCTTGGACGCTGATCTCCTCAGCCGACCAAAGCCCCGGGAGTTTTTGATATGTGAGCAAATCGGGCACGAGGTCGCTTAGGGTGGCTGCTTCGGGTAGCAGCACCTCCAGACCTGAGTCCTTGAGGGCTGGCTCGTCGATGGCCGCGCGCCAGAATGTCCTAGCGGTGCGGTCTGGGCGCACGACTCGCGCTACCCAAATTCCTTGCTGAACTCCTTGCACGACGGTATCCAGAATCTCCTTCTGGCGCAGCATTTTGGGCAGCTTGGGGAACTGCGCGAAGGCACCGACCAGATCCTTGACTCGGCGAGAATCCTCTCCTTCGCGCCACAAGTCATAGGGGCCGCCCGGCATCATTGCCTCCGAACTGATAGCGGTTTCCTGGATGCGCGCTCGCGGATCGGCCTTGATGGTGGTGAACAAGGGTGCGTCAGTCACCACGACTTTGAAGGCGTGAATGTCGTTGTTCTCGTTGACGGTGACAACCACGGAGTACGCTTGCTTAATAGCCCCTGGGATGTGTTTTCTCGCTGCCTCTATTTTGTTGATGAGCATTTGCTCGCGGATTGGGTCAATAGACTGATCCTTGAGTTGCTCGCGGACTTCTTCCCAACCGAGATACTCTCGCGCCCGCTTTTCCGCCGCGTCGAGACCTTCCCGGGAAGGAACGGCGAGGACGATGGCGTTGCGATGGACTCGGGGGCGGTCAGGCGCAGTCGTATCGTTGATGAACTGCTTGGCTTCAGCGCTTGGTTTGCCAGACTCGGAGGCCGCTTGCGGACCGAGGACTGCGTAGTGGAACTCGCCGTCGTCCGCGATGTCGCGCGGTCTTTCCGGCAGATTGTGGACCTTTGCGCCGGCTGCGGACGCACCTGATGTGAGTGCCTTCAGGTTCCCGATGGCAGTTATGACATGCGATTTCACAAGGGGGAGCGGTACGCGGGTGGTACAGGCATCGTGGTGCATCTGCCGTAGGTTGGGGCGATTGCCCAACCGCCACGCCTTCGGTAACCCCTCGTCTTCTGATCCAGTGGAAACCTCCACCTCGTCGAGAAACCAGGACAGTTCAGTCCAGCGACGCAGGGCCTTTTCCAATTCTATTTTGTCCGGCTTGGCCGCTCCGATCAGCACCATCAGTTCCTGAGTCAGCGCCCTGTGGCTAATGGGCTGAGAACTCAGAAATACTGCAACAACTGCCTGCTCCATCTCCCGGTGGCTCAAGCCGGTCGTCTCGGACTGGATGGTGCGAGCCTTGACTAGTTCACCTTCGAGAATTGGTCGCCATTCTTGGTGCTTGCCGGTATCTGTGTCAACGCTGGCAAAGGAAGCAAGTTCACTTGCGGCTTCGGCCAAGTCGTTCTTGTCCGGCTCGTTCAAAAACACATTCGGCCCAACCAGCGGGCTTGTGTCCCACGTCTCGGCATCGCGCAGGGCAATGGCGAATGTCCGCAGGATGCCACGGGTGCGCTGGAAGCCGTCGAGTTGGGTCCAGCGGGTGTAGAAGACGTCGGAGAGGTCTGGGTGAAAGGGGTAGCTGCTCAGATAGCGATCCTCTGCACTTCCCCGCTCTTTCTGGGTCTGTTCATCGAGCGCGGCGATGCTGCTTACTACCGAAGTGACGTGTGGGCGGAAGGCACCCGGGTCGCTAATCGACTCAGGTTTGAAAAAGCGCCGTCGCAGCACCTCAGCCACATCCCCTTTGCTCACCGGACTGGCGTCTTCTTCCATCTGGCGGCCAAAGACTTCGGATACGTCGCGCAGCAGTTCGTTGCCAAAGGCATCATGCTTCCTTGGATCGGAGGCGAGCAGCGAGGCCACCATGGCGCAGCGGTCCACTTTTACGACTGCTTGCGTGAGGTACTGAAAAAAGCTGATCAAGCGCCCGCGTGAATCCGAGGCGGCTTCGACCTGAGCGCGGATATACATCAATACCTCGTCGAGCAGCACCAGCGTCGAGAGATCCTCTTGTTGCGGTTTCGACAGCAGCTCTACCACGAGCGGTTCTGCCGGAGGGGTGTCGCGCTCGGCGTCTTTGCCGTCGGCGTGGATGAGTTTGAGGCCATCTGCTCCCGCCAGTTGAAAGGCGAGGATGCTCCACGGATGCTTGAGCATCCTGACCGTGCCGTCGGGGCTTGGTGTCTCGACGCCCTTCTCTAAGTCAATCTTGTCGAAGCACAGCGCCGCGACTCGCGCCTTGGGTGCCTTGGAGCCGATGGATGCCTCGAATTCCTTCACCGCCGGCAGGTCGGGCAGGGTGGCTGGATCGTGGACTAGGTGCCTGAGCGTGATGAGCGTATGGGTTTTGCCGCCGCCGTAGTTGACCGAGAGCTTTCGGTACGCTTTGTCGCTTTTGCCGGCCAAACGCAGGGCCACGTCTTTGACCAGTTCCCGCAGATTGTAGGTGGGATAGGTGAGAGCGAAGAATTCGGCGGGATGCTCGTACACTGGCCGCTGGCCCTTCTGCATGATCACGTCGTATAGGTCGGCGGCGAATACAGCCAGCGACAGTTCGCCGGTCTTTAGGTCGTCGCGCAGTTGCACGACCTCGTGCCAGGGTTTATAGGAAGGCTTCGTTGTCATATCAAACCTCGTTCAGGTGTTTTGTATCGCGGCTTCGAGACGCTGGGCAAGGGCGTCAAAGTCCTCGGGACATTTCTGCCGAATCGCGTCAACCCGGCGGGACGCTTCTTCCCCCAGATGCTTTCGACCACCGCCCAGCGTGTCTGATAGGTTGCGCTGCACAGTGAGCGGCTCAAAGTAAGTTTCCTTGACTTGTACTTCCTCTCGAACGGTCCTCCAATTCCAATTTGCGGGCAAATCTAAGCCCGCAAGAAGCCAAGTTTCAATCTTTTCCCAAGCATTTTCGGCAAAAAAAGGTTGTCCGTTGTCGAACTTCTCTTCGAGTTGGTCGAGCCTCTGACGTCGCCCTTCCTCACCATCTCGATCTATGCACAGGATGAAGATATCCGTCATTCCCCGATGTTTTCCGATCACCTCTTTAATACGTTCTGATTTCAGCGCCTCTCCGACGCCGCCAAGCAGCGGATCACGACAAACGTCAACATGTACACGCCGCTTAACAATGGATTGAAAGAGACGTGAGAAAAGAGGTTTCAGAATGTACTGGTCGTTGCGGAAGTCTTCGGGAATGATGAGCACATTCATTCTCCGTCTCCCTCCGCTTCATCCTTGTTTTCGGTGAAGGTAAGTGCGGTTTCCATCCAGCCTTCGGTAAGTAGCCCTCCTAATCCCCTCCCGGACTTGCGCAATTTCTTGACATCGGGCAGTTCGGCAACCGGGCGGATGATGGCGTCGTGTGAGTCTTCCAATCGGCAGACAACGGACATATTCTCGAACGTGCTGTCGTTGGCGAAGGTCAATAGGTCTGGCGCGTGGGTGGTGGTCGTTATTTGAATATTGTTCTTAGCGGCTTGCTTCTCGATCAGTTCGAGCAAGAGCCATTGTCGCGCCGGGTGAATGCCAGTGTCGATCTCCTCAAAGAAATACAGGCCCTCGGAGTTTTTGCCGAGCAGCACAGCCAACATGGCGAGAAAACGCAGCGTGCCGTCCGACGCGCTATAGGCCGACACCTTTCTGCCATTTGTCTCGCAGAGCATGAGATGGACTCGACCGCTAGGGTCGCGCGGGAACTCGAAGTCGGCTACATCCATCGGTGTGAGTTCGTGTACCCAACTTGTCAGAATCTCCTTTCGCTTGGGATCAGTGCAGATTTCCTCCAGCACAGTCGGCAAATTCTCACCGGAATCGCCTAACATTTCCGCACCAGGGAGAGATGGCTCTCGCATTTGATCTGGCGACAGTTCAGGAAAATACATGTCAGATAGAATGTAATTGACCCATCCCATCATTGATATAAACTTGACAGGTGTCTTCTCATCGATAGCTAAATGATCTGCAAGCTGCCTCAGAACTGTTTGATTTGATTCGAGCAGAATCTCTTCCTGCTCTCTGTCCCACGCGCCGCGAACCCTGAGATTCTCTCCGTCACTATGAGCTATGTAGAACGTCTCTGATTCGACTATAAGTTTCTCTCTTTTTATTTCAAATTCACCAGATTTTCTTTTGTTGAGACCGACCTCAATCATATACTGTGCCTTCTCAGAATGCTCTGTCCCATGGGCCCATTCTATCTCAACCTCAATAGAAAACATCTCTTGTCCAAAGCGGATGATTTCATTGGCTGCGCCGCGGATCGGTTCCCATCTGCGTTGACCGCCAGGGCCGTATTTCCCGCCGATAATTTCCGCCAAGGTATAGCCATAGCCTATGCCGTTCAGGAAGCGGAAGGCGTCGCGGATATTGCTTTTGCCACTGGCGTTCGCGCCTACGATTATGGTAAATGAGCCGACGCGCAGGGTCTCGTCGGAGAAGTTCTTGAAATTCACGAGGCGAATCGACGTAATCATCGGATTTCCTCCGGTTGACTATTCACTTGCCACTCGGCCTTCGATAGGCTCCGGTTCACGCTTACTTCCCCCGGATGAATTGCGGATATGATCATAACACTTCTCCAAATTGGAGCTGTCTCTGCCTCGGTGCTTGGACGCCGCCTCAGGTGGCTAGGTGGTTGCTCAGGACTTTGAGGATGGAGCACTGCAATTCTTTAGCCGTCGCTTACCAAATGTCCAACGGCCGCCGCCGAGAGACGCAATTCCATCGATCTCCGTCCAGCCACCGCCTGAATCATAGTGAGGGGGCGCGCCGATAAGTTGCTTTTCGCCGCGCCATCCGAATATCATTGAGTGACCAGTTTTTCGCAGGGTCCCTTTCAGCCAATCCTCACGGACAAGCAAGACTGTATGACCACCACCTTCAAGGTACTGAGCCACCGGCACGTCATCGCACGTCTGCCACTCGCGGGTGCCTGGAACCCATGTGAGTTTTCCTCCCCTGAATAGTATATGTGCAGGGAAATAAGCTCGGACGCCATCGTTGATAGAGCAATCAAGGACGTTGCCCTCCCAGCAATACTCAGCCCACGCCGGGTAGACCTCGATCCCCATCAGTTCCGAATCTTCGCGAGGCCTTATCGGACACCAAAAGTCTGGGTACTCGTCGCCTGCGGGCGTCCACGGCAATTCGCCGAGATATGTAGCGTCGATGTGCTCACAGCCGACATGCTCTATGCTCCCAACAAGAGAATGCTCTTCAAGGTACGCGACGAGCGCATCTTGGTCGGCGGGTTGAATGAGCCAACTGTCGATTCGACTCCAGAGTTGGCGACGGGGTCGGGAATATGTCTCCTCATCTTCTGGAACCTCTTCGTCCCAACAGTAATGTGCATGCAACACGACCCAGCATGTTCCATTCTCATCCTTCCACCTTACCAGCGAGTCGAACTCCGGTATGTCGTCACTCTCGGTAGCCCAGTCTTCGGTGACCGGCGGATCGTCGCGACTATAACAAGGCCCCAGCGGCCTCCACCATGCTGTGTGGTCCGAGGAGAAAGTTAGGCCTAGGTCAAACCCATTATCCTCTTTGCGCAGGCGGCTCGGAGGTGGCAGCGTCGGGTCAATGTCGCGACCGAAGAATTGCCACGGCCCTGTATATGTCACCGGCTGATTATCGTAGCCATCGGTCATGTAGAAATTGTCCGCGACCCTTGCAATCAGTTCACGGAGGGCTATCCACTGGTACTTTTTCCCGAAGCGTTCTGGCTTGTGTTCGCTGCGACCAGCCCGATAGCTTGTATGACGCCGATCAAATTCGGCGAATTTCTTGGGGGTCCAACCGAGTGAGAGTACGCGCTCGAACACCCAACGCTGTGCTAGCTCTTCGGGATACGTTCCCTCTCTATCAATTCGTGGCCGGGGCGAGGAAAGTGGGTACCGGCTGAAATGCCTGAGTTTAGATGGGATGACATACTTGCCAAAATCTCCCATATAGCGTGTCGTATAGAAGATCGAACCAAGCAGATCGCTGTATGGAAATCTGGTAGCGTGACCATCGACCTGCTCGCCGCCGTACCGTTCCTCCAGCTCTTTTTCTGTACGAGGTTCCTCGGGCGGGGCAGACCCATAGGGCGGCAGCACCTCTTGGTACATGTTGCGACTGATCAGTTTATGTCTGGCGCACCACTCGTAGATGCCTCGAACGGCGTCCCTCGTGATGATATTGGGGACCTGGGTTTCAGCGAGGGCGACCCGCTTCAATTCTTCGGCTACGGCGACAACTTCCTTCGGTGCCTCCCTACCACCGCAAAGCACCGCGCCGTGCGAAACGACAGCAAGGCGTTCAATGACATAGGGGTCGTCAACACCATCGAATCGACTGATGAGGGACGGGAGCACCGATAGATGCCCGGAAAGAAGCTTGGAGAGAGCCTTGGTTGCGTAGTCTCGCATGCGCCGGTTCGGAGACGTAAAGGTCCAGACAATGGGCACCGCCGCGAGTTCGATAACCTCGTCGCTGCAATCGGGATACGGACCTTGGGCCGCCCAACGGATGAGCCGATCAAGTGTCCCGCCGTAGTCGAACGCGAAGTAAGTCGGGATACTCCAAACCACATCGCGTTTAGGCATCGGCATACTCTTGAGCCGTTCATGCAAGAAATCCGCGTTCAGTAGATGTCCCGGTGAAGGAGTAACCGCTAGTATTGTCTCAAACACAAGCTCCTCTAGCTCCGGCGACCGCTGCTGAACCTCTCCTAAAAGCTCGCAGGTCCGTTCCGTCACTGCGTCGGGTCGCCGCGTTGCGATACTCTGTACGAATGCTTTATCCCACCGGTAGCTTTGGGGAGAGTCGAGCGGCAACTGAACAGCATCCAGCAACTCAACGCCGAATTGCTCCGGCATTTGAACGGCTAGTGCTTCGATCCAGCCGGCCGGGGCCTCCAGCAATCGTTTACGAAGCGGTTCGCCGTCCGCCAAGGATTCTTTGAGACGTGCGGAATCGCCATCCAAGGGATCAAGTAGCGTAGAGCCGATTCTGTAGTCTGCAAATCGTTGATACGTGAAGCGGATGACGTCCACCCATCCGTCTGAATCAGAATCCCACGCTAAATCCGCGGTCAGTACACTTTCACTGAGCAATGCTCCCAACATTGTATCAGGCCATTTATCGCAGCCAGACGCAAACTTATTGATGATCTCTGTCGCGTGGGAACGTGCGAGACTGTCTTGATTGGCATCAACGAGCGCTCCGCAAAAGGCGTCAATCGCGCTCTGGATGGGGCGGGCCACCGGGTCGAGGTTCAGCCGATTTGTAATGCGGTCCGCCTTCGATTCTAGGTAGTACTCGAAAACTTCGCTGACGTGAGTCTCGCCTGCGGGAGGAGTGCTCAGCCCCATCTCTTTCAGGCCCTCGCAGTAGAGCTTCAGAAACAACGGGTTTGTGAACTCCGGCGTGAGCAGTGGCATCATAGGTTGCTCAAGGCCGAAAGTGCTGAAGAATCGCTCGGTCGCCTCCAACTCGTGCCCTATAAGTCCCTGATGTTCGACTTCAGCA
Organism: Gemmatimonadota bacterium; assembly: GCA_009840005.1. Next base: position 187,303 of record VXOR01000073.1, read on the forward strand.
ATGCTGGAAAATCCCGCTGTGGGAAGCACTACTTGCCGGTAAGTTGATCTTACCGAAACACCGATTGAAATCCACGGGTTCTGAGCGATCTCGGCGAGCAAGCTAGGCAGTTCGTTTTGCCAAGCCCTAGGGGTCTCAGCCTCGTTCAGAGCATCGATCAGCAGCAGGAAAGGTGCATTCGATGCCTCGGCCGCGGCCTGCATTGCTCCGATTAGCACCTCCGATCCAACCTGACCGAGACCCAGCCGGTCCGCGACCTCGGACCATACGTGACGTCCAGAAAACTGTCCCCCCAACAGCACAATGGCTGGCCGACCGTCATTGACGGCGCGCTGGGCCGCATCGCAGAAGAGATGCGTCTTGCCCTGACCGGCATCACCGGTGAGGAGCAGCGCACCGTGACTTGCGGCCTGCGTCGCGGTGCTCTCCAATAGGCCCTCAAAGTCTTGGAGCGCATCCAGCAATCTATCAAGGTAGTACTGAAGTGAGCGGCGGCGCTCGCTGGTATCTGCTTGGCGCTTTGTCGTCTTTCTTTGTTTCGGACGGGGCAAGGTGTCGTTCGGATATGCGGCAGAGACGGCCGTCCCGAAGATGCTCGTTGCGTTGAGCAACGTCTCCGGGTCAAGGCGCGCTGGTAGATCAATGCAACTCGGCACATCGTGCCGCCACTCTGCCAGAGCCGTGACGAGACGCTGCAACTGCCGCGTGACGCCAAGGCCGGTGTAATGCGACACTGTCAGATGACTTGCAGCTTTAAGCACGGCACCTCGGCGGGCGTGGAACCTCTTCCAATAGGTTTCTGACCGTGCCAGTCCCTCTAGCGCGAAGGCGACCGGCAGATCAATATGCAGTTCAGGAGTATATCGCCCGCCAGCCTCTCGGACCGTTTTCTCCATGCGTTTGGCACACCAGTCAGGCGAGAAAACCTCTTTATCCCAGAAGAACTTTTCGATGCCGCGCTGATTCGGATGAGCGACGAGACGCTGTAGAAGGTCTCCTTCGGACCAGAGTTCGATACGGACTCGATCAGCACCAGGAATACGAGCACGCCAACTCTTCTTCCGGTCCTCGAACTTCTGCCGGGCGGACTTCCGCTCGCCAGTTCCGGGAGCATCAGGAAGATCAAAGGGAATGCAGAAGGTCAGCCTTCGGCACTTTGGTCGCTTCTCTACCACCGTCTTGAGCGACTTCTCCATGAGCTTCAGGAGCTTGTCAATTTCAAAGGTGAACTTCGCCTGCCAACCCCATTGTGCGCCGTTGCGCAGAGCCACATACCACTCTAGACCACCGTCTGGGTTTCCAGTCTTTACCAGTTCCGCGCCTTTAGGCGTCGGGTCGCGAAGCTGATAGCACAACTCCTCGAACGATCGATGCTGCGAGCCGTCCCACTGACGCAGTGAGTTAAAGTCGTAACCTTGAACAGTCATGTCAGCATTCCGTTGAGGCACTGCCGTCTATTACCAGGCAGTTCCGACTTCCTCCGGTTGATATTCATAGCTCGGGGGAACTGAACAGTTCTCTCTGCCTCTGCGCCTGAACACCGCCGCGGGCGGCTACGTGATTGCTTAGGGCTTCGAGGATGGAGCGTTCGTCGGAGCCGGCGTCGGCTAGTTCGATGAGGGCTTGGAGGATTTGATTGAACAGGGCATTGCGCTGGAGGCTGCGGGTGTCGAGGTAGTCATCGACTTTGACTTGGTCGCCGGCGCGCCAGAGGTGCATGAGTTTGTGGACTTGGTCGATGAGGGGGACGGGTCGTCCGCCTGGGGCTTCGAGGCCGAGGTTGCGGCCCTGTCGCCGGTTGTAGGGCTTGAGTTTGACTTTGGCACCGCCGCTTGTCTCTTCTGCGTCCTCGGGTGGGTTGTCCTCTTCGGGTTCGTCGCTGGCTCCTCCTTTGCCCGCTTGGGCGAGGAGGTCGTGCTGGTTGACGAGGGCTGAGTCGGAGAGGTTGCACGATAGGGCGTAGAGGATGCAGCCGCCGACGGGGGCTTCTGCCATGCCGAAGTCGTGGCGATGGAGGAGGTAGTAGGTGGTTACGTCGTCGAGGCCGGTTGCGGCTTCTTGGTCGCCGTCTTGGGTCAGCACGCGGCCGACGACGAAATCGACGACCATGCGCCGCACTTCGCGCAGGAACTCCGAGACGGACATCAGTTGGTTGGGGTCGTTGGCCTTTTTGACTACGGGGTGCTTGCTGAAGGCTTCGAGGGCCGGGCCGGTTGCGGCCCATACGAAATCCGGGCCGCGGATGCCGACGTCCCAGAAGTCGCGGAGTTGCTGGGTGATGTTGTTGCGCATTTCGTTGAGGACGGTGGTGTCCCAGCCGGGGCGAGCGGGGGGGCGCTTTTTGCAGACGATCCAGACGGAGGAGGCGAGAGCGGCAGAGCCTAATGAGCGGGTTCTGTTGCTCATTTCGGTCTGGATGGGCCAAGAGCCGTCAACGACAAAGCCAGCCCGGATTAAGGCGGCTACCAAGGTCTCCCAAGCATCGGGATGCTTATTGGCGAATACGACCACGAGGCGTCCGTCTGGTTGTAACGCCGCGTGACAAGCCCGGAACGAGCGGGCCATGCCGTCTTCATAATTCTGCTTGGATCGCTCTTTGTCGCCGTCAAATCGGCTGGCGTCGTCTATGAGTTCGCCGTCACTGGTGCCATGATCCCATTTGGGTCCAAGGGCATCGGAGAAGACTGATTTAACCTCGGCAAACAATCCATGTGTTGATCTCCGAAGCCAGACATAGAAGAAATCCATAAGGACGGAATAACCGATTGAGTCGTAATAGGGAGGATCGGTTAAAATCAGATCGACACTATCGGTGGGGCAGGTGATGGCCGATGCACAAATACTCTCTCCATTCCTAGCTGAATCGACGCTTTTTTGCAGATGCTCGCAGACCTTGGATACCCAATCAAGTGCGCCGAGGAAGTTGCCGGAGGTATCTGATAACGGATTGACTTCGGTATAATCCCAAACGATAGGCAGAGCAAAGCGACCAAACGTATTTCTGAGCTTTTCACCACTATTGTGCCAAGAGCAGACCGCGCTGGAGTAATCTGCCAGCCGATCATTCACGAGAGCGAGATTTGCAATCAGCGCTTCCCGCCAACTCTCCGGCCAACCATCAAGTTCTTGCATTAGTCTCCGAAGGGTCAAAACGAAGGCACCAAGGGCCAATAGCTGCCGGTTCGTAAACAGCTTCCGCCAAGAATTTTCCCCATATTGAACACACCACGTATTTCGTTTCGCGTCCTCAATGATTGGTTCCTCCGGCAGCCCAAACGGAATGTCTGCATACAGAGTCTGAAGCTGTTCCTCGGTCACTTCCGCCACCGACCGCTCGTGATCCGTCGGCAAGCGGTATTCCTTACCCTTGCCCTTCGGCCCATCCACCACCACAGCCGTCATCACCGCGCCCAATCGCCCAGCGCGACCTTCAAAACGAATATCCTCCATCGTCGTAATCGCGCCGCAGCAAGGGCAGGTTGCGCCGGTGCGCGACATGGTGCCCGCTCCGATGCGCTTGTCGTGCTCCCGCCGTTGCGCCGCGTTGCCGCCGTTGTGCGGCACGTCGCTCTGCACGCCGAAGACGACGCCAGTCTGATCGGCCTTCGACTCCATCGTCAGCAACACGCGCTTGCGATCCTTCTTGCACAACCAGCGCGTCTTGAGCAGCGGCAGCGTAGCGCGGCACTGTTTGCAGGTCACTGTGCGCGCCCAGAGATAGGCCACCGTCGGCTTGGCGATCCAGCGCGGGTTGCGCGGGTTCTTGAGATAGGCGGCGTCGAACTCGGCGTTGAGCGGATCGACCTGCGGAATTCCCTCATCATCAACCTCTAAGAGCCGCATGGGACGCGGCGCATACTCCTCGTCCGGCTTCAGCGGCTCGAACTCGGCATAAGTCGGATAGTACGCAGCCAACTCCGTGCGCGCCTTGGCCAGCACCCACCGGCCCCAAGTGCGCACGTGCCAAGCGAGATCCGCCTCAAGTATGGGATCGTCCTGTTGCAAGAGATCGAGCTGGATATCGCCGCCATCGCCGTGGCCGAGCCGCTCCAAGAAGGTCCGCAAGCTGGCCCCCTTAAACCCCTTCGCCTTCAGGAAAGCCTCCATGAATTCGCCGTCCTCCAGCGCGAATTCGGGCAGCGGACGGGTCTGACCGGCGAGCTTCTGCGGATATTCGAGGGTACATTTGAGGATGAACCAAGCCACCGGGTTGATGTCCATAGCGGTCACGTCGCAGCCGAGGCGCATGGCTTCGAGCGGAATGGCACCGCCCCCAGCGAACGGGTCCAGCACCTTGGGTGCCCGCCCGCCGTACGCCTTGCGAATCTCTTCGCGGAACCACGCAAGGTCGGGGTCATTCTCGCGCCCCCAATGGAGAATGCCGCCGACCGTCTCTTCCTTGACCTTCTCGACCACACGCCCACCCACTCGCTTGCGCTCAATCTTCTCGACGACGCGACCGGCCATGCGCTCCAGAATCTCCTGCCGTTGCTTGGAATCGCCGGGATCGGCCAGCAACGTCGCAATCAGCGCCGCCCGCGACGCGGCCAGCGGTCGCCGCGCCGGCCAGATGTGCAGCGTCGAGATGTGGCCGTGCCGCACATTTTTCTCGTGGACAGAGTCGAGGGAGACCTGCTTTAGGGGGAAGGCGACTTCGATAAGGCGTTTGTCGGTCATGTGTGTGAATTACCTTGTGAAATGCGATTCCATGATTATGCCGTGCTCGCCAACCAACGCTATCGTAGATAAAAATCCATCATGCCTGTGCAAAGGAGGAAAATATGTCGACTATTTCTTGAAAAGGGTTGGTATCCGCTTCTTGTGCCTTTCGAATATACAGATTCTTTAGACGGCTTTCTTCTTCTCGAGCTTGGTCACAAAAACGTGAAAGAATCTGCTTGCCCGGGAACTCGTTCTTCCAAGCATCACTCGGGATCGCTAGTAAATCCTCGAATTTCTGGTGAGTATCTTCTACCAACTGTCGAACTTCATTGGCGTCTAGTACCGTTTCTACACGCTGTCTTTCAGCCACGGCTTTTTTAGAAAAAGCATCGACAAGCGTATGGATGTCCATCTCATGGCTGCCCTTTGGCATTACGCTGATATTCCCGGTTGCGTCACGAATTTTCTTTGACACTACGAGACTAACCGAATAGCCCAATACACTTCGTGCTATTTTTCGCAGACGGTCCTCTATCTGCTCAACAGATAAAAGCCAAGAATCACCTTCTTCCCTATCTATAAAGCATTGACGTAGTATTTCAGCGTCAAGGAAGTAATTCTCTAAATGGTATCGGCTTAGTATCCGAAAGTTGTCGGTCGAAATCGGTTGTGTCTCAGTAGCCGCATCTCGGTCCGCCAACATGAAAAACCGGATACCCCATAAAGACTTATCAAGCACTTCCGATGCAATTGTTCTAAATGATGATAGATTTTCTTTGCCGCCACTTGGCAAAAGCACAAGCTCGGGGAACTGGTCCCTAACTATCTGTCCATAAGTCTTCTTATCTAGGCTCGAATCAGAACCTTCTATGAGGACGATCTTCTTGCCCAACGAGACGATGCCTACGGATTGGCCAAGTTGGTGTAATGCTTCCACCACATCACCTGTAGGCTCAATCTTCACTGCTTGATTACCATGGGCCTCCTTGGGGGGCGTAAGAAATACGACAGTTTCGTCTAAAGAGGAAGAAATAAGTTCTGCGGAATGTGTGAGGAGAATAAACTGATTCGATTCTCCAACATATCGAAGCGTTGTGATCAGACGGGACAGCAGTTCCGGGTGTAAGTGTAATTCCGGCTCATCGAAAAAAACAATACAATGTGACGGATTGCGGAGAATAAAGTCGAAGGCGATGCCGAGGACTTCACGCTCGCCACTACTCAGTAACTCGATACCAAACTCATTTTCCCCATCTATATACATTAAACGTTGCTCACGAATCCTAGGTGTCGCAAAGGTCTTTGGTCCCAACAGTTTGGAAAATGCTTCATTGAAGGGGATCATCGGATCAGTGAATGATAGTTTCATGGAATCATGCCCTTTATTCCGCAATTGGATTGCCCGATTACCTATGGAAGTTCTCTGGTTCTCTAGTTTTTTGAAAATAGCGTGTTGGGTATCTTCCCATCGGTTTTTAAGACCGCCCAATGCAAAATCCCAGGAGACGTTCTCTTCCCATGGGTCAGGCATGTCGAAATCGAAAACCAGAGGATTTACCTGTTGTATCGCCCGGTTGCTCTCATAATAAAGAACGCTGTTTCGAAAATTTCGTCTTCTCCGATTTTGGCGGAGAAAATTTTGTAAAGTGATTGCTTGTTCGGGAATCGTGGTATCCAATTCTGGTAGGTTCCAAGCACCCCGTTCCGACTGGTCAGTTGCTTCGATGATGAAGCTCGGATTGGTCAAGTGTACTCCTCGCCTATTAGGTCCGGGATTTTGAAAGTAATTTAATATCCCATTGACCAAACGCGTCTTTCCTACCCCATTTGGGCCCGCGATGACGACTAAATCCTTTAGGTCATCGACAATAAAATTTTCTACAGGTGGAATGTTGGTGGCCGAAATCTTCTTGATTCGCATCCTAGACTCTCCTAGTTATCAAGTTATATAGTGTTAACATCGTAGTACATGAGTATATTGTCGTCTTCCTGTATATACGCTTTATATGTTGGCGTCTCCACTACTTGCGGTGAAGGATGACTGCTGCCGACATACGACCGCCCGAACCGATGTAGCGCCCGGTGCCCGATACGCACTAACCACGGCTGTGCATCTGGACAACGCGCAAAGAGTTGGTCGGAGGCGGCAAGGGGATCGTCCCCCACCTCGAACTCACCCGCCTCAATATCAATCGCCACGATCCTGCCTTTGTTGCCTTGTTCCACCTGCGGCCTCACTTTTTGCTCGTAGATCGCCTGACCACGCCGGGCGAACTCCTCTTTGCTATAACGCGGCTGTCGTGTTCCCATGCCGTGCTCCTTTCTCAAACTTCGATCTCGTCCGCAGGATCGTGAGCCATGTTGTCGAACGTGGTTATCAATCCATGCAGCGGCTTAGTCACTTGCGACCGTCTTCAAGCTCATCATCGAATGTTCCATCGGCCTTCTCCCAGACAACTTTTCCGTCCTTGAACACAGCCACCGCGCCGCCGGTCTCCATGGCCCTGCGGCGGGCGCGTTTTGCTGCTCGGTGCAGGGCAATTTCTGCGCCGACAAAGTCCGGATCGCGTTGTTTCTCCGTCGTTTCTTGATGCTCCTGTTTCTGCGTAGTCATAGCTTAATCTCCTCTGCCAACAATACAGGTATGTCCCCCGAGTTGTCATATACTGTCCACTCATCTACCAAATCCCGGTAGATGGCCTCGAAATTGCGCCACCCAGAGTGGAATCGGCGACGAATAACCGACTCCGGCACATCGTGACCACCCTCCACTACCCGCTGCCTGACGCGGGCAATTGCCATTTCCGGTGTCGGCAATCGCAGGAAGAACAGCTTTGTCCAGTAGCCCTGTCCCTGCCAGCGAGGAATCAAGCGGGCATAGCCGCGTCCGCTCAGGGTGGTCTCGAAAGCGAAGTTCTCGCCTCTCCTCGCGTAATCATGGATCATATTCAGCATCAACCTACCTGCGCGAACAGCGACCAAATCCGGTCGAAACGGACTCAGCCCTGAGGCGATGAGATCCGCGTTTATGAAGATGGGGCAATTCGCTTCGTTTGGTAGAAATTCGGTGGCAAACGTCGTCTTGCCCGCACCGTTTGGTCCGGCAATGATCAATACTCTCTTAAGGGAGGTCATGGCCCTACTTTTCGGCACGCTCTGCTGTGTCCTGCATCATCTCCCACATCACTTTGAATCCTTACAATAGCCGAAATGGACCACCTACTCTGCGTCAACAGAGTCTGCTCAGAGGGCCGTAGATCGCCGTTGATCGCGAAGACGAGAATATGTGTCAAGATTGAGCATCTGCATCCCAGCGGACGCCGGTCGTGAGGAGGTCACCCCGGATTTTGATCTTGTGTCGTAGGCTGCCGATCAGGTCGGCGTCTTGCTGATCGCAGGGAACGACTCGGGCTATTGGCTTACCGTGCTTGGTGATGACCAACCCATCGGCATCAAGCTTGTCGAGCAAGGCCAAGCACTGCTCCTTGAATTTTGCGGCTCCAATCGTCTTCATATTGCTCCTCCGTCTAAAATGTCCACATCCTCAAAACTAACCAGTCGGCCAACCTGTGCCGACAAGACCGCTTACCTCACAATTTCCCCTATGAGTTTGATTCGTGCAATCACTCGGCTGCCTCTATAACATCCCCTAAGTTGATAATGTAGGCGATAGACTCGCGGCTCCTGACGAGCAGCTTGGCAAACGGATCGCGCACCCGCATCAAACGCGGGTGAGACGTGGCGCAGTCAAAGACCACGTAGAGCCAGTATTCGTCGCGGAGATTGCAAGCCTTGGCCCATTCATTATCACTCATTTCAATGCCGCCGGTACCGGCCCGTCCCTTGACTTCTATGGCGCGTCGTTCCCCTTCGGCACGGCGGGAAAGCAGATCAAAGCCCGGCCAATCGGTTAGCCCAGCGCGCCGCGCCAATTCGGGCCGCGAAACATCCTGTACCTCAGCGCCGAAGCGCTTCTCGTAATCGGTAGCCATCTCCACGGCAATGGCTTCGACATCGGCATCGTAGCGCTCGGCCTCCTCGGAATCCTGGGCCGGCACCACGAGGGCGTGAACGAGGAACTTGGTCTCACCGGCTTGGATAAGATCTGGTTCGACTTGTAGTTCGGCGAGGCGATGATTGCGAGAAGCCGTCAAGCTCCGCTGCCGTTCCTTGACCTTGGAGAATTCCCCTTGGGCGCGGCGATTACCATCGCGGACCATTTTGCTAAGGTGGGATCGGAAGGCAGCGAGTTCGGCAGCCTGAAAGTCGAATCCGCGATTGACGAACTCCAAGCGGGCGGGCAGATCATCGAGGCGGCGCTGGCGATGGGCTTGTACGACGCGCTCGCTCACGTCCTCGCGGATGAACTGGGCAGCATCAGCGACCATGTCGCGAGCTAAGGTAGCCAGTGGCACCCGGCTCGGCGCGAAGCCGTGGGCACCTCTGAGCAGCAGTAGATGCTCGACCGGACATTCCTCTACCGTGCCGTCGCTCGATTGGCGTAGCCCGATCAGGCGCGATTCGAGGGGCTGCGGGACGATCGGTCCTGCGTTGTCTTGGCTATGCTGTTCGACGGAAATCAGTGCGATATGGAATAGATATGCCTCGGTCGCATAAGGGTCGGTGAACACGGCCCCCTTGAGCCCGTCGCGCCCGAAGCGACTCAAGATCGTGGCTGAGAGGCCGTCGAACACCGGCTCGCCGGGGTGCATCCAGACGGCGTCCTCGTGGCTCGCTGGCTTGTACACCGTCAGCCGCTCGCGCGCTTCCTCGGAATAGACCTCAAGTGCGGGCAACAGAGCATCGGCAGCGCGGGGCCGAGCGGGCACCAGCGCAAACGTGGCTTCTGGGTCGCCCTCGATGCGCAAGTCGAGCAGCGGCGCGGCTCGCTCTACAAAACGGCGCACGTACCCAGGCAGTAGTCGGCGATAGTTTTCCTGCTCTGCCTCGTCGTTGAGATGCGCCAGTCGTTGGCGCACCTCGCCGCCTTCTCCAAAGATCACGCGCTCTCGCTCCGCAAGAGCTTGGACTTGTTGCTCCGTAAGGTCGCCCTCCAAGCGCTCGGCAACGGCGTTGGCATCTTCAGTGACCGCCTGCTCCAGATAGTCTCGCATGGACAGCCCCGTAAACAGCCGGCCCACCACGTCGAACACCTTGTCCGATTGGAGCTGGCGACGGATCGCTTCGAGCTTGTCGAGTAGGGTCTTCAGCACTCGCCCTTCGCGTGTACCTCCGGCCACTAGATTGACGATGACCACTGGATCGTGTTTCTGGCCGTAGCGATGGATGCGGCCCATCCGCTGTTCGAGCCGCGCCGGGTTCCAAGGGATGTCGTAGTTCACCATCAGCCAGCAGAATTGCAGATTGATCCCTTCGCCAGCGGCATCGGTGGCCACTAGGTAGTTAGCCCCGCCTTCCGCTGCCGGTCGGCGGAAAAACTCGACTTGGCGCTCGCGCTCTTGGTAGGGCAGGCCGCCGTGGATCAGAGCAACTTGACCGGTAAAGCCGAGCCCTTCGAGCCGACGGACCAAAAACTCCGCAGTGTCGCGGTGTTCGGTAAAGATGATGAACTTCTCGTCGAGGTATTGCGGATCGCTGAGTACCTCGCGCAATTTCTCAAACTTGGATTCCTCGCTGGTCTTGAACAGGTCCCGAGTCTTATTGAGCAGTACTTCGACCGTACGACGCTCTACTTCTAGTTCGCTGAGGGTGACCGCGATGGTGCCGCTTAGGGCCTTGTCTTCAAACTCCTCGTGTTGCTCGCCTCCGTCCTCGCTTGCAGTCTCTTCATCGGCGGTCTGCGTTTCAAAGACATCGTTGAGCTTGTCCAAGCCTCGTTGCTGGCGAATGAGTTGTTCCTCGATGAGCCGCCCGTTCCGAATGTCGTCGATCAGCCCTGCAATCTTCTCTTGGCGACGCTCGAAGGAGCACATAAGGGCGTAGGTAGAGCTGGCAAGACGCCGCTGGAAGACGCTCATCGCCAAGCGGGCAGCGGAGCGGTTCAACACTCCGGCGCGGTTGTAGTAATACCGGATGTATTCGGTCGTCTCGTCGTAGAGCTCCTGTTCGCTCTGTGGCCCCTGCGAGAGCTCATAGCTCAGGGTGGCGCAGTTTCGCTGTGGATACAGAGGAGAACCATCGAAGCGGACCATCTCTTCCTTGGTCCGGCGGATGAAATGCCTCTCCCGAGATTCGCGGGGAAAATCATCGAAAGCGTCGTAGGTCGAGAGCGCGTCCGGCAGCAGCAGACGCCACAGGAAGTAATAGGAATAATTCTTGCCCATGTGCGGCGTGGCTGTCAGCAACAGCAGGTGTTGGGCCGACCAAGGAAGCTCCCAGTGCTCATCCTCTACCTCGGCACCGGCTAGGGCTTCCGCCAGCTTGTACCGATCCGTCTTGTGCACCCGAAAATCCGGCTGGCGATTCGCAGACAGCTTGTGCGCTTCGTCGAAGACGACGAGGTCGTAGGCATCAGTTTGCGGGTCTTTGAGGTGGCCAAACATGCGTTCCCCGGCCAAGGTGTCGATGCTGACGATTACTTGGTCGCTCTCTGGACCGAGGAAGGGATTGCCGTCGCGTGCGTCTTCGCCGCTGACGATGCGGAATGGCAGGCGGAACAGGGTGCACATTTCTCGCTCCCAGTTGCCGACCAAGCCAGCCGGCGGCACGATGAGCACGCGACGGATGAGGCGGCGAGACAGCATCTCGCGCACATATAAGCCCGTCATGATGGTCTTGCCGGCCCCTGCGTCATCGGCCAGCAAGAATCGCAGGGGGGCTTGTTGCAGCATTTGCTCGTACACGGCAATACGCTGATGCGGAAGCGGGTCAATTAGCGAGGTTTCTGCGGCGAACGCGGAATTAAAAAGGTGTCCATAGGCGAGACGATGCGCCTCAGCGACGGCTGAGACCGCATCCGGATCGGCAGAGAAGTCCATGCTCGGTCCCTCGGAAACCGTTTCTGCTATACCGGATGACATGCGCTATTCCTTCACCGCACCAGCCGTCAGCCCCTGCGTGAAAAATCGTTGGGTGAAGAGAAAAAACAGCACCGTCGGCACCAAGGCGATGATCGAGGCCGCTGAAATATAGCGCCAGTTGACGCCGAAGACGCCTTGGAGACTGGCCAGCCCCAATTGCAGGGTGTACAACTCGCGGCTTTTGAGCACCACGAGCGGCCACAGGAAGTCGTTCCACTGGGCGACGAATGTGAACGCTGCCTGCGCGGCGAGGGCTGGTTTGACGAGGGGCATCATAATGCGCGCATAGATGGTAAAAGGGCCGCAGCCGTCGATGCGCGCGGCGTCTTCTAAGTCGGTGGGAATGGTGGTGAAGGCTTGGCGCAGGAGGAAGATGCCAAAGGCGTTGACCGCCACCGGCAGGATGACGCCAGCGTATGAATCCACGAGGCCGAGCTTCAAGGTGACGATGAAGAGCGGGATTAAGAGGACTTGGAACGGCACCATGGTCGTGGCCAGTATGCAGTAGAAAATGGCTTGGCGGCCGCGGAAGTTCATGCGGGCGAGGGCGTAGCCGGCCAGCGAGCAGCACGTCAAGTTGAGTAGGACCGTGGCGATGGCAATGTAGAAGGTATTGAAGAGGTAGCGCATAAACGGGAGGATGTTCCAGGCCTTGGCGAAGTTGCCCCAGACGATGGGGTCGGGAATCCACTGCGGCGGATGGGCGAACAGATCGGCTGACTCGGCTTTGAGCGCAGTGGATAGCAGCCAGGCGAAGGGGGCTAGCAAGACCGCGCCAACCGCGCACAGGATCGCGTAGAGCAGAATGCGCTGGACCATCTCAGTCTCCTCGGCCGGCGATGCGAAAGTTGAGCAGGGCGAAGATTAGTATAACGACTAGCAAGCACAGCGAGACGGCTGCCGCGTACCCTACTTCGAGGTATTTGAACCCGAGCGTGTAGATGTAATAGGCCAATAGGTTGGTGCGGTGGAAGGGGCCGCCGCCGGTCATCACGTACACTTCGCCGAAGGTGCGCAAGGCGGCGATGGTGGCGATGATGGAGACCACGAGCGTGTAGGGCTTGATCGTCGGGATGATGACATGGCGCACGACCTGCCACCAACCGGCTCCATCGACGCGGGCGGCTTCTTTGAGCTGGGCTGGGATGCCCTGCAAGCCGGCCAGATAGATAATCATGTAATACGGCGCAGCCTTCCACACGGTGACCATGGCCACGGCAAACAGGGCAATCGCTGGCTCGGTCAACCACGCAGCTTGAGTCTCCACGCCCAAGAGGCCCAAGAATGCCTCGGGGACGCCGCGCACATCGGCCAGCCACGACGGGCCGCTGACGCCCAGCCCCTTGAGGAAGGCGTTGAGCAGGCCGTCGGCATTGTACAGCCACTTCCAGACGATGCCAGCGACGACGATGGAGGTGACGACCGGAATGTAGTACAGAGTGCGAAACACCTTGATCAGCCGCAGGGAGTTGTCGAGCAGCAGCGCCATGAAAAACGAGAGCACGACGAGTGCTGGCACAACGATGATTGCGTAGAGCAAGGTATTGGCCAAAACCCGCCAGAACAGCTCGTCGCCCCAAGCGCGGTGGAAGTTGTCGAGGCCGACGAAGGTGGGCGGCGAGAAGATGTTGTAGCGGTGCAGGCTGAGATAGAGCGTGTCGAGCAAGGGATAGGCGAAGAACACGACTAGGAGCAACAGCCCGGGGGCGACGAAAAAATAAGGTGCGTAGCGTCCGTACATGGTCAATTGCGAATTGGATCGGGTTGGCGACTCAGTAACTGATGTTACGCATTGTAGGGGCAACCCTTGTGGTTGCCCTCCAGAATCCCACCGGCTGAATGCGTCGTGTTGCTTGGGCGCCCACAAGGGACGCCCCTACACCGACCGGTTCGGCGCAGATGCGTAACGTCAGTCAGTAATAAGGTCATGATTTGGTCTCAATGGAAGCGCGACAGGTGGTTCCACTTGGATTCGATGCGGCTCAGGGCCGCGTCCGCGCTTTGCTGGCCGGCCAATGCCTTGGCGAATTCCTCGTGGAGGATGTCCTCCATCCGGCTCCAGCCTTTGACGTCGGGCGGGGCCATGACAAAGGAGTGGGCGATGTCGGCGGCGGAAAGCTGGTTGGCGGCGTCGGCTAGCGTGGCGGGTTGGCGGCGGAAGTAGGGGTCGGCGGCTGCTTCTACGGTCGAAGGCAAGATGGCGACGCGGCGGCAGAATGCGAGTTGGTTGGCGTCGTTGGTGACAAATAGCCCGAAGTCAACGGCTTGCTCTACGTGGGGCGAGGCTTTGGGCACGACCAAGACTTGGCTGGTGGCCGGCACTTGGCCGAGGCGGCCGCGCGGCATGGGTGCTGGTACTGCCTTTTTGGCAAAGGAGTCGTCGAAGTAGCGGGTGATCCAGCCGCCGGAAAAGGGCAACATGGCCGCACGGCCTTCAATGAACCAATTGACCTCGTCGCGGTGGGAGGCGGCGAGGGCTTCGGGCGGAATGATCTCCTGCTGATAGGCGTCGATCCACTGCTGGAAGATGGCCTTGGCCTCGGGGTGGTTGATACGGGTGCGGCGGGCGTTGGGAACGAACAGCGGCCAGAACCCGTCTAGGCGTAACAGGGCCCAAGGTGGAGCTACGAGCGAGGGATGTAGCCGCCAAGAAACGCCGTATTTGCCGGTGCGCTCGCGGATTTGGCGGCCCATGGCGAGCATTTCGTCGATGGTGGTCGGCGGGCGCTCGGGGTTGAGGCCGGCTTGGGCGAAGAGGTCTTTGTTGTACCAGAGCATGGTGACGCCGACGTACCAGGGAATGGCGTAGTTGCTGCCTTGGAAGTAGCCGATGCCGCGCCAGAAGTTTTCGAGCCGTTTGGCCTTTTCGGCGGGTGCGACTGCCTCGTCCATGTTGACGAGGATGTCGTATTGCAGGAAGCGGGGCAGGTCGTAGATGTTGGCCAAGTCTGGGGGCGCGTCGCCGACCAAGGCGGCGAGGAACTTCTCGGCCACTTCGCCGCCGCTGACATCGACCCACTTGACTTTTACGCCGGGATGCGCCTGCTCGTACTCGGCGATCATGCCCAAGATGTAGTCGGCGAATGCATCGCCAAGGGCAATGGTCCAGAACTCGAGGGTGATGGTAGCGTCTTGGCGCGGCTCAGGGGCGCAGGACGAAAGGACGAGGAGGAGCGCAAGGGCTAATGGCATCGAGAATTAGGAATTACGTGGAGATAAAGGGTGGAGTGCATGGAAGGGTACAGGACCTTGTTCACAGAAATAGAATTAGTCATTATCGCACGGCACATGCTGTTGACAAACTACGTTTAGGCGCATCTGCAAGCAATGCGCCAATCCCGAAAGGATATTCTATGCGTCTGTTTTTCTTTTTGCTGCTAAGCGCGGTCTTTTTCGCCTGCGCGGATAATCCGCTCGCGGAGCGAGTGAATGAATTAGAGCAGCGTCTTGCCGAAGTGGAAGCCGCCCAAGAGGAGGACCGGCTGAGCCTGTTGGCGCGGCTCGATGCCCTCGCGGTGACGGCGGACAATACCGAGGAGATTGTCGTAGTCCGCGCCAAGCTGAACCAGACGACTATTACGCGGAGAGAATTTGAGGATCTGCAAGAGCGCGTAGAGGAGCTAGAAGGCCAAATTGGAGATTGGAGCGGGGTTGTTCATTCTTTGCAGTACTCCGTGTATGCCGTACTTGCTAACATATGGCACGAATCATACAGCGACGATGATTTTTTTGTATTTATGGGCACGGGCTTTGCCGTGGACAGCGAGACGCTAGTCACCAATGGGCACGTCATAGATGGATTGATTGACTATAGCAACTATATAGAGGACTTCAATCGGACAAATGGAACCGAATGGATTAGTTCGTGGGCAGTGGTGCAAAACCTGACGACTTCCCTCAGTGATGGATCGAATCTCTTTTATATTGAATACTACTTGCAACATCCTGAATGGGACGGTGATACTAGGTCGCCCGATGTAGGTACGCTGGAGATATATGAGGGGTATATTTCGCGGCGCGTTACCTTGGCAACTTCCAGCGCGGCTCGCCGCTTGAGAGTCGGTGCTCCCATAGCGACGTTGGGATTTCCCGGCGAACTCCAAGGCGGTGAGTTGTCCGACCTTTTCCCGATTGCCACTTTTAAGAATGGCACGATCAGTGCTTTGCGCCCGCGCTTCCAAGATGAGCCGTACTCCGCGGCTGACACCTACATCGTCCAGCACAATCTCGACCTGTCCGGCGGCACCAGCGGCAGCCCCATTTTCGACGCCTCGGGTCGAGTGGTGGCCATCAACAACGCGGGCATTGATGCAGATTTCAGTGGTATGGGTGACGGAGATTGGCCCCGCGTCTCACAATCCGCTCTCGATTTCGGCATCCGCGCCGACAAAATTCACGAATTGCTCGATCAAGCGGGCGTAGCGGCCAAGCCGACGACGCACACCAATTTCAGCGAATTAGCCAGCCGCTTAGACGGGCGGGACATTAGCTCGCTCAACATAGTAACGACGCGAGAGGACTTGGCGGCGCAACTGGCCGGGATGGAGTGAGTTAATACCGTCCTGCCCTACTAAAAGTGCTCACAGAGGTAAGTAAAAACTATGGAGCGACAACCTAAGAACCCCTTTCACCCGGGCGAGATGCTTCTCGAGGAGTTTCTCGAACCCATGCGTATGGACTTGACGGCATTTGCGGAGAAAATCGGCTGGTCCCAAGTTCGACTCAAGGAGTTCATTCGAGGAGACCGCGACGTAACGGCCGATGCAGCACTTGATCTTGCCGAGGCCCTCGGAACATCGGCGAAGCTGTGGATGAATATGCAATCAACGTACGATTTGGATAGAGTTGCCAAAGCACGTAGCTTGGCTATTTCTAGCACTTAGCAAATCCTGTTCGGCTGTCGGTACTAAGAATGCGTCTAGCGTGAAACGTACCCAAATACCCACCCTTCAGAGCGAGAAAACCGCATGTTGACACACATCCGCCTTGAGCGGTTCACGGCCTTTGAACAGCTCGATCTAGAACTGAACCCGGGGATCAACGTCTTCATTGGAGCCAACGGCACGGGCAAGACCCACCTCTTGAAGGTCGCGTACGCCGCGTGCGACATTACCAAGACGGGAATGGACTTTGCCGAGAAGCTAACGAGGGTCTTTTTACCCTCGGGACGTGTCATCGGTCGGCTGGTCAAGCGTCAGCAGGGAAAGGTGATGGGATTCGCCGAACTCAGGTGCGGGGCTTCCCATCTTCGCGCACTTTTTTACAACGACGCCGAAAAATTTTCGTCTAGCGTGGTCCCTGGCCATAATGAATGGTCGGAAAAGACGATTGAGAGCGTCTTTATTCCCGTCAAAGAAATGCTTTCACATGGTCCTGGTTTCCGTTCCCTCTACACGCAACGAGAGGTCCACTTTGAGGAAATTTACGCCGACATTCTCGACCGGGCCTATCGCCCCCCGTTGCGCGGACCAGTGGACAATGCCCAAAAGCGAATTTTGCGAGACCTACAAAAGGCGATTGAAGGCACTGTAACGATCAAAAACGAGGAGTTTTTCCTCCAAAACGGACACGGGGACCTAGAATTTACATTGCTTGCAGAGGGCCTACGCAAACTGGGACTCCTTTGGCTCCTCGTCCAGAACGGAACGCTGCTTAACGGGTCCGTCCTCTTCTGGGACGAGCCGGAAACGAATCTCAACCCAGAACTCTTCTCCGTACTCATCGATGTTTTGTTACAACTGCAACGATTAGGCGTTCAAGTTTTGATCGCCACCCACGACTACGCGATCCTGAAAGAGTTGGAGTTGCAACTGACAGCGGGCGACCAGGTTCGCTTCCATGCCCTGTACCGCGACGAGTCGGCCGGCGAAATAAAGTGCGAGTCGGCCGGCCTCCCGTTTGAACTCCAACACAGCCCGATAGACGAGGCATTTACATCGCTTTACGACCGCGAGATTGAACGCTCGCTGGGTAAAGATAGTCGATGAATGTCTTGAGGGAAGGCGAGCTTGAGTTCACTTTTGGCGGTGCTTGGCAGGCCGAAAAGTTTGACCGCCCCAGTGTCTCTTGGCCCAAGGGGATATCTCCGGTTGACTTTATCGCCGAAGGACCAGCCGAACTCGTGTTGATGGAGGTCAAAGACCCGTCGGCATCGGCGGTACCCGTCAAAAGTCGGCAGGACTTCGTCGCGAAGATGCAGACGAAAGAACTGATATACGAAGAGCTTGTGCCCAAGGCCCGCAGTTCCTATGGGTTTCTGCATCTGATGGCACGTGACGCCAAACCCATGCGGTACGTCGTCGTCGTTGGTACCGAGAACCTGTCCATTCAGCCGATATTGCTGATGCACTTGACGACCCGCCTGAGAGTGCGTCTGACGCAGGAGACCAATACGGCGTGGAAACGCAAGTACATCTCCGATTGTAGCGTCGTGTCAGTCGCGGATTTGGGTAAGGCTCTTTCAGGTTGTTCCGCTAGCCGGATACCCTAAGAAGCTGTTGAGTTTCGCCCCGCCATATCAGACCCCAGATCAATCTGTCTAGATCTTGAACGACTGTTCGGCGATGTGCTCGTGATCCGACATCCGCGCTTTTTTCATGGCGTGCTCGGTCAGTGGCAGGTAGTAATGAGTCTCGGAATTGGCTTTGATAAAGCCCTCGGCGTACGCGCACCCGGCGGCTGTGCCGAAGGCCCCGTCGCTGGTCTCGATCCGCTTGTGCGCATACACCCCGCCGTATCCTTGGCTCTCTAGGCAATCCAGTGCCGCCAGCTTCTTGGCGACCACATCGGTAATGTCGATAAAGACATCGTTGTAGTAGCCGCCTTCCGAATCCCACACACTGCGCGGAATTGACGCAGCCCCAGTGCCAAAGTAGAAAACTTGGGCGACTCGATGCGGTGGACGGCTGTCGCCGGGATCCACCCCGTAGGCCAGCGCAAGCGCGTGGAGGACGATTTGACCGCAGACGGCGTGGGCGTTGGTCAGCCCATCGCCCTCCTTGGGAAAGTGGGTCAGCACCACATCTGGCCGCAGTTGGCGCACCAGCCGCGCTAGGCGGCGTACGGCTTCGTCTGTAACCAGCAACACGGCGTCGTCGGCTCCGAAAAAGTGGATTTCCTCGACGCCAAGCAGGGCACAGGCTCGCCGCACTTCGTCGGCTTTGACGTCGGCGCGCTCGGCCATCAGGGCCGTTAGTTGGTCGGCTTGCGGGACTTCTGACCGGTGGAACATCTCGTCGCTTATTACCTTGTCGTGGACTCTGGCGCCGTGCGTGAGCACCACGCAGCCGACCCAGTCGCCGCGGGCGACGTGATGGGCCATGGTGCCGCCCGATTGGTCGAAGATGTCGGCTGGATGCGCGCCGATGGACAATAGCCGCAGATTATCGCTCATGTTCAGTTCCTTTCGCGTTTTGTTCGCACTTACGCCGAGACCACGACTGGCACTCGGTGAATGACGTTGCCGAGGTAGCCTTTGGGGTTCCAAGGCTGGCGGAAAGGCTGGGCGTTGCCCGCATCGTCAAACGCCCGCGCCCAGATTTCGTAGTAGCCCTTGCTCGCAAAGGTTAGCTCGGCGTTCCATCCATGCCAAGCGTATTTATTGGCTGGCGGGGTCAATTGGGCCTCTTGCCAGTGGATGCCGAGGTCGGTGGAGACGAGCACCTTGGCCACGCTGCGCTCGCCGGCCCAAGCGTGCCCGCTCGCGCTGGGAATCCGTGGCTCGCCGGCAGTGGCTCGCCGTTCATTCTATGGCGCGACCTCACCAGCGAAAACGTTGGTTCCACCCTCACTTGAACAGGCTCTTGCGGCCTATCCTGCTGCACAAAAGACATTCGGCTGGCTGGTGCCCGCGCGCTGGGCAGTGCTCGCGGCCAAAGTAAATAATTTGCAGGTGCAGGTCGTTCCAGCGCTCCTCGGGAAAAAGACGCTTACAGTCCCGTTCCGTTTGCTCGACGTTTTTGCCGCTGGACAGCCCCCAGCGGTAGATCAGCCGATGGATGTGGGTATCCACGGGAAAGGTCGGCACGCCGAAGTTCTGCGCGAGCACGACTTGCGCGGTTTTGTGCCCCACCCCAGGCAGGCGTTCGAGTGCGGCCAAGTCGGGTGGGACTTGGCCGCCGTGTTCGGCGAGCAGGATTTGCGACAGTTCCCAGATGGCCTTGGATTTGCGCGGGGCCAGCCCGCAAGGGCGAATGATCTGCTCGATCTCTTCCACATCCAGTTCGACCATGCGCTCGGGCCGGTCGGCGCGGGCAAAGAGCGCGGGCGTTACTTGGTTGACGCGCACATCCGTGCACTGCGCCGAAAGTAACACGGCAATCAGATGCGTGTAGGGGTCTCGACGCTTGAGCGGCACCGAGGGATTGGGATAGAGCCGCTGGAGTACGTCGAGGACGATCTGAACTTTGGCCGTGGTTGTTAGCAATTTACCTCCTACGTGGGTGTCCTTGCTTTGGATCTGGGGCAACCACAAGGGTTGCCCCTACAAGAGGCAAGGAACGCGTCTGCTAGGATGATTCTTTGGCCGCCCATTGTGTTTTCATCTGCTCCATTTCCGCGTTGGGGCGGATTTTCCTACTGGTGATTTGATTCTCTGGGTCGTACAACCACTGGCCTTGGTCGTCGCGCAGGACGGGCAGGCGCTGGGCGACGGCGGGGGGTTCGGCCACGCGGGTGGGTTCGGCTGCGTACCAGTAGGCGACGCTGCTCATCTCGTTGCAGAGGTGATTGCCGTGGCCGTGTTCGATGGTGGCCTTGATTTCCCGCTGGAAGTGAATCGGGTTTTCGAGGTGGTGGACGTACGAAGTTTGGTAGCCGTTGGTGTTGTTTTCGTGGATGGAGGAGCCGTTGCGCAAAAAGGCGTTGTCCTGCATGCCCCACGCTTGATTGAGATAATCTTCACTGCCGGTGCCGTGCAGCTCGGGAGGCCACTTGTAGCCATCGACCCAGATCATGTCGTCGCCTTCGCCCCACCAAGTGCCCTGGAAGTTGGTGACGCTGATGTTGCAGCCAATGTAGTGGCCGCGGCCTTGGGTCTCCAAGATGACGTAGTTGTTGTCCCAAGCCATCTGTTCCTTGTTGACGATGTTGGCCTCCGGTGAGTTGACGCGGATTTCGTGGCCCCAGCCGCCGAAGGGGTTTTCGCGGCGGAACTCCGCATGGAAATATCCGGCCTCGCTCGGCACGTCGCCGGACTTCGGCGAGGCTTCGACGGTGAGCTCAGCCGAACCGCTCAGTCGAGTCGTCTCGTAATCCACGTAGAAGTACTGGCGGTGCCGCTCGCTGCTTTCGTTGACCAGCTCGACGACGGCCCGCTGACGGAAGGGCATTTGCGCGTACGCGTTGAGGGCGCAGCCGGTGTTAAAAACATTGTTGCTGCGCGTCGAGGCCGAAAAGAGCAGGGACTGGTAGGAGTTGACGATGCCGTGGCCGAGGCCGAAGAAATCGCCCAAAGGGCACACCACGCTGGGGTGGTCCGCGTCGTCCCAAGTGATTTTGAGCAAGCACTCTCGGTAGTGGTTGGATTGGGTCAGCCACAGGTGGGTGATGCGGCCGGGCCCTTTGATGTCGGCGAGGACTGCGCTCTCGCCGGGTTCGATCCACCAGGCGTCGCTGTTGCGGCCGGTTTCTTCCCAGGACGAGGCGCGCCCGGTCTGGGCGCTGCGGAGATAGGCGAGTTGGTCGAGCATGAAGCGTTCCTTTCTAAGCCTTGAGTTTGCCTTGTTGTTGGACCTGTTCGTAAATCCGAGCGAATTCTTCCGAGCCATCGTCGTTCCAGACCTCGGTGCGCACGCCGCGCACATTGCCCTCGACAAAGCCGGTCAGCCGCTCGACCGCCGGGATGCTCGGGGTGTAGTACGTGGTGCCACCGGGCAGGTGCAAGACGCCGACGTGGCGTGGCAGTTCGCTCTTGGGCCGCGCGGCTAGCTCTGCCAATATCTGCTCATCGACCTCTACGCCCAGCCCCGGTCCTTCGGGCACCGGCGTGCTGCCCTCGCTGACTTCGAGGCGGCCGCCGGTCACATCCTCGGCGTATTGGTCGTCGAGGTTGGTCGAATGCGAGACATTGGGAATGACCGCGCCCAAGTGCATGGCCATGGCCTTGCACAGGGTGCCGCCGGTGAGCTGGACCACGGTCGAAAGGCCGGCGGCGGCCGCGGCCAAGCCCCGGCGGATGGAGGGGCCAAGGCCCATTTCGCCGATCATGTAGAGGTCGGCTACATCCCGCTGAATCTCCGGGCCGCCTCCGAGTTGGGGTACGTGCATCAAAAGCGGCAGGGAAGTCTTGGAGCGCAACAAGCGCCAGCCTTCGATGTCGTAGGGATAGAGCGGATCTTCCAAGAAGCCGACGACTGGAAATTTTTCCAGCTCATCGACGATGCGCAGCACGGCCGTAGCGGGCCGATTGTGGTTGAAGTCCCAGTGGACCTTAAAGCCCGTCGGCGCGACCTCTTGGGCGGCGCGGGTCTGTTCGATCACGTCGTGCTGTTCGGCCGAGTGCATCTTGAAGATGGTGTAGCCCTCCTGGGCGGCGCGCTGGATTTCGCTGGCGAAGTCCTCGGGAGCTGCGGGTCGAGTCCACGCCGCTACGGGCACGCGGTCGCGGACCTTTTGGCCCAACAGTTTGTACGCCGGCTCTTCGATGGCCTTGCCCATGGCGTCGTACAGCGCACCCATCAGGCCGGTGCTGAGCGTGCCAGCGACGTAGTTGAACGGCGATTGGTCGATCATGCCCGCAATCTGTCCCTCGGAGAGCGAGGTGTGGCCGCGTTCGTCGCCGTAGCCGACGACGCCATTGTCGAGGGTGACGCGGAAGACAGTCTGAGTGTCGATGCCGGAGAAGCGGACCTCGTGGCCTTGGTAGCGGTCGCAGAGGCGCGGATTGAGGTGGAAGAATTCGACGTTGGTGATTTTCATGGCGATCTCTCTAGGTTGAGGGGAAGGGTGGCTTTAGATGCGTAGGATTTTGCCGGGGTTCATCAGGTTGTCCGGGTCGAGTGCTTTTTTGATGCGGCGCATGACCTCGACGCCCGGGCCGCACTCGGCTTCAAGCGCGTCGATTTTGCCCAAGCCGATGCCGTGTTCGCCAGTGCAGGTTCCCCCGGCTTGGAGCGCCCACTCGACGATTTGCTCGCCTAGCCGCTGGACCTGCGCTAGTTCTGCGGCGTTGCCCGGTTCGATGAGGCAGACGACGTGGAAGTTGCCGTCGCCGACGTGGCCGAAGAGCGGGGCGGGAAAGTCGAGGTCGGCCAGCGCGGCTCTCGTCTGGTGGATGCAGTGGGCGAGAGCCGTGATCGGCACGCAGACATCGGTTACATAGCCCACGGAGCCGGGGCGGAGCGCACGCGAGGCGTAATAGGCATCGTAGCGCGCCTGCCACAAGCGGTCGCGCTCGCCTTCGGCCGTGGCCCAGCGGAAGGGACCGCCGCCCCGCTGAGCTACGTACTCGCCGCCGGTTTCCGCTTGTTCGACGACTCCCCTTTCCGTGCCGTGAAATTCAAAAAAGAGTGTTGGTGCCACTTCGTAATCGAGGCTCGCGTATTGGTTGCAGGCCCGCATTTGCACTTCGTCGAGCAATTCGAGCCGTGCGACGGGGATCCCCGCACTCAAGACGTCGATGGCTGCGGCGACGGCGGTGTCGAGGTCGGCAAAGGGGCAGACGGCTGCGGAGATGGCCGCTGGCAGCTTGGCTAGGCGCAGAGTTACTTCGGTGATAAGGGCCAACGTGCCTTCAGTGCCGACGAGCAGGGCGGTCAGGTCGTAGCCTGCCGAGGATTTGCGCGCGCGTCCGCCCGCTTCGACGATGATGCCATCGGCGAAAACGGCCTTGAGGCCCAAGACATTGTCGCGCATGGTGCCATAGCCGACCGCGGCGCTGCCCGAGGCGCGGGTGGCGGCCATGCCGCCCAAGGAGGCGTCGGCTCCGGGATCGACTGGAAAGTGCAGGCCGGTATCTTGTGCCCGGAGGTGTTCGTTGAGTTGCTGACGGGTGACGCCGGCTTCAACCGTGGCGTCCATGTCGGCGGCACTGACGCGGAGGATGCGGTTCATGCGCGACAGATCGACGCACAAGCCGCCGCGCACGGCGACAATGCCGCCTTCGACGGCCGTGCCGGTGCCAAAGGGCACGATCGGCACTTGGTGCGAGGTGCAGATCCGGGCGATTTGGGCTACTTCGTCAACGTTTGTGGGAAAGGCTACGGCCTGCGGCGGTTGCGGGGCGTGGTAGGAGGCGTCGGTGGCGTGGGCGCGGCGCACTTCAGAGGTCTCATTCAGGCGCGGGCCGAGGAGAGCGGTCAGGGCCGATAGGGCTTGGGGGGCTATGGAATTCATGGGCCGGTAATATGGCTAACGGTCAGAGGGTCGTCAAAAAATGTCGAGTACGGTGCTATGGGACAGAGGAATAGCCCTTGACAAATTGTTCGCTATTTGCGAATTCGGCATAGGAGGGAAGTCTATGGCTGACACCGGAACCATTACCTTGCCTCGGGCGGAATACGATGCTCTGGTCGCCCGCAATGAAGAGCTCGAAGACAGGCTGGCTGCTCTCGATGCGGACGATGGCAGTCGCATCCCCCACGACGTAGCGCTTGCCATCATGCGCGGCGGGAACCCCGTGGCCGCATTCCGCAATCATCTCGGCATTACGTTGCGCGACCTGTCCAAAAAGACGGGGGTCGCTGTTAGCTATCTGTCCGAAATCGAGCGCGGCCTCAAGCCCGGTTCCGCAGCAACGCTGTCCCGGATCGCCCATGCGCTTGGCACGACGATTGATACCTTGGTGGCCGAGCCTTGACCTTCGGTGGGAAGCATAAGACTCTTGCACTATCGTTTTCTTTTCGTAGCTCACCTCTAACTGGAGCCTGAACAAAATGTCGAATCCTCTTCTCAGCGCCGCCGAAAGCCGCCAGAATCGCGTAGATGAATCATGGGGCCACTTGACTTGGTTGGCCGGCCTTCCGCAGGGCAATGTCGAGGGCCTCACCTTGGGCCGCGTCGTCCTCAAAGCCGGTCAAGCCAACCCGCGCCACGCTCACCCCAATTGCGAAGAAGTGCTCTATTTGCTCGCTGGTCGCGTAGAGCACAGCTTGGGCGACGAGTCTTTTACGCTAGAAGCTGGCGATACGCTCGCCATCCCGGCCGGTGTCTTTCACAACGGAATTAGCCTCGGCCCCGAGGACGCGGATATGATCGTGGCTTACTCGGAAGGCGACCGCCAATTCGTGTTAGAAGAGGACGGCTCGTGACCGCAACGGCTATCAACACATGATGCTCGAATACTACGTCGGCCGCCTGCGTGTTCAACTGCAAGAACTGGGGTTGACCAAGATACGTCTGGACAAAGCCTAACTGCGTACTGCGATGGACGCCTACACCCAAGCCGACCTACAGAGCCATTTAGAAGCCTTGGGCGTCGAAGCGGGAGATATCCTCTTTATCCATTCCTCGTTCAAAAGCCTAGGGCCTGTCGCCGGTGGAGCGCAGACTGTGGTCGATGCGCTTCAAGCGGTGGTCGGTCCCGAAGGGCTTATTCTGATGCCGTCGTTTCACCTGATAGAGCGGAGCGAACGAGCGCGCCGTTGGGACTGGGCGACTACTCCTTCGACCGTAGGGTGGCTGACCGAGTTCTTTCGTTGCTTAACTGATACGTATCGTTCGGATCATTACTCTCACTCGGTAGCGGCCCGAGGGCGAGGGGCGGCGGATTTTGTCGCAGATCACTTACGCCAGGAGGGCCATACGTCGCCTTGGGATCTGACCCCTTGGGGACGGACCTACGGCACTCACTCGCCCATGTTCCGCGCCTATCGACGCGGCGGCAAAATTCTCATGCTGGGCGTCGATTACCAGACTTCTACCTACATCCATCTGGTCGAAGTGCTCTACTGGCATCACTTGCGACGAGCCGATCTCCAAGCCGCTTATCCTGCCTTGGACCGCCCGCGTCTGGGGGAGTATTGGGACGCTACTGGTCCGCTGACACGGGGGCTCGTCGGCGCGTCTCCGTGTCGGCTTTTTGCCATAGATGTGTACGTCGATACCCTGCTGGCCGAGGTCGTGGCAAGCCCCGAGTGTTATTTGGCCTGACGCTAGCTGCCGTCTAGGCGTAGCTCTGCCTTCTAGACAAGCGGCTCTAGGGAAGGTGCCGCAGGTGGTGCGGCGGGAACGAGACTACTCAGGTGTGAAGTCGGCGGGGTCGAGAGCGTGCCAGTACACCGTGCCGTCGTCAATCAGGGACTGGATTTCGTGGACGTTGCGGACGCTGGCAATGGCGGCGTGGGCTGGGTGCCCAGTGAACCGAGTGAGTAGGGCGGCGTTGCGCTGGGCACGGCTCGTATCGCGTTGGTCGGCGGTGTAGGAAGCCTCTACGGCGATGTAGTGCATAGCTCCATCTGAGTCCGTGGCCTCGACGACCAGATCGGCGCGGAAGAAGCTCTGCCGGTCGCCATGGGGAATGTCGTCCCTCTCGCTATGGGTGAGCATTTGAACGAGATCCGCTCTCATTAGAATGCCCTTGCACCAGAATCCCATACCCTCGGCAATCTCTATGAAGTGCGTACTGACCACTTGCCGCGCTGTGTTGCCGCGCAATTCGCCGATGGCGTCTCCCTGTCGGCTGATGGCGTCTCCCTGTCGGCTGATGGCGTCTCCCTGTCGGCTGATGGCGTCTCCCTGCTGGGCTACGGTGTCGCGCAGTTCGCCGATGGCGTCTCCCTGCTGGGCTACGGTGTCGCGCAGTTCGCCGATGGCGTCTCCCTGCTGGGCTACGGTGTCGCGCAGTTCGCCGATGG
>VXOR01000073.1:213746-229663 GCA_009840005.1 Gemmatimonadota bacterium
AGTTCGCCGATGGCGTCTCCCTGCTGGGCTACGGTGTCGCGCAGTTCGCCGATGGAACTCTCCATGCGCTGATTGAATTGCCGCTGCTCTTTATTGAATTGCCGCTGCTCTTTATTGAACTGCCGCTGCTCTTTATTGAACTGCCGCTGCTCGCCAATAAAGTCCTCGACATGCGTTTCAAACTTGGCAAGCCGCTCAGGTAGCTGAATCAGCTCGTCGCTCAGGACGTGGCGGCGAACGGCTTGGCGGAACTCGTCGTTTTCGTTCAGCAGGCGGATCAGATCATCGGTTGTGTGGATGACGGTCATCGTGATCTCCAAGGCGCGGTAGCGTATGCCGGATGGCCCGCTTATACCCTCGTCGTGTACGTCCTTAAATTTCGGAATCGTCTGTGTATTAGTCAATGAAACCGCGCGGCTATTGCCCGATTAAGACCTTGCTTCCGTCGCAACCATCAGACTCGCATCCGCAGCATGGGGCGGCCAAAAGACACTTCGAGGAATTCTCCGGTGTGCGCCGAGCGCGTGCCGGGGGGCATGAAGTGGATGACAAAGGCGCGGCGCTGGCGATCTGTTTGGTTCGGTGGAGTGTAGTGGAGGGTTTGGCAGTGGTGGAAGAGTGCGCCGCCCGCGGGCAGGTCGATGACGGCGGCTTGGGCTGCATCGACTTGGTCGCCGTAGTCGAGCAAGGCACTGGTTTGCTCTGAGCGGTCGTGCCCGACGGGCGTCAGGTGCGATTCGGGCAGCAAGTGCATGGCGCCGTTGGTCTCATCGACGTCGTCGAGCGTCATCCAGCAGCTAACCAAATTGGCCGGCATACATTTCCAGTAGGCGTTGTCTTGGTGCCAAAAGACGGGACCGCCGTGGTGGGCGGGTTTGTACAGGGCTTGGTCGTGGAAGAGCTGGATATTGGGGCCGATGAGGTCTTCGGCTATGTCGAGGATGTGGGTGTCGTAGAGCAGTTGTCGGAAGTGGATGCTGCGCTCGCACATTTGCATGATCTGCAACATCTGTTCGTCGGCGTTGTTCTTTTCGTCGAGATCGTCGGTGTCGCTGATGGACAGGTTGCGGAAGCGCCCGTTCTGGCGTGCCTCGGCAAAGAGGCGGTCGTATTCATCGCGCAGCGAGGCGACGAGGTCGTCGTCGAGCAGCTTGCCGATGATGATGAAGCCGCGGCGGCGGAATTGGTCAATCTGTTCTTGGTCCAGTGCTTTATGGAGTTGGGTAGCGGACGGGGCTGTGGTCATCTGTCTCCTCCTAAGTGAAGCGTGCAAAGTAACAACGGCGGCGACGGATCACAACCGGCTGAGGGGCCGTTCCGCAACCAGTATCACTCTACGTACACGACCACTTCCTTCCCTTCGCGCCCTGCTGCGTACGTCTTCACCCGCATGGTCTCGTCGTACAGCGCCTGCCCAGTGGCCAAGTCGAATTCCCACTGGTGCCAAGGGCACTTGAGGACCAAGCCCTCTTGCTGATAGTCAATCTGGTACACGCCCGGCGATACGACCAAGGGCCGCAACCGGCCTTGGCACAAGGGGCCGCTTTTGTGCGGACAGCTATTGCGCAGGGCGTAGTAGCGGCCTCCGATGTTGAAGACGCCGATCTCTCGGTTGTTGACGCTGACGATCTTGCGCGCTCCAGCAGGCAGTTCCTCGGCGCGGGCTACTACGTAGCGCTTAGAAGCCATAGAGTTCCGCTGCATTTTGCGCCATGATGCGGTGGCGATAGTCCGCGTCAAAATCGGCGAGGAAACCCGTTGGCTCGTCCCAGTCCCAGTGCGGGTAGTCGCTGGCGAAGACCAGGACCTCATCGGCGTGCAGCCACTCCAAGAAGCGCTTCATATCGTCGCGCGTGGGTGGCTGGATCATGGGCTGGGTGCCAAAGCGGATGTGCTGCCGCAAGTATTCGCTGGGCAGGCGCTTGACCCACGGCGTATAATCGCGCAGGCCCTTCCAGTCGGAATCCATGTGCCACATCAAGCCTGGGACCCAGAATACGTCGTGTTCGACAAAGAGGACGCGAAAATCGGGGAATTTTTCAAAGACGCCCTCGCAGATGAAGCTGACTGTATGCGCCATGGCGATCTGCGGCCGGGCCATGCGCATTTCCAGATAGTGCGAGGGGTATCCTGCGGCCGTGGGCGGCGCGGCAATGCCGGATCCCTCGGCCCCGAAGTGGATGCTCAGCGGCAGACTGTGGCGCTGGCAGGCCTCGTAGATGGGGTGGTAAAAGCGGTGGCCAAAAGGCTGGCGCGAACCAGCCGGCATCATCACTTGGACGCACTCGGGCTTGGGGCCTAGGCGGTCTATTTCCGCCACGGCTAGCTGCGGGTCTTGGGGGGCGATGTGGATGGAGGATCTAAAGCGCGAGTCCGCGCCCACCCAGTGCTCTAGAGTCCAATCGTTGAAGGCCCGGCAATAAGCTGCCGCATAATCGCAATCCGAATGCACGGCCGCGCTGTACGGCCCCCCCGTCAACACGGCCACGTCAATGTCGTACTCGTCGAGATGCCTCTGACGCGCTACTTCGACATTGGCCGCTGGATTGGTCTCTTGGTCCTCCCACAATTCTTGGCGGTTGCCGTGTTTGGGCATATTGGTATGGCCCAACTGTGGCATCATAGAGCCGAAGTCCTCAATGCGCTCGACATAGTGGCGCGGCAAGTAGGGAAAGAGGGCTTTGTCGTTGGGCAGGGTGTGATGTACGTCGCAGTCGATGAGGCGAAATTGGGTAGCTTTGTGGCCGTTTGCGGCTGAGGCAGCTTGGGCATTGGTAGTCATGGATTATCTCCAGGGGATGGGCGCGGATGGATAGGGTAGATAAGAAGCGCCATCCGTAGGATGTCAAGGGGGTTTAAAAGCGGCTTCATGCGGATCCGTCCCGGCTCAGGGTGAGGAGTGCGATTTCGGAAGGAGCACCGAGCCGCAGCGGCGGCCCCCAGTAGCCAGTGCCTCGGTGGACGTAGATCCAAGTGTCGCGAAATTTGTGCAGGCCCGCGACATAGGGCTGTTGCAGGGGAATGGCGTACTTCCACGGCACGAACTGGCCGCCGTGGGTGTGGCCCGACAGTTGCAGGTGGCAGTCGGCTTGGCTGGCGGCCTCTATGCTGCGCGGCTGGTGCGCGAGCAGGATGCGCACATCGGCTCCGTCGCTCGCGGCAAGGGCCTTGGCTGGGTCCGATGCGTGGTCGGGAACTAGCTCGCCGGCGCTGAAGTCGGTCGTGCCGGCCAAGGCGATCCGCCCGCCATCGTAGTCGATCTGGCGTAGCTCGTTGATTAGGACATCGAAACCGAGACGGCGCGCCTGCTCAGTCCAGCTTTCCACGCCCGAGTAGTATTCGTGGTTGCCGGTGCAGAAATAGACCCCGAGTGGCGCGGTGAGTTCGGCTAGGGCGGCTGTATGGGGGGCGAGTCGTTCGACCGGCCCGTCGGCGAGGTCGCCGGTGAAGGCGATTAGGTCGGGTTGCAATTCGTTGACGCGGGCGACGACGCGCTCAACAAAAGGGGCTTTGATGGTCGGGCCGATGTGGAGATCGCTGATCTGGACGATGCGCAATCCGACTAGCGCGGGCGGGAGATTAGCGATAGGGACATCGACGCGGCGGATCGCTGGCGTGCGGCGAGCTTGGTAGTAGCCGTAGCTCACCAGGACCAAGGCTAGGACGAAGGTCGCCAAGTCGATGCTGGCATTGAGCGTCGCGTCGATGGGATAGATCAGGCCCAAGAGCAGTCCTCCGATATCGCGCAGGACCAGCAGGGTCGAGCAGACGGTAAAAAAGCCCATGCCGAGATAGGCGACCCAGGAGAGAGAATCCGTCAGCCAAGCGAGATGCGGACGGGAGCGCAGGCGAAAGAGCAACAAAGGCGTCAATAGCAGGAACACCAGCGCCAGTGCGGCACCGACCTGGGCGGGTAGAGGGAGATAGGGAATGAGCCGCCAGCCCGAATAGCCGTAAATCGAGCCGAGCAACGTTAGGAAAATCAGCGCAAACATGTCATGGTCTTTGTTTGAGAGGAAGTGCGGCCTTTTATTGTAGAGGCAAGCCAAGACCTTTACAAGTCGAGGTACGCTGGCCGACGGGTCTTGTTTCCCTTCGGTCGAGTCGTTATAAAGGAGACTTAGAAGCAAAAAAGAAAACTTAACGCTGATTTGAACGGAAGGAGACCAAACGTGAAAGTAACCAGCCAACAGCTCGACTTTTTTGCGGCAGAAGGGTACGTCATTATCAAAGGAGGACTTACCGACGATGATCTCGCGCCGCTCATTGAGGATCACAATATCATCGTCGATGAAATCGCTCGCGATCTACACGGCCAAGGCAAGGTCGCCAACCTCTACGAAAACGAGCCTTTTGCGCGGCGCTTGGCGTGTCTGGCCGAAGAGTGCGACGAGGTCGATGGCTGTCCCGACATAGGGGAAACCCGTCGGCGTGGCACCTTTGAGTTTTTGCGCAACCAGAACCTCGTCGATCTGATTGAGCCGTTCATCGGTGCAGAAATCACCTGCAATGCCGTGTCGCACGTCCGTCCCAAGATGCCGTCAACAGATGTAATTTTTCATCAGGATGCCGTGTTTACCACGCAAGAAGCACAGGGTATCCTCCAAGTGACCGTCTGGATTCCCCTCGTCGAGTCAACCGAAGAGAACGGCTGCTTACAGGTCCAGCCTCGGGTCCACCAGCGGCGCATGGTCTATTGGCGGTACGGGCAGGATCTGCCCCAGACCGAGCGGGTTAGCCTGCCCATGCAGAAGGGGGACGTTCTGTTCGTACACAAACTGACGCCCCACGGCTCAGGCCCGAACAACACCAACGCCGTGCGCTGGAGTATGGATCTGCGCTACCAGAAAACGGGCGAGCCTTCCCCGCGGCCGGAGTGGCCCAGTCTCGTCGCCCGCAGTCGGCGCGATCCCGCCTCGGAGACCGTCTATGAAGACTGGCGCGACCAGTGGGCCGCTGGGCTCGAAAAAACGCCTAAACAGATTCACTACGAACGTCCAAACAAGCCTCTCCCCTTCACCGGAGAGATGTTTCTCGAGTAGCGCGTTGAGCAAGAGAACGACAGATGCCGATTGACACACCGCAGTTTCCGGAGCGGTTCCTGCGATACGCAACTAGAGAATTTGGCAAAGAAGCTGAGACGTGGCTTGAGGCACTACCGTCCATTCTCGTGCGGTGCTGCGATAAGTGGGGTCTGACACTCGGCCGGCCGACCGAGGAAATCAAGGTCAACTACATCGCCTACGTCGAGATGGACAATGGGGAAGAGGCCGTGCTCAAGGTGGGCGTTCCGCACGGCGATTTCAGCGCGGAGATGGAAGCGTTGGCGATTTACGAGGGCCGTGGGATCAACCGGCTCATCGACTGTGACAAAGCGCTCAACGCCATGCTGCTCGAACGACTGCGTCCGGGCAAGATGCTAGATTCTGTTGGGAATGCGCGCGAGCAAAGCGAGATTGCAGCGCATATTCTCCAGGAGTTACACGCGACCCCGCCGCCGTCGCACCACGCACTGCCGCACTTTATGGATTGGATGCACGGTGCGTTCGCGGACGCTAGAAGCTGTAAAGATCTCGAGCGGGCGCGGGGCTATATCGAGCAGATTCCGCGCGTGGAGTCCATGATGGAAATTCTGATGGAACCGGATGAACCCCAGATACTGCTACACGGCGATCTTCATCACTGGAACATTTTATCTGATGCAGACCGCGGCTGGATGGCGATTGATCCGAAGGGCGTCATCGGGGCCTCTTGTCTGGACGTTGGCCGGTTTATCAACAACGCGATGGGATTCGGCGAGACTGCTGCGGAGAAGCGGGAGCTCTTACTTGAGGCGGTGACGATTTTCAGCGATGTGCTGGGGGAAAACGAGGAGCGGATGTTTGCGGGTGCTTTCTGCGACAAGATTATGGGTTCATCGTGGGGGCTGCGACAGAAGCCCGATGAGCACGAGGCGAGTTCGCAAGAGGCGCTTAGAGTGATGGTTGAGGTCGCGAGGGACGTGAATGATCGTCGGCTGCGACGGCGAGCCGTCTAGCGGTGCAGGCGCACCAAGCACGCTGCGTTGCACCTACTCGCGCAGATGCAACGCGCATCGTGCGTGGCTGGTCGGGTTTGAGGCGGACTTGCGCTTGCAGCCACTCATCCGCCTGTCATTGCTAACCCTTGAGCCGGTTGATGGTCCTTCTGACGAGGATGGTTATGACGGCGGCGTATAGAGCGATGCTGACCTGATCAACGATGGCGTCTAAGCGATCGCCAAGCATGTCGAGAAGGTCCTGATCCAGCACGTTCGCACTTGCTGCAGCGCCAACCGCAATGGTGAACGCCAAGTAGGCTGTTGCGTCCTCAGCGTCGATCGCTATCGCCCCGTATATCAGGCCCAGAACGACTAGCGCGAGCGTCAGGATGCCTCCTCCGATCGGAGCACCTGCCACGCCCTGAATGATAGCCACAAGAGCCATCAAGCCAACGATAATCCTGACTGCCATTTCTCCCTCCTAGAGTAAGGTTGATAACGACCAACGCCCTCAACCTCCTGTGACGGTCACCGAAGGTAAACGTGGTCGCAGGAACCACACCGCCAATAGAGAAAAAAACTGTCTCGGGAAAAATCGATTATATGCCTATATGTCGTTCCGCCGGGGTCGAATATGTAGCTTGGTGCAGCTTGGTTAACTTGGTATAGAAATAGCCGAACCATTCAGCGCCGCACCAATAGTTCGGATGGCTAATGTAGAGAGATACGACATTATTGGGCGCGCATCAAGAAAATAATGATGTGCGTAGTGCGGGAGGCCGCCCGTATGGTTGCAAAAGTGATGTTTATAAGGCTGTTAGCTAGGCGATGACACCGCCGCCGAGGCAAATTTCACCGTCGTAGAACACGGCGTGCTGGCCTGGAGCAATGCCGGGGTCGGGCGTGGATAAGGCGACGTGAGCGCGATCTGGCGCGAGCATCTGTACCTGACAGGGTACTAGGGCCGGCCCATGCCGAAGCTTGACGTGGAGTGCGTCGTGCTCCGGTGCTCCGGCGATCCAATGGATATGTTCGGCAATCAGCTCGCGGCGTCCGGCCCGCGTCGGCGCGCTGCCGTGGGCGATGTACACGATGTTGTTGGCGACGTCTTTGTCTGTCACATACCAAGGACCGCCGCCGAGTTGCAGGCCGTGCCGCTGGCCAATGGTGTAGAACCAATAGCCGGGGTGCTCGCCCTTCTTTTGTCCGCTCGCCTGCTCGACGATGTCGCCCCGGAGTTCTCCCAAGTGGAAGCGGACGAAGTCCCGGTAGTTGATCTTGCCCAAGAAGCACATGCCTTGGCTGTCAGGGCGGTCTTTGGTCGGCAGGTCGAATTCCGCAGCGAGTGCGCGCACTTGATGCTTGGGCAGGTGGCCGATGGGCAAGCAGAGCCGAGCGAGTTGCGCTTGGCTCAGGTTGGAGAGGAAATAAGTCTGGTCCTTGACCGGATCGGCGGCGCGCCGGAGTTGATAACCACCCGCGGTCTCCTCGACGCGGGCGTAGTGCCCAGAGGCAATCTGCTCGCACTCGTCGGCCACCCGCTGATAGAAGGCTCCGAACTTGACGCGCTGGTTGCACCAGATGTCTGGGCTGGGCGTGCGCCCTAAGCGCAGCTCGGCCAAGGCGCACTCGACGATGTGGTCGCGGTACTCGCTTTGCAGCGGCACAACTTCGAGCGGCACCCCGAGCTGTTCGCAGGTGGCGCGGGCGTAGGTTAAATCCGTTTCCCACGGGCAGTCGCCGAGCGAAAACAGCTCATCCTCCAGCCAAATTTTGAGGTAGTAGGCTTTGAGGGCGAGCCGCTTTTCGCGTTGGAGCAGGGCGAGGGCCAACGAGCTATCGACCCCACCAGAGAGCAGGACGGCGACGTTCATGGGATGCTAGTAGCGGTAGTGCTCCGGCTTGTAGGGGCCTTTCGCTGGGATACCCAAGTACGAGGCTTGGTCGGCGTCTAGCTCGTCGATTTCGACGCCCAACTTTTGCAGGTGGAGACGCGCCACCTTCTCGTCGAGGTGCTTGGGCAACATGTACACACCGACTGGATATTGCTCGTGACGGGTGTGCAACTCAAGCTGCGCCAAGACTTGGTTGGTAAACGAATTGGACATGACAAAGGAAGGATGCCCGGTGGCACAGCCTAAGTTGACCAAGCGGCCCTCGGCCAACAGGATGACGCTGCGGCCATCGGGAAAGGTGAACTTATCGACTTGCGGCTTGATATCAATGCGCTCGATTCCGCGATAGTTCACTAGTTCGGCTACTTGGATTTCGACGTCAAAGTGGCCGATGTTGCAGATGATAGCCCCGTCTTTCATCCGCTCCATTTGGTCGATGCGAATGATGTCGCGGCACCCGGTCGCCGTGACGAATATATCGCCCTCGGCAATGGCGTCGTCCATCTTCTTGACCTCGTAGCCTTCCATCGCCGCTTGCAGCGCGCAGATGGGGTCAATCTCGGTGACGATCACCCGTGCGCCCAAGCCGCGCATGGCGTCGGCGCATCCCTTGCCAACATCGCCGTAGCCAGCTACTACCACGACTTTGCCAGCGATCATTATGTCGGTAGCGCGCTTGATGCCGTCGGCGAGGGACTCGCGGCAGCCGTAGAGGTTGTCGAACTTCGACTTGGTGACGCTGTCGTTGACGTTGATCGCCGGTACGGCGAGGGTTCCGGCTTCGAGCATCTGGTAGAGGTGGTGGACGCCGGTGGTCGTCTCTTCGGAAATACCGCGCAGGTCCGGCAAAAGCTCTGGGTGCTTCTCGTGGATCCACTTGGTCAGGTCGCCGCCGTCGTCGAGAATCAGGTTGGGGCCAGCGCCGTCGGGCCAGCGCAGGGTTTGCTCGGTACACCACCAGTACTCGTCTTCGGTCTCGCCCTTCCAGGCGAAGATCGGGATGCCGGTAACGGCGAGGGCCGCGGCTGCGTGGTCTTGGGTCGAGAAGATGTTGCACGAGCACCAGCGCACTTGTGCCCCGAGCGCGGTGAGCGTCTCGATGAGTACGGCGGTCTGAATTGTCGCGTGCAAGGAGCCAGCAATCCGCGCACCCGCGAGCGGCTGGGCGGCCCCGTACTCTTCGCGCAGGGCCATCAGCCCGGGCATCTCTTGCTCGGCGAGAATGATTTCCTGCCGGCCCCATTCGGCCAGTGCTAGGTCGGCGACCTTGTAGTCTAGGTCAGCGGTCTTTTGTGCCGCGATTTCCATTGAGTTCTCCTTGTGGGTTAGGGCTAATTAATACTGACGTTACGCATTTGCGCCGAACCGATCGGTGTAGGGGCGTAACGTCAGTTCTAAATTAGGCAATTATCTTCACACGCGCCTGCTAAGTTGACGGTCTATCCCCCACCCCCTACTTTGCCCCCACTCCAACAAAATCCTGTCCATCCTATCTAATCCTGCTCATCCTGGTCCATCATGCAATCCCTCGTTTCTCCCTCCGTCCTGTACCGGGATAGCTTCCTAGCGGGCGCGGCTGAATTTTTGGCCGAAGGTCGTTTCGACTCGACGTATGCCCGATCCCTCGGCTACGACAGCGACTCCCTCGCCGACCAGTTTCCGCAATTCGTGCGCGACCTCAAGGGCCTCGCCGATGAGACAGGTTTGCGGGTGCGGTATCCAGATCGGGTGCTCTGGCTTGTACACGACGGCAACTACATCGGCCAAACCTCTATAAGACCCGAGCTCAGCACTCCGTATCTGCTTACTTACGGTGGGCACATTGGCTACAGTATCCGACCCTCGCGGCGGTGTCGCGGTTACGGCAAGGCCATCCTCGCCCTGACACTGGTGGTATCGCGGGAAATCGGGCTGCGCCGCGTGCTGGTCACCTGCGACTCGGACAACATTGGCTCGCGCAAGATCATCGAACACAACGGCGGCCAATTCGAAAGCGCGATGGTCATGCCCAACCAAGCATTCCGCGCCGAGGGCCGCAAACCCGCGCAGTGCATTGAGAAGTTGCGCTACTGGATTGACTTGTGATCCGATTACGTCAATAAAATTTTTCGTGCGTAAAACTTTTTGTGCTCGGTCCTCGTCTTATAATGGAATAATGAGCGACGCCGATCTCATCCTGCGCTTCAGGGCTGGCCAGCACCAAGCGTTCAATACCTTGGTCTGGCGCTGGCAGGGCCGCCTCTACCGCTTCGCGCTCCGCTACAGCGGCGATGCCGAAGACGCGCGAGACCTCTGCCAGCAGAGCTTTATCCGCGCCTATAGCCAGTTACATCGGCTGCGCGACCCCGAGCGCTTTTCTACGTGGCTCTACCAAATCGCCGCCAATCTGTGCCGCGACCACCTGCGCCAGCGCATGCAGCACGTTTCACTCGACGCGTACGAGGAGGCAGGTGCTCGGCCGCATCCGGCCCTGAGCCAAGCGGCCGATGTGGACAAGATCGAGCTGCGCGATTTGCTCAACCGCGCCTTGCAGACCCTGCCCGAGGAACAGCGCGTCGTCGTGGTGCTCAAGGAATACGAGGGATTGAAATTTCGGGAAATCGCCGAAGTGCTCGACGCTCCGATTAATACGATTAAATCGCGCCTCTACTACGGCCTCAAGACCCTGCGAAAAACCTTTAACCAGTGGGACATAGACAGAGATGGATTGTAACGTAAAAAAAGAAGACTTGCTCACCTTTTTTTACGAAGAATGCGAAAAAGGTGAACAGGGGCGCATGAAAGAACATGTGGCCACCTGTGCGGCGTGCCGCCGCGAACTCGATGCGCTCGCTAGCACACAGGACTTGCTCCGAGCTTGGCCGGATGAGGCTCCGCGCCTTGACCTGACGTTTGTCGAGGCCGAGGTGCCGCGTCGGCGCTTCCGGCTGATAGCGGGTTTGGCTGCGGCGGCGGTGGCCGCTGTGGTTCTCTTTTTCGCGTGGCCGGAGTTTGAACTCAGCTACCGCGCTGGTGAACTCGACCTCAAGTGGGGGGAGGCACTGGCGGACGAACCACTCACTCGGGCAGAAGTACTGGCCACACAGGAGGGCACCCTCGCGTTAGTGAACCAACTGCTGCGGGCTTCTGAGATGCGCCAGCAGCGCGTCTTCGATCATCTGTTGACCGAGATCCAAGCCCAGCGCTACCGAGATTTGCAGCTCATCAGCCGTCAATTTGCACAGTTCGACCGCGAGATCCACATCCGCTTGCGCCGCGACGAAGCACCCGTGCTGGAGGTGTTGCCAACGGCTCGCTATACCAACCCCTAGGAGATTGCCATGACCACGCTTTACTGCGCCATCCTAGTCGCTGGCTTCATGGCCACTGCCAGCCTCGCCGATATTGACCCCCGGCGCATGCAGCGTGATATCCGTATCATGGAGGGGATTCTCGGCAATTTGTATCTCGACGCGCCTGGTCCTCCGACCTCCTCCTCTCGTGGCTTGTACCTCGACGGCTACGGGGTCCTCTTTTTTACCGGAGGATCATGGTCTAGGCAGGTATATCCCGGCATATCGGTCGCATGGGACGAAAAGGGCGTCAAGCATCTTGAGTTGAAATCGAGTGATCCCTCATTGTACGAGAACTCGCTGGTAGAAAGCCACGATCTACTCACCGAATTTCTAGGCAACTACGCCGGCATCATAAGCCAACTCGACCAAGACGACCGGATTACGGTCTGCTACCAGCAGCATCCTCCAAGAGACCTAGCAAGCGTCCTAGGACATTATATCACCGATGGCTTTATAGTCGGTACAGATTCCGTGTCTTTCGACCTTACCAAGCAAATCGAAGCTATTATGCCCATTGCTATGCCTAGGGAGAGCTCCTTCGATTTTGAAAAGTTAGTCCTGATCTTTGGGGATTCTGTGTCTTTCTTCGACACTGACAAACAAGCCGCGGCGATAACCCGATTGAGGAATCACCTAGAAAAAGTAGCCACGGAAGGCGAAGTCGAAGTCAAGAGGGTAGCTGTGATGGTAAGAGATTCTCTGTTGGCTGACGTTGTGGAGGCCGATACTATCTCTCACGGATCCATAGTCGCTCAGGTACACGGCTTTACTCGCGGCCATCGTCGCGCTGCCGCTGCTCCCTTTCTAATCACCGCCACCACCAAAAAATCAGCCATTGACGCCTTTCGAGAAGGGCGCATCGACTCGGCTACTTTCCGCCAGCGCATCGCCTTTTCCGAACACACTGACTCAAAAAGAGTCGACATCATGGCCGGCATACTCGACCAAGTCGTGGGGCACGATCATCATCCCTTGCTTGGTACCCAACGCACTTTGGGGATATATCAGCCGGATTTAGGTGCCCTTTTTTTTGTTAATAACTCGGTGTTTCGCTTTAGACCCCTGCCTCTCGACGACGTCAAGGCCAACAACATCGTCGAAGCCGTCGCCGACTACGGCGCGACCCTCCACCAAGTCCAGTCCGATGAGCACGTCATCGTCGAATATCGCTCTCCGTTCTCTGCCCGCAGTGCACTGCTCAAGGTGCCCAAGTCCGCCATCGACGCCTACGCCCGCGGCGACTTGGATCTTGATGCCTTCCGTGAAAAAGCAGTGTGGAAAACATGGTAAACAAAAAACTCGCCTGTAGTCTGTCGGGTATAGCCCACCATCGCCGTTTGCAGCTTTTTTTGAGCAGCGGACTAGCTGCTGGGGCTGCTAGCATGGAGGCTGCTGTGGGCACTGCTGATAGGCGAAAAAACTGTTGCAAAGAAAACCCATCTTCATAAAAAACATGGATGATCTGCCATAAGTCTGTTTCGACGAGGATTAGACCAACTCACACAAATCATGCACCAAGCACGAGACCAACCTAAAATCGCCCAACAATATCAACCCATTTTACTTACTGATGTTACGCATGGATCTGGGTAAAAGATGCTTCGACTCCGCTTCGCTCGCTCAGCATGACACAGGGGAGCAGCAAACCAGCACTTGTCATGCTGAGCGCAGCGAAGCATCCCATACCTAGGGCCTGTGCCTCTATCAGGTACTAACCAGGAAGGAAGGTACTAACCATGCTACGCAATAACCTGATCGTCGCTTGGCGCAATTTGCGCCGCTATCGGATGTTACACCGCGATCAACGTAGGTGGGTTAGCCGCGGCCTTCGTGGTGCCCATTTTCGTCGGCCTGTACATACATAACGAGCTGACGTGGGACCGCTTCCACACCAAAGGCGAGGAAGTCTTCTACTTTGATTCTGACAGCGACGAAGATTTTGCGGACGAGGAGCCAGTCGAACCTGCGGACTTTAGGTTCGGCGACACTTATTAAAATTCCGCCTGCTATCTGCCGCGTCTTAGGATGGGCCTAAGCTGCCTGATAGGTCATCGGAAGCCTCGGGATATTTCCAGCGGACCTTCTGGAACCCCCGCCGGTTGCCTACCCTCTCATCCTTTTCAGAAAGGACAAAACCATGAAGGCAATTATTCTATCTCTTGCACTGGCATCTCTAGCCTTTGCTGATGCGTACAAACCCGTTGATTGGCTCAAGATAAATCAGGCCGGAGGTCTTACTGTTCAGCTTGGCTTCGATGCTATTATCAGCATCGGATGTATGCAGTTGGACAATGAAAAAATATGCGATCACGTACTCGATACTAAATCCTCAAAATGGCAGTACCGCAAAGACAACAATTCTGAATGGATTGATGTCCCCGGCAGCGAGCGCATCGACTCTATGTGCGGATTCGATTCTTCCTATAAGGACAAAATGGGGGTCGGCCTGTACCGACTCGTTGTAGAAATATCAATCGACGGCAATGTGGGCAAATACACTCCCAACGACATCATTGAAGTTCGAGACGATTCCGAAATAGCAACAGCAATTCAAGTCGTCTCTTGGGGATCACTCAAATCAAGCGTTTCGCGCTAGCATAGTCCGGCTTTTAGCACATCTTCCCGGATCCTCAGAAGCTGTTGAGTTAAAGCTGTTTTGTATGTTATTTTGTCGTAACCGCTTTTTTTATAGGCGGTTTGTGTTATGCCAGGTTATCCCAGTGATGTGACCGATGAAGAATGGGCTTTACTGGCTCCTTCTTTGCTCGCCCCGATCGGCGGGGCAACCCCGGCCGGTATGCCAAACGGGATGTGGTCAATGCCATTTTCTATGTGGTCAAAGGGGGCATCCCTTGGCGAAT
The DNA here is from genome assembly GCA_009840005.1 of Gemmatimonadota bacterium. The sequence continues at coordinate 227,857 of VXOR01000073.1, forward strand.
GCTTCCGTTGGATTTTCCGCCGTGGGACACCGTGTATGACCATTACCGACGTTGGAATCAGCGCGGGGTGTGGGAACAAGCCTTGGATGCCCTGAATGAGTGTGCGCGGCAAAAGCAGGGCAAACACCAGCATCCGACCTATGTTTTGGTTGATTCGCAATCGGTTAAGACCCAATATGCCAGTGAGAATCGCGGCATTGATGGGGGAAAAAAGGTCAAGGGCCGTAAACGCCATATCGCCACCGATACGTTGGATAATATGCTGACCATCCAAGTCCATGCCGCCAATATCGCCGATACCAGCCAAGGATGGGACGTGTGCGACCAAGTCGCGGAAAAGTATGATACCATAGAAGCCTTTTCCGGCGACCAAGGATACAGCGGTACTACTGTTGAATTCGTCGAAAACCTGTTAGGGCTACGCATCGACATCGCCGCTAAACCGTCGCACGGATTCCAGGTGATTGCCAAACGCTGGATTGTCGAACGAACCTTAGCTTGGTTGGGCGGATTTCGACGCTTGGCCAAAGATTTTGAAATCCTCACCCAAGCCGCCGAAAATATGATTCGTATCGCCATGATTAAAATTACCGTCGCTAAATCTACCTGAATAACTCAACAGCTTCTAAAAGCTGCGGTAACATCAGTTACTTAGGTCGGGAGCTAAAGATACCCCTAGCTAAAGTATATCTCTATCGTGGACGAAGACGCCTCCGCGCCTTTTTGGAGTAGATTGATCTATGTCTTCAGTTTATTTCGTGCTCTGCAATCTACTCCATTTTTAATTTTTTTGCTCTCCCTATAAAACTTTTCTATGCCGACATCCGTCGTATAAGTAATCTTGAAAGCACACAGAGTTTGCTATGAAAATGCTAATACTATTTTGTAGTGCGCTTATTATGAGCTTAAGCCCAATATTCTCGTCGAGTCAAGCGCGAGAAGTGAGATATGGCGGCTTTACCAGAGAAAACTTCCAAGAGTTTTATGACTACATAAACGGTCAAGAAATGATTAAGGTTCAAGAGGGCGAGGAGTTGGATCAAGCGATCGATGCTATACCTATTAGCTTGGGAACGGCTATAAACTTGGGGCAAGAGCGGGCTCTAAGAGGCTGGTTACACCAGTATTTGATTGCGTTTTCTGAGTCAGGCAATGATAGCTTGGCAGCGGTCTTCTATCTGAGGGAAGGGTTTGATGCGGAAAAATATAAGAGAACAAAGATGGAATGGGCTGAAGACTGGGTTGCATTCCAGCAACAGGACGCACAAAGTCAAAGCTCAAACGATAAAAAAATAGAGAACATGGTTAAAAAAATTAGGAAAGAAGTCGAGACGGCTTTAATAGAAAAGAGCCCACTATCCATAATTCGTTCAGATCATAAAGCAATACTTCGCTCTCTCAACAAAGAGTACTTCATAGAAAACGTATCGTTTCATGACAGCGAATTTAGGGTATTTGAGCTAAACAAAGAAGATCAAACGTTCTTCAGTCTAGCAAAAGACCGAGGTATGTTACCTGCGGGCTTCATTAAGTATTCTCTTCCTGCCCGTCTAGAAACAGGGGAGAAGGCCATCGTTACGGACATAATGTTCATTGTAGAAGAGCCATCTGAATCTGCGTTTGACCCAACAACGACAAGACGCACACCGTCTTTTTTTCGCTTAATGTGGGATCGGGACAAGAAGCTTTGGCTCCACCTAGAGGTATTCTATAGCCCCAGCGTAGCAGAATCCTACTTATTTAATAAGTTTTAAGGGCGTTGTTGCATGAAAGCGGTGTTAGGGTCTTGAAATGGTGCAGGCTCTCC
>VXOR01000010.1 GCA_009840005.1 Gemmatimonadota bacterium
GCGGTGCGCTCCATCAGGTGCGTACCCTCCCAACGCAGTTTCTTGCCGGCGATGAAGTGCGGCGGAGCCGGCGGCCAGTTGGCCGGCATGTTGGACAGCACGTAATACGTCTTGCCATCTATTATCTCCGTCCGCTCCACCGTGATGGTAAATTGGGGGGGATCATAGACCTGATCCCAGTACGCCGTCCATCGACTTCTGTTGCCATAACGCCTGTGGATGTCGTACCACTCATGCTCGTACGTCCACGAATTACCCACGGCCAGCGGCAGATAATCCGCTGCCTCATAGTCCGTGGCAGCGGCGGGCAGCACCCCACTCAGGCTGAGCAGAGCCACCCAAAGCAAGCGAAACTGATTCGTTCGCATGATTGATCTCCTTTCAAGAGATAGGAAAGTCGTCGTTCCAGCGGCCCCAAGCCGACCCGAGACGACGCGATAGGATACCGGCTGCAGCCTCGGTGCCGCAGGGATCTTCCGCCTTGGGTACAACCGGCGATACCCACGCCGAAGGCGACAAATTCTGTCCCATCCTTTCGGCCTCCAACACATCGGCCAACCCAAGCTGCTTTCCTTCGGATAGAATCAGCATCCGCTCTATCCAATTTTCCAACTCCCGCACATTCCCCGGCCAATCATAGCCTTTCAAGCGCGCCAGCGCCGCGTCGCTCAACGGCGGCGCTGGCTGCTGGGCATGACGCGGCACGAAATGCGCGGCCAACAGGGGAATATCCTCCCGCCGCGCTCGCAACGGCGGCACCACCAACGGAAACACACTCAGCCGCTGGAATAAGTCCTCGCGGAACGTCCTGTCCTCAATCGCCCGGGGCAGATCGCGGTGGGTCGCCGCAATCACCCGCACATCCACCGGAACGGACCCGGTGCCGCCCACTCGTCTGAGGTGCTTCTCCGCCAAGACATGCAGCAACCGCTGCTGGGCATCCAGGGACATGTCGCCAATTTCATCGAGGAATAAGGTGCTGCCATTAGCCTCTTCAAAATAGCCGACGCGCTGCTTTACCGCGTCGGTAAAGGCACCCTTCTCATGGCCGAACAGTTCGCTTTCGATGAGTCCAGGGGGCAAGCCACCACAATTGACCAAGATCAATTTTTGCTGGCGGCGTGGGCTCATGGCGTGGATCGTTTCGGCCAACAAGCCCTTGCCCACGCCGGTCTCTCCCAACAAGAGCACGCTCTTATTCGTTTTAGCGACCTTCGCCGCCTTTTCCAACAGCGGTGCCATGAGCGGACTCTGACTGAGGACCTTGGCCGTTGGCTTGCTCGTTTGGCTCATCGATAACCGCTCCCCTGTGTGCTCATTAATGCAGACCTCCATGAGTTGAAATGGCGAACGGACGTTAGGCCACATTTCAGGGCATGCCTTCCGCCCTCGTTCCTAGATGGGAAGTAGGGGCGACCGATCGGTCGCCCCTACATGCGCTAGGCACCGTTCAGGCCGACGACCGCGCACAAAAAAATCCTTTAGGAAGGCCCTAAAGGATTGAAAAACAGGAGGCTTAAAATGGGAGGAGGGAGAGGTCTATGCTGCTCGGCTCAACTGCCGTGGTCGGTCATTTGCACAACTTTTTGTTCATGCTGCGCGAGTTTTTAGTTAGTTTGAACAACTTGCTGTTTATCTCATACCGCATATCTGTGCGTAACAGGTATAGCAGTCCTACATCATTCAAGTCTGGATTCCCGCTTGCGCGGGAATGAATCCTATAGGCCGCCGAGATGGTGCTGATTAATTCCATACGCTCAAATCATTTAGGGTTGCTATAGGAACCAAAAATGGGGGCTGTCTGATCACTTGAGGGCCTTTGCAATTCCTAATCCCTAATCCCTAATTCCTAATCCCAAAAGGAGCACCATGCCCCCCCACTACGACGTCCTGCTCAAAAACGGCCACCTCATCGACCCCAAAAACAACATCGACGGCCCGGCCGACCTCGCTGTCAAAGACGGCAAAATCGCCGCTATGGGGCCGCAATTGCCCGGCACCGCGGAGCGAGAAGCCGATGTCGCCGGTCTCTACGTCACCCCCGGCCTCATCGACATCCACCTGCACGTGTACGGCGGCTTTAATGCTTGGCTCTTCCCCGACCCCCATAATCTGCCGCATGGGGTCACCACCTGTGTCGATACGGGCGGCGCTGGGTACAAGGATATTGCGGATTTCAAAGAGACTATCATGGACCAGTCCATCACCCGCGTCCTCGCCTTTGTCAACATCGTCGGCGCTGGCATGACCGGTCCGCCCGAACAGGATACCACCGATATGGACCCCATCCCCTGCGCCGCCGCGGTCGAGCGCTATCCCGAGCACATCGTCGGGGTCAAATCGGCCCATTTTGGCGGGCCGGGGTGGGAATCAACTGGCGGGGCCATTGAGGCGGCGCGGCGGGCCGGCTCCATTGTCATGGTCGATTTCTCGCCCAAACCCACCCGCACGTACCCCGAGTTGCTCTCCCGCTATAGCCCCGGCGACATCCACACCCACTGCTACTCCATGCGCACGCCCATGCTCGACGACAACGACCAGATCTTCGACTTTGTCTGGCAGGCCCGCGAGCGCGGCGTGATTTTCGACTTGGGCCACGGCAACGCCTCCTTCCGCTTCCACATTGCCGTACCAGCCATGGCCCAAGGCTTCCCGCCCGATACCATCAGCACTGACCTGCACCGCCGCAGCCGCCTGCTGCCCAATGCCACCATGAATATCACCATGTCGAAAATGCTGGCCTTGGGAATGCCGCTGCAGGAGGTCATCTACCGCTCGACGCAGCGCCCCGCCGAAGTCATCCGCCTGCCCGAATTGGGTCACCTGAGCGTAGGCGCTGAAGCCGACGTGGCCGTGCTGGCCGTGCACGAAGGCCGCTTCGGCTTTGTCGATGCCACTCGCAGCACCCTGCAAGGCAGCCAAAAAATAGAGGGCCGCATGACCCTGCGAGCCGGCGAAATTGTTTGGGATCAGGACGGTTTGAGCTTGCCGTCTTGGGAGGAAGGGGCGCACTAAGCGCTCGACCTATTGCAACCCGGCGTAGAGAGTAACAAAACTCTGGGTGGCCGTGAGAGTCTCAGCCTCTGCAAAATCCTTGCGCTCCACCACAAAGCCAGCCAAGGCTTGGATCCGATACCCTAGATAGGCCGACTCTGTCACTAGCTGGAAAGCCCAGCTCAGCGAGTTGAAGTCCTCGCTATCTCGGTCTAAATCGTTGAAAAAGGCATACTCCACCCCAGCCTGCGCCCGAGTCGCGGACAAAAGCTGAGTCTCCAACAACACCGAGACCAACTCCAGCAGCGTCGTTTGCTTCGCCTGATCAAACAGCGACCGACTCTGTTGCACCCACTCGCTCTTCCAGCGCGGCTCCACAGTCACGCCCCGCCAAGCGTAGCGGTAGCTCGCCTTGTTGATCAAGCCCCAAAAAAAATCCGCCGGAGCCAAGTCGTGCTGTCGGCGCTGATTCGCGCTCATCAACTGCTGGAAAAGCACCCAGTTGAGCTTGCTCATCACCTGTAGTTTTTCACCGGTCAAGCTGTGGCCGACAAACAACTGGTTGACCCACGTATCCCGCGCCAACAGCGGATCGTCAAGATGCACCAACTGCCCGCCCCGCAAGGTGTTCTCTGGCCGCCACTGCAAGAGCGGATTGGGAATGTCGTCCGCGACCAATTGGCTCATCTCAAACAGCCGCACTCGGCCCCAGCGCGGCCACATCCGCTCGTAGCCCACCTGTACGTACGTGCTGTGATTTTTGCGGTCGGCTGAGATCTGCGCCTCGCGCAACGCCCCAACCTTGAACTGCCAGTGCCGACCTAACTCCACGCCGCCATAGACGTTGAAACCAGCCTGATCGCGGCGGTAGGGATAGTCCGGCTCGGTGTCGTTCTCGTATAGATCAACCCAGAAGTTGTGGTTCATATCGACGCCAAAGAGGAACTCGGGCCGATCCACCTGGAAGCGCAGGAAAGGTTCCTGGTAGTCGGGAATGTTATTGGCCTTGACGCGGTTGTCGTTCTGGTTGAAATCGGGCACCAAGTCGTTGTTGAGATCCCAACCGGGAAAGACCTGCCGGTCGTCAACGAGGAAATCAGCGCGAAAGGCATCTGGGAAGCGGTCTTGGTCGTCGTTGTCTTCGACCAGATCAAAGCGGTTGCCCTGGCGGGCGTAATCGAGGCCGGTGGTCGTGGTGACAAAAGCCTGAGTGTTGTAGCGTGGATCAATGGAATACACCTCGCCGAACAACAAAAACGGTTCCCAGGTTTTACGCACATTCACCATCCAAGCCGGCGCGCTGGATTGACCTTTAATCCCGGCCGAGGCCGTGTGGGTTTCCTCGGCGACGTTGGGGTATTGACGCCAACTCCAACTCAAGTCGTATTCGCCATACACGTCGAATCCCAACAGGTCCTGCACCCGGAGCGTACCGCCGCCCACGGTAGTAGCGGTAGGCAGGCCGTAGGCAAAGCTGACCACGCCTAAATTGGAGATGTCCTGCACATTGCCCGCCGCCTGCGACACCAGCGTAAAAAAGGGATTTTCCGTCGGCGCTACGTCGAGCCGGGTAAATCCCTCTTCGCCCAAGCCGCGCACTCCCTCACCCGGATCGAGCAACCCCAACTGGCGATCGGAACTCATCCAGACCTGATAGTCATTGGCCAGCACCAGCCGAAATTCTACTGCGACGATCTCCGCCTTGTCGGCCGCAGCCCGGTTGACAAACGACGCACTGTCAAAGTCGTAGAGCAGACTAATTTGTTCGTTGCCGTCCGCGCTGAGAAAACCCCGCCGCTCCAATCCCCCTTCAATCACCGGACCAAAGCGGATGTCCCGGCCCTGCTCCACCGTGCCATCGCGATAGGTAATGACCACGTCCGAAGCATCCGGGAAAAAGGCCGCCCCGCCGCTGCCATCCTCCGGCGAGTCGTCCTTCAAGAGGATCTCGATCTGCCCAACCGTCTGGTTCTGTTCGTTGGTCAAGGACCCTTTGTGCAAGGTCTCCACGAGTTGATCCGCCACACTATTGGTCTGGTGGGCGCTGACCGCGTGTAACCCCACCTCGACAAAATCGCCCACTTGCGCTGCAAAACGACCTCCCGCCAAAGACGTGGCGTCCGTAAAGGCCCGATCCGTCTCCTGGATGGCCCTAGGCCCTGAGATCAGCGAATGGAGGAACGTCATTTGATACTTGTCCGTGGCCAAGTCCAGTTGGAAGCCGTTCAAGCGCGGCTTGGAAAAGGCCAGCGGCGTCAGGGTCGTGCGCAAATTGTTACTCACCGTCAGCGCGTAGTGATACTGGCCCTTCCGGTCTCCGGCAATCACCAGTTGATTGAACCACCGGTCGAACACATTCGTCTTGAACAGGGTGCTGCCCGCCTCTTGGGGCCGCGTCTGCGCAGTGTTGAACACCAGCCAGCCTTGGGTCAGGTAATTCCCATACAAATCGTAGAAGTAATCCCCCTGCAGATCGACTTCCACGTAGCGCCGGTACGGCAGCCGCGCCCGATTGGTGTACTGCCACTGCCGCCAGCGGTGTTCCTCGTATAGTTCCTGCGGCACGTACCAGCGCCGCACTGCCGGGTCCAGCGCAGCCAGATACACCTCTGGACTCAAGGTCATCAGCCGGGCTTCCGCGCCCTGCTGCAATCCCAGCCGATTGCCATACTCGACCTGCGCGGCGCTGTCGCCGACGAGCGCAAGGCCGAGTAGCATGGCGAATTTTTGTCTTGTCGAGTTGCTCATAGGACGACCGCCGCGTCTCAATAGGCCACAGCGATGAGGTGAACTCGGGTCTGTCCGGCAAAGGCCGTAGCGTCTGCATCCACCTCGATCTTGCACAAATACAAGCCCGGTGCCACAACCTGCCCCCCCTCGTCTCGCCCATCCCAGATAAACCGCTGCTGTCCGCCTGTGGCCAACGCCTCCAACTGCCTCACTTGACGACCCGCCAGCGTATAGATCCGCACTGCCAACGACCGCTCCGCTTGCACCCGGAACAAGGAAAAGTCGATCTCGGCCACCTCGTTGACCCCATCGCCGTTGGGCGTAAAAGGATTCGGTGCAATCGCCACTTGAGCAATGGCCGCGTCGGCCCCCTGCGCGCGAATGGCCAAGTTCTTTGCGGGACTCAGCCCAGTTACATCGCCGCCGTCAGCCGCCTGCCACGCAGTCGGAGGCTGGCTCTGCCGCACCGCCACCGCCAAGCGCGTCCCTTGCAAGTACACCCGCGAGGCAAAGCGCAGCCGCACCAATCGGCCCCGGTCCACCACCCAACCTCGCTGATCACCTAACCTGTTGTATCGACTCTGGTCGAGGCTATCGCCAGCCGCATCAAAAGGCACCTGATCGCCCAAACCTACTACCTTGCGGAAGTAGCGCACCGGCCCCTGATCGACTGCGGTTAGGGCCTCGTAGGTCTCCGCGTCCACCTCGACCAGACCACCGCTTTCCTGCCGCCGAAAGTAGCGCACCGCGCCCTGTTCGACCTCGGGCAGGAGACTGTACGAGGTAAAGGTCAACAAATTGCGATCCAGCCCGGTGGGCACCTCGTCGCCGAGAGCCACCGCACGATAGTACACCGGTTCGAGGATTCCAGAGGATGCGCCCTGCACGGTCTCAGGAAAGCGCAACCACAGCGAGTCGCCTTCGGCGTGCACAGCCAACTCGGCCCCCTGCGCGTCGAGCAGCCGACCATCGCCACCGCGTGCAAAACGCTGAAACGGAGTCTCAGACGCCAACTCCGCTTCCGTGCCCAAGGCCACATCGACCAGCCGCAGGTCCAGCCCCGGCTCGGCGCGCACTCGCACTTCATCGAAACCCAAGCTGCGCATATTGGCTGGCTGCGTTAAAAAGTCGGGCTGGACAAAAAGGGCAAATGTGTCGAGCACGCCCGCTTCCACTGCCGTCGGCCACACCTCGGCGCGCAGCCGCTGCACCACTGGCTGATGCAGTCCCACCGAGAGGCGGTGCAGCGTCGGCACGTGCTGGCCACCGTCGTTTTTGAGCCGCACCTCGAACTGCATAAAGCGCCGCAGGCTCGGCGAACTTGCCAACTCCCCCGGCTGCCGGTACTGCTGGCTCCACTCACTCCACCCCGGCCCCACTACCACCGTGGTATCCGAAGGCCCCTTGAGAAAACCGGCCAACGTTCTGTATTCGTCCGCAGTCTTCTCGTTGCCGGTTTTGTCGAAGTAGCGGATTTGCTGCAACAGTTGGTCCCCGGTGCGCGTGCGGATTTCCACGTCCGTGCCCGGCGGCGTGTCAGCGTCCCAGTGGACCGCACCGAGAGCCACCAGCCCCGGCAACTCAATCAAGTCCGATTCCAACACCACCTCGGCCGGCGGACGGCTGGAAAACAGCATGATCTCGCTGATCGACGACCAGAAGGCATTGACCAAAATTCCCTGTCCGGCTCCGCTTTCGGAGCGACCGCCGACAAAACCCGGGGGAAAGTGGGCAAAGACGATCAAGTCGAGGAGGCGGGCTTTGAGCGGCGGATCCTGGGGATCGACAATCGAACTAAAGCGGCCCGAGTCGCCGCGCGGCAGCGCTTCAGCCACGCTGTACTCGCGCTCTGGTGGACTAATGCGCTGCCATTTGAGGCCACCGCGGACATCGCGCCCGCCAGCAGAAGCCCGCATGATATAGCCGCGCATACCCGACCCCGTAAGACGCACCTGCTCCAGCCACACTGCGCCACCAATATCGACGGTCAGCACATTGCCGCCGGGATTGAGGGGATTGCGGGTTTGGTGGGAGTAATAGGTAGCGTCGTCTCCGTCGAATGCCGTCAGCGGATTCTTGCCCGGTGTGGTCAGCGCGAGCGAGCCGCCGTTTTTGACCAAGTTGATGCCGATATTGTCGCCCCAGCCCCAAGCCTCGACCTCGGCCAAGCGCGGCAATTCCCGGCGGTAGTAGTCCCGCCGCCCCTGCCGCTCTGCGGCCAAAGCCTGATAGGTCGCCTCATCTACCGGCTCCTCGCGCCCGGCCACGTCCCGCGCAAAATAAACCACATCCCCCCGCTCATCAGCCGACAATCCTTCCCACGCTTTCTCGGTAATCTGTTCGGCCCGCCCTCCCCGCGTATCCGTGATCACAATGCGGATGGTCTCAATGCTCTTACCCGTCCACTCGGGCGAGGGCTTTCTCGCTTCGATCAGCAGCCGATCGCTGACCACGCCGGAAGCTGGAGGTAGTTCGGGGCTAGTGTGCTCGCTTTCAAAAATGTATTCGCGCTGCGTGGTACTGGGCGCGTCCTGCGGAATGAACAGTTGGAAGCCAATGCGGCTATTCGGCTCGTGTAACAGCGCGCTCTGCCGGCGCGACAACAGCATGATAAACTGCAAAAAGGGATCGCCTAACTCTTCGCCGACAAACTGGAGCTTGAGCCGCTCCACGGGCACGGCCCGCCCCAGATCGACCTCAATCCACCACTGCTCAATGGGGTCGTGCGGATCCGGCTCCCAGAACGTAGTCGGATCGCCGTCGAGAATATGCTCCGCTAACTGCGGATTGGACCCCACCCGGCTAATCCCCGGCCGCACCCAGTAGTCGAAGACCAGTTCGTTGAGCGTATTGCGGATCGGCTCGCCAAACACATCGAACTGCATGGTGCTGTCGATGGTGCCAATGCGCGGGTCGTCCGTGTTAATGATTATCGGCCGTCTAAGCGTGCGATCTTCCAAGACATTGTACACCGTCCGCAACTGGCGCGTCCGCACGGACCCAGCCTCGTCGATGTGCGCCAGATGAGCGGGGATTTTCCACTGCCGCCAGTGCTGCGCCAGATCGACCACCACCTCGTCGCCGCTTAGCTGGTAGCCCCGCTGGGCCTCAACAGGTGCCAAGCTCAGCGCCAAGCCGACGAAAACCTTCTGCACGACAAAGCTGTGTTTCATGGCTGTGTGGGTTCTCTCGCCTCAGGTAAAGACCAGATCAGATATACTATATAGTAGCAGTCGCAACTATAGGCCGCTTCCCTCACAGATGTCAAACCCATACGCACAATACAGTTGAAAGAAGTAATGCCTAATCCCTAAATTCCAATTCCTAATTCCTAATTCCCAATTCCCAATTCCTAATTCCATGTCGCGCCTAGGAATTCGCTGGGTAGTTCTCTATTGCCTATCCATTCTCGTGCCAGCCGCCCTGTTGGCTTTTCTGAGCGTGCGCTCGCTGAGCGATGTCCACGACAGTGTGCGCCAAGAATTGCGCTCCAAGGCGGTACTAGTGCAGGACGCCTTCGACCGCTTGATTAACAGCCGCGCCCAACTCCTGTCCGCATATATCGAAGACGGCGCAATGGACCCGCGCCTGTACGCGGGTTTTGCCGAGATTGCACAAATCTTCGCCGTCGATCCCACGGGGGTACTGCGCCATCCTGCGGTGCAGCCCTTGCGCTTGCAAGAGCCTCGGGCGGCCTTCGCCGCGCAGATGGAAAAGGCCGCAGAGCGAGAATTCGGCCACCAAGACTGGGCAGGCGGCGTGCAACTCTACCGCCAAGCATGGAAGGAAGCGGCCAGTCCCGCCGAAGAAGCCGAAGCCCTCAACGCTCTCGCCCGTTGCGCCTTTAAAGGAAAGGACGCGGCGATGGAGGAGAAGGCGCACCAGACACTGGTGACTCTCTACGGCCATGTCTTCGACGCCGACGGAGCTCATCCCGTTACCCTGAGCCATTTGCGCCTAGGGCGCTATGCTGAGCCCGAACAGGCCCAAGCTAGTCTGATGGCTTGGACCGAGGCGCTGCTCAAAGGCCGCTATCCCCTCTACACTGGCTGCCGGCAGGCTCTGCAAGAAGCCCGGGCGTTGGCCCAAGATCGGCTGGCGGACATGGAAGACCGTCCCGTTCTGCTGGAGAGATTGGCCCTGATCGAGAAGGCCCTTGATTTTGCGGTGCGTTTCGGTCCCGTGGTGGAGAACCAATGGACCACGGCCCGGAAGCAGGGTTATCTATCGGGAGTGGGCGACGACAGCACGAGTTACCTCATATACCTGGGTGCGGCTGAAGGTGGCGGCGCGGTGGGCATTCTATTCGATTGGGCCGCGCTGACTGCTTTGGTACAGGAGCGGGTAGAAGGTCTGGCGGCGCGGGGTTTTACCCTTGCCCTGTTCGACGCCGACGCAGAGGCCGCTTTCCTAACCGCGCATCGGGAGGCTATCTACGAGACCGGGCCGGCCAGCCGCTGGATGGACCGGGTGCGTTTAGGGATCTGGGCGGCCGATACTTCTGCGGCTACTGGGTACTACCGCACGCGCAACTATCTGGTGGGCGGCGGCATTTTCGCCTTGGCCGTATCCGTGGTTTTAGGTGGGCTTATGATTCTGCGGGACGCTGGGCGCGAGGTGCAGGTAGCCCGTCTGCGCTCCGAATTTGTCGCCAATGTATCGCACGAGCTGCGCACTCCGCTCACGTCTATCCGCATGTACGCCGAGACCCTGCTCATGGGCCGCTACCGATCGACCGAGCAGATGCAAGACTATCTGACTACCCTTTTGCACGAAAGCCAACGCCTGTCGCGCTTGGTCGATAACGTGCTCGATTTCGCCCGCATTGAGCGCGGCGACCGGACCTACCAACGCCAACCTTGCAACCTAGGGACTGTGGCTCAGGCCGCACTGGAGACCTTTGGCGGAGTATTCGCCGCAGAGGGCTTTGAGGTGGAGGAAGCTATTGCTGCGGAACTGCCTCCGGTGCTGGCTGACCAAGAGGCAGTGGAAGGCGCAGTGGCCAATATCCTGGGCAACGCAGTCAAGTTTTCGTCTCAGCACAAAGCCATCCGCCTAGCCGTGGAACAGCGCGATGCCGAGGTGGTCATAGAGGTAGCCGACCGGGGCATCGGCCTCCCCACAGGTGAGGAAGAGCGCATCTTCGAGCAATTCCATCGGGGGGCCAACGCGGCCAGCACGGCGGGTACAGGATTGGGACTGTCTCTAGTCAAAAGCGTGGTCGAGGCGCACGAGGGTCGGGTGGAAGCCGCCAACCGGCCGGATGGAGGCAGTGTATTCCGTCTGTACTTCCCGGTACATACTGAGGACAACGCCCATGCCTAAAATTCTGGTAGTAGAGGACGAAGCAGCCATCGCCCGAGTGCTGGTCGATAATCTGATCTTTGAAGGCCACGAGGCCGAGGCGGTCGCCGATGGGGCCGAGGGGCTGGAACGGGCCTTGGCTTGGCAACCGGACCTGATTCTGCTGGATGTGGTGCTGCCCACGATGGACGGGTACGAAGTGTGCCGTCGTCTGCGGGCGCAGGGAGCGGCCACGCCCATCATCATGCTCACGGCGCGCGGCGAAGAAGTCGATAAAGTCCTGGGCCTAGAGCTAGGAGCCGACGACTACGTCACCAAACCGGTGGGCGTCCGCGAACTCATGGCCCGGATCAAAGCGGTGTTGCGACGGGGCGCGTCGGCACCAGCCGCGGGCACAGTGCTGGAGTTCGGACAAGCGCGGATCGACTTCGACCGCTACGAGGCGACCGTGGATGGCCAAGCCGTGCATCTGTCCCCCAAGGCATTTGGCGTACTGCGCCTTCTATGGGAAAGCAAGGGTCGTGCCCTGACCCGGGCGCAGATTCTAGAGCAAGTGTGGGGATACGAAGTGTACCCCACTACGCGCACGGTAGATAACCACATCGCCGAATTGCGCAACCGCTTGGAGGCCGACCCGGCCCAGCCGCGCCACATCCTCACGGTACACGGAGTCGGATACCGCTTTGTGGAATGAGGCAGAAAGTACAACCTTTTTGCACATCCATGACAAAACCATGACAACTCGGACCGCGCCAGCGTTTAGGTTCAGAAGTGAGCATACAACCGCGCATTCACCCACCTGAACGAGGAGGTCCATCATGGCGCGCGTTACCGCAATTTTCCTCAGTTGCGTATTGCTGACCGCCAGTAGTCTGCTAGCCAGCAATGTCGAAGACACTTATCAGGCGGCCCTCGCGCAGGAGAAAGGCGAGGGCAATTTGGAGGAGGCCATTCGCATCTACCAGCAAGTGATTGAGGCACACGAAAAGGGCGAGGGAGACGAGAAGCTAGCGGCCCGGGCGCAACTACGCATCGGCGTGTGCCAAGAGAAGCTGGGTCTGGCACAGGCGCGCCAGACCTACGAAGCCGTCCGCGACAAGTACCCCGACCAGCCACAGGTGGGGGCGGAGGCGGCACGGCGTCTGGGATCGACTCACCAGCGCGAGGCAGTGATCGAGCAACCATCCCATCGCACTACCTCTGAATCCTATATCCGCCGACAGATGCAGCAGGTAATGGAGCGGGCTAAGCAGCAGAAGGAACTGACCGAGCGACAGCTAGAGGCCATCCAGCGGCAGATAACGAAGCAGACTGAGCGGCAGACGGAACAAGTCAAGCAGCTAACGGAGCCGACCAAGCGGCGAGTGGAGCAGACCGAGCGGAGCACCAGTGCCGACTCGGCGTTCATCGGCGAGCAGGTGCGCCGACAGTTAGAGGCCGCCCAACGGCAGATGGAGCAGCAGCTAAAACAAGCCAAGCGGCAGATGGAGGCCCTCCAGCGGCAGCTAGAGCGGCAGCAGAAGCAGCTAGAGCGACAGTTGGAGACCATCCAGCGGCAAGGCTTCCGCTTTGAGCAGATCAGGCCCCGACGCTCCGAGCGGCTCATACCCCCAAACTTCTTACGTGGATCGGATCAGCGCTACTATCACTACGCCTACACGCCTCCGGTGGTACCCTACGCCTATGAAGAGGTGGCCGAGGTGCCCGTGCAGTGGAAATTCCGCCTCACTGAGCTCAGGTATCCTCAGCAGCAGCCCACCGCCTATACCGCCTCGGACTTCGATGATTCGGACTGGGCTACTATCGATATTGGACAGGCCTGGGAGGATCAGGGTTACGAAGGCCACGACGAGGGGGCTTGGTATCGGGCCCGGATTAAGGTGGACGCCGAGGAAGGCCGGCCAGTGCTCATGGCCTTCGGCGGAATAGATAAAGATGCCTATGTGTACGTCAACGGCCAATGGGTTGGACAGCACAAGGTGTGGAATTGGCCGTTCATCCTCGATATAAGCGACCAAGTTGTACGCGATGGCGAGAACGTAGTGGCGCTGTATGTGTACGACGGGAAGAACATGGGAGGTGTGTACGGCTTGATCAATGTACATCAACCCACGGACGAGGCGAAGACAGACAACTTTGCCGTCAACCGAGGCGGGCGCTTGGAGATGGTGGACGAGAGGAACGGCTGGCCGGTTTTCAAGGACCATTTCGCCAGCGGCAAGCGCTATAGCCGCTATGCTCACCGGCCTCCGCGCATTCCCTACGCCTATAACAAGGTAGCCGAGGTACCCGTGCAGTGGAAATTTTACCCCTACCCAGAGGAGTACCAAGGGGACCAAGACCCCATCCTGAGCGCCGCCGATTTCGACGATACGGACTGGGCCGATATCGACATTGGGCAGGCTTGGGAGGATCAGGGCTACGAAGGCTACGACGAGGGCGCTTGGTACCGAGCCCAGATTGAGGTGAACGCGGAGAAAGGCCGGCCGGTGCATCTGGCCTTCGGCGGCGTGGACAACAACGCCTATGTGTACGTCAACGGCATCTTCGTGGGGGAACACTACGGATGGAATACCCCTTTCATCCTCGATATAAGCGAGGCGGTCAATTACAAGGGCCAGAATGCGGTTGCAGTGCGGGTGTACGACGGGATGAACATGGGCGGCATCTACGGCACCATAGAAGTGATCCAACCCACCGTAAAGGAGAATCTCGACCGCTACTTGGCCAATCGCGGTATCTCGGCGCAGCAGAAGCAGACCGATCTCGACGAGGAGGAGAAGCGGAGCTTCTGGAGTCGATTTTTCTAGCGCTGGATAGGCACCGGCGGTCCCTGTTGTCAACGACGACTTGCTGGCCTTGCAAAGCCGAGATGAAATGCTAATCCATCTTCAGTAATACGCCAAAGCTAGTGGAGATATACAGGACAAAGCAGACGCACGGCCTCGAAATCATCGGCATTAGCGACGATAAGAGCCGCGAGGCGGTGCTCCGCTATGTTGAGGAGCACGGGATCGAATGGCCCCAAGTAATAGAAGATGAAAACGAAACCAAGCCAACGGAGATGTACCACATAGGCGGGTGGCCCTCGTACGTCTGGATCGGTCCAGATGGCGTCGTAATCAACCCAGAGCTAAAAGGCGATCTGGACGACTTGGATGACGCTTTTTGACGTACTCATGTTCGATTTCAGCTACGCCGAAGAGTCCGTCCTTGACCACCCGCGCTCAGCTCCGTAGCGTATTCCGAATAACTCAACCAAGCGAACGAAAAAGTGAATCGACGGCCTCGCAGCACTACAGCCAACGTACGAAGATTCTGCGTCCACGCCCTCCGCCTAGTACTGCAATGCCAGTGATAAGTGCGAAAGGTGAGTATGAACGCAGAAATACTGAACATTTAAGAAGGAGGTCAAAATGAATTGTTTTGAATTGGATCAAGCACAGCAACGGCTTCCTGAACTCGTTGAGCGAGCCAGACGTGGTGAGGATGTCACTATTACTGAGCGCAATCAACCCGTGGTCAAATTTGTGGCTGTCGAGCGGTGTACGGTTCCAACGAAGCGACGACGCCCTGGAAGTGCCAAAGGGCTTATTCACCTAAGCGATGATTTCGACGAACCGCTCGAAGATTTCCGGGA
This sequence comes from Gemmatimonadota bacterium, assembly GCA_009840005.1. The sequence goes on from VXOR01000010.1 coordinate 14,669, forward strand.
ATATATGTGATGCGTCTTTTACTTGATACCCATAGCTTCTTGTGGTACATAGAAGACGATGACAGACTCAGCCAGACCGCCGAGCAAACCATCTCTGACATAGATAATGAGGTGCTACTGAGCATAGGAAGTCTATGGGAGATAGCCATTAAGGAATCTCTGATTAAGTGTTTTGTTGCCCTTTTTTGTTGGTTGTTTTGTT
>VXOR01000072.1 GCA_009840005.1 Gemmatimonadota bacterium
ATGCCCGCTTACGCGGGCGGGCCGGAACAGGAAATAGTAGCGCGTAACATCAGTTATTCAGTACAGCGAAGATCCGTCCAATCCTGCGTTGCCGCCGGGGATTGGCGAAGGCGATGACTGTGCACAGAATATCGTCGGTGAGAGTAACACCAGTAACAACTGCTCGGATGCGGTGCGCGTGATCGTGTCGAAGATGTCACAGATATACTGGACGAGCGCAGGTAGGATTCAGCGTGCCAACTTGGACGGTTCCAACATCGAAGACCTCGTTACTGGATTGGACTGGGCACACAACCTTGCCTTGGATGTGGGTGAAGGCAAGATGTACTGGACGGAGTATAGGTCGTATAGGTCGGGTGAGATCCGGCGTGCCAACTTGGATGGTTCCGACATCGAAGACCTCGTTACTGGATTGCACTTTCCCCAAGGTCTCGCCTTGGACCTGTCGGGAGCAGCGGGTAGTGGCACTGGAACGGGTAATATGCCGGTGGAAGAGAGTCAGCTAACGCCCGAGATCATAGCCTTATACGGCACCTTGGTCACCACTTTTACGGATATCTTCTTCGCCGCGCTGGTCCCCGGTACGACGTTGGTGCCGGGGGAAGGCGGCTCGGTAGAAATCGCAGGCAACGACTGGACGTTTCAGGATTATTCGCCCGATGGCGCATTGGTAATCAACGGCACCTTGAACATCGGAATAGATCAGACGTCCATTCCGCTGACCGGGACAGTTACTTTTTCTGGATCACAGGAAGCCGAACTGGAACTTGATATAGAGTTTTCGATCGGAGCCGATGGGACCCTTTCTGCTACCGGGACGATAACCATCAACGGCGCAGAATTTGACGTCGCCGAGATCCGTGAAGCGGCTAGTGAAGCGGCTGAGGCAGCCGCACGCAGGTAATGATCACCGGATTGCCAGCGTCGCCAACGTACACGAAGGTCTTTGAGAAGACGATAGGGACTTGCGAGGCGTCGGTAACGTCTTGTCTCTTGTTAGCCAGTGGAGAGAGGACATTAGTTACCAGCCTTTTTGGGGACGAATGACATAGCTTTGTTGTATTCGGAGATCCATTTTTCGGCGTCTTCTTCGGTGTAGGCTCCGGTAATGGCACCGCTACCTTCCGGCAGTTGATTGCTTGGGGGCTTGCCGACATGCGGCATCAATCTCTCTCGTAATATTTCTCGTAGTATTTCTCTTTCTGCTTCATCTTCTCCATCAGAAAAATCTGCGACAATGGAATCTACTACTCCTTGACTAAGTTTGCCCTCAAAAGTTACGCCGGTTAGTTTGCTTTCTTGGTAAATCTGCCTTTTTATCCGTTCTTCAAACGACCCATCGTTGCCTGTGGTAATGCCTTGCATTTTCACTCCTTGGAGTCTCGCCCCTTGCAGTTGTACTGCCTGAAGCGTCGCCCCTTGCAGTTCTGAATTCGAAAGGTCCACACCTTGCATTCTCACTCCTAGAAGCATTGCCCCTTGCATTTTCACTCCTCTAAGAGTTGCCCCTTGCAGTTGTACCCCTGAGAGGATCGCCCCTTGCATTTGCGTCTCCGAAAGGTCTGCTCCTTGCAGTTGCACTCCTTGAAGCGTTGCCTCCTGCATTTTCGCCTCCGAAAGGTCTGCTCCTTGCAGTTGCACTCCTTGAAGCGTTGCCTCCTGCATTTTCGCCTCCGAAAGGTCTGCTCCTTGCAGTTGCACTCCTTGAAGCGTTGCCTCCTGCATTTTCGCCTCCGAAAGGTCTGCTCCTTGCAGTTGCACCACTCGAAGGTCTGCTCTTTGCAGTTGCACTCCGACCAAGGTCGCGTTTTCTAAGCGTGCTCTCTCGAGAGCGACACCTTTCAGCCAGCTTCCCTGCAAGTCGGCACTTAGTCCTTTGAAAACATCAGGCTCTTGAACGAACAGCAGATTCAGCAGGCTCTGAACTTCTTCCGAGGGATTCGACTCATGCTTTTCCTGATATTCCTTTTCTCCCGTCGTCTGGCGTATATGAGCGCAGAGAATATCATGCACGGTCTGACGTAATTCCGGGGTATCTGGGGTGTCTTGTGCCAGATGGAAAAGTTCGTAGGCTCCGCCTAGGCGCACGGAATCCGATTTATGTCCCAAATGTTCAATGGCGTTTTTCAGGCGATCTTGCCGCTGTCCCTGCTCGGTTTTCAGTACAGCATCAGCCTGCGACTGCGCGGTCTTCTCCATCGCCTTGGCGCGTTTGTAGGACATCAGGGCTTGCAGGGCGATCAGTACGCCGCCCATGCTGATTCCCAGAAATTTCAGAGCCTCGTATTTTGCATCCTCTTCTAACCCCAAAGACTCTAGAACACACGCCTCAAGGCTTTTGGAGACTAAGACGGCCACAAAAACTGCCGCCAAGACAATAAGCAGGACGATAAGAAGGAACTGAAGGGTCTGAGATCGAAAAAGCCAAGTCCAAAATCGAGAAAGCATTCTCTACACTCGTTCAGGCGACACGTCGCTCATACAGCACTTTCCCCTCTTCCAGCACCTTGTGAATCAAGGAATACGGGTCATCGCGCTGCTCGGCGAGGACTTCTGGAGAGCGGATAATCACATCAATAGGCAGGATGAAACGCTCGGCAATCGCCCGACGAATTGGATTGCCATGCTGTGGCTGTCCTGCGCCTGCACGAAGCACGACTAGCAGATCCACATCGCTGTGCGCTCCAACCTCTCCGCGAGCATGGCTGCCGAAGAGAATGATCTGTTCTGGATCAAAGCGTTCGACAATTAGTTGCGCTATGGCTTGGAGCGTGGCGCTGTCGATATGGGATTCAATGGCATTCACAAACGCCTCTTGCTGATGTTCGGCGATCTCGGACGCACTTCAATGGTTGGCTTCAAGTAACAGACCGATTATAGATTCCAATAAGTAAGTTGGGAACGCTGATGTCTTCATCTATTTCACCCCAATGAAGGCCCGTCCCACCACCACTAAGCTCATACTTTTCCCTCTGTTGTTCTGTAGCTTTATGAAGCCGAGGGAAATAGACAAGGGGAATTGATAATTGCCGACCATCGGAAAGAGTCAGCCACATGTTATCATTATCGAACCAGATTTTAGAAGCCCGTGCTTCAAAGGTTAAAGTGCTCATTCCAGCACTCCTCAATTAAGAATTTTGTTGGTCGAGCCTCTTAATGGCGCTCTGAATTGCACCGACTTCGTGCTCCTCAAAGTACGCCTCACCGCACTGATCACAGACCCAAGCCGGGACTGTGTCGAACACCAAGTGATAGCCGTTGCGATCCGCATGGAAGGGAGCCTTTGAGCGCTTCATCTGACCGTGACAGTGGATGCAATTCATTGTGACTTCCTTGTCCGTAAATCTTGCTCCCGCTGATCCCCCGTTTCGTCCTGTCTAGTCGTGCTATTTGGCAAACTGCATGGGGGAAAGTACGCGGGGCAGGCATTTCAAAATTAACCTAATGGAGAGATTCAATCTCTTCAATAATTGCGATCAGATTGGGGCCGGTAAATTGAAGATTAGGTGCGGGGATGCGGTTGCGTTTAATGTCAGGCGGGACGTGCTTGTGGTGAGGAAAAGTAGAGGCGAGTGCGGATTCTTCGGGATGAGGGAAGTCATCGTACCAATACAGGCGTTCTGTACCGCGATAAACTTCGTATCCGTACGACGTGATCAGACCATCTGCAAAATCTAATTCCTCCCGCATTCGCAAGCGGACTCCGTTTGCGAATGTCGCCTCTCCCTCGGCTGTTCCGGTAAAAGGACTGGACGACCAAACGCGAATAGTTGATCGAAGAACGGAAGGACGACTCATGGTTTCAGCCAGAAAGTAACTATAATCGGCAAGAGATTCGAGGGGACTTTCCGCCATATCAATAAGCAGGTTGTACCCGCAATGCGTCGGCGGGATCGCTTTGTTGGATTTGTTCGCTATAGGCTGCCTTGCGGCGTTGCCAAGTTTCGTAAATGCCTTTCCACCGGCTGAAATCAGTTCGGGTTTCGTCAAAATCGTCGTAGTGCGATAGCTTGCCTGCTGTTAAGATGTTGTAAAAATCTTGGCTGAGAATGCCGTATTTTTCTTCGTAGAGCGTGAGCCGCCGTTCAAGCTGCTTCATCTCAAGGACTAGTTCGTGAAGTTCCATTGAAATCCTCCTTATGTACTCCTCAGGTTGTGACCATTTCTCCTTCGTCCTACCAATCCACGACCGCCCCATCATCGGGATCAAGACGAACGCGATAGGGACTCGGTTCGCCGACTTGGGCCATGAGCTTGTCTTCGTCGATGGTGATGCCAAGGCCAGGATCTATGGGCAAGGGTCGGTGGCCGTTGGCGACCGGTGGCAAGGGTTTGGCGAGCAGATCTGCGTATTCGTTGTCGCCGCGCTCTTGGATGAGGAAGTTGGGAATGGAAGCGGCGATCTGCAGACTCGCGGCAAGCGAACAGGGGCCTTGGGGGTTGTGTGGGGCCAGCGGCGAGTAGTAAGCCTCGGCCATGCCGGCGATGATCTTCAATTCGGTGATGCCGCCGGCATAGCAAACGTCCGGCTGGAGGATGTGGGCGGCGCGCTTTTCGAGGATTTCCTTGAATCCCCACTTGGTAAAGATGCGCTCGCCCGTGGCAATGGGGATGTGGGTTTTTGCGGCGATTTCGGCCATGACGTCGATGTTGAGGGCCTGGACAATTTCCTCGTAGAACCAAGGATGATACGGTTCGAGCGCCTTGACGAGCAGCAGGGCGGTAGGGGGTTGCACTGCGCCGTGAAAGTCAACACCGATATCGACGCCGGAGCCGTGTTGTTCGCGCAGCGCTTTGAAGCGCTCAACCATCTCATCGACGAACTTTTGGCCCTCGATGTATTTGAAAGGGGACCGCGACGTACCCGGCCCCACCTTCATAGCGTTGACGCCGGTTTTTTCGCTCACTTCGCCGTAAACCCGAATCCGCTCACGCGTGGGGCCGCCGAGCAGCTTGTACACGGGCACGCCATAGCATTTGCCGGTGATGTCCCAAAGGGCCATATCAATGCCGGAGGAGATGGCGGTTTTGATCGGGCCGCCGCGATAGAAGGCACCGCGATGGATGGCCTGCCAGTGGTGAGTGACTGGGCGGGGATCTTTGCCCACTAAGTAGTCGGCGACTTCGAGTGCGCCGGCAGCACAGGCCCTGGCGTCGTCTTTGAGCATCTCGCCCCAACCGGCGATGCCCGCGTCCGTCGAGATCTTGACGAAGACCCAGGAGTTTTTGAGAACGAACGTCTCGATCTTGGTGACTTTAATTGCATCGTTGGGTCCGATAGGGGCTTCAGTGCCCGACATGGTGGTACTCCTTTGGCTATGGGTGATCGTTGTAGGGTTCTTATAGCAATCCTACATCATTTACAAGGTGATCCGCAGATGGACGCAGATAGACGCAGAGTAGGATGCACAAGGCGATCCATCGCGCGGATCGAATCATTCCGCATTGCTATAGGACGCAGTAGATGCAGCCGAAGTCGCGCTGGCAATGCGCCAGCGTCCGTCGAGATCGCAGGCTTCGTAGAACATGCGGAAGCGTCCGTCGGCGAGGTCAATCACACACGGCTCGGAGGCCTTAGCTGCGTCCCATGGTCCCCCATTGTCAATGCAGATTCCCGGATCCTTGACCCACTGCAGACCGTCCGCGGAAAATGCGCTGAAAATTCTGCCGTGATACTTTGATCCACGGGGGACCTCTGGAGCCGACGTCCAGCCTGCGTAGTACATGCGAAAGCCGCCCTCGCCCAGGCGCAAAACCTCCGGGGCATAGACGGCATAGGATTCGAGATCTCGGTCTTGGGGTATGCGAATGCCGGGCTCTAACTGGAACACTAGACCATCTTCTGACACAGCGCTGACGATCTTTTTGTTGTTGCCAGCAATATCCGGATAGGGATAAGCACTGGCGTAGAGGCGAAAGCGGGAGCCGTCCTGCTCTGCGGCCGGGTTGAGGTGGAGACAGCGAGGTGCCAGATAGGAGACGCTTGCTCCGGCCAAGCGCAGGCCCGGCTCCCGTTCCCAGACCAGACCGTCGGCGGAAATAGAACTCACAATTGTGGCCTTGACTTGGCCGTCCCCCTGCTCGGTCTTCCCCTCGTAGTACATGCGGTAGCGGCCATCCGCTAGCGGAATGACGTCCGGGCTCCAGATGTAGTGCTCGGCGCCATCCCCGCCCGCATCCATTCTGACGCCCGGCTCCTTCTCCCAGTGCTCGGCATCGGTGGAGAAGGCACTGAGGATGTACCCCTTTGAAGCCGCGTTAGGACGCTCCGGCCCGAGGCCGTGATAGTACATGCGGTATCCGCCGTCCATTTTGACCACGTTCGGAGTGAGGGTGCGGTCTGCATCGAGCGGTCCGTCGGAGTCGATGGCGACGGCGGCGTCCTTGATCCACTGAGTTCCGGGATCTACGTCCTGATAGTGGACGGCCCTCAGCATGTTTGCAGATGTCATTGCGGTTGCTACTTGCGGCCCCCGACCCGATGGCTGCTTGCCGTATAGGTCAGCGTTTGCCCAGGCTGCATCTCTACCACCTTTGTATTAGGCGAGAGGAATTGTACCGCTTCGCTCAACGCGCCGATGTCGGCCGGCTGATTCATGATCGGCCCGTAGTGGCAGGGAATGACGATGTCGGGGCGAATGAGGCTCGCCGCCCGAGCGGCCTCGCGGATTCCCATGGTGTACTGTCCGCCCACTGGCATAATCGCGATCTGCGGTCCGTACATCTGGCCGATGAGTTGCATATCGCTAAACAGGCAGGTGTCGGAGGTGTCGTAGATGGAGATGCCGTTGTCGTAGGCAACGATAAAACCGTTGACCGCGCTGTCGGGGTGGAAGAGCAGCCCCTCCGGCAACTCGCCGCCGATGACGTGCGGCGATAGCGACTGCGAGTGATGGGCCTGCACCATGGTGATCGTGGCGTCTTTGACCTTGGTTCCGCCGCCGGGATTCAGCGACAGCGACCGCGAGCCCATCTTGAGCCCATGCACGGCTTCGGCGACCGAGCAAAGCTCGTAGTTGCCGACGAATTTGGCCTTGGTGCGCTTGCAGATCTCGTACGAGTCGCCGATGTGGTCGCTGTGACCGTGGGTGGCGATGACGATATCGGCTTTTCTAACTTGGCTGCGCTCCATCTTGGCGGTGGGATTGTCGTCGAGCCAGGCGTCGAAGTAGGTGATCGAGCCTTTGTCGGACTCGAAGCGGAAAGAAGCGTGGCCGATAAAGGTGATCTTCACGGATGCCATAGGAATAGTCCTTTCTGTTAGTGTTGGCTTAGATCGTCGCCGAGGTCCGTTGAGTCGAACTGCCCCTTCTCGGCGCAGACGGCGACGACCAACAATTCGAGATTTTCTTGCGTGTGGTTATAGAGGCCGTGGCTGCCCCCCAGCCGACTGGGAATCGCATCCCACTGCGCGACCTCCTGCGTCTCATCATCTACCGTCATCCGCCCGCTGCCTTCGATGATGATATAGACCTCTTCGACGCCTTCATGGCGGTGGTAGCCGAGCGACGTGTCCGGCGGCAACAGACAGTGGGCTAAACAGTAGAAATTGCTGCGGAAGTCCTCCGGCCCCCAGATAAGCCGACCGCCGACTTCACCCTTGCCGCCGTGCGCTTGGCCGTATTTCAGTGCACCGCGATCCAGCCGCCCCACTGGCAGGCGGTCGGTGGATTCCAATTCAGCACCGACCCGGTCGTCGCCTAAGTCGGTCGATTTGGGGTCACCTCCGGGAACCACGCAGTGGACGTTGAACCAGCGCGTCTCGCGGTCGGTGTGGTTGTAGATGGCGTGGATCTCGCCCGAGCGCAGCGGCACTGCGGCCCCGCCTTCGACAACGGCCGTGCGTCCGTTGTGGGTGAATTGCGAGGCGTTGTCAACGGCGATGAAAATCTCCTCGCTGTCGTCGTGGCGGTGGTAGCCGATCCCGCTGCCGGGTAGGAGAATCGCACAGTGGACAAAGGCGAAGGGCGACTCGAAATCGTCGCGTTCCCACAGGCGGTTGAAGAGGATCGTCCCGGCGCCGCCGTGGACGTCGCTCAGTTCCTTCATGTCTGCACGGTCGGCTCTGGCTATGCGCATGACGGCCTCATTTCTCGCGGTGAAATAGTTGCAGATTCAGTTGGTTCGGCCCCTCGAAGAAACCCAGGGTGATGCCGGTGCCCCCACCGACATCGAAAGGCTCTTTGGTGATGGTGACGCCCTTGTCCTTCAACTCCTGTGCGCTGTCTTCCACGCTATCGACCTTAAAGGAGATGTGGTGGAAGCCTGGAGGAAGCCCCATGCTCTTTTGCGGCATGAGCTCCAGAGTGATGCCGCCGGCGTCGAGGAAGACATAGTCCTCGTCGTCCTCGTTGGCAAAGCGCTCCACCACGGTCAGCCCTAGTTTCTGCGTGTAGAACTCTACCGCTCCTTCGATGTCGTCGGTTACGACCGCGATTTTGTGAATTTTGTGTACCATCGAATCTCTCCTCCTCGTTAGCTAACCTGTTCGTGGTCGAGGTGCTTGCGCAACCGTCTCCCGACCACGCCGATTTGGTGCTTGAAGTCTTGAAAAGTATAGCTCGGGTGCGATTTCCAGTAGGAATTCCACAGCGCGTCGTCCTTGTCCTTGACCTCGGCCAACTGCGTCAGCGAGCAGCCTAGCTCAGTGCGGCGGAAGTTGCGGTAGGCTTGCTCGGTCAGGTAGTAGCCGTATTGGGAATCGGCTACCTCGTAGCCGTATTTGATCATGGAGCGCGGCTTGGCGGACAAATGCGCGGCGCGGGCGTGGAGAATCGAGGGGAAGGTCACGGCGAGGGCACCGGCTTTGACGACCACTTTCTGCTGCCCGCGGATCCAGCCCAGCTTAGCGGTCTGTGGCGGCGTGTAGAGCCGCCGGTGGCTGCCGGGCAACAGCATGGTCGGCCCCATGTCTTCCTCCACGTCCTGCGGGTAGTACATGCACAAGATCTCGGTCAGCGGCCGGTCGGCCATATAGGTGTCGTCCACGTGCCAGCCGCCACCATCGCTTTGCCCACCTTGCGTAAGGTGGTTCCAGAAGCGGAAGGGGCTGATGGCCACCTCCGGCGTCTCCAACAGGAAGGCGATAAATTCGACGACCTTGGCATGGCAGAGCAAATCGCCGACGCTCTCGCACTCGAAGATGTCGATGCCCCCGGACTGGTGGGCGTCCTGTTTGGTCCGCTCCACCAACTCGGGCTCGATCCAGCCGTCGAGTACGACGTAGCCGGTGTCGAAGAATTCCTTTTTCAGTTCTTTCCAGTAGGCTTCCATGGCCCCTCCGTTTATTGACGCTGGCCGTGCGGCGTGTGATTCAACCCCTCGCCGGGCTGGAAGTAGCGCTCTAGGATAAACTCAAAACCGAGTTGGTTATGGGCATTTTCCATCGGGTATTCTACTCCCGGAAAAGACACCACCCGCCACCCGTCGGCCATGGCCGCGGCCGCGCTGGCATACGGACATTCGTTTTTGGGGTCGAAGCGGAATTCACTATCAAAGGGGCCGAAGTAGTTCCACGCGATGACGCCCGAGTCGATGCGGTCCTGGTCAGCCCAGATGTAGAGGAGGTGCTGCTGCCCGCCGTTTTGTAGATCGCGCAGTTCGTCTAAATCCTGCAAGGTGAGGCCCGCGCCGCTTAAAATTTTCTCTTGCGACTGGCGTATCCAGCCGTCTATGGCAGTGGTCATGTCGGCTCCAGTGGATTCAAAATTCGGCAGCAAATATAGAGCGGGCGAACGAATCGCCGCAAGCGCGGCAGGGCTTGGCCGCTGCTAGTCGCGCCCCTATGTTCTGAACCAAACAAATTAGGAGGCAGTCATGTCCCATCCGCTTTTCGACCTATCCAACCGCGTCGCCTTGGTCTCTGGTGCGGCCAGCGGCCTCGGCAAAGCCATGGCCACCGGCTTTGCCGAAGCGGGAGCCGACCTCGTCTTGGCCGACATCAATGCCGACGGTTTGGCCACGGCGGCCCGCGAAATGGAAGCCTTGGGCCGCCGCGTCCTCCCGGTGACGTGCGACGTGTCCCAACCCGATCAGATTCGCACCATGTTTGAGTTAATAGACGCAGAATACGGTCGCATCGACATCGTGGGCAATGTGGCCGGCAATGCGCGGCGCAATACGCCGCTCGACCTGACGCCCGAGGAGGTCGAGTTTACCCTGCAAAATCTCGTCGTCGGTCGCTTGGTCTGTTGCCAAGAGGCCGGCCGGCGCATGATGGCCTCGGGCCACGGCGGCAGCATCATCAACCTCGTGTCGATCGCCGGCATCAACGCCCTCGGCCGCAGTCACCTTTCGTACAGCATGGGTATGGGGGCCGCCGCGCAGATGACCCGCGAGTTGAGCACGGAGTGGGCCGCCAAGGGCGTGCGCGTCAACGCCATTGTCTGCGCTCAGTTAATGAATGCGGACCTAAAGGAGCGCATCGCCGCGGACCCCGGGTTGGGTGAAACCTATTTGCGCGGCCTCCCCATGGGTCACCTCGGCGACTCCAACGACATCAAGGGCGCGGCGATTTTCCTCGCCTCGGACGCCTCGGCTTGGATCACCGGCGCGATGTTGCCCCTAGACGGCGGTAACCTCTCTAAGAACGCTGGCGGCTCGCATCCGGGAATGCCCAACGCGCCCGCAGAGCAGATCGGCCTCTAGGCGATGGATATAGGCATTTGGCAAACCATTCCCCAACCGGCGATTTCTCGCTACTTGGGGCTGATGGGCTGGGATTGGATCGTCCTCGACCTCCAGCATGGTGCGATGACTTGGGAGACCGCCTATGAGTGCATCTATGCTGCCCGCCCAACGGGTGCCCGCCCCTTGGTCCGCACCTCTATCGGCAATCCCGGCGAAGTGGAAAAAGCCCTCGATATCGGAGCGGGCGGAGTAGTAGTGCCCATGGTCAACTCGCTCGCCGAGGCCCAAGCCGTCGCCCGCGCCGCCAAGTACCCACCCACCGGGGTGCGCTCGCTGGGTGGCGACCACTATCTCCACTACGGCGACGATTACTTTGAAAAGGCCAACGACGAGACCTTGCTGCTGGTGCAAATGGAACACATTGACGCCGTTGAGCAAGCCGAGGAAATCATGGCTCTCCCCGGCGTCGATGGCTGCTTTGTCGGGCCGGTTGACCTGGCGCTATCAATGGGCTTGTCGCGCCATCGCTCCAGCTACGAGCAGGATCCGGCCTATCAGGCGGCGATGGAGCGGATTGTCACCACAGCCCTTGCAGCCGGTAAAAAACCCTGCTGCAACACGTATTCCCCCGAGGATTTCGCGGCTAAAAAAGCCGCGGGCTTTCAAGCTCTTACCTTCAAGTCGGACCTCGACCTGCTCATGGACCGAGGTACGCAACTGCTAGACTGTCTCAAGGGAAACAGTGGGGACTAAATCGGCAACGCGCTACTAGTGCACTGGCTAGGGACATTTGCATACGACCAACCGACCGTCCCGTCCATTTACTCTCCCAACACTTCCCGGGCCACTCTGAGGATGTTGCCGCCGAGGATTTTGCGGATGTCGTCGTCGGCATAACCGCGTTGCACCATGCCGACCGTAAACAGCGGGAAGTTCGTCCACGCCGTGCTTTGGAACATGCGCTCTTGACGCCACTCGGAGCGCTGCACGGGATCGTTGACCTCCCACAGTGCCTCCCAGCGCGGGCGGCTGCCCGGTCGCGCTGGTACCTTGGCGCTTTCTTCTTGGGCGCGGCAGCTAATGTAAGGTCGATCCGTGCCAATCGTCACGTGATCGACGCCGACGACCTGGACTGCGTGGTCGATGTGGTCGAGCATGGCGTCGATGCAGCCGCTGCCGCCGACAAAGGCTGGCACGTTGGTGATGCCCACGGTCCCGCCCTTGTCGGCGATTGCCCGCATCACTTCGTCCGGCTTGCAGCGATGGTGGTGGTTCAGGGCCGCGCAGGCCGAATGGCTGGCGACGATTGGCTTTTGCGACACCTCGGCCGCGTCTAGGCAGGTCTGCCAGCCGGAGTGGGCCACGTCGGCAATCACGCCGACCTTGTTCATCTCGGCGATCACAGCACGGCCAAAGTCGCTCAGACCGGCGTTGGCTGGCTCGGCGCAGCCGTCGCCAATTGGATTGCGGCGGTTGTAAGTCAGGTGCATCATGCGGCAGCCGAGTTCAAAGAACTGGCTGATGAAACGCAACTCCTGCTCGACCGTGGCCTGCTCTCCTGGGAGGGGCACGCCGTTACACGTCTGGTAGATGCAGTGGCGTCCAGCGGCTTTTGCAGCGACGATGTCGTCGGGGAAGGCGGCGCGCGCCACGTGGTCGCGCATGCGATCCGTCAGATGGGTATAGTGCGCCAGCCGCCCCAACATGCGCATGGGATTGTTGCCCTCCTCGCCGGCGTTTTGAAAGGCGCAGGTCACCCCGGATGCCTCCCAAGCCCCCAAGTACTCGGCCTTTAGTTCGTCGTCGTAGGCCCAGCGCGTCATTCGCATCTGCTCCGACAGGTACTGTAGCTCGACTTCCGAGGCGCGCGCCTCCACGGCCTGCGCCATGGCCTCGCCGTCGATTGGCGCTATCACCCCGAGGCTGTACGACTCGCACACGATGGCGTCGCGATGCAAGGCTAACCCGTGCTCCAACTGCGACGCGGACGGTTGCAGGATTTCGAGTGCCACAGTTCTCGCTTGCTGGATGTTTTCTTCCCAGGTAGTCACTGATTCTTCCCTTTCTTCGGGTTGGGGAATGGATGGGGATGGCCGGTGTAGGCGCGTTCGCCGCGCACGAGAATCTTTTCCGGATCGTCCTTCAACACGTCGTGCGAATCGTGCGCGCGGTATCCGAGGGTCATGCTGCGCCGCGAGCCATTGCTGCGGTTGACATCGGCACCGTGGAAGCAGCAGTCGTTGAACAGCAGCACGCCACCCGCTGGCATGGGCACGGGCAGCGAGCGCCGGTATAGCGGACTGCGCCGGAAGTCGCCTTTGGGACGGCGCGGTTTTGTGAAGGGCCGCAAGTGACTGCCCGGGACGAGGTGCACACAGCCGTTGTCAATGGTCGATTCTTCCAGATAGATGAGCGCCGTGATCAAGGTCGGCTCGTACAATTCCTCGCCGGAATGCCACGGCACTGGGGCCGAGCCGGGTGGCCGCACCATGATGTGGTTGTGCTTGTTGGTCAGCAGTTCGATGTTGTCGCCGAGCACGCCCGTGAGGGCATTAAGCAGGATCGGATGGGTTGCTGCTTCGAGATACACTGGATTTCGCGCTAGGATTTTCGACAGGCGACGCACGTCTTGGGGCGTGCGCGAGGTGGTGCCGGTCTCCCACACGACGGGCTCCGCTAGGGTTGCGATTTGTTCGTCCGTGACCGCGTTCAGGCGAGCCACCAGCTTTCTCGGCAGGGGACGAGCTACGCGGTGGAAGCCGTTGTGGCGGAAGTACCAGGCTTCTTCCTGCGTCATCCGTCTTTCCTTTTTATGAATTTTAGAATACACAAAATCGTCGACGATGGGATCACGTCGTCTCGCCGGCATGTTTCAGCACTATCTGGCGCGTCCTAGCATTCAGCCGAAACCGCAGAGCTTGGAGATGATCCAAAACGGGTTGGACAGCATCGAGAATGCCGCGCTCCTTGGCTAGCAACAAGATGCCGAGGGTGCCGGAGATATCCAACCCCAGTGACCGGGCATATCGCCGTGCGTCTCGGTCATCGAGGAGGAGCAATGCATCCTGTGTCTCCAGTCCCAAAGCGAGCACTTCCTTCTCGCCATCCCCAAGATGCGTAACCATAGGGAGCAGCGTCCGGTCGCGTATCGGCCGCACGGTTAGCCACGAAAGCAGGAAGGCGTACATTGCGCCGTCGTCCTTCTTCCAATTCTGCTACCACCGCTTCCGGGACGTACACTTGCCCGACGAGTGTGGGCAGAAGTTCCAACACGTCGGCTTGGTGCAGGTACTGGAGCGGAGAAGTATTACAGATGACGTTGGGCACTAGCCAAGTCCTGTTGGAGATCTTCCTCGGTCAGGTGGAAGGTATCAACGCCGTAGTCGGCTAACTTCGTCAGGAACAATGGCTTGGGAATGCCGGCTAGCTTGGCTGCCGCCCCCGAGGACAATCGGCCTAACTCGTAGAGCTTGACGGAGACGAGGAGTTTGGCCTCTTCGTTGAACTGCTCAGGTGAACATCCGAGGGCGAGTAGGATTTCATCGCTGTAGTCAATGGTCAATGGTCTCTTCATTGCGTCGTGTCTCCATAGATGCGCGTAGATGCGCGGCACAGAGGACATATTCTCTAAATTCTCTTGCATATCGCTATCACTGGCAAGAAGAAAATAGTTTCTTGCCACCTTTTTGAGTAATTTCAACCGCTTTCCCACGAGACAATAGAAGATTGGGCAGACTTGCCGAAGTCGTATAAGAGCCGGACGTTCGTAGTTTATGAATAAGGTCGATTTCGCTAAGAGCACTAATTCCTATTTCAGGGTGACGATCTATGCGAGGCAGTAGTAGTCAGAGTAGATCTGAATGGGTATTCATCCTGGGCGCGAAATCACTCAATTAGCGATAGAGTAAATCTCCTTGACGACTTTTTCACTGAAGTTCTAACGCGCCTAGACGAATACGAAGGTATATACTTCCGGGACGAGGGAGATTGTATTGTTTCACTCTTTAGTCCTTATTTTGGTATAGAGGATCCATATGTAAGCTCGATGTGTTTCTGTAGAACGGTAGTCCGCGATTGCTACGGAGTTGGAGTTAATCGGCTTACAGCCAAGGCTATCGTTGCAACGGGAAAGGTCATGATATAGCGGTCCTAAATCATTCGAGAGCCAAAGTATATTGGCTTAACTTAGGGAA
>VXOR01000075.1 GCA_009840005.1 Gemmatimonadota bacterium
GTTAATAACTGATGTTACGCACCCGGGTAGGGGGCGGTTTGAAACCGCCCCCTACTTGGTGATGTTGTAGCGCTTGAGCTTGTACTGAAGAGAGCGGACGCTGATGCCTAAAATGGCGGCCGCTTCGCGGCGGTTGCCTGTGAGGCGCTGGAGGGTCTGGCGGATGAGTTCAGCTTCGACCTCTTGGAGGGAAGAGCCGAGGGTCATTGAGAATTGCCCGGGGCCATCGGCTAGCTCGCCGAGCGGGCCGGGCAGGTGTTCGGGGAGGATGACTGCTGCCGGGGTGGTGACCACGAGCCGCTGTAGTAGGTTGCGCAACTGACGCACATTGCCCGGCCAATTATAGGCGATGAGGCCCTCCATGGCCTCCGAGCTGATTTTCTTGGAGGGCTTGTTTTGTGCGCGGCAGGTTTCGTCGAGGCACATTTCGACTAAGACCGGAATGTCTTCCCGCCGTTGGCGCAAAGGGGGAATGTCGATGGGGATCACGTTGAGGCGGTAGTACAGGTCTTCGCGGAAAGCGCCTGTTGCGACGGCGTTTTCAAGGTCGCGGTTAGTCGCGGCGATGATGCGCACATCAGCGCGGTGGACTTGCGGGTCTCCGAGCGGTTGGAACTCGTGGGACTCTAGGACGCGCAGCAGCTCGACCTGATTTTTGTGCGAGACCTCGCCGATTTCGTCGAGGAAGAGGGTCCCGCCCTCGGCGAGGGTGAACCGGCCGGGCCGGTCGGCGTGGGCGCTGGTAAAGGCCCCGCGCTTGTGGCCGAACAGTTCGCTGGTAAAAAGTTCTTCGGTGAAGCCGCCGCAGTTGACGGCCACAAAAGGGGCGTCGCGGCGTCTGCTGCGATCGTGGATGGCGCGCGCTACCAGATCCTTGCCAACGCCGGTCTCGCCGCGCAAGAGCACTGGCACGTCTGTTTCGGCCACTTGTTTGATCGTGGCCGCAGCGGCCTGCATGGCCGGGCTGCGGCGCACGAGGCGGCGGAAAGGGGCTTCTTTTTCAAGGCGGTGGTGGAGCTTGCGATTTTCGACGACGAGTTCGAAGCGGTCGAGGGCACGGGAGACTACGAGGCGCAAGTTGTCTAAATCGACGGGTTTGGTCACAACGTCGTACGCGCCTTTGCGCATGGCTTCGACCGCGGTGTGGACGTTGTCGTGGTCCGTGAGGATGATGCACAGGGTGTCGGGGTGGTTCTGTCCAACCTCCTGCAAAAGTTGCATCCCAGCAGGACCGGGCATCTGCAAGTCGAGAATAGCCAAGTGGAAATTGCCAGCTTTTAGCATCCGGCGCACTTGGGCAGCGTCCGCGGCGGTTTCAATGGCATAGCCGGGCTTTTGCAATGCCTCTTGCAGCCCTTCGCGGATAAAGAGCGATTGGTCGGCGATGAGGATGTTGGCCTGAAGTTGGGGCATGAGCTTCTGTTGACAGTGATGGTAACGGGACTAGCTTTTCACTCATGGAGAATAAGCAAAACGTCGCCGAACACAAGAGGCGCAACCGAGACATGTTCAACGCCATTGCCCGGCGCTACGACTTGCTCAACCACCTGCTCAGCGGCGGCGTGGATGTGTATTGGCGGCGACGCGCCCTCCACACAGCTTGGGACAAGAACCCACAGCGCGTCTTGGATCTGGCTACTGGCACCGGCGATTTTGCCCTCGCGGCTGACCGCTTGGGGCCGCAGCAGGTCGTCGGTATTGACATGGCCGTAGAGATGTTGCGGCTGGGAGCGGCCAAGGTGGCGGCCAAAGGCCCGTCCGCGCGCGTGGACTTGCTGGTCGGCGACGCCGAGCAACTACCGTTTCAGGACCATACCTTCGACATGGTGACCGGGGCCTTTGGAGTGCGCAATTTTGGCCACATTCCGAGTGGCTTGGCCGAGGCGCATCGGGTGCTCAAGCCCGGCGGCCAACTTTTGGTGCTCGATTTTTGCGAGCCTACGGCACCGCTGTTTCGGCAATTGTACCTATTCTACTTTCACAAAGTGCTGCCCTTGATCGGCGGCCTAATCTCTGGCCAGCGCCGGGCCTACGCCTATCTGCCGCGCTCGGTGGGTACCTTCCCCCAGGGGCGGGCTTTTGTCGAATTGCTCGACGCGGCTGGGTTCAGCCAGACGCGCTACATGCCTATGACGCTAGGGATTGCCGCGGTGTATCAAGGCGTCAAAGGGCCGGTTGACGAATAGGATACCCATAGGTATTATGATGTAGCTTTGTGGTATGAAAACGAGGCGGATCTGGTTTTCACTGCGGCGGATCATCGGCTAAAAGACCGAATCGTGGATATTGGCCGCACCCACTCCTAATTGACAATCAAGTTCCACTGATTGACGACCAAGCACAATAAGTCAATCCAGTCGAGGTCCCACAGGCGGAACAAGTGCGTCCGTTCCGGCAGGTGAGGGAAAACAATCACTACACTATGGAAGCACTACTCAATGATTTTAGTCGCGTGTTTTTGTTGGAGCTAGTTATGGTTTGTGCTCTTACCGTCTGCGGCTGCTATACAACCTATACGGATATTCACTTCCGCCAGATTCCCAACGGGGCTAGTTGGGGTCTGGTGGCCGTAGGTGTAGTAGCCCAGGGTTTATTCTGGCTTTGGGGACAGGTCGAACTGGCCCAAGTCGGCCTCGTCTTGTTGGTCGGTTTTGCCGTCAGCTACGTACTCTATATCTATGATCTATGGCTTCTGGGCGGCGGGCGATGCCAAATTGTTTTGGGCGTTTGTCCTAGTGCTGCCGCCGACGCTGTTTTCCTCCACTTCCCTCGCCTCCTTTAACGCGCCGCTTTGGGCGCTGCTGCTCAACGCCTTAGTGCTGACCTGTTTGGTCTTGCTGGGGTTGTGGGCGGTGTTGCGTCGCGGTCGGTCGGCGGAAGTCAAGGTGGGTTTGGACGCCTCGCAATGGCGGTCTTTAGGCTTGGAGTTGGCCGGCCTGATTGGGCTGGTGCTGGGTGTTGGCACCTTCCTGCTGGCCGAGACCATGACCTTTGTCGAGGTGATGGTCGCCGTCTTAGTGCTCTATCTGCTCGTGGACCGCTTCGTGCCCCAAAATTTCCGGCTGACCTTGGCCCTGCCCGGGCTGATCTTGGGCGGCTACACGGCCTTGGCATCTGGCGACTGGCCGATCTATCTGACGCTGTGGGTCGTCTCTTGGGGCGTGTTCTTCCTCTACCATCTCATCCGGCACCTAGCCCCGCGATTCTTCGTCCAGGCGCTGCCTATTCCGGCATTGCGCGAAGGCATGGTGCCGCGTATGGCGATCTACGCTACGGAAAGTGAATACCGTTGTGGTGCCGAGGTCGAGCAAGGGCAAGACGTGCTGTGTTATGCCGGTCGCCCGTTGACGAAGGGGCAAGTGCGGACGTTGCACGAAAAATCAGTGGGGGATTCTTTCGCGCCCTTTGGCCATGCGTTGGAAGTGGAACTGGCTGTACCGTTTGCGCCGATCATTGCCGTCGCTGGGGTATTGACCGTGATCTTGGGCGGCAGTGTGATCCAACCCCTGATCGAGTTGTTTTCTCCGTGGCTACCGTCTTAGTGGGGGACCTATGAATCGGGATAGAAAAGACCCGGTAATGATGGCCTTTGGCGTCTTGTTGGTTGTGTTGCTGCCGACCTTTTTCCTGTTGGCGAGTCGCTATCAATCAATAGACGAGCGGGTACAACAGTTGCAGCCCAAGCCCTTGGTGCCCGTGCCGTCCTCTAAAGAACTGTTGGCGCAAGTGCGCCAAGTCGTATCCGACAGTACGCTCCAACTCCAACCGGTCTGGGCTGCCGAGCCGGAACCGACTTCTGGCCTCGTGGCCGCCTACCAAGTCGTGCGCGGCGACCAAGCGGTGTATCGGCTGGTGCTGTTCCGCCACGATATCGCCTGTAGCGTGTGCCGGGACGTGCTGGCTGCCGCGCTGTACGATGCCAAGGGCGACGCGCTGGTGCAGGTGCTCTTGCTCGATTATTGGGAGGTGCGCGGCGAGCGGATTGATACTGCACGGTTTCTGCGTCAATTCGCGGGTCGCCCAGTGGCCGAGGAATTGGCTATTGAGGCCAATGTCGATGGGATCAGTGGGGCCACTTTTTCGGCCGGGGGCTTGGTCGAACAGCTCAACAGGGCGGCGGCGTGGGTGCGAGAGCATCCGCTGGAGAAGGAGGCAAACCTATGAACGCGCTCAAACCCAATCGCTGGGCTACGGCCCTGATCGTGGCTACCGGCATCTTGTTGGGAATGTGTACTTTCTTGGCGGCCAAGATCGTCCATCCGCCTCCCATTGATCCGCTGGATGTGGAGTTTTGGGATTTGTTGGGTACGCAAGCGACCGTGCTGGAACTGGAAAGTCTGACGGGCACGGGCACGGTTTCCAACGCGCCGTTTGCGGGCGAGCCCTATCTGCTCATTTTCGCCGACCCTACTTGCCGGGCCTGCGAGACGATCTATCCCCACCTGCTGCGTGCCTCGCAGGTGCAGGGGGTGCATGTCCTGTTCATTGCATCGGGCGACCGGCAAGCGATGCGAGACAAAGTTGAGGAACACAGTTTTTCGTTTCCCGTCGCCTTTGATTTCCTGTTGACGGCTAATCCGCCTTTTGAGGTAAACGCTTTTCCTACCGCCGTATGGGTGGATGCCGAAGGCAAAGTGGCCAAAGCCGCTACCGGCGG
Organism: Gemmatimonadota bacterium; assembly: GCA_009840005.1. Next base: position 4,658 of record VXOR01000075.1, read on the forward strand.
CCTGCCCGCTGTTGCCGTAATAGGCATTGCCGGAGGGGGGGCCTGAGCCATGTCCTTTGTAACGCTCTTGCGTCGTCCGGTGGTGTGGACGGTGGTGGCCTGTGCGGCGGTCGTGCTCTTTTTGGTGCTGCGTCCTTCTTCTTCGTCCATCTCTCCGGTGGTCTGGACTGCCCCCTCAGCTAATCCTCCGTCCGAGGTGCTGCGACCGGGGGAGGCCGCGCCGGACTTCGCGCTGCCGGCGGTGGAGGGCGGCATTGTGGAACTCAGCACTTTACAGGGAAAGTCTGCCCTGCTCGTTTTTGTTACCTCGGAATGTCCGTATTGCAAAAAATTAAACAAGCAGCTTGAAGCCTTTGAACTGAATGCGGATCAACAACTCGTGTTCATTTGCACAGGAGAAGAGGGTGCTCGGAAGATCAGGGAGACCTATTCCTTTACGTACCCGGTGTTGATTGACTCGGCTGGTGCTATTTCACGGGCATACAAAACCCCCGGGGTGCCTACGGTGTATCAGATCGATACCGAGGGGAAAGTGGTGGACTTGGGGGTGGGGTGGCCGCCGGCTTGGGAATTCGCTCGGGGTTTTGGCCAAACACAGCCTAGCGAAGGCTCTTGAGACCGTTACGGCCCAGAAAGGAGGTATATCATACGGAGCACATGTAGTTTCAAGTCAGCAACCACAACGGTTTGCTGATCCTTTTTCTACTCTTTCAAGGAGAAATGAATCATGCAATCTCTCACGTTTGTTTTGGAAGCGTCGCTGCTGGCCCCGCTGGTTGAGTTCGCTACGTCGTCGAGCGGCCACGTAGAGCCGCGCCAGGGCTTGGCCTTGGGGTGGTTGGGCAGTGTGGTGGCTGGGTTGGCGGTGGTGTTTGGGACAGCCGAGCGGACGCAGACTGGTTACTGCTACGGAATACCCGAAGGGGCCGGAACGAGCAAAAATTGCTCATGGATTTGTATGACAGATAGCCCATGTCGGTTTGATCACAATGGGAATCCCACAGGGTGGAACAGGGCAAAATGGTGCCACTCGGCGTCAAGTTATTCCTGTCAACAGGAAGGATCCTACTCCTGCTCCTGCTGAGGTCGTAAGCCAACGGGGCACTCTAGGCCGGTGTCCCGTTGGCTGGTAGTCCTCTGTTTTACTACGTCTGTCGCTCGACATATACCACCCACCGACTCTGGAGGTGCATTATGCGCTGCTTGCTCATTGTTATTGGATTGTTGGCGGCTCCGCTTGGAGCTTTCGCCTTGACATGGGATTTCGACGACGGCACGACTTGGGGTTGGGCTGCCAGAGAGGGCATCTTAGGCAAATATGGGGGTAAGCATACCTCGGTATATAGCGAAGTCGAAGACGGCGTCTGGCGCATTGCGCCGGTGTCGAACGCGCAATACCCGGCCATTCTATTGAACTCCCCGCCGATTGGCGAAGACTCGGCTTTGTTTGACCGGGTCACCCTACGGCTGCGCATCATACACCATAGCCCCACCGAGGGGAAGATTCAGATGCGGTGGTTCAATGTCTCGTACAAACGCTTCCTCGACACTGGCATTGGCAGATTAATAGTCGGTGGTCAGTTGGGCCGTCTTCAACGCTATCCGACGGCATGGGAAAACATCACTTTCGACCTACGGGCTTGGCAAGCAGCGGCAGCCGCGAACCCAGAAGTGGAGATCACCTGGCAGGACACCCTCTTTAATTTTGTTATCGACTTGGCCTTAAACGACCACGCCGAGGGGCCGACCGACCATCCCGAGTTTGTAGAAGTGGATTGGATTCAACTGACGGGGGCCGAAGAGTTGCTGCTGGGCGAGTTGCAGCCGCAGGAGGTGGTTGTGGAGGCGGGGTTGTCCAATGCTCTGTTCACCGCACCCGACTTTTTTCCCGTCGGCGAGGAAGTAGGAGTATCGAGCCCAGGGGAGACCAACGGCATTTTGGGCGATATAGATGGGGATGGCGATGGGGATCTGGTGGTGACTTGGACCGGCGAGATCGCGACCGGGGGTCTGCCTGGAAGCCACTGGGGCTGGACGGTGGCATTCAACGATGGTTTGGGTGGCTTTGTTTCTACCCGAGAGGTACAAGTAGGGCCGACCGATGGCCTGCCCAGAGTCAGAGGGGGTGATTTCGACGGGGATGGGCTCCTCGATCTGGCCGTTCAAGATAATGATCTCCTTGAACTGTGGCATAATCGGGGCAAGGACGGCTTTGAGCCTATGTTGCAACAGTCCGATGTCTATTTGCTTGGCCTAGTTGATGGCGATGGCGATGGCGATGCGGATCTATTGATCCAAGAGAATGACGATCCATGGTCCAAAGTGACTGTGTGGTTCAATGACGGCGACGATGGGTTTGTCCGCCGCGATCGGTTTACCCTTGATAGCGAGGAGGATTTCTTCCCTCTTGTGCTGAGCGGGCAACCATTGGGCGAGGCCGTACGCCTGCTATGGTACCGAGCGGGCTATGCGTCTCTGGAGTCTTGGCAATTGACTTTGACCCTGCCTTGGGCCGCTAGCGAGGAGCCACCGCTTTTTTTAGAAGCCGAAATACATCCCGCTGACCTGCACCTGCTCACCGACTTCAATGGCGATGGAGAAGTAGAGTTAATCGGTGCTGTGGATCGGAATCTACAATTCGATCCTGCTGTCGCCTCCATCTCCCGCCACGGCTTGGCGCTGTGGCGGGTGGATGCTTCGGGTGGAGTGGAACGCCATACCCTGCTCAATCCGCAGGCGATCTTGCCGCATCGCGCCATTGCCAGCGACCTCAACGGCGATGGACTGCAAGATTTGGCCGTGGTGGATGGCAACTTGGCGACTGGCCCGGCGCTGGTGGTGCTGGTTGGCCAGCGCGATGGCATACCCGTCGTTGAAGGCCGTTATCGGCTGCCGGGTATGGGCAGCGAGGTCCTTGCCGGCGATCTCAACGGCGATGGGGCGACCGATCTGGTGGTGTTAGGGCGGAGTATTGAAGGCGGTCCGGGCGGGGCCTTCGTCTTTCTCAACCAAGGTGTTCCGGCGACTGCTATTGCTGCCGAGACAGCGGCCACGCCAGCGGCCTTTGCCCTCGGTGCTAACTACCCCAACCCGTTCAATCCGGCCACGACCATCCCCTTAGTTGTGCCCGCCGGAGCCAAGGACGTGGACTTAACCATCTATAATGTCCTGGGACAGCCGATGCAGCGAATATGGACGGGGCCGCTGCCCGCTGGTGAACATCGACTGACGTGGGATGGGCGAGATGGACAGGGGCAATCCGTCGCCGCCGGAGTCTATTTGTATCGGTTGCAGGTGGGCGAGCAGGCGCGCATCCGCAAGATGGTCAAAATAGAATAGGGGAACGGACATGCTGGAAACATTGCGCCAACACCTAGCGGCTGGCTTGCAGCATTTGAGCGTCCGTCTGCAACGGGCCGGCACGGTTGCAGGCCTGTCGCGCCACGAGTATCCGGTGTTGATCTTTTTTCACGGCTATTGTTTGGCCCACACCATCCGTCCGCTGGTCGTAGGGCGGTCATTGCGGGCGCGCGGCTACCCGGTCGAGTTCGCCGGGGTCGGGCCACACACCGCCCGCATCGCCGACGAGGGATTTCCAGTGTACGAGATCGATACCATGCCGCAAAGCCGCATGGATGAGTACGTGTCCCGCAGCGACTACGGCTACTATAACGCCGAATGGATAGACCGCTGTGTGCAAGCCGAACGTACGCTCATCCGGCGGCTCCGCCCGGCCCTCGCGCTGGCCGACATGCGCCCCACTTTGCGGCTCACCGCCTCTCTTGAAGGGGTGGATATAGCCCTGATTGAGGCGGCTTACAACCAACCAGACTATCCTTTTCCCATCCGCCTGCCAACGAGCCTTTCTTTGGGGGACGAGCCATTCGACGAATACGCACTCAATAACGTCCCAGCCTTTGCGCCGCACCATATCCTCTATTTGGTGGCCGATGTGCCCCCGTTTCACCCGCCGGGTGAAGATACGCCCGCTCACTATTGCTATGTAGGGCCATTGATCGAGTCGCCGCGGCCCCGCCCCGTCGCGGAATTGGATGATTGGGACGATTCGTTACCGCTAGTCTATTTCAACTGCGGCAGCACCGGGGCCTATCCCGGTTTTCTCGACGCGGTGCTGCCCCGCATGGCCGATAAACCCTACCGCGTCTTAGTCACCACAGCGGGTCGTTGGTCGGGACAGGTGGCTGCTCCTAATATCCGCGTCGTTGACTTTGTGCCGGCGGCTTGGGTCTTGGCTCGGGCGGCGCTCTTCGTGGGTATTGGCGGCATTGGTTCCATCTACCACGCCTTGCGCCAAGGCGTACCCGTGATCGGTGCGCCCGAGCACTTGGACCAAGAGTACCACCTCAACCGAGTGCGCGACCTTGGCTTGGGATACAAACTCAACTGGGACGAGTTTTTCCGGGTGGACCCTCTGTTGGAGGCCATAGACAATCTCTTGGTTCGGCACAGCGAGTTCGCCCCACTTTGCCGGGCCTTTGCCGCACACATTAGGGAATGGGACGGGGGCGAGGCCGCGGCCGATGTGATCGACGCTTTTTTTGCAGATCAGCGTTCTGCCCACCAGATAGAGCCGGCCTATCAGATGCCCGAGCCCGAATTTATCCACCACCTCAATCAGAGCACTCCGGCCGACCTTGGTGTTGAAGCGATTCGCACCTTGTTGCACCGCAACTTGCATCGGGGTCTGCCGCACATCCGGCAGGGCCGCGAGGTGGTCTTTGACCGGGCGGATTCTTGGAACTGGCTCTACGACCACGAGCCTGTGTTCTTTGAAAGCGATTACCGCGCCCTCGAAGCAAAACGCCGCGATTTTTTTTATCCTGTGAATGGCCACATCGCGCTGCACCGGGATCGTCAGCGTTACCGCCTCACCTATACGTATCGACTCTATCCATCAACCCTGCCGTCCGACATAGAGGCCCGGCTCTTTCTTCCCTATCCCATATCTACTCCACATCAGGGGGATATCGAGTTACGCGCCTGGGCGCCAGACGATTTGCACACGTGCTTTGCTCCGCAGGCCGGTTTTTTCTACGGCTATCCCGTCCGAGTGAAGGAGGCCGCTTCGGCCTCGGTGGAGTTTTCCTACACCTGTGAGTTGACCGTAGAAGGCCGCACGGGACCAACAGGTCCGACCTCGCTGACAGCGGATGAGTACCGCCGCTACAGCGAAATCGATCCCAAGTTGGCACAAGCGGCAACGGTGCAAAGCTTTTTTGCCGAACTGGACCTAGATAGCGTAGAAGACCCGTTGGAAAAGGCGCGGCGCATCTACCGCCAATTGGCCGAGACCAAGCGCTTTAAAAAAACCAAAGAGCAATCGCAGGACTTGGCCTCTTGCATTCACGCCGTGTTGAACGACAATGGCGGCCACTGCATCACCCTGTCCAATGCCTTTATCGCCCTGTGTCGCCTACAGGGGATCGATCGCGGCGCGGGAGGTCACTGGTGCCCTAGCTGTTTATCCCACAGGCGCTGGTCGTTTTGAATGGGCGACCTATGAAGACATTATCTTTGGGCACACTTGGGCGGAAGTCTTTGCGCCGGGGCGTGGTTGGGTGCCGGTGGAGTTCCACGGTATTGTCATTGGCTCTCAGGCGACGACTGAGGACAATGTCGCCGACGCTGCGCTGCGCCGCCACATCGCCGATTTCGGCGATCGCTTTGTCGATTTTTACTTTGGCCAGTTGGATTGCCACCGCGTGGTGTGTTCCAACTCGGTCAAGTCCCTACCGCAACTGTTGGCTTGGCGCGAGACGGCGTCGGGGCCGCAATCCCACGTGCCGGATGGCATACAATACGAGTGCCGGCTCGTCATGGAGTGCATCTGAGATGGATATTTCTGTCGTCGTTACCACCCACAACCAGCAGGAACGCCTGCGGCTAGTATTGGCCGGATTGCGCGGGCAGATCGCGTCGGTTGCACATTTCGAAGTCGTGGTCGTAGATGACGGCTGTAGCGATGGGACCGCCGAGATGCTCGCCGAGGTGAGTCGCCAGATGGACCTAAAGATCGTTCGCCTGCGGCCCAACGAAGGGCGTTGTATGGCTCGCAACCGGGGTGTGGAGGCCGCCGCCGGAGCATTCGTCGCCTTCTTGGACGGCGACGCTCTGCCGCATCCGCAATGGCTCCAAGGCCATATCGAAGCACTAAAACAGGGCGGACGAGCGTCTCTGTTGTGCGGTGCCGGATACAGTCTGCCCGGTTTGGAATATCTGCAAGATCCCCAACGGGGTACGCCGATGGCGGATAAGACGCCGAGCGTAGTACGCGAGTACCTCCGCATCCATCGGCAGGATTTGATCCTTACTGAGGATATGGTCCTCGGAGCCTTTGACCGCATCGAAGGCCGTGCCGTGATTGGCTGGTATCCCTTCCCCGAACTTGAGACTCTACAGGAACAGATCACCGAACTCTTTGTACAGCATCCCGATTCACCTATTGGTTGGCTAGGCTTTTTCCCAAACAACGGCGCGGTTTTGCGGGAGGCTTTTTTGGCGGTAGGCGGTTTTGATCCTGACATGGCCTTTAGCGAAGGATGGGACTTGGCGTATCGGTTGCAACAGCACGGATGTCGCCCCTGCTTTGTACCGGAGGCTAGGGCCTATCACCTCTATCACTACCACGATTTTTCCGACCCGATTAAAGCACGCGAAGAGACGCTCGCCCCCCAGCGAGCCATGCGGTACATGGAACGGAAACACAGTGATCCCAAGTTGTTACTGTTCCACTTCTGGTACGCCAGTATCTGGCCGGATCCTCTCCTGCCCGAAGAGACTCTGCTGAGAGACCTAATAGAATTTCACCATGCCTATATGCACGGGTCCACCAGCCGACTGCGCGACCTGCGGATATTGTTGGACCATCACCCGACATGGGCCGAATCGAGTGAAGCGCGAATCCCATGAGTCGCCTAAAACCAGAAGAAGAGAAGGTCCTTGAAGCGCTAGCCCAAGCGGAAGCAAACGAGGATAAACAGGGGATAGCAGCGGCCCATCTTCAATTGGGCCATCTACATAAAAGAGCTGGCCAACTCGACCGGGCGGAGGCCGCCTACCAGCGTGCCCGCGTCTTGGCCGAAAAGTTGGGAAATGCCCAATTAGAGGCCGACGCCTATAGCGGCTGGGGTCTGTTGTGTGAGGTGCAAGGCAACTTGGCAAAGGCGTGGGAGCTGCTCATGGCATCCTACGAAATAAACAAGATGAATGAAGACCGGGGGCGCTTGGCCGACAACTACAGCAACCTAGGATTTCTGGCGCACATGCAGGGCGATTTTGCTGATGCCGAGCGCCTGTACGGCTATGCCTTGCATTTGCGCGAAGAATTGGCCGATAAGGCTGGACGCGCCGTGGACTACTGCAACATGGGCAATCTGTTTTTTGCCCGCGACCAGTTAGACCGCGCACTGGAATATCTAGAGGAATCCCTGAATACATACCAAGCCATAGACAACCGCGCTGGTATGGCCAACCAGTACCAAAGCCTCGCTCGCGTGTACATGGCTCGCGGCGAAATGGCTCATGCCGAAGAATTGCTGCATAAAGCACTGGCCATAGACGAACCGCTTGGTCGCCTTGAGGGGCTGGGGCTTGAATATGGCACCTTGGGACAAATTTACCTTCAGACGGGGCGGCTCGACGAGGCCGAATCCATGTATCGGCAAGCCCTATCCGTGCAGGAGCGGTTGGGACACAAGCGCAACCAAGCCGACGCCGCTGGCCATCTGAGCATCATATATCAGCAGCGTCAAGAGTACCAGAGTGCGAAAGAGATGGCGCACCGAGCTTTACAGTTGTTCGAGGAAATAGAGCATATACAGGGCATTGCTTGGCAGGCAGGGATCTTAGGCGATCTGTTTTGTGCCGAGGGTGCGTTCGAGTGCGCCGAGCCAATGTATCGCCGATGCCTGACCTGCCAAAAGAGCCTAGGCAACGACGAGGCGTGTGCTGTCGCTTACGTGTGGTTGGGCATTATGTACGCGGATTGGGGAAAGCACTACGACGCGATATTGAACTGGAAACAGGCGCAGGAAATGTTCCGTCAACTAGGCCAGATAGAGCAAGTAGAGGATATACAAAAGATGATGGCTGATGGTGCTCTATGAATCAAGTTCTGCTACATCAGAAAGGTACTTTTCCTGCGTCGGCAGTGAAATATGCCTTACGATCCGGTGGGTTGGTCGCCTTGATCGCTCTGTCGTTGCTATACACTGCTCGTCTCAGTGCTGTCACTTGGGATTTTGCACAAGAAGGCGATGTGGATGGAGACGGTGATCTAGACTTGGCCGTGCTGGAGAATGCGGTGTGCGGTGGGGGCAGTGGTATATATATTTTGTCCAACCAGACCAAGACGAGCGATTGAATGGGTAGCTCTGCCGACAAGAGAGAGGCATAAGCCGATGAAACGGCCATGGAAAGTCCCGTTCCGCAAAAATAGGAAGCTGCAAAGCTGCGTGGTGTTGTCGCTGGTCTTGCATCTACTGCTACTTTTCGGTATCACGCACCGTGAGCGAGTTACTCAATTTCCCGTGCTACTGCCGATCATGGTGAAGTTCGCCAAACAGCCACCGCCGCAGCGCACCCTCACCCGCCGCCAAAGATATCTCCAGCGTCCCTTGGTGCGCCGTCCGGCCCTACAAGCGGCCCCGGTTGTGGCGATGCGGCCGGCTCCCTCGGCGTTGCGCCCGCTGCCGGTGTTCAAGTCATCGGCTCTTCGGCTGCCTACTGCGGCGCTGCCGGAACAGCAGGTGTTGCCCGTGCCGGATTTCCCGGTGCGGCACATTGGACCACACCTGCGGGCTGGGGCACTGGAAGGGACGCGGCAAGGGGCGGATGAGATTGACTTGTCCTTGGAACTGATGGATGTGCAAGCCTTGGACACGGGTCGTCATCGGGCGATGGTGGTTGTCGATCCAAAAGATCGGCGCAATCTCAAAGGCTTCCTCTATTTGTCTAGCGTTTATAGTCCTTCCATTGACCGGGCTGAGTCGGAAACATCGCGCCGACTGTATCAGACGCGCCAACTGGCAGAAAAACAGATGTTGCAAGGGTTGGCCGATAAGATGGTCGCCAGTACGCAGGTTCACGTCGAATTGCATGACGCGGTTCGGCTCGACGATCCGCAGCTTTTGCAGGTGCCCTTCGTCCTCCTGACGGCGAGTGCGCCCTTTGAGTTTACTGAGACCGAGGCGGCCAATTTGGGGGCGTATTTGATTGCGGGTGGGTTCTTGTTTGCGGATATTGTGAGCAACTTGTTGCACGATTACAGCGACGACGAATTAGACATTCCGGCGCTGCGTTCGCTCATTCGCGCCAGTTTCGAGGCGGTGGGCTATCAAGAATGGAAGGACTGGCAATTTACCCGCTTAGAACTAACCCATCCGATTTATCATTGCTTTTACAGTGTGGAGAGTCTTCCACGCGGGATGCGCGATATGCACTATTCAATAGGGGTGCCGCTCACCCCGGACTATTTGGAGGGCATAGTCGTAGGGGAACAGTTGGTAGGGATATATTCGATGCGGGGCTACGCCGATTTCTGGGCGGGAACTGCCGAACGGGAGCAGGAGGATTTGGATGTGGCCAATAGTCCGTTTCTCACCAGTGCCGAGGAGCCGTTGGTGCATAACTTGGGCGTCAATCTCGTGGTGTATGCGCTGACGCGGGAAGGGGCCATGACCGAGCAATTGGTGGCGGTGGAATAAGCAACGCAAGGCTGAAACGCCCGATCACAAATTCTGGAGGAGGCTTATGCACTGCATTCTCTCTGAAGTACATGCTGCATCCGTATCCTATAGCAATCCTACATCATTCAAGACTGGATTCCCGCTTGCGCGGGAATGACTCCTATAGGCCGCAGAGATGGTGCCGATTAATTCCATACTCTCAAATCATTTAGGGTTGCTATATTAACCAATGGTTACACGTGATGTGTGATTTTTTTTCGTCGATGGCGATCCCTCGCCTATCTTATTTGTGCACTCAAACAGATA
>VXOR01000009.1:0-2634 GCA_009840005.1 Gemmatimonadota bacterium
TCCGCAATCCCGCCTCATTCTCCACCTCCAACACAAACTGATAGATACCCAAGTCCGTCAGCGTCGCCTGCACCGCAAACGCACTCTCTGAGTCATTATGCGAAAACGACACTGGAAACGGATTGCCCGGCAACTGCGACCAGTGATACGTCAGCCGTCCCCCCGCCGGGTCGATACTCTCATCCCCCCACAGCGTAACCTGATCTCCCGGCTCTACAACACCCGACTCCACACTCGCCGCAGCCACCGGAAGCGAAAACGACCCTTCCATGACCCGTACCATCACCGTATCCGGCATACTCCGCAATCCCGCCTCATTCTCCACCTCCAACACAAACTGATAGATACCCAAGTCTGTCAGCGTCGCCTGCACCGCAAACGCACTCTCTGAATCATTATGCGAAAATGACACTGGAAACGGGTTGCCCGGCAACTGCGACCAGTGATACGTCAGCTGTCCCCCCACCGGGTCGCTACTCTCATCCCCCCACAGCGTAACCTGATCTCCCGACTCTACAACACCCGACTCCACACTCGCCGCAGCCACCGGAAACGTGGCCGCATCAAACGCATCAAACATCAATTCCACATCAAACTCCTTATCCACGTCAAACAAATACACCTCAGCCTCAAACCGAACATACCCGGCGGCCGTTACAATCAAACTATCCACCCCCTGCACCCCCGCATTATTCGGAAACAAATACCGCCCATTCGCATCCGTATTTTCCCGCAAATCCCGCAACTGCACCAACGCCCCCTGAATCGGATGGCCTTCCGCATCCGTCACCTGCCCAGATAACGTCGGCACCCGCGTCTGCGACAACCCCGACGCCTGACCCAACGCCGCAGCCAAATCCGCCGTCTTGCTCGCCCGGAAGTAATTGCCCCCAGACTCCTTGGCAATCGCCTGAATCTGCTGATCCGCATTACTGCCCTGTGCCACCCCAAACCCAATCGCATTCACCGAAATCACCTTGGCCAACGTCCCGGTCGCCGCATTTGCCTTGGCCCACACCCCCTGCTCGATTAATCCCGCCCGCCCCACTGGATCGCCACTACATGTTTCCTCCCCATCCGACAGCAGCACCAGCAAAATATCTTCACTCGACGCTTCATCAAGGGCCAAGTGCTGCCCCCGTTGCAAAGCCTCAGCCAGTGGCGTACTCCCGTCGGCATGCAACCCTGCCGAATAATCCACCACCCGCTGCGGATCGTCGGTAAAACCGGTAAAATCAATCGGCACCTCCACATCACACCCCCCGCCAAACGTCGTCAGCGCATACTCATGCGACCCATTCGTCGGCGCTTGCACCAACACCTGCGCCAACGCCGCTTTGGCCGCTTCTAGCCGCGTCCTCCCGTCCCCCGCCGCATCGTCCATACTCCCCGACAAATCCAACACGAACACCAACGACCGCGCCGCCAACACCGGCTCTTGATGCCCGGTCGCAACGGGCCCCTCGCCGCACTGATAGACGCTCAGGATCAATAGGACAAATGCACCTAAAGCGGCCCATCGCGACCGCATCGCGTTCGGATTTATAGCATTGCACATAGATGACATAGTAGAGAAAAATCTCCATAGTAATCCCGAACTCCCAGCGACACTTTCTCGTCTATAGGATCCACCATATAGACAGCAACCGTCTCCTAGGAATCCTCTTGGGCGAAAGAAGTGTTCAGAGCGAGCAGCAAGCAGAGGGGAAGGGCAATCATTAGGCCTTTGCTAAACGTGGTCATAGTAGGCCTCCTTTACTGTTGAACAAAAAATCTGCGCGGCACAATGAAAACCGCCGCGCAGATTGAGACAGAGATGGCGTGATTGGTTAAGACATTAAGCGATCAATCCCCCGCGATCTTGAGCAGGCGTACACCAACGGTATAGCTACGGGAATCAAGAAAGCGGAGGTGACGATATGCCGACCGCACACCGTCGATATGGCCGAAGTGACCACCCCGGATGACGCGACCAAGGCCGGATGTAGGCCCCTGCGGATCGTTGCGAACCGAGCTACTATAATAATCCTCGTCATACCAATCCTGAACCCACTCCCAAACATTCCCGTGCATGTCATACAGGCCCCAAGGATTCGGCAACTTACCACCTACCTCTTTTGCTCCTTCGGTAAAATAATTATTACCATAATACCACGCATACTCCGGCAGTAGGCTCTCGTCATCCCCAAAAGACCACCGCGTTTGCGTTCCCGCTCGACACGCATACTCCCACTCCGCTTCTGTCGGAAGACGATACAACCCCTCGCCCGCGTCCTCATTAATACGCCGGATAAACTCCTGCACTTCATCCCAAGAAATAATCACCGCAGGGTGAAGTGGATTTGACTCAACTATGGCCCAACCAGCCCAAGGCTCTTCATCCATCACCGACTTCCACTGCTCCTGCGTGACCTCGAATTTCCCCAACCAAAAACCACGACTAATCTCTACCTCATGGACTGGACTTTCATCGCTCCGCCCTCTCTCCGACCCCATCTGAAACACCCCTGGCTCGATCCACACAAACTCCATTGACGCCCCTCCGGGAAGTAACGAAACCGCGCCGTCATCGTCCGTCCCTCCGTCATCGTCCGTCCCTCCGTCATCGTCCGTCCCTCCGTCATCGTCCGTCCC
>VXOR01000009.1:2644-3087 GCA_009840005.1 Gemmatimonadota bacterium
CTCCGTCATCGTCCGTCCCTCCGTCATCGTCCGTCCCTCCGTCATCGTCCGTCCCTCCGTCATCGTCCGTCCCAATCATATCAGAGCCGTCCACGTTCATCACGCGAATCGCATAGCTTTCGCCCTCGCGCACCGCGAAGGCGATCCGCTGGCCGTCCGCTGACAAAGAGGGATGCCTAGCGCCGGGCACGTGTCTGGTCAGGTTCTGGGGGCTGCCCCCATCTAAACCCATCACGTAAATCGCATAGTTGGTGCCGATGAGTGTCTCAAAGGCGATCCGGCCATCTGGCGACCAAGAGGGAGGAGACGGGCCCGCCTTGTGGTCGGTCAGGCGTTGGAGATTGTCCCCATCCGAATCCATCACGTAAATCTCAAAGTTGCCGTCGCGGTTGGACGCAAAGGCGATCCGGCCATCTGGCGACCAAGAGGGAAAGTTATCCGAG